>CAZEDB010000014.1:30137-38625 GCA_964510855.1 uncultured Enterobacteriaceae bacterium | reverse complement strand
TTAACAGCCCCGGAGGTTGCGTAGCAACCTCCCTACCCGAGGCAATGCGAGCCTCAGCGCTTCTTATCCAAATTAGCTGCGAGATCTTCTGGAGTAACTTTTGAAACCACACCTGCACTCGGCACCTCGGCTTTTGCCGTCCAAAGAATCGCATTCAGCACCAGCATGCGCTGCGCATCGATGCCCCAATTTTTATGGAAGTGGCCGCCAGTGAAACCGAAGCCGCGACCACCATCCGCACGCTGGACTGCCCAAGCCACAACTTGAGCATCCCCACGCGCGACACTGGCTCGCACCTCGGGATTACCTTGATGCGGACCATCGGCACGCGACATCGTGGCAGCGGGAGCCACTGCCGAGAGAATCGGGGTCACACCTTCCATGCGGTCCTTAAAGCGCATATTGAAATACCATTCGTCCTGCACACCGAAAGGTACAACACCGCGGCTGATGGGGTGATCGGGTAGGCGTTTAAAATCGGCATACCAATGCGGATTCACCGACCAGTGCTGTTCAAAATAACCCCCCAGCCATTCCTTAAACTCTTTGGCGCCGCGACCTTTAGAGGAGCGATTGGGGGCAGGAGGTTGCGACTTACCATCCCAATTTTCACAGGCGTATTCGGGCTCAACCGCATAATGAAGCGCTACCAGGCCGCACCCTGCGGCCATCTTGCGCGAAAGTTGCTCAAGATGTGGAAGTGCAGGATGCCCTCCGCCTCCATCAGAATAAATCAGAATAGTGTGCGCCTTTTCCACTCGATCGGCCGAGGGCCACTGACCGTTAAGCGCAACATCAACCTCAACCAACTGAGCGGCACCCTCGCGCAAGCCCTTCGCTAAAAGCAGCACGCCGGCATTATGCTCATGTTCGCCTGGACCGTGACTAGGGCGACCAGCAATGAGTAAGACGTTGCGCTTCTCAGCTGCGACAAGTGAGGTTGCGGCGAGAAAGATTAAGGCAAGAAAGCGAACGGTGCGCATGGGGTAATCTTTAAGACAGCCCTCAGCCCTTAAAGTTCATGCTGAAATCAACCACGCCCAAAGGCTTTGCGGAGATTGGCTAAGCCTTTGGTAGGAATATCATCTTTGCGTGGCTCAATCGTGCGCCAAATTGCAGCCGCACGAGCAATCACCTTCACGTCAGGGGTGAAAGATTCAATCACTACATCCCCTTTGTAGCCTACGGCTTTTAAGGCTGCAGCAATCGCCTTCCAATCAAGGGCATCAGCACCCGGGATGCCGCGATCGGTGCCGCAGGCGTGGAAGTGACCAATGTGGCGGCCCGCCTTACGAATCGCAGCCGCTTGGTTCTTCTCCTCAATGTTCATATGGAAGGTATCCAAGTGAAGCTTCACGTTGGGCAAGCCCACTGCCTTCATTAAAGCGAGGCCTTGGTCGACGGTATTAAGAAAATCGGTCTCGAAACGATTGAGTGGCTCAACGCAAAGTTCGATGCCACGCGCGCGGGCGTAGGTACCTAAAGAACGTAAGTTTTTAACCACACTTTTGAAATGTTCTCGCTTGGTGCGCTCATCATGCGCCCCGGTAAGACCGACTACTGAATAAAGCGGCCCGGTGATACGAGGGGCACCGAGAGCAACCGCTTGGTCGACTAAGGCACGCAGATAAGTTTGGGCGGTTTTTTGTGCGGTCGCTGTACCACGAAAGTCTCGTCCTGGTCCCATCGCCGCACAAACGGCACCAATCGCGATACCTGCTTTGTCGGCGGCGGCTCGCACTTTAGCCGGGTCGATGTGGGCAGGGTCTTCGACCGCGATTTCCACGCAGGCAAAACCCCAGCGGGCAAATTGACTAAACAGCTTAGGCGCCTGCTGGGTAGTAAAAGGGCTGGTATAAAGGAAGGTATTGAGGCCGAAACGCATGGGAGGAGAGACGAAAGTCTTAGCAGCTCGCCTATGGGGTCAAGCGAGGGTCGTTGCTAATCGTCAAAAAACCCTCAAATGAAAGCGTTATGGATAATCTGACGCATGCTGCCCTTGGGCTCTGCGCAGGCCTTGCGGCCCGGCAGAAAAGTGCGCCTATGGCAGCCACCGTGGTAGCCGTACTGATTGCTTCTGAACTACCCGATGTCGATTTACTCCTACGCTCAACGGATGATCCCTTGATGGCGTTTAGGTGGCATCGCCACTTTTCACACAGTCTATTACTGTGGCCTCTGCTCGCTGCAATTGCAGCCACGATTGCTTATCTTTTTTGGCGGCGTCGCGGCAGCCGTTGGTCAGATCTCTATCCCCCTGCCCTCGCCGCTGGTTTATCGCATGTACTTAACGACGCCTGTACCAGTTATGGGACGTTGATCCTTTGGCCTTTTTCAGAGGCCCGCATCGCCTGGGACTCTTTACCCATTATCGATATCTCGCTCACCCTGCCCCTCATCGTCTTAGCTATTTTAGCTTGGAAGCGCGAATCACGCACCTTGGCAATTTTGGGTACCGCCTGGTTTATTTTCTACGCAGGCCTTGGTAGATTTCAACAAGGGCGAGCCGAAGATGCGCTGCTGGCTCATCTTGGAATTCAACCCACTCGCCTCGCCGTAAAGCCCACCATTTCAAATCTGGTGCTCTGGCGCGGTATTTGGGAAGCGGACGGCCAATGGCATACTGCGGCCATTCGCGTCGGCTTAGGCGGAGAGGCCATCATCACTCCTGGTGAATCACGAAAAGTCTGGCAGACAGATAATCCCTTAACTCCCCTAGTTGGCACGCGAGCCCGACGGTTACTTGAGGACTTCTCCCGCTTCACAGGGGGATGGAATAGCGTCCAACTAGCCGAAGACGGCGGCACGCTGGTGGGTGATATTCGTTTTGCCATGATTCCTCTTCGGGCTGACCCACTTTGGGCCGTACACTTTAAAACCGGCGAGCCCGCTCATTTTGAAATGCGCATGGACCGGCGTATTCGCGAGGGTGATTGGGAAACTTTGGGATCCCTCTTGCTCGGCAGACCCATAAAGTGATTGGTTTCTTGGTGCCCTCTTCGCCTAAGTGACAACCGCATCGCCTCAGCCCTCTTTACTCAGCGTGCGCTTTTGGCCCACTTGGCTCGCTCTCGCTATTCTTTGGCCAATAAGTTTTCTACCTTGGTCATGGCAGCGCGGGTTAGCACAACTCGTAGGAAGTTTAGGCTATCACCTCATTCGCATTCGCCGCAGCGTGGTTGAAACCAATCTTAAGCTGTGCTTCCCTCAGTGGAGTGTGGCAGAGCGCAATAAAATCGCGCGCCGTCATTACCAATCCTTGGTGCTCGCTCTTTTTGAAGTTGGTCGCTGTTGGTGGCGTAGTACCAACAAACTCCCGCCCCACGAGATTGAAGGCTTAGACCTCTTGCGTGCCGCAGCCCAGCGCGGCAAGGGCGTGCTGCTCGTTTCCGGCCATTTTACGACCCTTGAAATCACGGGTCGGATGCTAAGCTTACAGCAACCTCTCAGCTGTCTGTATCGTAATCCAAACAACGCCCTTCTCGCCAAAATATTGCGAGAGCACCGTACGAGTTGGACGAATCGGGCCATCGAAATGGGCGATTTGAAAAGTTTTGTCCGTGCCCTACGTGAAGGTGAAATTGTTTGGTATGCCCCCGATCAAGGCAAACGCACCGCCCAATCCGAACTCCTCCCTTTCTTTGGCGAACCTTGCATAACCAACACCGCCACCGCACGCCTTGCGGAAATGACCGGTGCTGCGGTCTTCACATTTTACGCTCATCGCCAAGACGATGGTGTCTATCGACTCGTCATTGCTCCAGCCCCAGAAGGCATTCCTTCGGGTAACGCGGTGGACGACACCCTCAAGCTAGTTGCGGGGCTGGAACAGGCGGTCTGCCGTGCCCCCGAACAATACCTCTGGGTACATCGGCGTTTCAAAGCCCGCGAAGGTATGCAAGACGCCTACGCGGCGCCCACGAGTTCTTCGTAAATAACTTCCAGCGCCGCAAGATGGGGCGCGGGCAGATAATGCTGATGAACGCGTTGATGACCGGCCGCAATGAGGAGTCGACGCTCGGATGCATCGCGTAGAAGTCGGATGCTATGATGCGCTAAATCTTCGAAATCATCGCAGCGGAAAGTCGCGCCCGCACCACCAGCTACAACTTCTCTGAGCCCACCTGCGCCTGAAGTTAAAACGGGGACGCCGCAGGCCATCGCCTCAATCGCAGCCAAACCAAACGGCTCGTCGCGCGAGGGCACAATACTAAGCGTTGCCCAAGGCAAGAGCTCAGCAATATCGGTCCGGTGACCCAACTGTACTAAGCCAGGAGTTGAGATAAGTTCCTCAGGCAACGCGCCCCCTCCCACTAAAGCGAGTACCGTGCTCGGAAAATGCTGACGTATCAGCGGAAGAGCACGGACCGCTAAATCCTGACCCTTACGTCGGTTCACCGTACCAACCACCAGTAATACAGGCGTTTCCGCAGACACTCCTAGAATCGAGCGGAGACGATCTTCGCCGCTGGCCGGAGCAAAAGCGTGTGGGTCGACAAAATTTGGCAGCACCCTACCTCGCTGACCTAAACCTACTCCACGCCCGCGCCAACGCTTAAGCGTGTCTTCTGATACGGCCACCACCTTGCGATGAAACCAGGGGTGCAATTGTAAATGGTTGGCGTGTAAATGTGCCAGGCTAGGAATGCCGTAGAGGGCTTGGAGAAAAACTCCGAAGTTACTCGCGCGCGTTAAATGGGAATGAAAAATCTGGATGTCGTGTTGCTGACAAAAATTCGCACAGCGCTTGAGTTCAGTTAAAGGCCAGCGAGAAAAATCCGTATGGTATAAAGCGACTTCGTGGCGTGTTTCCTGGGCAATCCAAGAATCACGATGCGCCGCTAGCCATACCTGATGCCCACGTTCGGCCAATAAAGGTAAGAGGCGACGGGCATATACCACCGCACCGTTACAACCCAAATTAGATGCGGCGAGCATGACGCGCATAAACAGAAGGATTGGTTAGCCGCTCGCGGGGTGCAAGGCAGGTGTTGCACTTTGTCACCCAATCTCCATCTGAAATACATGCGCCTCATCTTGCTCGCTCTGCCCTTAGCGGCTTTTGCTTCCGTTCCGAACCCAACGGGGATGTCCCCTTCCTTCGTCGACGAATTTGAGGGCACAGAAGTCGATGCTACGAAATGGGCCGTGCAAGAAGAACCTCGCAAGGGCGCCTTTAATACCGCCCGTGCTTTAACGCTTAAGAACGGGATTCTGCGCATCACCACCTTTACCGAAGAAGGCAAACACTACACTGGCTTCTTAACCAGCGCCCGAAAACACCAGCAAGTACACGGCCGCTTTGAAGCCCGTCTGCGCTTTTCTACTGTCCCGGGGATGTGGTCAGCCTTTTGGTCCATGCCCATGACCTTTGGAAAAAGCAAAGATCCAGCGAAAGCCGATGTCGATGGCCTCGAACTCGATATCGTCGAGCACCTGCATAAATTCGGTGGCGATTTTGATACCACGATTCACTGGGGAGGCTACGGGGCGCCCCATCAACGCACCGCTACCAAGCGTCAAAAACCTGCTCGGCCCGCTAATCAAGGTTGGCATACCTATGGTCTCGAGTGGTCCGACGCAGGCTACCGCTTCTTTTATGATGGGGCGTTCATTTGGCAGGCTCCCAAAGAAGTTCCTATTTCAGACGCGCCTCAACACCTCATCATCAGTAGCGAAGTTGTTGATGGCGGCTGGGCAGGTAAAGTCCCAGAAGGGGGCTACGGACCTAAAGCGACTTCCACCGCATGGTTTGAAATCGACTGGGTGCGAGCCTGGAAGTTCGACGAGTCGCGCTAACACCTTAGCGCAACTTAAAGCGGTAAGTAGCTTCGGTTTCTGAATCCACTGGGCGCCCCTCGGACTCTGCGGGGGCAAAGGCAGAAGCTTGCGCCGCCGCTAGGGCGGCCGCATCAAGCGCAGGGCTTCCCGAAGATTCACGAATTTCAATCGCGGCGAGTTGTCCTTGTGCTGAAAGATTTAAACGCAGACGTACGGATCCTTCTTGGCCAGCCAGTCGAGCCGAACGAGGGTAAATCGGTTCTACCCTGCGGATGAATCGCGCTGGTAATACCGAGTTGGCCAGTTGCGGCGCTGGTAAGGCCACAGAGGGTTGCGCAGCTACGAGCTCGGCAGGACCCTTTTGCGTAATCGTGCGCGGTTCGACGGCTGGCGGAAGCGATGGAGGGGGAGTTAAACTAGGCAAGGGACTCGCAGATACTATAGCGGGTTCAGCATCCTTACTAAGCAACGTGACCAACAAAATTCCCTCACCCTTGCTTCCGGTTTGAAGTGCAGAACCCCATACCAAGCCAAGGGCTGCGAGATGGCCTAAGCCAACCCCAGTCCAAATCCATAAAGCCCGTGTTATGGGGAACGTCATGCCGGAGCTTTAGCAAAGCGGCCTGGAGAGATCATCCAAAGCAAGGTCCACTGACCAAAGGGTTTTTCTTTACTCGCAGTACGCTGACGCTCGAGACCGATGAGGCCGGCTTTTTTCAAAACCAGAGGCACCTCTTGTCCCGCACCCGCTAGCAACATACCACCAAGTCTTGCTAGGTGGGGGTTGTGACCCACCAAGAGGCGATCATCCTTACAGACCGCTAAATCTAAGCCAAGTAGGACGGGGTCATCGTTAGGCCTGAGACCGGGCCTCACCTGCAGAGGCACCTTGGATTTAAGTTGGGCCAGTAAGCGCTCGCCGGTCTGGCGAGCACGAACCAGCCCACTGTGTTCGACCTGCTTTAGGTCGTTGAGAAAGGTCCAATCCAAGGTAGCTGCTAAAGCATCTATCTGCTCATACCCTCGCTCAGTGAGTAAGCGCCCGGCATCAGGAATTCCCGGCGCAGCCTCAGCGTGGCGGAGTAGATAAAGACGCATGGGCACACGCTGATAGAGCTCCCAGCCGAGGGCAAGACGGCGACACTAAGGCCCTTAAGACCCAGGCCGCCTCCTAGGGGGATAACCCCATGAAATGCCGATAAAACCTCAGAGAAAACACCCTATAGTGAACACTTGTTCATTTTGCTTGCGTTCAGTTAAAGACCTTCCAAATTACAGCCAATCCCTCCTGCCATGTCTATCCCCTCCAAGACTGAAACCTCCGAGAAAAAAGTAGCTGCCGCCAAGGCCGCTGACACCAAGGCCATCGACCTAGCCCTTTCGGCCATCAACAAGACCTATGGCGAGGGTACCCTGATGCGCATGGGGGAGGCCTCGAAGATGACGGTCTCCAGTATTTCCACCGGCTCCGTCGCTATCGACCTCGCCCTCGGCGTTGGGGGCCTGCCTCGCGGTCGTATCATTGAGATCTACGGCCCTGAGTCCTCGGGTAAAACCACCCTTTGCCTCTCCATCATCGCTGAAGTTCAACGCCAAGGGGGTAACGCCGTCTTCGTGGACGTCGAACATGCTCTCGACCCGCGTTACTCCAAGGTCGTCGGGGTTGACCTCGATAACCTCCTCGTCTCGCAGCCTGAATCGGGCGAAGACGCTCTTAATATTGCTGAGACCCTGATTCGTTCGGGCGCCGTCGACGTCATCGTAGTCGACTCCGTAGCAGCCCTCGTCTCTAAACAAGAACTCGAAGGCCAAATGGGTGATAGCACCGTCGGCGTACAGGCCCGGATGATGAGCCAAGCGATGCGCCGGTTAACTGCAGCCATTAGCCGTACCAACTGCATCTGTATCTTCACCAACCAGATTCGTGAGAAAATTGGGGTTATGTTTGGCAATCCAGAAACCACCCCTGGTGGTCGTGCCCTGAAGTTCTTCTCCTCCATCCGCATCGATATTCGCCGCATCGGCCAAATCAAAGAGCCTACCGGTAAGGTGGTTGGAAATCGTACCCGCGTTAAAGTGGTTAAAAATAAAGTCGCTCCGCCCTTCACCGAGTGTGAGTTCGACATTATGTACAACGAGGGCATTTCACGGACGGGCTCGATTCTCGATCTCGGTATCGAACATAAAATTCTAGAGAAGAAAGGGGCTTGGATTGCTTACAATGGTCAACTGATTGGCCAAGGGCGCGAAGCCGCCAAGGAGCACCTAGTTAAGAATCCTAAGGTCTTAGAAGAATTGCAAAAAATCATCCTCGAGAAGGTTCAGGTTACGGGCGGCATGACGCTCGGCACATCTGCCGAACCTGCTGTAGCCGAGTAAGTTTTGGTTGGGTTGGTAAGGGGCCGTACCTTCGGGGGTACGGCCCCACTCTTTTATACAGGGGCTTGCCAGCCCAGAACTTAGTCTCAAACTCAATCCTCCCTGCGGTGTTCGACACCCGCGGCAGCATCCGTCTCCCACGTACATATCAAGGGGAGGAACGACCCGACCAGCCTCGTCTGAGCCGGGCAACGATCCGCCCACCTTAACCTAGGGAATCACTGGGGCTCCAAAGCGGAATCGGCACAGGCGGGGACCATTTTTAAAAAACAAACCGGCAGGTGGGTCCTGCGGTGACAGCGGTAACTGCGGAATTCTGCAGGAGCGG
>CAZEDB010000014.1:11909-30037 GCA_964510855.1 uncultured Enterobacteriaceae bacterium | reverse complement strand
CATTAAGCGCTACCCCTTATCTCTCATCTCTAATCTCTAATCTTTCATCCCTTTCTACCTTTTACCTTCTACTTTCTACCTCTCGCAATTTCGTTCTTCGTTCTTCGTTTTTCGTCTCATTTTAATTCTTAATTCTTAATTTTTAATTTTCTCCCACTAAATCAACCCCGCTTCGCCAAAACTAAACCAACCTTTGGATGTAGGGTCAGCTTCAGGGCGACCGACAATGACGTGGTCAAGTAACTCAACGCCTAAGACACGACCTGCCTCACCCAGCTGTCGGGTAACGGCCCGATCGGCATGACTCGGCGCAGGATCTCCACTAGGGTGATTATGCGCCACAATCACCGCCGATGCGGCATGGCGTAGGGCTTGTCGATAAACCTCACGCGGATGCAAAAGCGAGCTCGTGGCAGTTCCTGAACTTACCTCATGCAAAGCAAGCAGCCGGTTACGCCGGTTTAAACAAAGTACCCAACACTTTTCTACCGCTAAACCGGCAGCAAGTGGCTCAAGGCGCGACCATACCTTACCTGGAGCATCAAGGCGCTCACCGGGATCATGGGCGCGCTCACGTAACCGGCGCGCCAATTCCAGCGCGGCCACAAGTTCTGCCGCACGAGCAGGACCCAACCCACGCACCCGGGCAAAATCTGTTGGCTCCCAAGAAGCTAGCCCAGGCAGCCCGCCGGCTTCGCCCAGTAAATCCGCTGCAACTTGCGGAGCTTCCGGGCGTGCCGCTCCCACCAGGAGCGCTAGCAACTCGCTATCGAGTAAGGCGCGTGGCCCTAGCCGGCTTAAGCGTGAACGGGGAAGATCATCTCGGGTCATACCCCGAGAGCATGACAAGGACTCGGCAACTGCGAGTGCCCCTTCACCTCAAGGGTAAGTCCCTATTTCTTAGCACGATAACGCGCCAGCACCTTGCCATAGGCAGGTGTAAGCTCTTCCGCGCAACTAACGTTTAACTCTAAATCTTTCAGCAAACCATCCTTGAGACCATAAATCCAGGCATGGACCTCGAGACTTCGGCCTTGAGACCAAGCATCTTGCACAATCGAGGTCTGGCAAACATGCAGCGCCTGCTCGACCACATTAAGTTCACAAAGCGTATCCAAGCGCGCGGGACCAATAACCGACTCAACCGTCAAGGCATGCTTATGGTGCACATCACGAATGTGGCGTAACCAATTATCAATCAGACCGAGCTTCCGACCTTCCAGCACGGCTTGTACGCCGCCACATTCATAATGACCACAGACAATGATGTGTTCGACTTTTAGGACATCGACCGCATATTGAATAACGGAAAGGCAGTTTAGATCCGAGTGCACGACCACATTCGCAACATTACGGTGCACAAATAATTCACCGGGTAAGAGGCCGACAATTTCGTTAGCAGGGACACGGCTGTCTGAACAGCCAATCCAAAGATAGCGAGGGCTCTGCTGGCGCGATAACGTGGCGAAAAATTCTGGCTGCTCAGTACGAATAGCGTCTGACCAAGCATGGTTACGTTTAAATAACGCCGATAGGGTACGCATTAAAAAGAGGATGCCCAAGTCTAGGGCAGCCTTGCAAGTTTCTTCCCGACCTTACCTAAGACGTGAAACCCAAGTTAGCGCTACCAGCTAGCATTAGTCTTCGCGGAGAATTTCGCGCGGGGAGCCTGGGCCATTGTCGGGTCCAATATAACCCTGCTCTTCGAGAATATCCATAATGCGAGCGGCACGTCCGTAGCCAATCGCAAGCCGGCGTTGCAGGAACGAAACTGAGGCACGTTTATTGTGACGAATGATATCCCACGCCTTGGCGACCATCGGGTCATCACTCGGACCGCCACCACCTGACTCACCCTCGCCTCCCTCAGCATCATCCGACCGATCCAAGGCATCTTGGACCGAGGTTAAGAATTCAGGTGCCCCATTCTTCTCGCGTAAGAAAGCGACAATCCGGGTCACATCCTCATCTGAAATAAACGCCCCCTGGACGCGCTGAAGCGTGGCGGTACCAGGTGCGAGGTAGAGCATGTCGCCCTTACCCACCAACGTTTCTGCACCTTTAGAATCTAGAATGGTACGCGAATCGACTAACGCCGCGACCTTGAAGGCAATGCGCGTGGGCAGGTTCGCCTTAATTAAACCTGTGATGACATCCGTAGAAGGGCGTTGCGTAGCTAAGACTAAGTGGATACCAGCTGCACGGGCTTTCTGGGCAATGCGTGCGACCGAGGTTTCAATATCCTTTGCCGCCACCATCATTAAGTCAGCCATCTCATCGATAACACAAACGATGCAGGGTAATTTTTCTTTAGGTATTTCAACTTCGCCAGGCTCAGCCGTTGCCACCGCCTCAGCTGCTGCTGCACGTTCCTCCGCAGTTAATTCAAGCTCTTGCTGACGGGCCTTCTCAGCCTCAACTGCATCGCGGGCAATACGCGCATTAAATCCAGCCAGATTACGCACATTGGTAGCGGCGAAAATCCGATACCGACGTTCCATTTCAGAGATCAACCACTTCAATGCTGCTGGTACCTTACGGGGTTCAGTGACCACGGGCACCAACAAGTGAGGTAAGTCATTATATACCTGTAATTCAACTACCTTAGGGTCGACCAAGATGAGCCGTAAATCTTCCGGCGTCATGCGATAGAGCAGCGAAATAAGCAGGGTGTTAATGCAGACCGATTTACCTTGTCCGGTTGTGCCCGCAATCAGCACGTGCGGCATTTTGGAAAGGTCTTGGATAATCGGACGGTTCGTAACGCTGTCGACCCCGAGAACAATCGGAAGATCGCCGACCGACTCGACCCAAGCTTTAGATTCAAGAATGTCGCGGGCCACCACGAGCTGACGATGGGCATTCGGGATTTCAATACCGACCGTGCCTTTACCTGGAACCGGAGCCAGAATCCGCACCGACTCCGCCATGAGATTCATGGTGATGTTATTAGATAAGTTGGCGATACGTTCGATTCGCACGCCAGGAGCTGGACGGATCTCATACCGCGTAATGGAAGGTCCCTGCTGAATACCTACATCAATCCCGTTAGCGGGATCCACGGGTACGACATCCACCTTAAATTCCTTAAGCGTTTGAATGAGCTCGCCCGCGCGGCGGCGATAGTCCTCTTTGGCCGACTCACGTGAACCCTCGGGCGCACGCGAAAGTAAATCGAGCGTGGGGAAAATGTAATCGCCGCGGCGCTTAGTAATCTGGGAAGCCGCAGCGCGCTCAATCCGCTCACCTTTGGTCACCCCTAATTTTCCTGAAACTTGGGGCTTAGGATCAGGATCCGCCTTAAGTTTAGGTGCCTTAGGCGTGGGTAAGACGCCGGCCAAACCTTCGCGTTTAGCAGATTCTGGGTCGCCTACCTCAACATCAGTGGGATCGACGGTTTCAATCTCAGGAACAGGCTCAGGGGCCACTTGGGCGGGTGGAACCGGTGCGGGTGGAGTTGCAAGCGGCACAGGTTCAGAGGCAAGGGTCGTACCTCGGGCAGCAGCGGAAAGACGCAAGGCCTCGGCGCGCGCAGTCGCCTCACGGCGTAGCGCATCCGCCCGTGCAGTTGCGGTTTCAATACGACGGCGGTTCCAATCCGCGGAAGCGTCGCGCATCTCAGCAATCCAAGCCGACAAGGTGGCACGAGGATCATCCGCGAGTACGCCCAAGAGACAAAAGCCGTAGGCAGGGGCAAGGAGTAACCAAGAGCCAATATCCCCCAAGGGCTCCAACGGACCGCGAATGAGAAAATCGCCTAAGAGACCTCCAGGACCGCGAGGGTCATAAGCCGTCAAGGCTTCAGGCGGAGCCCCACTAGGCAACAAGAGGAAGAGGGTGCAGAGCGTGGAGCCTAAGAACAAACTCGCTAACATCAGCAGCGTCTTAGTTGGCCACAGGGTGTGTGCCCGACGATTCAGAGCAAACCAAGCTGAGACGAGCAAGAAGGCGGGGACAAGAAAGGCTGCGAAGCCGAAAGTCGTGAAAAGCAAAGTGCCGAGTAAATTTCCAAAGGCCCCACATGGATTAGACTCAGGGGGTAAGTCTGCCGCAGCGGAAGGGATTCGCAGCGAAGGCTCAAGCGTATCACTTAAAAGCCAAGGCTGATTGGCGGTGCGAAACGCCATCGCTACCAGCAAAAATAATCCTACAATAGCTAAAACAACCGCGAGGATGGGTCGGCTTTCGCTCGTAGGTCGACCTAAGGTCGCCGATTTTCTGCGCTCGTTCCTGCGTGGAGTCGCCATCGCTTAGTCGAAAAGACGTGGCTGCTCCGCATCCGGGCGGGGCGGCTTAGGAGAAGTTGAAAGATGGCGGGGCGGCTGAGAAACGCGGCGGTCCATAGACTGGCGGCGTTCAGCTGAGAGACGCTCGATCATGCCCATAACCGCGTGACGAATCCAGCGCGTGGTCAACGAGCCCTCACTGTAATCGCAGGGACCATAACCATGAACGCGCCCGGTTTGCAGCAGCGAGTCGCATTGGGCGAACTCAGCCTCGTGGTCAGGATGAAATACCGCATAGGTTTTACCGCCCGATTTGCGCAGCAAGGAGAAGACCGGCACATCACTAGGTCCATCGGCAATATAGAGCATGCTTTCAAAAGGCACGCGGCGATCTTCCGAGCGGACCACCGCATTAACATCAATGGCAGGGTCCTTGCTGGTACCTTTGTTAATTTCGAAAAGGAAGCGGGTCTTAACCGTATTATCCACCATGGCGGCCACTTGAGAAATCTCTGTGGGTAATTCGAGCACGAGTTCGTCTTGACGCGTAAAGTGAGGAGGTAGGGGCTCCTCTAAAAACTCACAGCCGTAAATTCCGGAAACATGGGCCGCTAACGAAGTCCCCCGAATCATTTCTGCCAGCCCCGTACTAATAATGTAATGCTCAAGGGTGACCTCAAGACCTGCCCGTGCGCCAATTTCGCGGGCGTGTTGTTGAATCGCGGGGAAAAAGCCGGGCAGACCAGGAGCTAACTCAATGTCGCCGCCTAGTTCACGCAGGCGACGGTTGGTAAGGCCGCGCAAGGGGCCATGCTTCACATAACTTAAGAGGTGATTGAGATAGACGGTATCTTTGGAGGTCCGCGTTCCCTTGCGGGCATAAAGTCCAGGTAACTGGTTAACCTCGCGCCAAAAGGCATCTTCATCGACACCGTAGGCCTTAAAGAGGGGCGTTTGCATGTAGCCCGGAATCAAAGTTTTATCAAAATCCCAGACGCAGGCCAAAATATGGCTATCGCGGAGGGGTTTATCAGCTGAGGGGGATTGAGACACGTTGGGAAGTCGGGCTTGCTCGGAGGGTGGACAGTAGGAGAAGGTATTACGAGCGCCCTAGCCTTCTTCCAAGCCCCGATTAATAATGTCCGACCACGAAAAACGCCCCGACCTTGCCGCCCTGCGTGCCCGCAAGGAGTCCTTAGAGCGGGAGTTAGCAGACCCTAAGGTCTTTGCGGACGGACGGCGCGCGGCGACCTTAGCCCAAGAGTTAAGGCATCTTGGTCCTGCCGTTGCAGCAGGCGAACGTCTCGATGCTGCCCTGCGGGAACTCCTCGAAGCCCGTGCCTTACGGGATGACCCGATTGCTGAAGGCGGCCTCCAAGATATGGCTGCCGATGAAGTTCGGGAGCTTGAAACCTCTCTACCCAGTCTGCGTGAAAATTTTATGCGGGCCCTCATTCCACCCGATCCCCATGACTCACGAAATGTGATTGTGGAAGTTCGGGCGGGTACCGGGGGCGATGAAGCCGCGCTTTTTGCAGCCGAACTCGCACGCATGTACACCCGGCTCGCCGAACGACGGGGTTGGCGCCATGAAACCCTTTCGCTCACCCCTTCTGATTTAGGAGGTGTTCGCGAGGTGGTGCTGCTCATCGAAGGACCAGGAGCGTTCTCGGCTTTACGTCACGAAGCTGGCGTCCATCGCGTGCAACGGGTACCTGCGACGGAATCTTCGGGTCGCATCCATACCTCGGCGGCGACGGTGGCGGTTTTGCCCGAAGCTGAAGAAACTGAGGTCGACCTACGACCCGAAGACCTCGACATGTCGGTGGCCCGAGCGAGCGGCGCAGGCGGACAGCACGTAAACAAAACCGAATCCGCCGTGCAAATCATTCACAAACCCACCGGATTGATGGTCTACTGTGCGGATGAACGCTCGCAGTTACGCAATCGACAAAAAGCTTTGCGCGTTTTGCGCGCTCGACTTCTCGAACGTCAAACGACTTTAGACCAAGCTGCTCGGGCTGATGCTCGCCGTACCCAAATCGGCTCGGGCGATCGTTCGGAACGCATCCGTACCTATAACTTTCACCAAAATCGCGTCACGGATCACCGGGTTGATGTTACCTTGCATGGCATCCAACAAATTCTTGATGGCGATATCGATGACCTGCTGCGAGCGCTAGCCGAAGCTGACTTACGCGCCAAGGCTGACGCGCTTATTCGAGGCTAAGACTAAAACTCCAGCTGCCGTTCGCAAGCTGTCGAAACCGGCCAGCCTCGGGCCTTCCGTCATCCAGACGCTTATCCACCGAATTAAGTGCGGTGACAGCCGACTCAGGTGCGTCAGGCTTAAAAATAATTACCCCGCGACGGGCCAGACCTTCACCTTCGTGAGCAAAAGACCATTTTCCTAAAGTCGTAACGGGGCCAGAGGCCTTTTCCCAAACCTCAGCAAAACCGTAAAGACGGATAGCATCAGGGGGCTGAGTAAACTCAAAGGGAGCGCACCAATCACGTTGCTCGAGGCGATGTTGTAAAAGCGGGGCAGCGATTAGCCGAAAAGCCTCGGCTAGGGGTACCGCCTGTTGATGACTACGAAAGACTAAGGCAAAGACCCCGAGGAACGCTAAAGCAACCCCGAGCAATAACCACTTAAGCCCATGAAACCAAAGCGGCGTGCTGGGTGCAATCAAGACAGCGGGTAAAGGGGGCTCAGAGGAAGCCATACGAATTAAGAGATAGCCGCAGCTTGGGCTGGACGGCAAGCGGGCTTTTTTCGCTTCAACCCAAGCCTAAGCTCGTCTTCATAAGAGGATGGATGCTGCCTATCTCGAACGCTTTGCTGGTGTAGCCCGTCTCGTAGGCAGACAAGGCGCCCACCAACTTTCCCAAACATCTTTTATTATAGTCGGACTTGGTGGCGTGGGGTCATGGGCCGCAGAGGCACTCGCCCGCAGTGGGGTTGGACAACTTACCTTGGTCGATGGTGATACCGTGTGTGCCTCAAATACCAACCGTCAGCTTCACGCCCTCGAAGGCCATGCGGGAAAATTTAAAGCTGAGGTCATGGCAGAACGCGTGCGTGCGATTCATCCCACTATTCGGGCTCGGGCAGTGAATCGTTTTATTAGTAAAGAAGATGCGGCAGACTTCCTCAGCTCGCACGAGGGTATCGTGCTGGATGCGATTGATAGCCTGTCGCCTAAGTGTGCCCTACTTGCAGCCTGTCGCAGTGCGGGGCGACCCGCCCTCACCACCGGCGGTTGTGCGGGTAGGCTGGATGGAACACGTGTACGCGTGGGCGATCTCGCTACCTCAAAAGATGACCCCTTACTCCGGTTGGTACGAAAAAAACTTCGGCAAGAATTAGGCTTTCCTCGCAAGGGCCCAATGGGGATTGCTTGCGCTTGGTCCGACGAACCTCTCGTACTGGCCTCAGACTGTGCCGATATTCCTGGCGCGGTTCTTCCTGAGGGTGAAGGGTTACATCCTAACTGTGAATGGGGTTATGGCACCATGGCCCATGTGGCAGGCGCGTTTGGTTTAGCCTTAGCTGGAGAAGCTCTTCGCATCGCCCTCGCTACGTCTGGGGCGACACAAAATTCGAATGCTTCTAAAGTTTAATCCCGGCCAAGAAGGCCTCGCGCCAGCGGTAGTGACTTAATAAAGAAAGATCATCATCGCCCATGATACGACGGGCCAAATAAAGCGCTTCAACTGAGGCTAAACCAACTAAGGGGTCGCTGTTATCCGCACTTCGACGCGGGTAGGCCGTAGGAACGGACGGCAAAGAACGGGGCGTAGGAGTACCTGTAACCCGACGGCGCAGAGCCGCCACATGCTTCCAATTACCATCTAAAATCAGCAGCGGTTGCCCTGCATCCGCCGCACTAAGGAGCGGGGCGCCTACTTCTAAGAGAATATAGCCTGTGCCTACAACTTCCGTACCGGGGCCAGCTTCGATAAAGGTTAGGTCGGGCCGGCCGCGCAAGGGTTCGAGCGAACACTTGCTGAGATTTTCTGCACGATGGCGTAAAATGAGATGCACGCGGGAGGACATTAAACTTAGGGTAAGTTATGGCGAGTCCTGCCTTTCCGCTTTCGTCTTGGGCAATTACCCTTTAACCCTCCGACCTGATGCAACGCTCCGCCCTACCTTCTGAGGCTCTTATGACCATTGAAGGTCTGCCTTTTCCCAAGGTAGCCACGGGTAAGGTGCGCGAAATTTTTGATCTCGGCGACCACCTACTCATCATCGCCACGGATCGCTTATCAGCGTTTGATGTTGTCCTACCCAACGGCGTGCCCGGTAAAGGCATCCTACTTACCCAACTTAGTCTTTGGTGGTTTGCCCAAGCAGAAAAAATCTTTCCCATTCATCTCGTACCTAATCACGCCCAAGCGCTCGCCTCAGCTTTAAGCAGTCACCCAACTTTAATCCCTCGCGCTATGTTGGTGCGAAAACTCAAACCCTTGCCCGTCGAGGCAGTGGTACGCGGCTATCTCGCTGGGAGCGGTTGGAAAGAATACAAGTCCACTGGATCTATTCTCGACCACCGACTACCCGCTGGTCTGCTCGATGGATCCAAGCTGCCCGATCCCATTTTCACACCTTCAACTAAAGCTGCGGCGGGCCACGATGAGCCCATCACCCAAGCGCACTGTAGCGAGATTCTCGGCGAGCAAACCTTCAAGGCCGTGCGTGACGCCTCACTTGCTCTCTACCGTATGGGCAGTGAGCGTGCGGCCAAAGCGGGCATCCTACTCGCCGACACCAAGTTCGAGTTTGGTCACGCACCCGACGGATCGCTCGTCCTCATCGATGAAGTTTTAACGCCCGACTCTTCGCGCTACTGGCCAGCCGATAAATGGCAGCCTGGACATTCCCAACCCTCCTACGACAAACAATTCGTGCGCAACTGGCTCGAAGCGCAGCCCTGGAATAAACGTGCCCCAGGACCACAGTTACCGGCCGAGATTATCCAAGGTACTCAGCGACTCTACACCGAGTGCCTCGAGCGCTTGACGGCTTAGGTCAACTTAGCGACGTCGGCGCTTGGCTGGCTTGGATTGCTTGCCCGCTGACTTTGTAGACTTACGTCGACGTTTCAGCCTAGGTTCTTCGACCTTGGGTTCCTCGATGTTACTACTTAACCACTGAGCATAAGCTTTTTCGCTAACTTCACCGGCGGCAAGACCGAGTGTAAATACCACCGCTTCTACCTCTGTGCCACGGAACCTTAGCCCATTGAATTCAAGAAAGGCGATGGCGAGTGCAAGCCCAGTACGCTTGTTACCGTCGATAAACGGATGACCCTCAATGACGCCGGCGGCATATGCCGCAGCCATCTGGGGCAACGAGGCCCGACCATAGGTATGAAGATTACGCGGCCGAAAAAGAGCTGACTCTAATCGCCGCGCATCACGAACACCACGACCCCCGCCATGCTTAGCTAAAACTAGGGCATGCAGAGCCTCAACCATCTCCAACGTGAACCAACGCGGCTCCGAACTCATTTTGCCAGCTCGCGTAGGGCGTTCTTGTAGCGATTAGTTACCGACCTGAAGACCTCCATAGCCCGCTCAAACTCTGGATCAACTGCCGGTATGGGCGTCACCTTGTAGGTCCCACTGGTTTTATCGAACGACAACTCATCCCCCTCCTGCACTCGCATATCCTCTAAGAGTTCCTTGGGCAGAAGGATGCCGAGGGAATTGCCGATGCGACGAATCTTTGATTTGTAGGCCATAGTCTAAATGTAATAACAGCGTAATAACTTACCTGTCAAGCCCTGCCCCACATTGGCGGGAAGCCTTCAAAACCCTGCGGCTAAGCGATCACGCACCTGGGTTGCCTCGAGCGTGGCGGGTAACCCGACACGCGGCTCAATCAGCACTGGCCAGTCGAGCGTTTCTTCGGGTACGCGGCCGTGCGAACCGCGGATAAGTTGCGGATCGAGCGGCGTGAGTTTTAGCAGCGCACGGAGGCCGAGCTTCTTGCGCAAGAAGAACCACGCCAGCCGCAGCCAGGGTAAATGAATGGCTGGATCAACCAAGAGTTCACAGGGGTCATAACCGGGCTTGCGGTGAATATCGACGGTGCGCGCGAAATCCGGCGCCCGGGCGTCGTCTTCCCAGTAAGGGTAAGCGAACCAACTATGGGCATCGGCCTCGAGCAAGAGATCGCCTGAACGAGCGTGGGCTAAGCCAGCAGCCTGCTGCTCAGACTTATCCAGGATACGACCAACTCCTGGAAGCGCAGTTAATGCGGCACGGACAGCAGGGAGGTCTTGGGGTGAGCGGACGTATACATGGGCTACTTGGTGGTCGCATACCGCATAAGCGCGCGAGTGAAAGAGATCGATCACCTCATGGCCGCGTTCATCCTTAACCACCAGCCAGCCCCCTTGGCGCAAGCAACGGTTAAGCAAGACCGCGCGATCCACGGCAGTGATACCATATTCAGAGACAATCATCACCTCCACCCCGCTGCGCTCAAAGTCATCGGCGAGCCGTCCTGCCAATTTATCAATTTCACCTCGAGCTAGCGCGGCTTGTGGAGAATTTGGACCGTAGCGTTGGAAATCGTAATCCAAGTGCGGAAGATAAACTAAATTTAAGTCGGGCTTTTCATGGGCTTCAATCCATCTGGCGGCATCGGCAATCCACTGCGAAGCATCAAGCCCAGCATACGGACCCCAAAAAGAGCCAAACGGGAAATCCCACAGGTCCGCTTTAAGCCGTTTAGCTAAATCGGCCGGCCAAGTCGCTATATCAAGAATCTTAGCACCATCGGCCCGGTAAATGGGCCGGGGGGTGACCGCAAAATCAACCGTTGAACCAAGATTGAACCACCAAAAGCAATTCGCCACGCGCAGCTTGGGATAGGTTTTGCGTAAGGTTTCCCAAAGTTTTTCACCTGCAACCAGCGCATTGGATTGCTTCCAAAAGTGAACTTCAGCGAGTGCACGATCCGCCCAACCATTGCCGACAATACCGTGCTGCGCGGGTGTTTCACCCGTAAGATAGGTTGCTTGGGCGGTACAGGTTACCGCCGGGAAGGCGGGTTTGACCCGCGCCAGCGAACCCGCGGCAGCACGTGCGGCGAGTCGGGGCATCTGGCCCGTAGCTAAATCACGGGCGGAAAGGCCGACCACATTGATGATCGCGCGCCTCACGAAGAGGCCTCCAACTTTTGAAGTTCATCGGCCGCCGCACGCACCTGAGCCTCAGCTAAGGCGTGAACTTCAGTCGCCTGACCGATCGACTGAGGTAGCACGAGCGTGAGCTGACCCCCGAGATGTTCACGAAATTCTTCTAACCCTATGAGTAAAGCGCGCCCACCTTCTTGGTGAAGTTCAGGAACGTAAATTTTAAAGCCCAAAGCTCGTAGGAGTGAAAGCACCCGGCGGGCTTCAGATGCTGCGAAAAGGCCAAGGTTGCGGGCACACACAACATCGAGCGCGAGCCCAACGGCAACGGCTTCACCATGGGTGAGTCGATGTTGAGTCATTGATTCTAGTCGGTGCGCCGCCCAATGGCCTAAATCTAAAGGCCGGGCACTTCCCTGCTCAAAGGGATCGCCCATCGACGTAATATGGCGGGCATGTAATTCAGCTGAGCGTCGAATCGCTCGCACCAGCGTGGTTAAATTCCCTGCGACTAAGTCCGACGCATCGGCTTCGAGAGCGGCAAAAAAATCGCGGTCTTTAAGTAAGGCGACTTTAACTGCCTCGACTAAACCATCACGGCGGCCTTTTAAATCTAAAGAAGTAAGTAGGTCACTGTCGTTGATCACTGCGGCGGGAACGGCAAAGGCTCCCGTAAAATTCTTTTTTCCAAAGGTATTAATCCCATTTTTAACCCCCACCCCAGCATCGGCCTGACCGAGCGTTGTGCTCGGCATACGAATGAGTCTCACCCCGCGGTGAGCGGTAGCGGCGGCAAAACCCACGGCATCAAGCAAGGCACCTCCACCGATAGCGAGCACGTAGGAATGCCGGCAAATACGGTCTGCTTCGATAGCGGCGAGGACGGCTTTAGTAACCGTGGTATCGCGCTTGGCCGCTTCACCCCCGGTCAGAACCATAGGCTCGCGCGTGAACTGAAGTTTATAGTGGCGCGCGTAGTTTAGGAGTGAGACCAGGAGATCGGGGCGCGCCTGAATCAGACCTGCATCACATACCACGAGCACCTTGGCTTTGCCAATTTGCGTGCTGAGCAAAGCATTACTGACCGCAAAAGCATGAGCGGTGAAGAAGATACGGTGGCGATAAGTCACCGAGAACTGGAGGTCGAGCTCGTCCATTCGAGGTAAGGCTTAAGTCGAAGGTAAGAGACGACGAAGAGCGAGCGTGCTTGCAAACAAAAGTAAGAGGGCGAGCCCACCCATAACCAAGGGGTCAGTGGGCTGAAACGAAGGTCGGAGGGCGAGCCACAGTTGATAATCGAGCAGAACCAGCCCCGCAATTCGTAGCCCGACGCGCTGGCTTATCATGGCGACGTGCTTCGCCGTCCAAGTCAGCCCGACGGTAAGTCCAGCCGTCCAAATAACCACCGGCCAAGAAACGATATCGCGGGTGAGCAGATAAGCAGGCAGAAGGAAACATGCTAAAGCAGCAGGAACTGAGGCGAGCAAGGTAGGCCGGCTTTCAAGCGACTCATGTTGGGCAAGCAGAGAGATTCCAGCCGTTGCAAAAAATAGGGCGAGACTGTGGACCCATACGATGGGGTTAAAGGAGGCAGGCTCAACAAGCATCCAGCCCAAGATGGGGAGCAAAGCGCGACAAGCCCCCATCAACCAAGGGGCAGCGAGGCGATGCGTTTTGTGCCAATGCGTATAGGCCAAAATAAATCCTACCAACACACCACCGGTAACAAGTAAATGCAGCTTGCCCTGCGAAAGCAGAGTTAAACCTGAAATCAGTAGGACGATTCCAACCCAGCGGACTTCACGAACAGTTAAAACTCCTAAAGGAATGGGTCGCTCAGGGCGATGCACACGGTCCCACGCGCTATCCGCAGCATCATTCAATAGCATGCCCGCAGCATAGAGTAGCACTACGCCAAAGGCTGCTGCCAAGAGCGAGGGAATTGAGGTTGCATCTAAATTAGCGCCCAGCGCTAGCGCCGCCAACCAACCTATCAAAAGATTAGAAACAACCGTCGGTAAATTAGCACCGCGGGTAAGGCGTAACCAGGCCCGAAAACGTGTCATGCCCGATTCCAGCCGCGTTCTTTAAATTCGGCAAGCACCCACTCATACTCTCTGACTACTTGCTCTTCAACCGACACAGCACGTAGGGCTGCAGGCAATACTGCCCAAGTATAGGTTTCGATTTCCAACTGATCGCAACTCGCTGGGTCGGCTACTAATACATCCAAGAGTGCTCGCAACTCAGCGACCGTAGAACGCAACCCATCGCCAAGCGAACCCGCATGAAGGGGAACATGGAAGTGTGTCCGAATTTCACGCAATTGGTTTAACTGCTGGAGGGCGGCAGTTACGCCCTCAGGAATATCTGCGTAACGCGCGAGAGTGCCTGCCTGGGTCTGCAAAAAAGTTTGGTGTAAATAGGTAGGCTCATCCATCGAGGCCAGTCGCTGCAAAGCAGCTACCGTAGGTGGCAAGGCAAGGGCTGCGGATAAGTGAATTTTTAAAACCGGAATGGCCGCGGCACGAAAGGTTTTCAGGGCGTGGGCAGGGCCTTCAAACTCAACCGCATGATGGCAGGCATCAAGATTAACGCCGAGCCAATGGCGGGCTTCGGTATCGCAGGCAAAGTGATGGGTTAAAAAATCTGTAGCTTCACGCGCTGTTCCCAAAAGACACATCGGTTCAGGCTCGAGGGCTAGACGAATGCGCCGACCCGTACGATCTGCGAGTTGCGCCAGCCCTTCGCGTGCCAAAATTAAATGCTGCTGCATCCGCGCCCGATCGTCACTTGAGCGCGCAACCGCTGCATAACCAAGCGGCACAGTACTGAGCGTGGGTTCGCTGTCGCGTGAAGTTAGCTCTGCTAATAATTCGGCAACTTGTAAGGTGTAACTGAGCCGAGCGGGGTCACTCCAATCTGGTAGATAGGCTTGTTGCTTTACCCGGGTACCATGAAAGGGCCCACGCGGAAACGCATTAATAGAAAAAATGTAGGCCTGATGCTCAGCCAACCAATGGCGTAACCACGCACGCTCCGCAGGTTCAGCAGCTAGAGTTGCGGCGGCTGCACCCGAAAGCCTTAAACCAAGCGCCCAAGGTCGCCCCGCCGCCATCTGGGCATGGACGCGACGGATTGGGCCAGCAAGGGACGCGCGCGTTTGCTCCCAATCTTCACCCGAGTGCACATTGGTGCAGTAGGCCAAGTGGGCACGCGGACCAATTCTCACGGCAAAAGGTGGGCGCGCTCAGCCACGCGAAAACCTTTCATCTGCGAAAGAAAGCGCTGCGGATTGCCAAAGATTAATGCATCGACCGCAGAAGCCTTATGACCGCGGCGCAGCATTTCTAAAGCAGCCTTAGGTATAGCGAGTGGCTCACTATGACCCCAGTCACAGGCACTATTGAGCCAAAGCCGTTCGCTGGCATATTGCTCGATCATATCTACGGCACGCGCCGGGGTCGCCTTCGATTCTGGGTAAAGTGTGATACCTCCCCAATAGCCTGCATCTAAAACCGCTCTTACGGTATGCTCCTCGACGTGATCAATAAGTACAGATTCAGGCCGCACGCCGTGAGCCCGCAGAATATCAAGTATGAGTCGGGTGCCCTTGAGTTTGTCTTCTAAATGCGGGGTGTGTACGAGAATGAGTCGTTGGTGCTGGATAGCTAGCTGCACATGCCGCTCGAAAATCTTTATCTCATTACGGGAATTTTTATTAAGTCCTATTTCACCAATCCCGAGCACGTTGGGTTTATCCAAAAACTCCGAGATTAAACTTAAGACCTCTTCCGCTAGTCCGAGATTTTCAGACTCCTTAGGATTCAAGCAAAGCCAACTAAAGTGCGGGATGCCGTATTGGGCGGCGCGTGCAGGTTCAACTTCGGTGAGCTGTCGAAAATAATCTCGAAAGCCATCTACTGAACAACGGTCAAAGCCGGCCCAAAAAGCAGGTTCGCATACCGCGACACAGCCTGAAAGGGCCAAGGCACGATAGTCGTCGGTGGTACGACTGACCATATGGGCATGGGGCTCAATGTAGCGCATCATCTCTTAAGCTCCCGGCCAGGAACCCGTCGCACGTTGGTTATTAGCTTGGGCCACAGGCTCGGAGGTGGGATCGCTCCAGGCTTCAAGCAGACGCGCCACTCGATTCGGCTGGGTCTCTGCCAAGATACGTAATGCTGCGCGTAACGAGCGCACGCGGTGATCTTCCTGGCCTTCGGCACGATCGAGACGGTCAAGGAAGGCAGCTAAATCAAGCACCCTAGCCCGCGCATCCATATAATAGAGTTCAGTGAGAAACTCTTTCTGGCGCCAAGGGGGCTGCGGCTGAGTCATAGGCGGAGCATGATGGGCCGCCCCCAAGGGTCAACCCGAGCGTGATTACTTCACGCCCAGTTCAGCCGCGGTGTAGGGAACCTTTTGGCCCTTCGATGCCTCGCGTGCAGCTTTCACAGCAGCTTCATCAGCGAAAGGACCTCCCTTACCGAAGGTTACCCGGGTGTAATTAATAACATCAGCGACTTCACCGTCTTTCAACGAGTCGGCCAAAGGCGCCATGACCATATTGTAATCGACGCCCTTAACCTTGATGGGACCTTGCAGACCGCGCAGGATGATTTTAGCGAGTACGGTGTTGTCGAGCTGGAGCCACTCCGAGCCATCGAGCGGGGGGAATACTGGGGCTAAGCCTTGTCCGTTAGGTTGGTGGCAAGCCACGCAGGTCTTCATATAAACCGCCTTACCGCGCTCGAGAGCTTCGGCTGAGGGTTTAACATCAGACGCTTCAGGGGAAGCGGTTGCTCCCAGCAAAGCTAAGGCAGGGACGATTAAGAAGAGGGCTTTCATGAGTCTAAAGCAGACAATAGACCTGAGACGGAGTTCCCACCAGCCTGAAGCAGGCTGGGGGAAAAGCATCAGCAGAACTAGAGCCCGGAGGTAGCCGTGCTAATTTCCAGGCCCTTAGTGAGCAGAATTGAGGGTGATGGGTTTGTAACCGCCCTTGCGACGGAACCAGACAATCAAACCAAGGTAAGCCAGTAGCATCACGGCCGGGAATAGCGCGATGGTACGCAGCGAACCTTGACGTGAGCCATCGATAGCTTGCTGAATTTTCGCTGCGGCTTCTGCAGGTTGAGCAGCAACCTTAGCTTCATCCACCGCGGAGTAATCACCCAAAAAGTAATTAGCCTGTTTGGAAACTTTTTGGTACGTATCGGCTCCTAGGCTTTGCGTGATCGCATCTTTGGCAGCCGTTTCTTGAATCGCGCCGATTGCCGGGCCGCCCACGATACCAACCGCTAGCATACCAATACCGGCGATGGCATTGAGGGTAAGCGCACCACCTTTAGGCGTCTGCTCTGAAACCACGCCTAAGGTGGTTGGCCAGAAGAACGACTTTCCGCAGCCATAAAGGGTCGCAGCGGCGAAGATGGAAACGAGTCCCGAAGCGGCCGAGAGCCAGAATAAGCCCGCAATCGCGAGCACCGCACTGACCGCCAAAAGACCTAACGGAGAAATACGGCTGACAATCGGGCCAGCATTAAACCGCAGGAGCGCCATGATGGCTGAAGTGTAAATCAGAACCCAAAGTGCGTGGGCACCTGCTTCTTTAAGAGGCGCTTCCATAATGCCGGTGATAGCACCATCGGTTCCAAGCTCAGTGGTCGCTAACGGAATCATCACGATACAGAGCAAGATAAGTAAGCCGTTCCCCAAGGAGCGAGCGTAGTAGGCAAACGCACCGATACTCGCACCGAGCACAATCCAGGTGGTGGTAGGGGTCCAGGCATCAAAAACCTGATCCATCTGACGGCACATAAGGAAGCCAGCGAGAGCGGCACCAAAGACGCCAAACTCCGCCAGCATTTCGCGATACGACGTACCCGAGGCTACGCGCTCGTTAACGGGGAATTGTGCTCGAGCGAGCATGATAAGGAAAATAATTGCGGGTGCGGCTAAGAGATAAACTAAGATACGCCAGTCAGCTTTAACCTGCTCAGCCAAGCCGATTGAAAGCAGACCACCAATGACCAAACCTGCGGGCCAGCCAGCATGGAGAATGTTGAGCCACTTGGTTTTCTCGCGGCTGTACATGGTGGCAACCACTGGATTGGTGAAGGCCTCAACCGTACCATTGCCCAAACCAAGAATAACTGAGCCTGCGTAGAGTAACCAGTAAGCGGCGCGTTGTGCCTCGGGCGTACCCGCTGCTACGGTGTCGTAAGCCATCAAGGCAAAGACTGCATAACCTGCGTAGCAGAGGAATGAGAACACCATCGCCGCTTTATAACCAATGCGGTCGATGACTAAGGAGAAAAGAATGATAGAGAGGGCGAAGGACCAGATGCCGGCGCCAAAAAGTTCGGCGGCCTGAACTTTATCTAGCCCGAAGGTCTTGGGCCAGAGTGTCGGGTCGTTACACAAAAACGCCCGCGTGATAAAGGCGAGCGAGGTTGTGATCATAGCCAGGAAACACCCCCAGAAGAGGAGTTTGTCCTGACGGGAAGCATCGGCGTAAGGAACGGATGTCATAGGATTAGGGTAACTAGGTTTAAGCCATGAAACCGAGGGGTGTCGAGCGGGTTGATAGCGGTTTTTCCCTTGCCCCTAGGAAAGAGGCGGGTTTGTTCAGACCTCCTTATTACAAGGCAAACGGAGAGGTGGCAGAGTGGTCGATTGCGTCTGATTCGAAATCAGATGAGCCCGCAAGGGTTCCGGGGGTTCGAATCCCTCCCTCTCCGCC
>CAZEDB010000014.1:0-11809 GCA_964510855.1 uncultured Enterobacteriaceae bacterium | reverse complement strand
TTCGAATCCCTCCCTCTCCGCCGCTTTGGAAGACTTCAGAGGAAAGACTTCAAAGGAAAGATAGGTACTAATTGGGCTGGTTGGCTGAACAGTTGGTTAGCTTTTGATTACTGAGCGGGGAAGCTGGGAACTGAGAAGCACCTTGGTTTCTTAGCGGTTTTGGAGAAACCGCCCTACCCCATCTTCATTCTTACCCTCATTTTAATTTTTAATTCTTAATTTCCCGCCCTTTCTACCTTTTACCTTCTACTTTTTACTCTTTCCTATTCCCTGGGCCCCGAGTCCCAATTCCCCTCTTTCATCCGAAGTCTTTCCTCTGAAGTCTACCAAGAGAGTACCATTTGTTTGCCAAGTTGCCGGAGGTGCGAAACCTAAGAGCCGTTGGCGGGTACTACTTACCTTCATGCAATCCACTTTAACCCTCACCCTTTGTCTTACCACCTACTCCCTAGGTGCAGCAGGCATTGATCTTGAGGCTTTGGCGACCAATTCACCTTTTGGTACTGGTGCCAAGGCGAGTACGACCCAGGTTGCTCCAGCGGCTAACCTCGAGCTCCGGGGCATGTACCAAGAGAATGGCCGGACTTTTTACAGCGTCTATAACACCACCACCAAACAGGGTATCTGGGTGGCGGCGGATGAAAAATCAGCGGATGCTTCAGCGGTGGTAGTTAAATCCTTTGATCCAGCTACCTCGACCTTGGTTATCGAAAGTGCTGGCCGAGCTTCGTCGCTGACTCTTAAGCCGGCCACGGTTTCCAAATATGAAGCCCCGACCCAACCCACCGTTCGGGTCGATGAAGGTGGCGGTCGCGGCGGACCTCCTTTGCCCGAGCCTGGCCCCGATGGAAAAGTTCAAACGCCGTGGGGTAATTTTACTCCCGAGCAAATTGCCGCCTACCGCGCCGAGCGCGAACGCCGCTGGCAAGAACGCATGCAACAGGTCCAAGCCGAAGGCGGCGAGGCGGGTACTAGCCGTCGTTCTCGTTCCGAGGAAAACTCTGGCGAGGGAGCTACTAGCGAAGGTTCAGGTCGCCGCCGCGGCTCTCGTTAATTTTTATGCGTACTGTTAAATATACTTCGCGAAGGGGTTTCACGTTAATCGAAATTTTAATCGCTCTGGCGATTGTCGCTCTCGTAGCAGGCTACGCCATGACGAAGCTCGATGGCGTCTTTGGACGTAGCCAAGAACAGATTGCCTCGCTCGCCGTCAATGAATCGCTGAAGACGGCCTTGATGCGCTACCGGCTCGATCTGGGTGATTACCCAACCACGGAAGAGGGCTTAGCAGCTTTAGCGGTTGCTCCTGAAGGTCGCGCTGAACGCTGGCGAGGGGCTTATGTAGAAACCAAGGGAGGAAAAATGGCGGATGATCCTTGGGGCGAACCGTATCAGTATCGTTCGCCTGGGACGCGTAACCCTGATGGCTATGATATCTTTTCCAAGGGGAAAGACCGTCTGCCCGACACTGCCGACGATATTGGTAATTGGTAATGAAGGGCGCTGAAGCCGCTGTAAGCCGTGGCTTCACGCTTATTGAAGTCCTACTCGCTTTAGGCCTTTGCGCCTTAATCTCGGGTCTTTGGGTGGCAGGAGCCGGCAACCTCATGCGGGCCGCCGACCAGAGTGACCCGGAGGACCAGTTACTCGCTGCCTTACAGCGCGCGCGCCGTCACGCGGTTGAAATCGGCCAGACCCTAGACGTGCGCATCCTCGAAGAAGGCAGTCAACTCACTTGGGGTGACTTACCCACCCAGACGCGCACTCTCACCCAGACTGAAACCCTTCGCGCGCGTCTGGTTGGACCTGAAACTGAAGGTCTCATCCTTTTGGGCGGTACCGCCGAAGCCCCGCCCTTAACCCGCTTACGTTTTTATGCGGATGGCACCTGTGACCGAGCACGCATTGAAGTACGTCGACTTGGTCAAACTACCTATCGCGACTTAGACCCTCTCACGGCGGCTCTCTTACCAACCCCCAAGCGTTGATGAAACGCGGGCTGACCCTAATTGAAGTTTTAGTCGCGTTAGCGGTCTTCGCGCTCGCGGCTGTAGGTTTAGCCGCCACGCATGGGAATTTACTTTTAGCCCGCGAATCCATGCAACGGCTGGAGCGGGAAGATGAGGCTCTGCGCGAAGCGCGTGCGGCGGTATTAGCACCCGATGCTTTGGCCGACGGACAATTAGTAACGCTCAGTGGGCAGGCTTTAAGTGGCACGCTGCAACTTGAAGATGGTTCAGAAGCAAGTTGGGCAGCTGAACTCGCCCTCACCGATGTCAGTGATCTCTTTACGGTTAAACTCACCGTACGCTCGACCAACGGCACTCGTGAAACCGTAACCCAACAAGAGTTCTTTCTTTTACGTCCAGCCTGGTCTAGCGACGCCGATCGACAAACCCGGAGGCAAGCCGCCCGCGAACGGCTTCGCACCTCGCGTGAGTTTGAAGGCACGCTCGGGGGCAACGCTTCAGGCAGCACGAACCGCCGTCCGCGCCCTCAGACTCCCTCGGCCGAGGCAGGAACGCAAAGACCTAACGACACGCGACCACCTGCTGCAGGTCGTCCGGAAAGGAGCGGACGATGAAACGCGGTTTTACCTTAATTGAGGTTCTACTCTCACTCGCCATTATTGCCGCCATCTTAGTGGCGCTTAATTCCCTACTCTTTGGCATCGTGGGGAGTTGGGGTGATGGGCGTGACCGGCGACTCTTTGATCAACATCGGCGCGCGTTAGCCCGACAACTCAATGAAAGTTTCCGCGAGGCCACTGAACGTGCGGGCGGCACCGCGCTGAGGATTTCCGAAATTGCGTGGAGTGGAAGAGGGGATGCCGCACGCGCCACTTGGTCGCTCCCCTCAGGCGGTCGGCTCACGCCCTGGGCAGCAGAGCCCTTACCAGACGTTGATCTTGTCCTCGAGGTAGATAAAAATCGCGGGCTCGTGCTCGGTTGGCGCTCGCGAGCTGAAACCGATTCCGAGCGCGACCAGTGGCACGAAGCCCTGCTTTCACCGTTCGCCGAGCGCGTCGAGTACGGTTATCGTGATGCCACTAGCGGTCAGTGGCAGCGCGTTGAGCGACCCTTACGTGAAGGCGATAATTGGCTCACGCCCGATAGCCTGCGCATTTACCTCCGTCACGAAAAAGAGCAGGCCATCATCGATATTCCCATTACCAGCCGCCGAGAAGGCGCCTCACCTCCATGAAACGTCGAGGTACTGTATTGATTATTGTGCTGGTGCTCATCGCCTTAGCCGGCGCTACGCTCGCCCGCTTACTCGAAGAAAATGCCCTAGAACTCACGCTCGCTGCACGCGAAGCTGACCGGGTACAACTCCGTGCAGAAGCGTGGTCTGAAGTTGAACTAGCACTCGGCGTGCTGGCTGAAGTTCGCAACCTTGACCGCGGACGGCTCCATTCTCCCGAGCAAGGCTGGGGTGATCCACGGGCTTACCTAAAATTGCCCGCCCGCGCAGGGCTACAAATTAACTACCTGTGGGAGATTGAAAATGGGAAGCTCCCCTTACCTGATTTAGGTGCCGGAGAATTGAAAAAACTTTTTCAAGCACTCGGACAAGAAACTGCCGCAGCGGAAAATTTAGCGGATGCCCTACTCGGCTGGATGCGCCCTGGGCACCGCCCCGAAGATGACCGAGCCGATGACCTTGCCTACGACTTAGCCCCTATCCCCTACCGCGCTCCGCGCCGCAGTCTGCGTAACTTCGATGAACTCAAAGCTATTGGCGTCGTGCGTGAGGCATTTTTTGATGAGTTAGGTCTGCCTACGCCCTTATACCAAGGGTTCAAACGCTGTGTATCGCTTTATCGCTTCCCCTCTACCCATACCAACTTCGTTGAGCCCGAGGTCCTTCAAGCCCTAGATTTTTCTCCCGAAGGTATCGAGCGCGCACGTCAGTTCCGCAGCGGAACCGTGAGCCGCCCGACCGGCACCGCACCTTATTTTCGTTCGCGTGACGAAGCCTTAGCCCAACTCGGGGGCGGCAATGCCGCGCGTGTCACCTCACTCATTCAACTGCTGCGCTTAACCGTAACCTTACGCGAAGGTCGGGCGGTTTGCTCAGCGTCAGTCTTGATTGCGATTGATCCTGCGGCTCGCTTTCCCGAAGCTGCAGCCGACCCAACGGCTGAACCGCCGAGTTCGGCAACCCCAACCAATCGCCCAACCTCGAGCACAGGCTCGACACCCTCCGCTGGATTGCGTTATCCCTTCCCTCTCTTAGAGTGGTCTGAAATGGGTAGCGCCCCAGCGCTCACTGAAAAAAGTTTAGCTCTCTCTTTGAATGTAACTTCAGGTGCCCCCTTGCCCGAGATTCCCCCGATTGAACAACCTCTCAACCCGATTGATGTTAACGTCGCACCTGTCCTAGGTACACGATGAAGAATTTTTTGCGTCGCTGGCTACCGAAGCCGACTCCAACTCCAGCAATTCTGCTAGAGGCGGAGCGTTTTGTCTTAGCCCGCTTCGAACCCGTGGCAGGCACACCCGCACGCGACCAAGCTTCATTAGCCATCGAAGCCCAATCCCCCTTCCCTCCCTCGCAGCTTTTACAAGGTCTCGTGCGCTCAGAAAATGGAGGCGAAGGTTTAGCCTATGCTGCCCATCGTCGGACTTTTGGGGCTGAAATCGTAGCGAGCTGGCCCGCTGATGCTCTCGTCATACCCGAATTTTTAGCCCTCCTAGGGGAACGACCTCCGCAAGGCGGGGTGGTGACACACACTAATGCCCAACGTATTTTAGCTCTAGCTTGGAAGCCTGGGATGCAGCTGCCGTCGGGTCTTTCTACTCTCCCGACTTCAGAGGGCACGCCTGCCCAAGTGGCCGCTGAAGCTGCGGCTGCTGCGGGCTTAAGCGATACGACGGGGCTCATCCATGAAGCCAATGGCGAACTAACTGGTCAACGCACCGAATTAGGCATCGAACTTCGCTGTGGCTCAGGACCCATCCACCGCCTGGCGCTGCTACAAGTGGATGACCTTGACCTACGTGATCCCGATTTTCTTGATGCACGCCAACGTGCTGCCCGCTGGGACCAGCGTTTGTGGCGAACCGCGCAAGTAGGAGCCCTGCTGCTTTTACTCGCCGTTATCGGCGAACTCACCGCCTTAGGTTTCTCATTAAGTACCAACACCACGCGCGACGCAGTTATGGCCGCCGAGCCACGTATTCGCGAACTGCAAGAACTCAACGCCCTATCAGCTAAGGTCGAAGAGTTAGGTCGCAATCGCCCTTTGCCTTTTGAAATGTTAGCGGTGGCTAACGCTTACCGACCCGCCGGTCTGGTTTTCACCACCGTTAATCAACGCACCCCGCACACGCTTGAACTCGAAGCCCGCACCTCTTCAGCCGCCGACGTCGGCACCTTAGAACAGGCGCTTTCAGCCGACGAGTTATTGGCGAAAGTTGAGACGCGCGACATTCGCGGCCGTGATGGTGTCACCACTTTTGCCCTAACCTTAACCTTTAAACCTGAAGCGCTCCGTAAAGCGGCCGCAGGCACGCCATGAAGCACTTGCTCTTACGAAGGACGCGTAGCCAGCGCCTGCTCATTGTTTTAGCACTCTTAGGCTTAGCCGTGGTGAGTACAGACCATGCCTTAAACGCAGTCACAGAGGCTTGGGGGGAATTTTCTAAAGTGCGCACGGAGCGCGCGCTGCAAAGCGAATGGGAAGCCAGAGCTACAGCAATTGAAGCGGCCGCAACCAAAGCCCGCGAAGGCTTAGAAGCCGGTAAGGGCTATGATGCGGCGGGCTTAGTGGCAGCGGCCACCCAACTGGCAAGCGAGGTCGGACTTAATGCCAATACCGATCCACCCAAAACCCAAAAGTCTGGCCCCTTCACGCTTCACACTGTGCAATTAACCGTACGCAAAACGGATTTACCCGCGTTACTAAAGTTATACCGTCTGATACAGCCACGCGCGCCTTACCTAGCCTTGGGCAATGTATCCATTCAGGCTGACCGCTCGGCTAACGGTACGATTAACGCGCGTTTACAACTCACCGCCGTTGAGTTGGCAAAATAAGCCTAGGCTAAAAACGTAAATTGCCGCTGGCGGCGAATACGGCGCTAACGATAGCAAAAGCAATTAAGGCCACGAGCGCGAAGACACCCCCAAGTAAGGCCGCGGCGAAACCCTTGGTGAGCGCAGCCAGCCAGCGATCAAGTTCGGCACGATACGAACGGGCAACGTCGCGTAAACCTGGAGCAAGATTCCCCGTCTGCTCAGCCACCGTAATCCGATCTAATAAGAGACCAGGAAAAACGCCGGTACGCCCCAGCGAACGCGAGAGCGCTTCACCTTCAAGCACCCGGTCGGTAGCGACACGAAAACGACGGCGAAGGGCGCGATTTGGGGCAGACTTTTCTGCCATGCGCAAGGCCTGAGCTAAGGTGATACCGTTCTCAAGTAAGGAGGCTAAGGTCTCACAGAAATTTAAAACGGAAAGTCGGGTAGAAAGCGCCCCCGCAATGGGCAAGCGTAGCAAGGCCGCATCGGCCGCCTCGCGCCCGGCCTCGGTTTGTCGCCAACGTTTAAGGCCTAAGAATCCGATACCGGTAGCTAATAAAAGTAATGGAGCTGCAAACATAGCGACCTCCGCCATACCTACTAAAAACTTGGTTGCGGCCGGCATTTCTCCTCCGAGGGACGCGAGTAAGGGCTCAAGCCGCGGCAGTAAGAAAAGAATAAGGAAGGCGGTGACTGCCACCGCAGCTATCGACATCACGGCTGGGTAAAGCATAGCGGCGACAAGTTTTTGCCGAAACTCACGCCGTTCCGTAAAGTAGCGAATCAACCGCTGGAGTACGCCTTGCAAACTTCCCGTAGCCTCACCTGCCGCTACTAAGTGCACAGTGTGGCCTTCAAAAACTCTAGGCAACGAGGCCATCGCTGCCGAAAGGGATAAGCCTTCGCCCAAACGCGACCACACCGCTAAACATAATTGGCGGAGCGGTCCGGGCTGCAGACGCTGCGAAAGCAAACGCACCGCCTCACCTGCTGAAAGTCCGCCGCGCACCAAATCGTCAAGCGCCTCGAGAAAGGGTAGCTGGAGGCGTGACGTGAGTTGGGCTTCGTTGAGTTTAGTTCCCTTAGGTGTGGCTCCTGCTTCTCGCAACGAACTTGGGCGAATGCCGCGGGCGGCTAATTGTCGGAGCGCTTCAGAACGGCCACTCGCTTCAATACTTCCGGTGGCGGCAACTCCCCCAGCGTCTGTACCCGTATAGGTAAAAGCAGGCATGATTATTCCGAGGAAGCTACGTTACGTACGAGCTCGTCGAGGGTGGTATGACCTGCGAGAACTTTTTCCCAACCAGTGCGGGCGAGCGGACGCATCCCCTCGGCTAACGCAGCCTCGGTTAAATCACGCGAACTCACCCGACTGACAATTTTGTCGTGCGCTGGCTTAGGGAAATAAAGTTCGAAGATGCCAACGCGCCCTGCATAACCCGTACCGCGGCAACGACGGCAACCCACCGCTTTGGGTAAATCTTGTACGCCATCGAGAACCGAGGCGGGCAGACCCAAAGCTTTGAGGGCGGCGAGGGCGGCTGGACGTTCCACCGGGGCGCGCACCGTACAATCAGGGCAAACTCGGCGTAATAGCCGCTGGGCAATCACCAACTCAACCGCCGAAGCCACCAAGAAAGGCTCCACGCCCATATCAATTAAACGCGTAATCGCTCCTGGGGCATCGTTGGTGTGTAGGGTAGAAAAAACTAAGTGACCCGTAAGCGAAGCCCGGATGGAAATCTCGGCGGTCTCTAAGTCACGAATTTCCCCGACCATAATAACATCAGGATCTTGTCGCAGCGTACTTCGCAAAGTGCTGGCAAAAGTGAGCCCAATTTCAGGTTTAATCTGAACTTGGTTCGCCCCCGGCACTTCATACTCCACCGGGTCTTCAATGGTTACGAGACGCAGCTCGGGAGAATTAATTTCACGCAAGAAAGCATTAAGGGTCGTCGACTTACCTGAGCCGGTCGGGCCCGTAACAAGAATGATACCGTGCGGGTAAGCTAAAACCCGGCGCACCGCGGCTTGCTCCTCTGGGCCCATACCCACGCGCGACATATCATAAGCCTCTTTGCGTTGGTTGAGAAGTCGCAGGGAAATCGACTCGGCATGCAAGGTGGGCATGGTCGAAACCCGAATATCAATGGAATTAATCCCGTCGCGAAAGGTGATCCGCCCGTCTTGCGGTAGTCGGCGCTCTGAAATATTAAGACGCGCCATAATTTTAAGCCGCGAAAGAATGGCATCTTGGTAGCGAACCAAATTTTCAGGGAGCGGGACGGGTACTAAAATGCCGTCGATTCGGAAACGAATCGCGAGTTTACCTTCTTGCGGTTCAAAATGGATATCGGTGGCACGCTCAGCCACGGCTTGGGTCAAAACATCGGTGACAAATCGCACCACCGCGGCGTCGGCATCCGCATCGGTATCGGCAACAAGCGGTGCAGGGGCTAAGCCCTCATCGGCTTCATCGTCGCCCAAACTTCCAGAGCCGACGCCGTAACTTTCGCGCACGAGTTGTCCGACCCGATCAGCCGGGGCTAAAAACCAACGGGGACGACGCGGACAAAAAGTTGCTGCCCAAGCCTGCATTTCCGCAGCAGGTGGCCAGGGAGTGGCCAAATCAAGCCGACCCGACTCGCTGCTCGCAAGCGCCACAGGGATAGCGAGGGTACGGGTAGCTAAACGCGCCGGGAAAATCCGGATGCCCTGAATATCCACCGCCGGTTCAGGTAAGACGGAGAGTCCGGTTATTTCGGCAAGAAAACTTAGGGCCGCATCTTCATCGACCCCAAGAGCATGAGCGAGCGACTTGAGGCGAGCTTCTGGAGGTACACCTTCAAGGGCCGAAGCGGCGGCTTCACCGAGACGAGCTTCCAGCGCCTCCTTTAATCGTGCTTGGGTAGCAGCCGTCATCAACTTACTTGGCTTCGGGGACTTCTGCAGGTGCAGCCTGACCAGGTTGATTATCGAGAATCGCGCGGGCAGGCTCCTTCTGCACCGAAGCATCTAAGATGCGCAGGGCATCAGCATTATCGACCGCGGTACCTGATAAAACATAGGGGCGGAGGAAAATAAGTAATTCGGTTTTGGTACGCTCCTCAGACGATGATCCAAGCAAATCGCCCAGCAAAGGGATACCCGCCAAGCGTCCCGCGCTCTGGGTAAGCTGCGTCCGCTGCAACCCGCCCAGCACGATAATTTCACCAGTACGCGCACTAACAAACGATTGGGTTTCGCGCCGACCAATTCGTGGCTGCTCATTACCATCTAAAATCACCGTACCCAAAATATCCTCAACTTTTTGCGAGATTTGTAACTGCACCGAACCATTGGGCCCGATGAGCGGCAGGACACGTAGCTCAATCCCAATATCACGCTGGGCCACGGTGGACGAAGTGGCTAAAGTTGCTCCGGTGGGTGTGGCAGTGGTGCCAGTTACAACCGGGCGAGACTCACCCACAAAGATGGTCGCTTCTTTATTATGCGTGGTAGTGACGGAAGGATTAGAAAGAATATTTGTGTCCGACTTTCGTGGCGTCGAAGTAAGACCAATCGTGGCCGACAAATCGGTCGATGACCCAGCTAAGACCGCACCATTCGTGACCGCAAAACCTGGGCCCGCGCCCGAGAAGCCAGTTAACTTACTACCCGTGACCGTGAGCCCAAGTTGCTGGATACCGCTCGAGGCGTTGTCGGTTAGCGTCACCTCAGCGATCACAACTTCAATGCGCACTTGCGCCAGCAAGACATCGACTTGCTCAACCAAGGCACGCAACAAGCGTAAATCGTCTGCTGTACCCGAAGCGACAATCGCATTACTGCGCGTATCCGCCACCACGGTTACGCCTTGGCTAAATTCTTCGGCCCCGCTGGTGGCAGCGGTAGTCGCGGTAGTGGCGGCAGCGGCGGCATTGGCCGCCGGTGCCGGCGTACGATTAGTGGCATTGGCAGGCGTCCGACCGCCAGCTTGCGCGCGGGCGGCAGTGTTTTGTCCGGTAATCAACTGCGTGAGCAAGGTGGCAACATCGGGCGCTGCCGCATGGCGCAAAGGAAGCACTTCCGTGCGGGTAGAAGGATCGGATTTAACATCTAACTTAGCGACTAAATCGGCGACAAAGTCTTGCTGCTCGGCATTGCCTGTGACCAAGACGCGATTGGTACGTTCATCAGGCGCAATTACAGCCCCAAATGCAGGTTGCCCAATTAAAGGACTCGCCAAAGCCTGCTGCAGCGAACGCGCAAGCAAAGCTGCGTTAGCAAACTTAAGATCGTAGGCGCGGGTTAAGACATCGGCACGCGGGCGCTGTAATTCTGTCAACACGCGCTCGATCCGCTGCAAGTTGGCAATCGAATCTGTAAGCAATAGAGAATTCGTACGGGTAAAAATAACCGGCGGAAATGCCAAGGTACCATTCAGCATCGGTGCAACTGCTTTAGAAGCTTCATCAACTGAGATGCCACGTAGATGAAAAATTTTGGCAGCAACTTTACCCGAAGGGGCTAAATCTAAGGTTGAACCTTCCAATAACGAAGGAGCTTCAGCTCGCGCGGCGGCATTAGGCACAACTTTAATAAAGCGATCGCCTTGAGCGATTACCGCCACGCCGTTTAAACTTAAAACTGTTTCCAGCGCCTGCAGGGCCTCGTCGCGAGTCGTTGCTGCAGGAAGACTTAAACTATAAGTAGCAGCGGGTAGGGCTTGTGGACGTAAAATAGATTTTCCCGTGAGCCGTTGCAAAAGCTCGAGCACTTGCGGCAACGTTTCATCACGTAAGACTACGGGCCCGACACTATCACTGCCGGCTAAGGTTGGGGTGGGCACGGCTCCCGCTAAAATCGCAGCAGGGGCGGTCGGGACCGCGGGGGTTGGCAGAGGATCGGTCGTTGTCGATTGAGCCCAAAGAGCAGCCGCCAGAAAGGGGGTAAAATAAGGAAGGAGGCGCACGGTAGTTATTAAACAGCGAAAGCCGCTGAGAGTTGGAGACAATTATGCAGGTAGGAAATGCCCATAAGTGAACATTTGTTCACTTTTTACTTGCCTGGGTATCATGGGCTTTCTAAATAAAGGCTATCGATGCGTGACGACCTTCCTGAGTGGCTCGGTCCTCCACCTCCCCGTGAAACGGCGGCATGGAAGTCGTGGCTTGCTCGTTGGCAAACCTATGCCCTCGAGCATTTGGGCGACCTCGAGGCGCTTAACCCTGATTTAGAATATGGTCTCTTGAGCCCTCGTGAACGACACGCTCGCCAGTTAGCGAGTACCATCAGCGAACAGCTCATGGCTGGTCTGGCCGGTGATGAACTCGTCATTCACCTCGACGCCCGCGATCGCGATTTAACTCATGCCGCGGCCCAAGCATGGCTGACCGGCCGGGCGGTATTTAGTCATATTCCTTCCCAAGTCGCTCAGCGCCTTGATCCTTGGCTTGAGCGCCACGCCACTCCTGCCCGAGTTGCGGTGGCACGCGCGATTCATGAAGGTCTTCTCGCAGGCGTGCGCGGGCAGGCTTGTGAAGGCCCCGATGAATTCGTGCTCTTTACCGTTTACGAGGCTGCTTGGGCCGTGGGCAACGCCAAGGCCATCGAGGCGGATCCGCGCTAAGTCAGGTGCTCGCCAAAGGGCGATTTGACAGCTAAGGTAAACTCTACCGTCTTATTTATATAGAACTCTTATGGAATTTTTACTCCCGCTCCTAGTTGGTGTCGCTTTAGGCGGCGCCGTGATTTGGTTTATTCGTAAACCTCAAGGCGACGGTGCCCTCCAGGCACTTAA
>CAZEDB010000013.1:43087-46015 GCA_964510855.1 uncultured Enterobacteriaceae bacterium | reverse complement strand
TTGACCATACGTTAGGCCGTATAGTCGCACAAAGTGACTCTCAAAGAACCGAAAGTTTCCCTCCTTGATCAGAAGGGAGGGCGGACGGTGGCGCTCGCGAGAGCATCGTCAACACCCAATTTGTACTATTAGTGCCCGGCTCGAGAGACGGGGGGTACAAACCTCGGTGATCAAGGAACAGTGCTGGCGAACCAGCAGAAAGGTCAATCTGACAGTCTAGGACCCCTCTGACAAGGCTTTTTAGCGACTTTTTTGAATAATTGTAACCTTGTCACTTATATATGATTATCAACGACTTAAGTATAAAATCATCGGGCAGATTTGCCCTGTTTCCCCGATTAGCCCCCCGCCGAGCTCTCCCGGATGGTCTCACCCGCCCTTTAAGCCCTGGCCCGCTTGGGGATCCCCGCGCCGCTGAGGTTTTTCAGGGCCTACCTAGGCTAAAACCCCTAGATACCGCCCCGCCGGCGCGTTTGTACTTACTTATTGGATACACTTCGCCTCAACCGCAGGATTGCAGGCATTCGGCCACTGCGTAATTTAATTTTTCTTATGTTAAGGCTTATCGCGCTGCTAACTTTTCCAGCTCTCCTCGCCGCTACTCCAGGGGCGAGCGTACTCACGCCCGTCGATGACCGTCCGCTTTTTAGCCGGCTCGATAAATGGGTAGGTCAATTAGCTGAATCAGGCAAAACTCCCTTGGGTCAAACGGCCCGACTCGAACAAGCTAAGCGCACCTCGACCACGGCGGTTAATTTTTTACCCGCAGCAACTCAGCCACTCAGTGGCGAAGCCGTGCGAGCACGAGCTGCGGCCAGTACCGTCGTCATCGGGACAGCGTTTAAGTGTGATAAATGTCCGCTCTGGCACTCAAGCATGGCCTCGGGCGTGATTGTCGATCCCTCCGGCGTGATTGCGACCAACCAACACGTGGCGGCGAATGCGAAAGGCGACGCCATGGGCGTCTTACTCGCGGACGGAACCCTGCTGCCTGTGATCGAAGTCCTAGCGGCTAAGGCCGGCCAAGATGTGGCACTCATTCGGGTCGATACCCAAGGTCGTAAACTCCCTGCCTTGCCCGTCCGCAGTGACTTAGCGGCTGGTGCCGATGTCGTCTGCTACTCCAATCCTGATGGCTCTTATGGCTACTTAACTGAGGGCATAATCGCACGCTACAGCAAAGGTAATAGCCCTCGCGAACGCGATGCGGTATGGATGCAAGTCACCTGCGATTACGCTAAAGGTTCAAGCGGCGCCGCCATTCTTGATCTCTGCGGCAATGTGGTCGGCTTAGTCTCCTCGACAAATTCAGTCTACTACAGTGTCGATAATGAAGGGGACCAAAAAAATCTCCAGATGGTGCGGCGTAACTGCGTCCCAGGTTTAGCGATTCTTGAACTCGTTAAGTCCAACCCGCCCGCACCAAAAAAGTAATCTGCCTTAGGCGTGCCCTGGTGAACGCGGGTAAGCGGTGACGTCGCGAATATTAGCCTCGCCCGTTACTAACATCAGTAGGCGTTCGAAACCTAAACCAAAGCCGGCGTGCGGCACGGTGCCGTAGCGACGGAGATCTAAATACCAGGCATAGCTTTCGAGATTGAGCTGATGCGCGCGCATCGCCGCTTCGAGACGATCGTAACGCTCTTCCCGTTGGCTGCCGCCGACGATTTCACCAATCCCTGGAACAAGTAAATCCATCGCCGCGACCGTGCGACCATCGTCGTTTTGGCGCATATAAAAGGGCTTTGCCCCTGCCGGATAGTTAAAGACGGTGACGGGACGTTTAAAGTGCGCCTCCGTAAGGTACCGCTCGTGCTCAGCCTGGAAGTTCTCCCCCCATTTAACCGGAAACTCAAAGGCCTGACCCGAAGCCAAGAGAATCTCGACCGCTTCGGTGTAACTCACCCGGGCAAATGGCTGAGCAATAATCCCGCGCAGGCGCTCCAATAAGCCCTTAGACACATAGGCATCAAAGAAGGCGAGCTCCTCGGCACAATGCTCCAAGGCCGCGCTAACCAGATGCTGCACCAAAGCCTCTGCCACCGCCATGTCGCCCTGCAAATCACAGAACGCCATCTCGGGCTCAATCATCCAGAATTCACTGACATGTCGGCTGGTTTGCGAGTTTTCCGCACGAAACGTCGGACCAAATGTATAAACATCTCCCAAAGCACAGGCGAGGGTTTCACCTTCGAGCTGACCTGAAACAGTTAGGAAGGTTTGCCGACCAAAGAAATCGGCAGCCCAGTCGACCTGCCCAGCCGCATCGCGTGCTGGCTGCTCTAAGTCGAGCGTAGTGACGCGAAAAAGTTCGCCCGCACCCTCACAATCACTGGCGGTAATGACGGGGGTATGAACATACGCAAACCCCCGCTTCTGAAAGAACTGGTGCACTTCCATCGCCATCCGACTCCGCACCCGCAGGGCCGAAGCGATGCGATTGGTGCGCGCACGTAAATGCGGGATGGTGCGAAGAAACTCTGCGGTGTGACCTTTTTTCTGTAACGGATAAGAAGCATCGGCTTTACCCAGGAGTTCTAGGCGCGTTGCCTTAAGCTCCCAACTTTGCCCCTTAGCAGGTGAGGCAATAAGATCGCCCACCAAACGCACCGCAGCCCCAGTTAAAACCTCCGCCAACAGCTCCGCACCCGGCACCCCATGGTCCACAACCGCCTGTAAATTCCGTAGGCAGGAGCCGTCGTTAATTTCGAGAAAGGAAAAATCTTTGGCCTCGCGCTTCGTGCGCACCCAACCTGCGACCACCACCCCGGCAGTGGGCTGAGAAGCAGCAAGGGCAGCGTGGACTTTGAGGCGGGAGGGCATGACGGTTAGAGATAAGAGATTAGGGATAAGAGACGAGGCTGTGGGATGCGAGAATTGAGATAAATGCACATTCCACTTAACCCAACTCCCTCATCCCTAATCCCT
>CAZEDB010000013.1:41798-42987 GCA_964510855.1 uncultured Enterobacteriaceae bacterium | reverse complement strand
CTAATCCCTCCTCTTAATTTTCTCCCACAATCCCCCCTTTTCGCTTAATCCTAATCGCCTGCTACCATGAACGCTCTCGAACAACTTCGCCAACACACCAAGGTCGTCGCCGATACCGGTGATTTCGCGGCCATGAAGGCCTTTAAGCCGTTGGACGCTACCACCAACCCCAGTCTTATCCTCAAGGCAGTGCAGATGCCTGAATACCAGACCCTACTGCAAAAGGCCGCCACCGATAATAAGTCTAAGGGCGTAAGCGCTGCAGTTGATGCCCTGCTTATCGCCTTTGGCACCGAGATTCTTAAAATTGTCCCTGGTCGCGTCTCAACCGAAGTCGACGCGCGTCTCTCTTTCGACCGAGTAGCTACGGTAGCCAAGGCGAAAGAGTTGATCGCCCTTTACCAAGCCGCTGGCATCCCCCGCGAACGCATCTTAGTTAAAATGGCTTCTACCTGGGAAGGCATCCAAGCCGCTGCCGAACTCGAGAAGGCGGGTATCCGTTGTAACCTCACCCTACTCTTCTCCTTCGCCCAAGCCGTCGCCTGCGCTGAAGCTAAAGTGCAACTCATCTCGCCCTTCGTCGGCCGCATCTACGACTGGCATAAGAAAACCCAAGGCGCGAACTGGAACGAAGCAGCTTCCGCGGGAGCCAATGACCCTGGCGTGCAATCAGTCCGCCGCATCTTTGCCTACTACAAGAAGAACGGGATTAAGACTGAGGTTATGGGCGCCTCCTTCCGCAACAGCGGCCAAATCAAAGCTCTCTGCGGTTGTGACCTTCTCACCATCGCCCCTAATCTGCTCGATGAATTAGCCAAAGACGCTGGCGCCGTACCTCACGTACTCGACGCCGCTAAATCTGCCGCCGAGGGCGAAAGCCTCAAGACTTGGGGCGAAAAGGAATTCCGCTGGCACCACAATGAAGACGCGATGGCCACGGAAAAAACTGCTGAAGGCATCCGCCTCTTCGCCATCGATGGCAAGAAACTCGACGACTTAGTGGCGAAGGCGATGGGGTGAGTAGAGATACGGGATTAGAGATTAGAGATGCGGGATTAGAGATAAGAGATGCGGGATTAGGGATACGCGCTTAGGGATGAGTGGCTAACCCGCGCGCTGCTTTCCCGCTCGCAGCCACTCCGCTCAGTAATCGCAAGCCGTCCAGCTAAACAGCCGTTCAGCAGATTAG
>CAZEDB010000013.1:0-41698 GCA_964510855.1 uncultured Enterobacteriaceae bacterium | reverse complement strand
GATTAGAGATTAGGGATAAGTGGGGACTAGGGATTGGCATTAATTGGAGTATGCATTACCCCCTATCTCTCATCTCCCATCTCTAATCTCTAATCTCTTATCTCTCATCTCTTAACCCCTACCTCCTCTGCCGGACCGCCTCAAACAAGCAAACCGCCGCTGCGGTTGCGACGTTGAGAGAATCCGAAAGACCCGCTTGCGGAATAAAGATCCGCGCGTCTGCGGCAGCTAACCACGCAGGGGCGAGACCATCTTTTTCTGAACCCATCACGAGTGCCACTGGGCCGCGTGCATCGACTTCCCATAGTGGCTGAGCGCCCTCGGGCGTGGTGGCAAGAATGCGTAATCCCTGAGCGTGCGCCCAAGCGAGGGTCTCGGCCGTAGTTGCGACCGCTACAGGAACGGCGAAGGCAGCGCCTTGCGAGGCGCGGATAACATTAGGGTTAAATAAATCCGTCACGGGATCGCAAATCACCAAGGCGGCTACGCCTGCAGAATCTGCGGTACGCAAGAGGGAGCCAAGATTGCCCGGCTTCTCGACCGCTTCGGCAATTAAAACCAAAGGATTAGGACCGAGATTAAGTCGCGATAAAGCGACATCCCACGTTTCCGCTACGCCCAACAAACCATCCGGTCCCTCCCGTCCACTCACCTTATCAAAAGCCGATTCGCCGAGTTCACAGACACTGATACCTTGCTCACGTGCCTGTTCGACGAGCACCGAAGCTTGAGCGTCCTTGTAAAGGGCAGGACAAAAATAAAGTTCTTCGAGCACCACCTTCCGCTCGAGAGCGCGCCTAAGTTCGCGATAACCCTCGATTAAGAAACGACCGCGTGCCTCACGCACCGCGCGGTCACGGAGTTTAGCCACCCCTTGAACGCGGGGGTTTTGCCGGCTTTGGATAATGTCGTCGGACACGTGGGCTACCTAAGGCAGCCAAGGGCCGGAGGGCGAGCCGCCTTTCACGCTCGACCTTACGCCCATCACAGGGGAGGGTCGGCCCGTGGAAGAACGTCCCCGCCAAGCCCCGCCTAAGTTTAAAGCTGACCCCTTTGCCTACCACGAAGAGGTCACCCTCACGATTGAGAGCCTAACTAACCTGGGCGATGGGGTAGGACGTGTGGACGGTTGGGTCGTCTTTATTTCCGGGGCCTTACCCGGCGAACGGGTCACGGCACGTATCTGGCATAATGCCGCCAATTTCTCCCGCGGCGATCTCGTCCGCATTCACCAACGCTCACCCCACCGAGTTGAACCACGCTGCCCACTTTTTGGTACCTGTGGCGGCTGCCAGTATCAGAATCTCGCCTACGACGAACAACTGCGCTGGAAACAAGCGCAGCTGCGGGAAGCTTTAGCACGTTTGGGCGGCGTTGAGGTCAACGTCGATCCTTGCCACCCTTCCCCACGCCAATGGGGCTATCGCACGAAACTCACGCCCCACTTCCAACCCCCACGCGGACCCGACGCCTTCCCGATTGGGTTCTTGCATGCGCACAATGCGCGCCGACTCGTGGATGTACCCGCCTGCCCGATCGCGACCGATGCGGTCAATGCTACCCTTAAAGCGCTCCGTAAGAGCGTGCGCGCTCGCGCGAGTGAGTACCGCCGAGGCGCTACCCTCCTCTTACGCGAAACCCGCGAAGGCGTGGTCACGGATGCTCGCGCTTCGGTTACCGAGCAAGTGGGCGACCTCACCTTACGATTTGTTGCGGGCGATTTCTTCCAAAACAATCCCTTCATCTTGCCCGAGTTTGTCGCCCACGCGGTAGGCTTAGCCAAAGCTTCAGGCGCGCGCCATCTGGTAGACGCTTATTGCGGCTCAGGCCTTTTCGCGCTCTCGGCTGCCCGACACTTTGAATCGGTGCACGGTATCGAAGTCTCAGAAGACGCGGTGCGTAAGGCCGCAGAAAATGCGGCTACGAATCGTCTGCTGAATTGTCGCTTCGTCGCGGGCTCAGCCGAAGCCATTTTCACTCGCCTCCCCGTTAAAGGCCCCGAAACCGCGGTCCTAATTGATCCACCGCGCAAAGGGTGCGATGAGCTCTTCCTGGCTCAACTCGATGCCTACAACCCCCGTCGCATCGTCTATGTCAGTTGCGCTCCCGACACCCAAGCGCGCGACATTCGCTGGCTAGCCGCCCGGGGCTGGAAAGTCCTTTCCGCACGACCCTTCGATCTCTTTCCGCAAACCCGTCACATTGAAAGCATTGTCGACCTCGCTAAGGCGTGAGGTGACAAAAAACAGGGCCCACTTGGGCCCTGTTGCTTTTAAGATTTAATCTTTTTTAGACCTTCGGGGTCGTGATGGTCGAGTCACCGTCTTCATCTTCAGCCCGCTCGACCTTCGAGATACCCAGCAGGGTTTGTCCTTCTTTCAAGCGCATCACGCGTACACCCTTGGTAACACGACCTGCGGTACAACGGATGTCTGATACTTTCGTACGGATAGACTGACCGCCCTTAGTGAGGAGCATAACTTCATCGTCTTCGCGCACGCTTAAGGCCCCCGCTACGCCGACATCGGTATTAATAGCGATGACGCCCTTGCCCCCGCGCGACTGCTTGCGGTAAACCGGCTCGCCCGACTCAGGATCGTCGTACGGCGTACGCTTACCAATGCCATCGATCCCCACCACCAGCAGGGTACAGGCAGGATCAACAATTTCCATCGCCTTAACGGTATCGCCCTTCGAGAGATTCATCCCGATAACCCCAGTGGTGTCGCGACCCATCGAACGCACATCGGTTTCATGGAAGCGAATGCTCATGCCGGACTGTGAAATCATCACGACCTCATTATCACCGCCGGTTAATTTAACCGAAATCAGGGCGTCGCCGTGCTCAATGTTCACGCCGATGATGCCGCCCTTACGGTAATTAGCATACTTAGATATTTCCGTCTTCTTGATGATGCCATTGCGGGTGGCCATAATCAGGAACTTGCCGGCCTCGAAGTTAGAAACACACACCATAGCGGCCAGTGACTCGCCCTCTTGTAACTCAAGCAGGCGGGCAATCGATTTACCCCGGGCAGCCCGAGCGGCTTCTTCGATGTCGTAAACTTTTTCGACATATACCCGGCCGTTATTCATGAAGAATAAGATATGGTCGTGGGTATTGGCAGTGAAGAGGTGCTCAATGAAGTCATCTTCCCCTTCAACTGGTTTAGACAGCTCAGCGCCCTTGGTCCCCTTGCCGCCCCGCTTCTGCAGGCGATACTGGGCCACAGGGGTCCGCTTAATGAAGCCCGCATGCGAGACCGTGACCACGCAACCTTCGTTGGCCACGATGTCCTCCATAGAAAGCTCACCTTCGTGGGCACTGACCTTGGTGATACGGGGTGTGATATGCTTTTTCGACATATCGCGGAGCTCTTGTTTAATCAGAGCCAGCAACTTGGCCTCGCTGCCGAGAATCGATTGAAGCTCTTCGACTAAAGCGAGCAGCGCGCGGTATTCTTCTTCAATCTTATCCCGCTCCAGACCGGTCAACTGATAGAGACGAAGATCTAAGATGGCGAGGGCTTGGCGCTCAGAGAGACCGTATTTATCCATCAACTTCACTCGAGCCTCCTCACGATTGCTTGAGGCGCGAATGATTTTCACGAAGTCATCGAGATTCTTAAGGGCAATCTTGAAGCCCTCGAGGATGTGGGCGCGATCTTCGGCCTTACGGAGACGGAACTGGGTGCGGCGGGTGACGACATCGCGGCGGTGCTCGATAAAGCAATCGAGCAACTCACGGATGTTCATCTGCTTGGGCCGACGCTTATCGAGCGCGAGCAAGATGACGCCGAAGGAACTCTCGAAGGCAGTGTGCTTGTAGAGCTTATTGATAACCACCTTGGGGTTCTCGTTACGCTTCAGCTCAATCACAATCCGCGTACGTTCGTCCGACTCATCACGTAGGTCAGAAACTTCATCGAGCACCTTCTCCCCAATCAGTCGGGCGATATCAATCACCAGGCTGGCTCGGTTTACGTTGTAAGGAATTTCGGTTAAGACTACCTGCTCCTTACCGTTTTTGAGTTCTTCGGTGTGGGCGACACCGCGGGTACGGACAATACCCCGGCCCGTCGTCAGGTATTGGCGGATACCCTCGCGACCGTTAATAACACCGCCGGTGGGGAAGTCGGGGCCGAGCACGACCTTAGTTAACTCCTCCGCCGTAGTTGAAGGCTTATCAATGATGCGGCAGATGGCCTCAACCAGCTCACCCAAATTGTGGGGCGGGATATTGGTGGTCATACCCACCGCAATACCCGTTGAACCATTCATGAGCAGGTGCGGCATGCCGCTCGGCACCACTGTAGGCTCAGTGGTCGACTCTTTATAGTTAGGGGCAAAGTCTACGGTATCTTCATCAATATCGGCCAATAAGTCCTCGGCGACTTCGCTCAAGCGACACTCGGTGTAACGATAGGCTGCGGGCGGATCGCCGTCGACCGAACCGAAGTTACCTTGAGGTTGAATCAAGGGATAACGCATCACCCAATTTTGCGCCAAGCGCACCAGGGTGTCATAAACCGAACTATCACCGTGAGGGTGATAATTCTTGAGCACCTCGCCGACCACACCCGCACACTTGTCGAAGGGGCGGTTGTGCACCAAACCCTCGCGCAACATTGCGTAAAGAATTCGGCGCTGCACAGGCTTGAGACCATCACGAGCATCCGGTAGGGCGCGCGAGATGATGACGGACATCGAATAGTCGATGTAAGCCGTCTGCATAATATCGGTGATATTCGCAGGTGTAAGTTTTTCGTTCTCAGTATACATGTTTTAAGTAAGTAAGATTAAAGAAATCAGTCGGGCTTAGACGTCGAGGTACGAGGTGTTGAGCGCGTTATCCTCAATGAAGGCACGGCGGGCCGGGACATCTTCACCCATCAACATGGCAAAGACCCGGTTCGCTTCCGCTGCATCCCGCACATCCACTTTAAGCAGACGGCGCTTATCCGGATCCATCGTGGTCTCAAAGAGCTGCTTAGGATTCATTTCACCCAAGCCCTTGTACCGCTGAATCGAGAGACCCTTACGACCAAAGACCCGGATTTGATTCACCAATTCCAGAATGCTCATCAAGGGTACAGGCTCAGCCTCCTTACGGGGCTTTTTCGCAGGCGCCTTCTCTTTGCCCTTAGCTTTGGTCTCCTTCTCGCCCGCCCCATCGGTCTCAGCCTCAGCTTCGGGCTCAGCATTACCGCCTTCGATCAATTGGTAGCGCGGTTGCTCACTAGGCGTGAATTGCTGCACATCGAGACCATGGGTTTCGAGTTCCTTGAGTAACTTGGAGAGGCCCTCATTTTCGTGAATCTCGTAGAGGTTAATGCGTTGCTGCACGGTTAAGCCCTTAACCTTGGTTTCACGCGAAATTTGTACGGAAAGGAAATCGTCGAACGCCTGCTCCTTCATGAAGTTTTGGCGGGCATCTTCATCGATCAAAAACTCAAAGGTCTCTTCATTACCGGTACGAATCTTGGCTACGAAGCGCGGCAACGCGTGCGTCTTAGCCACTTGTTGGTCGAGGTAGAGCGAGAGCGGGCAACCTGTACGAGCTACGCCAGAACCGAGGGACTCGAGTCGGGCTAAAGCTTCCACAATCCGGTCTACCTTTTGACCAGGGAAGGTGTGCTTATCACGTAGGCGGACGAGGTTCACATCTTCCGAGCCTAGTTCGAGCAGAATGCGATTCAGATCCGCATCATTATCAACGTACTGCTCACGCTTCTTGCGCTTGATACGATAGAGCGGCGGCTGGGCGATGTAGACATAGCCGGCGTCGAGCAGCCCGGGCATTTGGCGATACAAGAAGGTAAGCAAGAGGGTACGAATGTGCGAACCATCGACGTCGGCGTCCGTCATGATGATAATCTTATGGTAACGGCAGCGGGTGACGTCAAAGGCGCCATCGCCTTCGTGACGACCAATACCGGTACCACAGGCGGTAATGATGGTGCGAATTTCGTCGTTCGAGAGAATCTTATCCATCCGTGCCTTCTCAACGTTGAGAATCTTACCCTTGATGGGCAGGATGGCTTGGTAGCGCCGGTCACGACCTTGCTTAGCGGAGCCGCCAGCAGAGTCACCTTCCACGATATAAATTTCACAGACCGAAGGATCGGACTCCGAACAGTCAGCCAACTTACCAGGTAAGCCGCCGGACGACATCGCAGACTTACGTACCGTCTCACGTGCCTTACGCGCCGCTTCACGCGCCCGTGCTGCATTAAGACATTTATCTACGATGCGTTTGCCCGTCTTAGGATCACGCTCGAGGTAATACTTGAGCTGTTCCCCTACTACGGAATTCACAATGCCTTCGACCTCAGGATTGGTCAGGCGAGTTTTATTTTGGGACTGGAATTTAGGATCAGGGTGCTTAACCGAAACCACCGCCACGAGACCTTCACGCATATCATCGCCGGTCAACTTGGCATCTTTATCCTTAATCAAGTTATTGGACTTAGCGTAGGCATTAATTACCCGAGTTAAGGCCGAACGGAAACCCGAGAGGTGGGTGCCGCCCTCGGCATTAGAAATCAAGTTAGTGTAACAGAAAACGGTTTCATCATAGCGGTCGTTATACTGCAGAGCGACATCGAGCATCATGCGGCGCTGCCCTGCCTTGGGCTTTTCATCGGCACTCATAACCCGCGGGCTAGAGGGATCGGTGAAGTCAACCTCGGCTGTGATGAGCACAGGTTTGTCGTGCATCGTATCCTCATTGGCGTTGAGGAATTGTACATACTCGGCGATACCGTCCTTAAATTGGAACTTATCCTTACGACCATCACGCTCGTCGGATACTTCAATGGTAATACCTGGTACCAAGAAGGCTAACTCGCGTAGACGACGAACCAGGGTTTCGTATTTAAAAGTCGTAACCGTGAAAATTTCCGGATCGGGCAAGAAGGAGATCTTGGTGCCGGTACGCTTCGTCTTACCAATAACTTTGATCGATTGGGTAACTTCACCCTGCGAGAACTTCATTTGGTGAACTTCACCTTCGCGACTGACCTCAGCCACAAAGCGAATCGAAAGCGCATTAACGCACTTCGCACCCACGCCGTTGAGACCGCCGGAAACTTGGTACGCCCCTTTATCAAACTTACCGCCGGCGTGAAGATTGGTTAAGACCAACTCGAGGGTCGGAACTTTTTCTTCCGGGTGCATGGCCACGGGAATACCTCGACCATCATCTTCCACCGAAAGCGATCCGTCGCGATGGATTTCAACTTTTACCGACTTACAAAAACCCGCCAGGGCTTCGTCGATAGAGTTATCCACAATTTCATAAACGCAGTGGTGCAAACCGGTTTCGTTGGTGTCGCCAATGTACATGCCCGGGCGCTCGCGCACGGCTTTAAGGCCCTTAAGGCGCTTAATGTCAGAAGCTTCGTAGGAGGCTTTACCAGCGTGCTTGCCAGTGCCTTTGGTGGAATCGGAGTCGGTCATGGGTTAAATGGGGTTTTTAGGGGGTTTTCGCCTTAGGGCGGGTTCAATTTATGCTGAATTTTGCTAACAAACAGGCAAGGTTAAAGGGGGTCTATGCGAATCTTTTTTACGTTTCATAAAGTGTTCATAAACAACATTTTATTGCCTATTTCACAGAAGTAATCCCAAGGTCATTCACAGGTTATACACAGGTGTGGAAACGTACCCTGTCACGGAAACGCAACCGAACCGTCGCTTAGGGCCTTTTTAGCCCAAGAAATCCGCTGCTAAACGCACGCTAGCAGGACCGCCGTCTTCGAATAAATAGTGTCCGGCGCGCGGTAATAAATGCAACGAAGCGCGCGGCCAACGTTGCGCAAAGCCTTCGGCAAAGCGCGGCGTAAAACAAAAATCGCGCGCGCCCCAAAGTAAGCAGATGGGATGATCCGCAAGTGTAGCGAGACGTTGATTCACCTCTGCAAGTGTCGCGCGCGTGGGATGCTGCGGCTCCATGGGAATGTCGGCGATGAAATCAGCCACCGCTTGTCGACGCGACGCACTCGCGTAGGGTGCAAGAAAACCGGCTTTGACGAGAGGGCTGAGTGGCGACTCGGTGGCCATCCAAGTGGCGGGCCAGGCAAAACCATCGAGCTGCTGTACGAGAAATCTTCCGAGGAAGGGCGTGCGACAAAGTGCAATGCGGTGGGGAATTTCTGGCGAAGGCCAAGCGGCGGTATTGGTTACTAATAAACGACGGAAGCGCTGCGGGGTACGACCCGCGAGTCCAAGACCAATCGCTCCGCCCCAATCGTGTACCCCAAGATCGAGCTCTGAAAGTTGTAAGGCATCGATTAACGAGCCCAAGTGTTGGATACGGTCTTCTAAGCGTAAGGTGCGAGACGAGCGTTCGGAAAGTCCCATCCCGATGTGATCGGGAATAATCACCCGCCGGCCGCGCGCGACTAACTCAGCCGCAAGGTCGCGCCACAAAAAGCCCCACGAGGGATTCCCGTGCACGAGTAAGACCGGACGGGCGTTACGCGGACCGATATCCACATAGTGCATGCGCCCAGCCGGGGTCGGGTGCCAAAGCGGGGGGTGGGGCCAAAGGCCGCGTAGGCTCTCAGGAATACGCTCCATGACCTTTTAAAGTGCCTCCGCAGCGAGCATGAGCGAGCTTAGGCCGCTACCAATGCCCAGGAGAGCAACCCGGTGGCCGGGAGCAATCCGCCCGTCGGCCCGGGCTAGCCCAAGAGTGGCGGGGAGTGAGACGGAGCCGACATTGCCCAGGGTCTCAAGACTGGGACAGTCTTTGCTCATCGCGAGGCCGAGGCGTTCATAAAGTAAAGCGGCATGACGGCGACCTACTTGGTGGGTCACCACGCGATCCGGGGTCTGAGCTGTCCACCCCGAAACCGCGGTAAAACTTTGCCAACAGGTTGCAGCTAAAGCTACGCCGGCGTGGAGTAGAGCTTCTGAATCTGTGCGCATATCTAATTCAGAGGCAGCTGTATCACCTTCACACAAACGATTCGCAGCGGAGTCGGTGGCAGCCGCAGCCGCTAAAAGTCTGAAGCCTCCTGCAGGCGCGATGTCATCGCGCATCACCAAAGCAGCTGCCGCCCCTGCCCCGATGGTTAAATTAGCAAAGTAGGGTTTGATGCTCTCACGTGTGAGCGTGAGGTCATCATTGAGCGTGCGCAGCGTGTGCTCGACCAAGGGGCGACCATCTTCACCCGCACAGATTAAGGCACAGCGGATTTGTCCGGACTCTACTAAACCCGCAGCGAGTACGAGGGCGTTGGCAAATCCAAGACAAGCGTTGGAGATATCGAGAATTTGAGTCTGCGCGCCAAGACCGAGTAAGCCGTGAATGTAAGCAGCGGTCGCGGGTTCCAAGCGGTCACGACAAACTGAGCAGTGGATTAAAAGGTCGATGGCCTCAGGTCCGACGCCAGCCGACCGCATCGCCTTCCGTCCTGCCGCGGCCGAGGCCTCGGAAGGGCGAATGGCGGTGGGCCAGAAGCGACGCTCACGAATGCCCGTCATCAGCTCGAGACGACCTTCAGGGAGGCGAAGACGGGTGTAAAGGGGGGCAAGCCGACGCTCCACTTCAGCCGAGGTCCAAACCTCAGGCGGCAATTCAACCTCGGGCGTGGTAAAAATGGTACGAGCAAAGCGCATACCGTTAGGTCAAACGCGTCGCGGCTTTAACCACTGCCTCGTCGAAATAATTACTGTCCATGCCTGCATTCACCACCACGCCTTGACCGTTCACGCCTGAAGAACGAGGCGAGAGTAACCAAACTGCGGCATCGGCAACTTCTTGAGTGGTGACGGCACGTCGACGGAAGGTAAGTTTTTCAGCGAAGAGATAATTCTCGAGATAACCTGGAATGCCCGCTGAAGCACTGGTTTTAAGCGGGCCGGCATTCACGGTATTAAAACGCACTTCGGTGTCGGCGCTGAAAGATTTAGCTAAGAAGCGGGCACACGATTCGAGGGCGGCCTTGATGGGCGACATGTAGCCGTAGTTCGCGGCCGTGACTTGAGAAGAAATACCGATAGCCACTACCGAGGCTTCGCGGCGCAGGTGGGGCTTTAAGGCCCGGGCCAGTTCGACCAAGGAGAAGGTTGAAATCGCAGTGGCTTGGAGAAAATCGCCACGATCGGTTTCATGAAACGGCACTAAGCCTTTAGAAAAATTCGCGAAGGCGACGCTGTGTAAAACGCCATCGAGTGGCCCGTGCTCACGCCCGACTGCGGCTGCCATGGCTTGGGTTTCGGACTCGCGCTCAAGGTCACAGACATAGACGGGCTTACCCGCGAGCAGTTTGTCGAGTGAGGCTTTGCGCGCCTCCGAGCGCACGGCGTAAACCACTTTAGCGCCTTCTTGCTCGAGGGTTTGAGCGACATGCCAGGCCACGGATTTACGATTAGCCACTCCCGTAACCAGGAAGGTGCGACCGGTAATGCCTAGGTAGGACATACCCCTATCTCAGGCAGTTTTATCCACTAGGGCGAGCGCGTAGCGGAGGGTTAGGACGACTTTCCCGTCTTTGCGGACCGTACCTGTCATGAAGTGAAAATGCTGCAGGGTCTCAACCGGGCGCACTTCCAACGTCACCCGATCACCTGGCAAGACCATGCCCTTAAACTTAGCCTCCTCAATTCGGCACAACACGGGTGTCTTACCCTCTACCGAGATGCCTTGAGCCTCAAAACGCTTATTAAGAAAAATCGCTGAGGCCTGAAAGACCGCTTCACAAAGCAACACCCCAGGGGTGATGGGGTTCCCCGGGTAATGCCCGGCATAAAAAGCTTCCTCTGCTCGGAAGGTACGGGCGCACAAGGCATGCTCGGCATCTAACTCCAAGACTTCATCGACAAAAAGAAAAGGGGGGCGATGGGGAATCAGATCCGAAGGCGCGGGGAACATAGGATGGGGATACGCAGGAAGGGTAAGGAGGGAAAGGGGAAAGGAGCGAAACTGGCAGAGACACCAAAGGGTACTAAAGGGGGTGTGGGTTGCCAGCGGACAAATACCTCTTAATTAAAACTTACCTACCTTCAGTAACCACCTAGTCTATCGTTAGCCCAACATGCGCCCCTTTATCCTAGCCACCCTCATGCTCTCCCTCCTCTCCTGTTTTGGTTCCTCCGAAGTTACCCCGCTAAAAGTCGGGGATGCCTTACCCGCTGTTACGGTACTAGACCACGAAGGAAAGTCGGTTGAATTGGCTAAGGTCGGCGCCCAGGGGCTCCTCCTCGTCTACTTCTACCCCAAGGCGGATACCCCGGGCTGCACCAAACAAGGTTGCTCGCTGCGTGACAGCTGGGGCGAGTTACAAGCTAAGGGCGTTACCGTATTTGGTGTAAGTACCGATAAGCCTGAATCGCAAAAAGCTTTTCGCGAAAAGTACAACCTGCCCTTCCGTCTTTTAGCCGACGCCGATAAGCGCGTGCTCGCAGGCTTCGGTCTCTCGTCGACTTTGGGCTTCGCACCCCGCACCGCCTACCTCTTTGAAAACGGTAAATGTATTTGGATTGATACTAAGTCCTCAACCACCGACCAAGCCGCGGTCGTGTTGGAGTATTTGGGGAAGAGGTAGGGGAAGGGATTAGGGATTAGGGATGAGGGATTTTTAGAAGGTGGCGGGAAATTAAGAATTAAGAATTAAAAAGGGGGATAGGGGACTGGGGGACTAGGGGACTAGGGAAAGGTAAGGTAGAGAAATTGTGATACTACTCTGCTAGAGCTTTGCAGCTCATGGCTGAGAAATATTCGTATCCCAGCTGCTAAGCTGCCGTCCTCTAATCCCTCATCCCTCATCTCTCATCTCTAATCCCTCATCCCTCATCTCTCATCCCTAATCTCAACTCTCTAAAATCCTTTAATCTTAAATAAATCCGTCACGCTGGAATTGCCGTGAATGCGTTTGATGGCATCGGAAAGTAAGGGGGCCACCGAAAGCACCGTGATGGGCAGGCCTTTAGCTTCTACTGGCACGGAATTGGTGGTGATCATCTCATCAATCGGTCCACCGCGTAAGCGGGCATAAGCCGGCTCTTGCAGCATGCAGTGTGAGACCAGGGCGCGTACCGAGCGGGCACCATTCTTTTTCAAGAGTTCGGCAGCAGCGGTCAAGGTACCGGCGGTCTCGGTCATGTCATCGACGAGAATAATATCCCGACCTTCCACTTCACCCACGAGACTTACGGCCTCAACCGTGGTGTCGCTGGTGCGGCGCTTGGCCACAAAACCGAAGGGGAGTTGTAGGAGATCGGCAATGGCCGCTGCATATTTTAAGCCACCAACGTCAGGTGAGAAAACAGTGGCTTCACGCACCCAAGGTTTATTTCGGATGTGCGCATAGAATACGGGCGAGGCAAAGAGGTGATCGACTGGGATATCAAAGAAACCCTGGATCTGTTGGGCGTGGAGGTCGACCGCGAGCACGCGGTTAACGCCGGCAGCGGTCAACAAGTTGGCCACCAACTTAGCCGTGATAGGTACGCGGGGTTTATCTTTACGATCTTGGCGCGCGTAACCGAAGAAGGGCATGACGGCGGTGATGCGGTGAGCCGAGGCGCGGCGCATCGCATCCACCATGATGAGCAATTCCATAATACTCTCATTGGCGGGCATGCAGGTGGGCTGAACTAAGAAGACATCGCACCCACGAATATTTTCATTAATTTGTACGAAGGTTTCACCATCGGGGAAGCGACGAACCGTTGCCGCTCCCAAGGGTACACCCAGCCCGTCGCAAATCTCCTTAGCTAAGGCAGGATTAGCATTGCCGGTGAAAACCTTGAGAGGAGGAAGCGTCATGAAGGGTCTTTACGGAGAGCGTCCAAGGCGAGGGCGAGCGAATCAACCTTTTTGACGATTTCGGGCAGGCGGCGGGCTAAAATCGTCATCCGGCGCTCGAGGCTAAAGGGTACAGCCGGTGAACCGTTCATAAAGCTGTCGGGTGGGACATCTTCAAACAGCCCTGCCTGGGCCCCTAAACGCGTGCGGTCGCCCAGTTGAAGGTGACCCGCAACACCCGCTTGGCCACCCAGCACGCAGCCATCACCGAGCACCGTAGAGCCAGCAATCCCGACTTGGGCTGTAATTAAACACTGCTTACCAATCCGCACATTGTGCGCAATTTGTACGAGATTATCAATTTTGGTACCGCGACCAATCAGGGTTTGAGAAAAGCGGGCGCGATCGAGCGTGGTATTGGCGCCGATTTCGACATCATCCTCCAACACCACGGACCCGACTTGCGGGATGCGTTCGATTTTATTTCCCACCGGCTCATAGCCAAATCCATCGGAGCCAATCACGGCTCCACTTTGCAAACGACAGCGCGCACCGACTTGGCAATAATCGCTAACCGTTACGCGCGGCTTAAGCCAGCTCTCAGGACCAACTGTAGCTTGTACCCCGAGATGGCATTGTGCTTCGAGTACGGTACGGGCGCCCACTCGAGCTCCGGCCAACACCGTGCAGCCAGGGCCAATCGTCGCGGTGGCGTCAATTACCGCAGTTGGGTCAATGCTCGCTGAAGCGTGAATCCCAGGCGCAGGTCGGGGCCAAAGCGACGCCTCGACCGCGGCACATACCAGCCCCAAAGCATAAGAGGGCCGATCAACGCGCAGAAATACCTGACCTGCTTTGGGTAAACCCACATGGTCTTTAGCGACCAGAACCACGCCCGCGCGCGAAGCCGTGAGCTCGGCGGTGTAACGCGCGTTCCCTAAAAATGAAAGGTCTTCGGGACCCGCATCGGCCAAGGCGGCAATGCCCGAAATACTGCGAGTTCGTCCGGCCGCATCACCCTCGATTGCGCCTGCCTCGGTTAGGCGGGCCAGCTGATCGATGGTGAAGGCCAAACGCATGGTTACCAAAGTCAGCACCCCTGCTGGGCAGGGGTGCAACAACCTTACTTAGTGGCAGGCTTTTTCTCCTCAGCCTTAGCAGCAGGAGCCGGAGGCGCTGCCTTATAGCTAGCGTTGAGCTCAGCGATGACCGCCTCGGTAACATCGAGGGCGTTATCGTTAAAGAGCACCGCACCTTTAGGTAGAATGAGTTGTAGGCCCTTAGCCTTAGCAACCTTCTCGACTACAGGGCGAAGGTCCGCATCAACCGCGCGGCCCATCTCTTGCACGCGACCTTGAATGGTGTTGCGGGCTTCTTGGTCGAGCTGCTGGAGGGCGGCGTAGCGCTGACGGAAGGTTTCTTCCTTGGTGCGCAGTTCTTGGGCGATTTGTTGCTTACCGGAATCGCTCAAGAGGGGCGACTGGGCGCGCTTTTGCGTTTCTTGCAAGTCAGCTTGTAAGCGCTGAACTTCGTCGACTTTCTCTTGCACGGCGACCTTGGCGTTATCAATCGACTTTTGGATGCTGGCTTGTTGCTCAACAGCCTTGTTGTACTTGGTGCGGATTTCACCGAGGTCAACGATACCAACCTTAGGAGGGTTAGCTGAGGCGACAGCAGCGACGAGTGCGAGGAGGAGGGAGGACAGCTTCATGGAGGTAATACCCGCCTAGCAAGCCGTCCGGCGGGGTAATGGCAACAGCAGAACGCTCCAAAAAACCTTAGAAAAAGGTGCCAAAACTGAAGTTCAGCTGCATCCCATCGTCATTGACCGATTTATCGTTCTTAACCGTGTCGCTAAGAGGGAAGCCGAAATCGAGTCGGAGCACCGCTCCACCCAAGAGAATACGGAGGCCAACCCCGGCATTTCCGTTAATCTGACCGGGGGTAAAATTATTGGCATCGCGGTTAACATAGCCCCAATCCGTAAAGGCCGCCCAGCGCAGGTTGTCCGCCGCCTGAATGGTATACTCGGCACTTAAAAGGCCGTACGTTAGACCCCCCATTGGCTGCTGCAGACCATTGGCATTACTAGCTGGGGGTTGGAAGGTTTCCGCCTCACCCACGTAGTTATACTTAAAGCCCCGGAGGTCATAAGCCCCGCCTAAGAACTGGCGCTCATAGAAAGGGATACTGTCGGTATCCCCCTGGTAGGTACCGAATCGCGCCACTAGCCCGAGGGTCTGATTGGCCTCGCGCGAAATTAAGAACCACTTGCCCGCGCGTAAGTCGGTTTTGAGATAATCAACGTCGCCGCCTAATCCGCCCCCAGCGAGCGTGTTGGTGAGCGCGGCGCGATAACCGCGGGTAGGGAATTGCAAGTCATCACGGGTATCGCGCACCAGCGACAGGGTTAATTCGGGAATATCGGTAACTTGATTGCTAAGCGCGAGTACATCGGCAGGCACCACCGAGGAGTTAACATCCCTTAATTCAACCGTGCGCACCCCGAGCGAGAGACGAGTTTGAATACCAAAAATATTCCGGCGGGCATAAACATCCGCCCCGCGAGTTTGTAAATCATAGTAGCTCGACTGGAATCCTGAGAACCGCTGGAAGATATTATATCCCACTGCAAGATCGCGCTCCCACAAAGCCGGCTCCTCAAAGCTGTGCTCAACGGAATTAGAGAGATTACCCGCCGAAACTCGGAGACGGAATTTTTGTCCACCGCCCCGGAACCAACCCTCAGGATTAAAGGCGTCAAAGTTACCTTCGGAGTATTCCACAAAACCCACCAACTGCTCAACCGAACTGAAGCCAGCACCGAAGGAGACTTGTCCGGTCGGGCCTTCCTTTAAGGCTACCAAAAGATCGCGCTGGTCATCGACGGCGGTGGGCAAAGGCGTAACGCGAACCGCTTCAAAGAAACGCGTGTTGCGTAAACGCGCCTCGGAACGACGGGCGGCCTCAAGGTCAAAAAGATCGCCCGGCTGCAAGGTAAGCTCACGCGCAATCACAGTCGTGCGCGTCTTGGTGTTACCCTCGATTACAACTTGGCGAACCGAACTAGGACGCCCCTCTTTAACCTCGAAGCGCAGATCGATGGCGCCGTTGGTTAAATTAGGCAGACGAGAAACGCCAATCTGTACGTCGAGGTGACCACGACGGCCATAGGCCTCACGTAATTTCTCGGTGGCGACTTCAATTGCCGCTGCACTGTACCACGAACCCGTTTCGAGACGATCCGATGCGGCCGCCACTAAACCCGCACGAGCCGAAGGCTTAGCCAAAGCCGCTAACAAGGTTTCGGTAGCGAAAGGCGAACCGGGGGTTTTACCCAGATCGTTACCGATTAGACTCACGGTGCCGACCGCGTAACGGCGACCTTCCTTTATCCGGAAGACGATATCAATCCAACCTTCGTCGTCCTCAATTTCAATCACGGGACAAGCAATGGCCGCATCGGTGGTAACTAACTCTGCATCTAAGAAACCTTGGGCGCGGTAATAATCGAGGAGGCGCTCTGCGTCCTCGCGATAGGCATCGCTATCGAGACGGCCGCCGCCGGTAAGACCAGAAAACTTCCACCAGCGCCAGGTAGAAGCCTTAAACTCAACCTCGTTAAGCAAGTCGCTCTCTTTGAGTTGTACCGCACCTTCAATGCGCACTTGGCGTACCCGGTACTCAGGTGTGAGCGAGGCGATTGCTAATAAATTCACCCGGCCATCTTCTAAAGGCACGACCTTGACCTCGAGACCCGAGAAGGCACGTTTCTTGCGAAGCTCTTGCAAGGCTTTGTTACGACCTTGCGTAACTTTTACAGGGTCGAGCGGATCGCCTGCGACCAAGCCCAGCGCTTCGCGAATATCCTCTTCATCTACTTTGTCACCTAAGCCCTGAAGAATCACTTCGGCGACCACCGGGCGAAGCTCAACAATCACGCGGACTAACGTGGTGGCACCATCGGCATCCGGCTCGGGCACAACCTCGGCCTGAGCAAAACGTCCTGTAGCATATAAAGCACGCACGGTATCGGCGGCGGCCTCACGCGAGTAAGGCACGCCCGCGCGCAAGGAAACATGTCCGAGGACAAACGATTCAGCGACGGCGCCTTTACCGGCAACTTCGACGCGAACCTCCCGTACGTTTGGTTCGGCTGCGTGGGCGGCAACCGGCAGAAGCGCGGCTGCTAAAAGCAGGCGAACGAAGCGACGAGGGGCGTTAGGAATCATTCGGGGATTGGGTATCTCGGGCGGGGGTTTCAAAGCGGGTTAAACCTGCATTGAAGTAAAGTTTCAATTCATCCGTAGGGCCGTTACGGTTTTTGGCAACAATGAGGTCACGCAGGTACATCCCCCCTGCCCCTGGAGTTTCGGCCTCCCCTTCGATAGCCTTGCGGTCGGCATTGGTAGCCTTGGCGATCAGGAGCACGATGTCGGCATCCTGCTCAATTGAGCCAGATTCCCGCAAGTCCGACATCCGAGGGGGGCGATTCTCGTCCTCCGACTTACGGTTTAACTGTGCTAGGGCGATGACCGGCACTGAAAACTCCTTAGCCATCGCCTTAATACTGCGTGAGACCTCGGCAATTTGCTGCTCTCGGGGTAGGCTGGAATCGAGCCCATTGATGAGCTGGATGTAGTCGATGACAATCATGTCGAGCGGCTGACGAGCATGAGCGCGACGGCACTTAGCGCGAATTTCCAGAATGGTTTGCCCTCCGTTGTCATCAATTAAGAGCGGGCGACCTTTATACTCCATCGCCGCCTCAGCTAAATCGCGCTGAGCTTGGGCATCAGGATGCGCACTGCGCAACTTGGTTAAATTGACCCGCGCGCGTGAGCACAAAAGACGCAAGGCGAGTTCACGCGAGGGCATCTCGAGTGAGAAAAGTAAAATGCGCGAAGGGCGGACGGTGGGGGAACGCGGGAAGAGTGCCGCTTCAATAAAATTCAAAGCGATGGAGGTTTTTCCCATCCCAGGACGTGCCGCAACAATCACCATCTGGCCAGGCTGAAAACCGAAAGTTAAGTCATCTAATTGCTTAAAACCCGTAGGAATTCCCTGGGCAGAATTACGATCGCGAATGATACGTTCAACTAAGTCCATTGCCTCGCCAACCGGCTTATCTACTGGCTGTACGCTGTCAGCGATACGCGACTCACTGATGCGGAAAAAGGCTTGTTCGACGTCTTCTAAAAGCCGATCAATGCCTTCAGCATGACCGTGAGCTTTCTCCACGGTTGAGATGGAAGTGGCGATGAGTTGGCGCAGGAAAAACTTTTCTCGCACAATCGTCATCCAGTGACGTGCGTTCGCACTCGAGGCCACGAGACTCGAGAGCTCGTTGATGTAGGCCATGCCGCCGACTGACTCGAGTCGACCCTCACGCCGGAGTTCTTCAGCTAAAGTTATTTCGTCAATCCCGACATTGCGTTGCGAAAGTGTGATGGCGGCGCGGAAAATATCTTGGTGAGCAGGACTGAAAAAATGCTCCGGTAAAATGCGCTCCTGTAAACAGACCTGAAGGGTGTCGCCGCCATCAATCAGGATACTCGCAATTAACCCCCGCTCGGCGTCGAGATTATGGGGTGGGACGCGGCCCTCCGTCGGAGCATTAGGGTCGGGTAAGCGTCGTTTGGAGGTCCTTTCAGCCATGGGGTCGGAGATGCTGGGCGGGGGGGAGGGTCATGGACAGCCGCAAATATGCCCAGCCCCCTGTTAATAAGTAGTTAATAGGACCCTAAAATCTACCGACCGGCCCGTAATTTGTCGATTTTGCAACGCCTGGGTGTCGCTGACTCAACGAGCCATAAAAAAGTGCATTTGGGAGTAGTTTGGGATGGATGGGGAGAGTCGATTTTTTTCATATTACAGCCGTGTTTAGCGCCCTGCTTAGTTTCATAGCAGCTACGACCGCCCCGGCCCCGGTGGCTGAGGTGCGATTGTTAAGTTTTGATAGTCCGCGACTCGAAGTTTCGGTGGAAGATCGCGAAGGAAAAGTCACCCCACTCGTGGTCTACTCACACGCCCTTACTCATGGCGTAAGCGTACGTTGCGCGGAGAGCCGGCTCACGCTTTTTCGCGAAGATAAAGACCCCGAAGGTAAAGCCATCCGAGTCACCTTAGCCTCAGCCCCAGTTCCCCCCGAAGGCGGAACATTCCTTGGTATTGTTCAGGGTACCGGCCCTACCTTGAGCTTAGCGTTGATTCCCGACACCGGCAATCGCGTGGGCGGTGGCTCGATGCGTTTCTTTAATCTCTGTAACAAACCCTTGGGCCTCAACTTCCCAGGCTTACGCCAAGTCTTAGCTCCTGGAAAAGATTTAGTACTCAAGCCCGACGTCCAACCAAACGATTACGGTCAAGGTCAGTTCCTCTTAGTCGATGGAGAAGAATGGAAAGTTGCGGGCGGCATTCGCTGGCTTCACCTCGACGACATTCGCACCTTTTGGTTTGTTTTATTGGATCCCGGTATGCCAGGCGTTGTGCGTGTTCGCGGCATTGAAGAGCGGATCGACGTAACGCCCCTGCCCCCGCCCGCTACCACGACGGCTGCTAAGCCTAAAGGTCGTTAAGCCCATGGTTCGCGCGCCCGCCCAGGCCCGGTCGAGGGGCGGTTTCGCTCTCGTCCTCGCCTTGGCGGTGATGTCCCTTTTGGTCTTAACCATTTTATCGCTCGCGGGCCTGTTGTCGGTTGAATCGCGGGCCGCAGATGTAGCGGCGCAAGAATTACGCGGCCGACTCAATACCGTCATGGCGGCGCGTCTGGCTTTAGCGCATTTGCAGCAAGAAGCTGGGCCCGACCAACGTGCGACCGCTACGGGCGAACTCGCAGGCTTACCCACCTCGCCTTTTCCCTCGCCCTATGTTTCTGGCACACCCGTAGCACGACAAGTCGGGCAAGGTCAGGCAAGGTGGACCGGTGTGTGGCGCTCCGACGCACCTAATCAACCCCCCGCTTGGCTCATCAGTGGTAAAGGTGCTACGCTTAATCCCTCTCTTGCAACCACCGCTTACCTCGCTCAAGCGCGCAGCTTAATCGGCTCGAGCGATTACACCGCGGATCAATGGGCACCTTGGCAAATCAACTACCCGACGGCACTCAGCGGCGAACCCATGCGCGTCTTAGTGGGCGATGGCAGTGCGGGTCTCGATGTTGGCGCCGATAAAACGGCGGGCACGGCGGACGATAAAGATCTGCGCGTCGCCCTACCGATGATACCTTTCCCTGGTGCCACACTAGGCCAAGTAGCAGGCAGCTTTGCCTATTGGATTGGCGATGAAGGGGTGAAAGTGCGCGTCAATCTCCCGGAGCCGCGTGATTTGAGTGTGAGCGCTCCTAATAATCTCGATGCGGTCGATGCCTTGCGCGCTCCCTCACGTCCGGGCACCCAACTACTAATTGGCGTCGGAGGCATCAGTGGCGCTGATGGTTTCGTTGACTTAGCCGCAGCAGACCGAGGCTCCGTTTCGTTACTGCCAGGCTTTGTTGAAATCGACTCAGCGGTTAACTTACCGACTAAGCGCGCCACTTTCCACGATCACTCCTATTGGTCAGCAGGCGTCTTAGCGGATAGTTATCGCGGGGGGTTACGACGCGACCTCTCGCTCGCCTTTGAAATGGATGACCGCGAGTTTGATATTTCTGAATACGGCAACGCCACGGGCGAACCCGACGGCATCGGTTCGGCGACTGAGCTCTACACGACTAACCTAAATCCCATTAACAACGCGCTGCTCCCCCGGACCTCTTGGTTCCCGCGCTTCCCGGCTAGACCCGATGGAACTATGGCATCGGGCGATCCAAGACCGCGCATCTGGGTACCAATTTGGGAAGATAATCCTGATAATCCGGGGCGGGTTACCACCACAACGGGCGCAAGATACAAGGGTTGGTCGCCCGTATTCATTCGCGACGATGAAGCAGGGCGCGCCCTAAAAGACCCTCTGACGCTACCCAACTACACCCTTACAAACCCGTTTCCTTCCCCACGTCGTGTGGTCGGCCCGCTTTGGCACCTGGTGCGCGATTACTACCGGCTCTACAAAGAACTCGACTGGAATTCTGGAACTCCACGGCTTGATGCGCGTGCGGTCTACCCCAATATCGATCAATTTGTGAAAGGTGGCTATCGGGCTAACCCGTCTTCGGGCAACAACGCCGAGTTTAGCCGCTACGATATCGACAACGCCTTTTGGTCCAACGGAGGAACATTGGGCGATGGTCTCGATTCTTTTGGCGTCTCACCTGACCCCATGGGCGTGCTTAATCCCCAGCGTGATAATCGCTACATCCCGCGGGCAGTACGCGGTGCCTACCTGCCAACCCTGCACCGGCTCTCGCTGATTTTCTCCATTAAGAAAGTGTCCGCTGGAGCTGACTTTACCCTGAAACTTTTCTGTACCCCAGTAGTAGCTCTGCACAATCCCTACGGTGTCGCTCTCCGCTTGCGCGCGCCCAGCGTGACCAATGACCCCCGTGCTGTCGGTGGCGCCGCGCGGCTAAGCTTCTCCGGTTTCAATGACTTAAAAATTTATCTTCGGACCCACACGGGCAACGACCCCATGAATCCGCTCATGGAGACCCGGGCCACCCGGCTTGATTATGCCTTCGGCATTCGGGCGAGTTCAACCAATGTGAATGATGACAACTTTGGAGCGATTATCCCCGAAACTGTTATTCAACCAGGCGAGACGATTGTTTTCTCCTCCAAAAACGCCTTAGCCGCGAGTGAGATTGTTGGGACCAACGGCAATGTCCTAAAACTTGAGCCCGGGCTTTTTATCACCGGAGGTTTTCACGCTGACCTAACCACCGTAGCCCTGAGTAGCGCAAATAATCCCAATCACTCTACCACCATCCAAGCCTCTCGCTTTCTCGGGCCCGGGCGTAAACCTGAATTACCTAATGGGGACACTATCGAAACGTGGATTAACGCCGAAGACATGTATTGGCGTCATTGGCTCTACCTGAGTTCATTCCGTCGGCAAAGTCAGGCCAATGACACTACGGTAGATAATCCTCTCCTTCAGGAAGTCTTAGGGATGCGTAAAGCGAACTCGCGCGCTAGCCATGCCTTGATGCTCAATCATGGAAACTTTAACGATGACGGTAATTTATTCTTCGGTGATCCTGGCTCGCAAGCTCTACCTGTAAGGATTGGACCCATTAGCAATATTCGTAGTTTCTCCGAAACCCTTACGCCTGGCAGCGTTATCGGAGCAATCGACACGGAAATGCGCGTAGCCGATACCGCCCGGCGTACCACCTGGAACCGTTCAGCCTTAAGTTTTGCCGCGGCCCAAGCTAACCCCGTAGCCGCACCTCACCCCACTTGGCTTTTTAGTAACCCACTCGCCCAGACCTCTGGGTCACCTGGACACATCTTTTCTGGTACGAGCGGCCCTCCCCACCCTACCAAAGTCCCACTTCCCGTTAGCACTCCAAATATTTCTACTTCAATGGGCATGCCCCATACCCGTACGCAATTTTTCAGCGGTGATGAAAAGTATATGAACGGGGTATCGGTTTCTTGGAGCAACCTAGTCGCCACTGAAAATGCCCCGGGTAATAGTTTCGGTCGAAGCTACGGCGGCGCCTCACATAGCACGAATGGTAGCACTTCAGTGACGCAGGTAGATATTCCAACCGCACCGCCCCTTTCCCTAGGGCAGTTGATGCATGCCAATGTCAGCGTTTGGTCGTGGTTCCCCTACTACACAGTGGGCAACTCCTTTGCTCCTGTATCCTCGCCTCGCGACAAAAGTTGGGTTCACGGTATTGATCCTAACCCCTCCTCGCGAAAAGGCGGCCATACTATGCCCGACATGGCCTACCTGATGAATCACGCACTTTGGGATAGTTTCTTTTTCTCAGGAGCCGCTCCAAGGCTCAGTAGTTCACGTAACGGTAACTACAATGCCGTACGCGCTCTGTCTACCCAAGAGGTCCTTAATGCGTTTGCCAATGGCGAGGGGCAACTCGCCAACACCCGCATGCGCCTGCACCGGCCCGTCGCTCGCCCTACCCCTGCGACAGCTTTTGCCAATACTGGCTTCCATACCCCTAATAGCGGCGAGGCCCCAACCGGGCATCGACAAATCGCGGGTTACCTCATCAACGAAGGGGCCTTCAATGTGAACTCTACTTCGGTTGAGGCTTGGACCGGTTTTCTAGCTTCCGTGCGCAATGTAGGTCTCGGAGCAGAAAGCACCGACACCAAGTATCGCTTCCCGCGGGTCATTGGCACACCCGCTCAAGAAGCGGCGGTAGAAAATCTCCGGAGTAAAAATTATTGGAGCGGATTTGTTAGCCTTACCGAAGCACAGCTCCGTGACCTAGCCATTGCCTGTGTGGCTGAGGTCAAAGCTCGGGCTCGCTTCCACCAACGCACCGAGCGCGACCAGGAATACCCGCCAGTGAGTCGGCGCTTCTTAGGTTTCCCGGCGGCGGTCGAGCCTGGTACGCCATTTTTAGGTCTGACAGAATTCGTAAATCGCTACTTAGGGCCCACCAGATCGGTTGGTGCGCATATCAGCACCTCGCTCTACACCATTAGGCCGGATGGACAAGAATCAGCGAGTTACAGCGGTGCCGCCGCTAAGTACCAATGGATGTTTGGCTCGGGAACTTTAGAGTCTGCTATTGCTCGGACCAACCTTACCAATGCCCCGACGGGCGCGAGCACGATTTCTACCGCGGTCTCACATAATTGGAATGCGGGATCAGGTTGGGGCACTCGTACCGCCATGCCCATCGGGTACTTTCATAAAAATCTCGAAGTAGCTACCCCCGAGACCAATGCCAACCGTACGCACAACGGCTTTGGTGCGCCGGGGTGTCTTTTCCAGGGCGACCTACTCCAAGCGCTTGGTCCTGGCTTAGCCACCCGCTCCGATACCTTTACTATTCGTGCCGCGGGCAATGGCGCCACCCAAGCCGAAGGTATTGCCCGACCCAGCTCTGCTATCCTCGAACTCGTAGTCCAACGCCTACCCGACTACTTCGACCCGCGTAATGCGCCCGAGACCGCCATCACCGACCCCAACCTACGGGCGATTAATCGTACCTTTGGTCGGCGCTTCCGGGTGATTTCTGCACGCTGGCTTGCACCCGACCAAATCTAAGCGACAACCCTTTAGCCCCATGCACGCCCTTCGTATCGACGCTGTCAGTAAAGTCTTCCCCGCTTCCCCCAAGCCCCACACGGCGCTCGACCGCATCGACCTAACCATCGAAGAAGGGGAACTCTTCTTCCTCTTGGGTGCTTCAGGTTGCGGCAAGACCACGCTCTTGCGTTGCATTGCCGGACTTGAAACGCCGAGCTCGGGGGCGATTTATTTTGGTGAGCGCGACGTTACTCGTCTCTCACCGCACCTACGTGAGGCCGCCATGGTCTTTCAAAGTTACGCCCTCTGGCCCCACATGAGCGTCGAGCAGAATGTGGCCTTTGGACTTGAGGAACGCAAAGTGCCGCGCGACGAAGTCAACCGTCGCGTCGCCGAAGCCCTTGAAGGCGTACGCATGACCGCCTTAGCCGGGCGCAGCATTGATCAACTTTCTGGCGGACAACAACAACGTGTGGCTTTAGCGCGGGCCTTAGTCGTCCGCCCCCGCGTCCTCCTCCTCGATGAACCGCTCTCCAATCTTGATGCGCAATTACGCGTCGAGATGCGCCGTGAGATTCGCCGCATCGTAAAGGCCAATGGTCTAACCGCCATCTATGTAACCCACGATCAAGAAGAAGCCCTCGCCATGGCCGACCGTATGGCGGTGTTGCATGCGGGGCGCTTAGCGCAAGTGGGCACACCTGAAGAAGTTTACCGCCGACCTAATAGTGCCCACGTCGCACGCTTTATCGGCGAGACCAATTTAGTCACCGGTACAGCCGGTGCAGTCGGACGGGAGTTTGAGGTTACGACTGCAGCTGGCATGCTCGTAACCGTCGCAGGCTCCTCAGGCTGGAAGCCCAGCCCAGGTCAGCCCGTTGCGGTATCCATTCGCCCTGAGGGATGGGAAGTCACCGAGGCTAACGCTCCCGGCGCCATCAAGGGCACCATCCTCGATCAAGTTTATCTTGGGCAACGCGCCCAACTTACCGTCGCCACCGCCCTCGGCGAATTGCATGTCTTGCGCCTTAACCCCGAAGGGCCGGCCGCGGTCGGCAGCATCATTGGTCTACGTGCCCGCGCTGCGGATGCCGTCGTCTTACCCAGCGCATGACGCAGGGACGCACCATCCTAGCGATTGCAGGCTTACTCGCCCTGCTCGTGGCCTTGCCGCTGACCCTACGGCAAGATACCACGCAAGCGCCGTCATCTGACGCACGACGCTTAATTATTCTCACCCCGCACGGTGAATCTATTCGTCGGGAATTTGCCGAAGCCTTTGCCCAGTATTGGCAGAAAAATCATAACGAAGCCGTCTACATTGATTGGCGTGCCCCGGGCGGTACTTCGGAAATTCGTATGGTGCTCGACGCAGCTTACAAAGCTGCCGAAGAAGAAGGTCGAGAGGGCGTGGGGATGGATATGCTTTTTGGTGGAGGAGCCCCTGACTTTGAAGGCCAAGACCGTCTCGGTCGTCTCGTACGGCTGAAGGTGCTCGACGAACAACCGGAGTGGTTTGCCAAGGGCGGTCCCATTCCCGCCGGCCACACTGGCGAACGCTATGTAGCCGAACGTGGCACCTGGGTAGCCGCCTGTGTTTCTCTTTTTGGTATCTGCCACAATCCTACGGCTTGGAAGCGTACGGGTTTACCTGAGCCTAAACGCTGGCGCGATTTAACCGATCCCAAGCTCATCGGTGGGCTCGCGCTCGCCGATCCTACGAAGAGTGGTTCAGTGGCACGCTCTTTTGAATTACTCATTCAAGCTGAGATGCAGGCAGCCCTTAGTGATCCCGCCTTAGCGAAACTCCCTGAGTCAGCCCGTCTCGCCCAAGGTTGGGCCAATGGTTTAAAACTCATTCAACGCTTAGCGGCGAATGCGCGTTACTTTACCGATAACGCGGGAAAAATTCCCCACGACGTCGCTCAAGGTAACGCCCTCGCAGGAATGGCGATTGATTTCTACGGTCGAACTTATGCTGATGTCGCCAATCGCCATGAGCCTCGGCTGACCTGGCACCCTGCTGAAGGCGGTACGACTGTAAGTGGCGACCCTATGGCGGTGTTGCGCGGCGCGGCTAACCCTGAACTCGCCCAAGCCTTCGCTACCTTTGTGCTCTCACCCGAGGGTCAAAAACTTTGGCACGCCGAAGCCGGAACCCCTGGAGGTCCACGCTGGCGCGTCCTCCACCGCCCGCCCGTACGCCGTGATGCTTATGCGGTCGCAAATCTAGGGCCTGCCGCCCGAGAAAATCCATACACCAGCGAAGGCATGCTGACCTACCGTCCGGAGTTAACCGCCGCGGCCTTTACGTCTCTACGACGGATGGTTCGGGTCTTATGCATCGATAGCCACGATGAGTTACGCACTGCCTGGGCGGAAATTATTGCTGCAGGTATGCCAACTGAGGCGCTGGCAGTCATGACAGACGTTAGCTCTCTACCTTATCGCGACGGCGGTAAAGGCGACCCTGCCCTCGACCATCGCGATCCTTTAGTCGTCGCCGCACGCATGCGCGAACTCGGCAACGGCTTCCGCGCGAACTACCGTCGTGCCGCTGAAATCGCGCGCGCCCACGCCCAACCCCGCTAACACCATGAATCGCCGTTTAGCTTGGACCTTACTCATCATTGTCTCTGTCTGCATGGCGGCAGGATTCATTTACCCAGCTGCAAGTGTCTTACAGGAAGCGTTTCGTAACCCCGCCGGCGGCTTCACCTTTGATTACATTGGCATCTTACTTTCTGACCCGATTTACCGCGAAGGCTTAACTAACTCGCTCATCATCGGTCTCACCACCACCGTCGCCGCCATCGCGATTGCCCTGCCGCTGGCAGTGCTGAATCACCGCCACGACTTCCCCCTCCGTCGTCTACTCGCGCCTGCCTTATTGGCACCGATGATTCTTCCGCCCTTTGTTGGAGCGGTTGGCATTAAGCATCTCTTGGGCACTGAAGGGTCGCTCAATGTTTTGCTGGCAGGATTAGGACTAACCCCCGACGCCGGGCCTATCGACTGGTTAGCCGAAGGCCGACTCATCGGCGTGATTGCCCTGAATGCGCTCGGGCTCTTCCCTATTCTTTATCTTAATCTCTCAGCTTCGCTCGCCCAGCTCGACCCCGCCCTCGAGCAAGCAGCAGAAAATCTTGGCAGCAGCCCCTGGCGCCGATTCCGCCGCATTACCATGCCCCTGATTCTACCTGGGCTGTTTGCGGGCGGCTCCTTAGTTTTCATTTGGGCCTTCACCGATCTTGGTGTGCCCCTGGTCTTCGACGTCACTCGCGTAGCCCCAGTACAAATTCTTGATGGCATCAAGGGTCTCGATCGTAACCCGCTGCCGTACGCTCTGACTTCAGTCGTGCTCGTGATTGCGGCGACGACCTTCCTGCTTTCGAAAGTGTTCTTTGGGAGCGGACGGCTCGCAAGTGCACCCCGGCCCCGGCTGCAATCCGCCCCCGCTAGACTCCGTGGATTAGCGGGCTGGTCTTGCACAGCCCTCTTTGTCGGCGTAGGTGCGCTCGCCACCCTGCCCCACCTCGGCGTCATCTTGCTTTCATTTGCGGGCGAGTGGCACGGGAGTGCATGGCCAGCGGAGTTTACTTTAGCACACTGGGAAGAAGCTTTAGGTAGCGCCCTGGTCGTACCCTCAATTCAAAACAGTCTGCTCTACGCGAGCGCGGCGACGGTGTTGGCATTAATCCTCGGTTTGTCGTCCGCCTGGGTAGTCGTTCGCTCCGACCTACGCGCCCGTCATCTACTCGACACCTTAACCATGCTGCCCTTGGCGGTACCGGGCCTTGTCCTCGCCTTCGGCTACCTAGCCCTCTCGCAAGAAGGTAAACCCTTTGCCTTTTTAATCGGCGCCGGGGGTAGCCCCTTCTTCCTACTCGCATTGGCTTATGCAATGCGACGCTTACCTTACGTGATGCGTTCGTCCGTAGCCGGCCTACAACAAAGCGACCCTATGCTTGAGCAAGCGGCGCGTTCACTGGGTTCAAGCGCTTGGCGCACCTTCCGTCGTATTTCGCTTCCTTTACTCGCAGCCCACTTAGCGGCGGGTTGTATCTTAGCCTTTGCTTTCGCGATGTTGGAAGTAAGCGACAGCTTAATCCTTGCTCAACGGGCCGAACACTACCCTATCACCAAAGCGATTTTTGCGCTGGTGAGTTCGCTCGGTAACGGCATGGAGCTCGCGGCAGCTCTGGGCGTTTGGGCCATGGCCTTTTTATCGACCGCCCTGATTGGTGCAGCCGTACTCGGCGGTAAACGCGGCGGACTGGGTGGTTAAGCGCCCAAGGTCATCGCCTGATTAGCGGTGTCGTGCGCTTCAGCGCCTGCCAATAAGTAGAGGGCATACTTTGCACGCGACATCCCGACGTAAGCAGCGCGGCGTTCGCGCTCGAGGGTAAGACGATCTAAATCCACTAAGACTACGGCGTGTGCCTCAAGACCTTTGGCTTTGGCGACGGTTGAGACGCGTAAGTGACCTGGTAAAGCGGGTCCGCCTTCCCAATCGCTGACGGGAAGACCCGCGAGTCGACTGACCCCATGGAAAGATTCACGACCTGCCCCACGCGTACTTAAAATGACGACCTCCTCGGGACGGTGACGGGTCAGAACAATTTTTTGTAGCAACGCATCTAAAGCATCGAGCTCCCGACCTGCTGGCGCCAAGGCAAGCGAAACGCCAGGACCCTCGAAACCTCCGGTCTCACCTGAACCGTGGCCACTAATACGCGCAAAGGCGCGCGCGATAGGTTCAGCGTTACGCCAGTTGCGCGAAAGCTTCGCCGACGGTGCAGCGTCAAGAGCGTGAAGCGCAGCCTCAGCTGTCGCATGCGTGGGAGGTGGCGTAGCGGCATAGACTAGGGCTTGCGCAGGATCCTCAAACCACCGCCAGCGACCTTGAGCTAAGCCTCCACGTAATAATCCATTGAGCACGCGTAAGTGGTCGGGGCTGAGTCGGAAGTCTTGACCTTCATCGACCACGAGCATGTCCAATTTATCCTCGTCGGCCAAGTGGGCGATGGCTTGAGCTGCCTCAGCCGCGCGTTGGGCATAGACCGAGTGAGGTGAGCCTGCGGGGACGGACTCAAGACCGAGCATGAGGTCCATGAGACGAAAAAGGGAGCCGGCCTTAACGGTAACTAAGGACTCGCGCTCCACCGCCTCGGCAAGGTGACGTCCAAGCAACCGATTATAACACACCAACCCGATGCGCGCTTGGGGATGGGCACGGGCTTCACGACGGCAGGCCTCGAGGGCCATTAAGGTCTTCCCGGTCCCTGCCGGCCCGCGCACGCAAAGCCGCGAATTATCTTCCATCATCCTAAAGGCGGCGAGTTGCTCAGCAGAGAGACGGGCGAGTTGAGCATCAAATTCAACTGCGGAAAGTGAAGGCACGAGGCGTAGGTCAGGACGTAACAAATCGCGGGCGCGGCGCAGGTCGGCTTCGCCCAAGAGCTGAGGATCGGGCCGTCCAGATTGACGCGCACGCCACTGCGTGAGGGCTTCGTCGAGTACGGGGGCGAGGACCTCAGCTAGAGGCGCCGCCAAGACCCGTCGGTCAAAAATCCGTCCGCGTGGAGCCTCAATAGTATTAGCCGTGAAGTCACATCCTGGGAAGACGACCGCGTGGGCAAAGGGACAATTAGCCGCGACATCGTCGGGCCCTAAAACGCGTAGCAAGTGCTGGCTTACCTCGTGGCTGTTACGGCGAGCTTGGTGGAACGGAGGGGTAATGCGCCAGCGACCGCGGTCATTAACCGACCACCAAGCCCCGTCTTGGCAAAGAATCGTACCGCCTTTGAGCTCAAGGGTGATACGCCCACGAGGGTGAAGTAAAACAAAGTCGGCTTCGAATTCTCCGGCACGCTCAGCTGCGCCTAAATTCAGCGAATGAATCACCATCCACTCATCACTTAATTCCTCACGCAACCGTCGTAAGAAATCTGCCTCAGCCTTGGCACGATGGTCATCATGCACAGTCTCAGGAATACAGCGTGCCATGGTATGAGTTGGGGTTGGGGATGAGGGTGACGGCGCAAAGCCGTGTCGCAAGGGAGATACTCAAGCCCGAGTTTAGCGGGCAGGAAAGGTGCAACCCGCGACTAAGTCGGTTGGGACGTCACTTAACGCCAAGGCAACCGGTGCGATACCTAGGAGGCGTGCCGTCGTATCAGCCGTTGCCTTTAGATGGGCGGCGGAGTGGCCACGCCAGCGCTGAACTTCCTGACCTTCGGCATTATACAAAATGGTGGTGAGGCTTCGTTTGACGTCGCGTGCGGTAATTTGTTTACCCACCGGATCAGCCACCACGGCAAAGCCTAGCCCGGTAGATTTTGTCCACTGCCGGGCCGCAACTTCATCAGTATCTAAGACCGCCACATAGTGCACGCGCTCGCCCAAGGCGGTGCGGAGCCGTTCGACTTGAGGGGCAGCACGGACGGAGCAGACGCAGTCAACTTGCACAAAATGGACCAGCGTTGGCCGACCCTTCGCACCCGCAGTCAAGGCATCAGGCGGCAATACAGGGGCTGAGGCAAACAGACCTAGCCCTAAAGCAAGTATCGTAACCACGACTCAACCCTCTTTGCGGAGGTGAACGGTCTGGGTCGGGAAAGCAAATTCAAGCCCCTCACGAGCAAACGCCTCATAGATGGCAAGGTTGACTTCATGTTGCACCGCAAAGAAGGGACCCGCCTCACGCTCAGTCACGAGATAAACTAATTCAAAATCGAGACTCGAGGGACCATAGGTCCGGAAGCTACAGCGCTCGAAATGAGCTTTGGGCTGAGACTCAAGAGCGCGACTGATAATCCCAGGCAGCGCGCGCAGGCGCTCGGGCTTAGTGCCATAGGTGACTGAAAGAATGGTCGTCACGCGACGATCTTCTAGCCGACGAAAGTTATGAATACGGGAACCCGTAAGATTAGTATTTGAAATAATTAACTCTTCCCCAGTCGCACTCCGGATACGCGTGGTTTTAATACCGATCTGCTCAACCACACCGACTTTATCATCAACACGAATACTGTCACCGACCTCAAACGGGCGGTCGAAGAAAATGACGAAGTAGTTAAATAAATCGCCCAAGATATTTTGGGCTGCTAACGCAATCGCAATACCCCCAATACCTAAGCCAGTAACAATTGCAGTAATGTCGTAACCTAAATTGCTTAGTAAAAAGACCGCGCCCAATGCCCAGAGGGCACCGCCGATGACGACCATCATGCCTTTGAGTTGGCCCATACGCTCTTTGCCGTTGGGACGTCGGAGCAATTGTTGCTCCAAAGCGTGGCGAATCCCGGCCATGGCAAGTTTGATGGTGTAAACCACCAGAACCAACGCCCAGGCCATGTAGAGCACCTTACCAGCGCGCTCAGATAAGTTTAGCGACTGAAAGGCAAGGTAGAGCGCTGCGACATCTAAGACCGGCACGATACACTTCTCCAGCGCCTCGACTAAAAAGTCATCGAGGGTAGATTCAGTGGTACTTGCGAGACGGCGGAGACGACCTAGTACTACGGCACGAAAAATACGCAGGACGACGCAGATGGTTAAAAAGATGCCAATCGCCCAGAGGTAGGCAGTAACCGAGTTACCCCAGATTTCGCGCTGTAGGAAAGGAGAGTCCATGCCGCTATGTTGGAAAAGAAGGCTGCTTTCGGCAAGCGTAGGCAAAAAAAGACCCCGCCAAAGGCGGGGTCTGTTCAGATCTTAGTTAGTCTAAGATTAGAAGTTACGACGATAGCCGATGTCGAAGCGGGCGCCGTCAGAGAGACTGCCGTCACCTTCGAAGCGCACACCGAAGTCCAAGTTCGCCTTCTCGTCGAGCTGGTAGACCGCCTTCAAGCCGAGGCCGAGGATGTTGTTACCATTGCCGAGGTGAGCCACCGTGGTGCTCACTTCTTCAGTGCGCACCGAGGATTGGACGTTGTGCTGCTCAGGACCACCGAAGCTGGTGAGACGAAGGTCTGCACCGAGGCTTAAGCGCTCCGTAACTTTACCGGAGAGGCCAATGGAAGCGACCGCGGCGAAGCCGTTGTCTTCCTGCTGACCAACCGTCAAGGAATCGAGGGAGTTGGTATTATTCTCCGTGAAGCCATCCACGCGGGCGCGGAAGGCCAAGAGCTCAAGACCAGCCGTGTAGGTGATCGCACCATGCTCGCGCTGGTAGCCGATACCTGCACCGATGAGAGCGGTTTGTGAACCGATGCCATCAGCGGTTGAGGCTGCAGCTAAGGTATCACGCGAGGTGTCGGTTTCGAGACGTGAGAAGCCAGCGCGGAGACCGACGGCGAGACCCTTAACCGACTCAATCTTGTGCTGGAGGACAGCGGCAAGCGTGATACCGGTGCTGTCGGCGCGGTAGCCTGAAGCCGAGACCTTACCGTCTTCAATCCCGAGGGAAACCGTGAGGGTTCCGAGAGGTTGAGTTGAGGTGTGGTGCACGGAAGCAGTGTTACGACCTACCTTGTAAGGCAAGTAGTCCAAGGTGCTGCCAGCGCTGTCGAGGTTACCACCCGAGAAGCGTACGCCCCAACCATCAGCAGGGGTGGACGATTGAGGGAGTTCCGAAACAGCACCGAACAAGGTCGCACGGGCTTGGGCCAAGATGCTACCGTGGCGCTCAGCGGTTGAACGCTCGAAGACGGCATCGGTCGAACGGCCGAGTTGGAGGTTTTCAGCCAGAGCCTCGGTGAGGCGACCGCCGTAGACCTGATCAACGCCACCTGCAGTTTGTACGAGCGCCTTATCAAACATCTCAGCTTGGTTTGCATTGCGAACCACCGAGGAGCGAAGACCTGCGCGACCTGCGTTGCCGTAGCCAACGACATTACCTGTCGCGAGGCTGTAGAAGACAGGGCGAGTCAACTCGCTCGTGACTTCGTCGAACTGGCCGTTAACGCGACCGGGAGTGAAGCTGAAGATTTGCAACTTCTGACCACGGTTGAGTTCGAAGCCTGAGAGCTGTTGAATAGTGAGCGTGCTGAGATTGAGGGGATCACCGCTTTCAATCTCGAGGTTACCACCAACCTGAATTTGGTCGTGGCCTCCTGGGTTAACACCGGCGCCAGCAGTGCCCTCGAGCTCGATGTCGAAGTTCGTTCCCGAACCCACGGTCAAGTTGCCAGCGAAGTTCAAGATACCAGGCGAGTTACCGGGAGCGATGTTAGCGCCCGAGTGCGTTACCGCATTGCCGTTAATCGAACCAGTACCGGTAACGTTACCCAGAATGTTGGCCGTACCTGATACATTCACATTGGCCGTGCCTGGATCATTACCGGTTGCACCTAAGTGCAGGGTACCACCGCCTTGGACGGTGAGATCAGGGAACTCAAGGGTTCCGCCTTCAGCGATGTTGGTTTCAGCGCCATCAGCGACATCGAAGGTACCCGAAGTCGAAGTGATATTGTTCACGTTAAGTGAACCACCTGCGACCTTGAGGATACCTTGACCAATGACGTTACCTTCGAAGTCGCCACCGATGGCAACTTCAAGAGTATTACCGTCGCCGAGGTTGATAGTGCCGAGACCGCTAATCGAGTTAGCTTCTTGATCACCATTCACGAGTTCGAGGGTACCGTTGACGTTGATGACGATATCAAGCGAGGCATCGAGGATGCCTGCGCCGTCGAGGGCAATGGTACCGGCGTTGATGGTGACGCCACCGCCGAGATCGAGGCTGTCCGCTGTACCCGAGAGGGTAAGCTTGCCAGCGCCGTCTTTGACGAGACCGCCAACACCCGCGATACTACCGGAGAAGGTTGAAGCACCGGCTTGATCAAGGGTAAGTACTTGGCCGACTTCGGTGAGCGAAACTAAGCCCGAACCTGCCAAACCGCCGCCCGTCTTAAGCGTGCGCGAGTCGAGCACAACGGTGGTACCGTTGGTGGTGTAGCTATTAGTAGTTTCGATATTGGCATCGAGATAGACGAAGCCGCCGTTATCAACCGTTACCGAAGCTACCTTGTCATGGATAGCAAAGGTGAGGTTAGCACCTGAGCGTACTAAGACATCAACTGCATCGGCTTGGGTGCCAGTGAGGAGGAGATTTCCAGCAGCAACCGTGAGGTCACCTTCGAAGGTGTTGGTACCCGCTAACTCTTGATCACCGGTGCCTGACTTAGTGAAGGAACCAGGACCACTAATGATACCTTGGTAGTAGCCTTCGCCGTCAGCGGTGACTTCGAGCTCGAGGTTGGCATCAACCGTAACCGTCGACTCATCATTGAGGGTATAAGTGGCGCGCTCGAGCGTGATATTACCGGTGCCGAAGAGACCTTCGTCGGTAGTCAACTTGCGTGAGCCATCGTTAGGATTGCCGACCACGGTCCACTGACCGTTGTTGGTAACGGTCGACGTAGCCGAAACATCCGAACCTTGAGTGAAGGTAGCCCCACCACCGTTAAGAATCGTACCGCCGCTGCCTTCACCGTCGGCAGAAACAGTCAAGCCGCCGAGCGCCTTGATTGAACCACCAAGACTGTTGACGACACTTCTTGCGGTCGTGCTACCACCGAAGTTGACGGTACCAGCATTGACCAAGTCAACGAGGCCGACGTCGCCAGCAGCCGTGAGGGTGGCTCCGCCTTCGAGGTTAGCGTTTAAGATGAGCTCATCATTCCAGAGAATGACTTCACCTGCTCCCGAACCATTATTGGTGATGAGCAGATTGCCGCCTTCGCCGGGCTTAAAGAGGCGACCCAACACGCTGGTGATACCGCTGTGGAAGGTCGCACCCGTAAGCTCATTTTGTGCAGTGATGATCAAGAGACCATCCATGCCAGCTGAACCGACTTCGATGGAACCATTGTAGAGGAAACCTTGCAGGTAAGCCGTCTGCGAAGCGTCGTGGCTATCTTCACCAGTGGGCTTGGTTCCAACCACGGCAAAGTTACCGGTGCTTTCGTTCATGTTGATGGAATTGAGCAACCGGACTGTGCCCTGGCTGTATTCCGAACCGAAGACGATAACCGAGTTATCACTGATAGCTGAGGTGTTCCACTTGAGCACTTGGCCAGCGGAACTACCGAGTTGGCCGAAGTTGAGAATCAAATCTTCTTCAGTTGCGGCAGCGAAGCCACCTGCACCTGCCCAGCTCAATTGGTGAGGGAGGGTTCCAGCACGACGAACCACGCGGCCCGAAGTGAGGAATGAACCAGTGTTAGAGCCGCTCAGAAGCGATCCAACACCTTGGGTGCCGACAACACCGGCACCGGCGAAGTAGATATGACTATCCTTGTTAACGCCTACGCCATCATCGACGGCTAAGGTTGCACCTTCGATTTGGGTGCGACCGGAGTAGGTGTTTTCGCCATTAAGGATAATTTTGCCACCGCCGCCGAAGCGTACGGTTGCACCAAATCCGGCAGCGGGCGAACCGCCTTCGATGCTCGCTAAGGAGTCGTCGGCAATGGTGCCCTCAAGGCGAATGGTATTTCCGGCGCCAGGAGCAAAGTAGAGGTCGGCACCCTTCATGAGGAAGATGTCGGTACCTGCAGCTTGACCAGCTTCGCCGCCGTTGTTGGAGGAACCACCGAGAACGGTGTTGTTTTCAAAGACGCTATTACCGGTGAGCGTAACGGTACCGCCGGTACGAATGAAGATGGAGCCACCGAAACCGGAGCCGCCACCGCCAAATTCGCCGTCGCCGGTGCTACCTTCACCAGCACCGAAGCCTGCGCGACCTCCGTCGCCGCGGTCACCATCAGTGCCTTGACCGGTGCTGCCAGCTTCGCCAGCTGCACCTCCCGAACCGCCGCCGGCGCCGAAGCCACCGCGACCGCCGAGACCGCCCGAGCCGCCGTCACCGCCGTCGGTGAAGGAGAGACCGCCTTCGCCACCGCGACCGCCAGCACCACCAGAGCCGCCGCCGAAGAATTCATCACCGTTACCACCTTCACCACCGTCGCCACCAGCACCACCGCGCGCCACGAGGCCGCGATTCATGTCAATACCCCACTCGGTTAATCTCGTTATCGCGATACCTAGATCGGTGGCGATGATGACTGCAGCGGCAATCTTAACGCGCATTTCACCGAAGTCAGGATCGGGGTGAGGAGCAAAAGGATCGGTCTCGTCGACGTTAGTTGCAGCCGAGATAGCTTCGTCGATGGTGACGCCGAGGTCGAAGCTCAGCGAGGTCACTTCCCAATTAAGATCCCAGTTGAAAGGCATACCATTTGAACCATTACCGGCGTTACCGCCGTTACCACCTGCAGCACCGGTACCGTCTGAGGCATTGTAACCGTTGGTACCTTCTTGACCTTCACCTTCGAGTAAGAAGGCAGCGCCCGAACGGCCGCTAATACCATCACGACCGTTATCGCCCTTGGTTCCGGTAGAAACCATGTTGTTGAGCGAGCCACCGATGACGAGAGGGGAACTTGCGATCAGGCCTACAACATCGCCTTCGGGGGCTTCACTGAGAGTAACAACGTTACCGACAATTGAGACAATGGTCGTACCTTCGGGAATGTTCTCGCCGCTAACCACCATGTTAGCAGCAAGACCCTTAACATTTACCATGGTCAGCGTGGCGCCAACTTGGCTGGTGACGTTACTTACTGCGAATTCAGTAGGGATGATTTTGAAGCCTGCTTTTTCAGGATCATCAAGGAGGTCTTGCGAGAGCGTGATGGTGCCCTTGGCCGCATCAATCGCCGTCACAGTCGTACCAGGGGCAATACCATCGCCGCTGATACCCATACCTACTTGCAAGCGAGGGTCTCTGCCGCTGAGGCGAATGACATTGTAGTTGTCGCCATTAGGCTCGATGACAGGCAAGGTCCCCTTGAAGCCGAGGGTGCTAGCGCCGTCATTGATAGGATTAGAGAAAACAATCGTCGAGTTACTCGAGCCACTGATCGGCGTGACGCTCACAACCGTGGTGCCTTCGGGAATCCCGTCGCCGCTCACGATCATGCCAGCGACCAGGCCGAGACCTGAAGCGTTGGCTACGATCTCGGTATCACTTACCGCCGCGAATTGCGCACCGGTGAAGCCTTCAACTTTGAGAATATCAAAGCCCGTACCCGCAGCGAGCGTGGGCTTAGAGAGCTTAATAGCGGTCACACGACCGGCGTTGTTAATGGTGGTCTCAAGAATCTTGGTGCCAGGGGCGATACCAGTACCAACCAGAACGCGGCCGATAAACAGATTCTCGCTGAGCTCTTTACCATTTTCCGCTTCTTCGTCGGTGAACAAGCTAACAGAAATCTCATCGGTGCCGCCCGTGTAGGCGATGAGGGCAGGCGCGTTGTAAATTGCGCTCTCTTTAACTTCTAAAGGCTGAGCCAAGGTAACAGTTGTACCGCTGATGCTCTGAATTGATGAAACACCGGTGGTACCTTCAATGGCGGCAGCAAATCCTGCCTTATAGGTTGGCGAAACGAAACCGAGATCGACGGAAGCGATGGAGTAGCCTTCGCCATCACCATAGGAACCAATGATGGTGGGGGTTGCGGTAAGATCGGGGACTTTGGCGACCGAGGTGGTACGCTCAGTAACTGCAAGTACGAAGCCACCCACGGATGCAGGAGGAGGGCTGCCACCTTCACCCCCCTTGACGGTATTGGATTTGAAGGAGACGTTATTTAAAGTCAGTGAGGCGCCCGTATTAACAAAGAAAACGCCACCAAAGCCTGCACCACCACCTGAACCGGCACCACCTTCAGTAAAGAAGTTGGTGTAAACCGTATCAGTACCTGCGCTGCCGTAGGTTGCTGAACCTTCGAAAAGCATGATGTTATCGACTTCATCGCCATCGAAGATGGTAAGAGTCTGGGCTGACAAAGCAGCAGGTACGGCGGCAGCAATAAGGAGAGCGCGGCCGATGGACGAACGAGTACGGGTAGTCATTGTGTGAGGTATGAAGTCGGCTAAAAGGACATACCTAAAGGCATCGTGCGACAGCAAAGTGCCCGTTGTGAATAACCTGTGTATAACTCTGAACCCCTTTAAATGCCTAGGGTTTGAAGAAATTCTTCAAAACGAAAGCGGCGACAAGGTCTCACTAAATCTAAATCGGCCCCAGGCACTCAACTCCGAGGCTGCGCGCGAAGAACGGGGAAAGGCACCCCTTGGCTAACATCTAAAGCCTCTAATGTAGCACGGTCCACAACCCCCACGAGCTGTTGACACCTATGGGAAGGGGCACGCTTTAAAACCGCTGAATCGTAAATGCCGTAACGGCCCCGGTCGTCGCGCAAAAGCAATAGGACGGCTGGATTGCTAAAATCGGCGGGGGTGACGGAACGCAGATGCGGGTAGACTTGATCGGGCGTCCAGGCTTCAACCCGAAAAGGCTGAATCCGAGCACGCTCCTCGCGACATTCCTTGGTCTCAGGTTTGTCACGTAGGTCGGGAAAGGTCTCTTCGGGCTCCATCACTAACACTTGCACTCTTAAGCAATAAGAATTCCAATACAAAACTTAAGTTATGGGAGAAAATACTGAAAACTCGCCACCCGAGGCTCTGCATAAGGTAGCGCGAGCAGGTGAAATAATAGGGGATTTTACCCGCATAGAAATTAAGGACAACCTACGCCTAGGTCAGTTTCTCCGCACCGATCACGTTTGGGCACCGGGAGTGGGTCGCTGGATGCTCTTAAGTGAACTCATGGAATTAAGCGGAAACCGACCCACGGCAGCACCTAGCGCGCGTTCCGCAGATATCCAGGCCAAGCCCACCGAGGAACCAGAGCCGACCCTAGGCTTCTTCGGCTCTATCTCCAAAATCTTCACCTGGATTTTTGTTTTGATGATCGGCGGGCTGATTGGTGCGATTTTAGAAGGTCGCAATCCACGTCGACACCCTGAGAACGACCCCCTGCATGACCCTTATGCCGGTAAGCGCGATCGCGACTACGATGACCCCTACGCCTAAACCTTACCGTATTGCTTTTGAACACCTGAAATCAAAACTAGATTAAATATGCGCCGCTGCCTCTTCACCCTCATTCCCCTGTTAGCCGCTGCACTCGTAAGTGCGCAAGCTTCGCGCTCGGCTGTAGTCGTCACGCGCGCTAGCAATGCCGAGACCGCAAGTTTTGCTCAACTCTTAACCCCACGCCTAGAAGGTGAAGTGGTTGCCGCGGGTATCGCCGCTACGCGAGCTGAGCCCTTAAACAATCCGGAAGAACAACAACGCCAGGCGCGCGCTCGCGGCGCAGCGATGTTAGTCGAAGTACGCGTGGTCAGTTTGGCTCGGGCGAATTTCCAAGCGTTTGGACAAGACCGTCGACGTCTAACCGCCACCGCAACGTGGAGTGCAACCTCACTCGCAGGCGACCTCGCAGCGATTGGTTCAGGGCGCGCCACTGAAATGAGTGTGGTCGACGCCACCTTAACCGAAGACGAACAAGCGGACCGCTTAGCGGAAACCGTCGCCAAAGCCCTCACTGCTGAACTCGTAGCGAAACTCGGCGCCGCCCCAGCACGCCCCGCGGCAAGTGCTGCCGTCACCTTCCGACTGGTTGCGGATGGCTTAGCCTTGCCCGACATAGCCTTAGATGCCGAAGGACGCGTCACCCGCTCGGAATCGACCCTGCGCCCTGCCCTTACCGGCTTCACGCTTGAAATCGATGGCGTCACTCAAGGCAGTGCGGGAGATGCAGCCCTACAAGTCGCCCCAGGTATTCGCGAGGTCACGGTACGTCGTGCCGGCTTTGAGGTCTGGACGCGTAAAGTCGAACTACGCGATGGCCTCGTGCTTGAAGTCGCAGCCACACCCACCACCGAATCGCTCGCGCGCCTACGCGGCCACACAGAATTTTTACTCAACCTGACGAACGGCGCTAAATTAGCCGATGCTGAAGTTGAGCGCGTGCGCGGTGCCGCTGCAGCCCTCCGTGCGAGCGGCTTTAAAGTCGATGTTAAGGTCGACGCTAAAGAACTCCCCGAGACGGTCATCGCTCCTATTCGCTAAGCCTGTGTCTACCCGACTTTTAATTGTAGCGATAGCTGCTGGCCTTACGGGCTGTATTTCCGATTACCCTGCCAGCAATGCCGCATTTAGAGCGGCGCATGAAACGGGTGATTTCATTGGAGCTGCTGCCCAAGCCTCACAAGCCGCAGCCGAGGGAGGCGCCTCGCAACTGCTTTGGACCCTAGAGGAAGCCGCAGCCCAGCGCGCAGCGGGCAATATCCCTGCGGCGGTAGCTGCCTTTGAGCGGGCTGAGACATTACTCGATGGTATCGATGCAGCACCCGAGATTTCCTTGAGCGGTGAAGGCATCAGTACTCTAAGTAATCCTTACGCCCTCGATTATCGCGGACGAAATCTTGATCGCACGCTCTCCGCGACTCAGCTCGCTCTTTGCTATCTCGAATTAGGTGAAGCCGATCGCGCGCGCGTTGCACTCAATCGCGCCATGTTCCGGATCGACGATGCTCGCCGGATTGCTGACCGGCGGCTAGCCATCGCACGCGAAGAAGGTGATGCAGCCGCCAGTGAAGATAGCGAGTTTCGCTCGCGCTTAGGCAGCAACGACGTGCTCAATGCTGAACGAGCTGCGACGGGAGAATTTTCTGGCCTACCTACTTATGCAGGACTGGTTAACCCGGTTGCGACCTGGCTTAATGGTCTCTTCTTACTCCATACCGCCGAAGGCCCAGCCGATTTAGAGCGGGCACGCAAATCCCTCCAGATGGCGGCGGCAGCGGCAGGCTCCCAAGTCGTCGCAGCCGACTTAGCGTTAGCGGAAGCAGGTACGGGTCGACCCGACCCAGGTGCCGGACGGACCTTAGTCTATGTTTTGCACGAAGCAGGGAGTGCGCCTCGCTGGCGCGAAGAGCGCATCAGCTTGCCGCTTATCTTTGCAGATTCGGCGGCACCCATTGTGGGCATTTCCTTCCCAGCGGTTGCTCCCGCAGGAGGCACCCCTAGCCCGCTTAAAGTTTCTTGGAGCGAAGGCCAACTCCCTGATGCCAACTTGTTAGGTAGTGTTGATGCGATGGTACTCGCAGAATTCCGCGAAGAATGGCCGGTAGTACGTAATCGCGCCATTGCTTCCGCCACCGTCAAAGCGATTGCCGCTTACATCGCTAATAAAGCCGCCCAGGAATACGCCCGTCAAAATAGTGATAACACTGGGGCACAGCTCATGATGTTGGCTACCTTAGTGGCAACCAATGTCTATACCGCGTCCGCGCAGGCCGACCTTCGTCATTGGTCAGCCCTGCCCTCGGTCTACCGACTCCAGCGGGGCGACGTTCCTCGTGGAAGCACCTTAACCCTGACCGCCGAAGGCCAAGCTGGGCCATCGATCGCCCTACCCCCCGCGCGCGCCGTCCTGATTACCGTCCGTTCGGTTGCATCCGGCGTTGCACCCTCTATTCGCACCTGCATACTCCAACCCTAATGAAAACGCTGCTCTCCCTCCTCTCGATTGCCCTCTTAACGGGCTGTGCTACGTCGTCCAACCAGGCCACTCAAATTGTCGCTTTCGACAATGAAGCTGGCTTCGTGATTGTCGCGACCAACCCCACCTTTGCAGACAGTGCCCGCCCTACCGAAGTCAAAGTCGGCGTGGCTGAAGACGGCACCTCAACTAAAGTCAGTCTCTTGCTCGCCAATGCTACCCGTACCGCTCAACCGCTGAATTGGAGCATTGAGTGGCTGGATAAAGATGGCTTCCCCATTCAAGGTAATGTCGTGGTCGCGCGTACCATTACGGTGCCTGCGTTAGGCTACGAAACTGTGGTCGCAGTCGCCACTTCGCCCAAGGCCGTTAAGTATCGCTTCCAACTGACAGAAATCCACGGCGCCAAAGCGGTACGCTAGGGGTAGATTTCAGATGAAAGACTTCAGATGAAAGATCACTCC
>CAZEDB010000012.1:46321-48440 GCA_964510855.1 uncultured Enterobacteriaceae bacterium | reverse complement strand
CCTCCTCTGCCAAACTACTTACTCAAATCTCGGGCGCGATTGCGCGCGGCTTCCAACGCCTGTGCTACGAGATCATCGAGGTGCGCTCCTTGTAAAACATCTAAACCTGCTCGGGTTGTGCCATTGGGCGACGTTACTTGGTCGCGCAAACGCGCCGGAGCTTCGCCGGTGGCATCTGCTAAGGCTAATGAGCCGACAAAGGTAGTACGAATAAGTCGACGTGCCAAAGCGGGCTCCAAGCCGAGTGCTAGGGCTCCGCGTTCATAAGCAGCGAGAAACTCGAAGAAGAAACCAGGTCCGCTACCACTTACAGCCGTGACCGCATCTAACTGAGATTCCGAAACTTCGACGCTGTCTCCAAGACCACCCAGCAAGGTACTCAGCACTTCGCGGTCGCTCGCGGAAAGTTCAGCCTCGGCTGCCCAAGCGGTAATCCCCTGACCAATAGCGCCCGGCGTATTCGGCATGGTACGGATGATATTACGAGCCTTAGGGAAGAAAGCCCGCAGGCGTTCGAGACGGGTTCCAGCGAGAATCGAAACTACTAACTTCCCGGCAGCTAATCGACCGTAGTCGGCATCAAGACCAGCAAAGACTTGAGGCTTACAGGCCACCACGACGACGTCTGCATCTTGCATTAAGATCGCAGGAGAGGTGGCGAGCGTGATGCCTAACTCTCCCGAAAGCATCAGTGAGGTCGTACCCGAACCGCCAATACAGGCCAAATCACGCGCCGTAAAGGCACCCGAGCGTAAAAGACCTCGTGCCATGGCTGAAGCCATGCGACCCGCTCCGATAAATGCAAAGTGTGCCATGATTAGAGATTGCGAATCGCCGCGTCGAGCACCTCGCAAGCGCGCTGAATGTCAGCGCCTTCGTGGGCAGTTGAGATAAACGCGGTTTCGTAAGGCGAGGGTGCCAAGTAGACCCCGTGGTCGAGGGCATAACGAAATACTTGGCGATAAAGATCTCCTTGCGAGGCGATGGCTTGGTCGTAGTTGCGTACGACTTCTGGATTAAAGAAGAGCGAGAACATGGAACCGACTTGCGGTACTTGTAAGGGAATGCCTTTGGCGCGAGCGGCACTCAGCAAGGTATCACGGACGCGCTGACCTAAGCCATCGAGTCGTGCGAAAGGATTCTCGTCACGCAACTTGCGGACTGCAGCAAGACCCGCGGCCATGGCGAGCGGGTTGCCACTCAGCGTGCCGGCTTGATAAACAGGACCAAGGGGTGCGAGTTTATCCATAATCTCCGCCTTACCGCCAAAGGCACCGACGGGGAGTCCGCCGCCAATAATCTTACCCATGCAAACAAGGTCAGGAACAACGTCGTGCAAACCTTGGGTACCAGCGAGTGAGAGACGAAAGCCGGTCATCACTTCGTCAAAGATTAAGACCGCACCTTCACGCGTGCAAAGGGCCCGTACACTAGCAAGGAAGCCAGGGTCAGGTAAAATCAGTCCGACATTCGCAGGGAAGGGCTCAAGGATAACGCCCGCGATGGCACCTACGTTGGCTTTAAAGGCCTGCTCGAGAGCGGGTAGGTTGTTGTACTCAACGACAACGGTATCGGCGGCTGTACCCGGGGTAACTCCCGCGGAGTCGGGGTTACCCTGAGTGAGGGCGCCCGAGCCTGCCTTAACGAGGAGGGAATCGACATGACCATGATAACAGCCCGAGAACTTAATGATTTTGGAGCGACCGGTGTGACCTCGCGCAAGGCGAATGGCAGACATGGTGGCCTCAGTGCCGCTATTGGTCATGCGCACCTTCTTAACCGCGGGCACACAACTCAGAATCATCTCCGCCATTTCAACTTCAAGCGGGTTAGGTGTGCCGAACGATGTACCTTTTTCTAAAGCTGCGGCAATGGCAGCACGGATAGTGGGATCATTGTGACCGTGAATGGCAGGACCCCAGGTTAAAACAAAGTCGATGAGTTCTTGTCCATCGGCGGTGGTGAGCCGTGCCTTATCCGCCTTAACCGTAAAGAAAGGTGTGCCCCCAACGGAGCGAAACGCGCGCACAGGCGAATTCACCCCACCCGGAATCATCTTCTGGGCACGGGCAAAGAGGTCTTCGGAGACAGAGGCCATCTCAACCAGCAAAGCCCCCTG
>CAZEDB010000012.1:0-46221 GCA_964510855.1 uncultured Enterobacteriaceae bacterium | reverse complement strand
CACGGGCAAAGAGGTCTTCGGAGACAGAGGCCATCTCAACCAGCAAAGCCCCCTGCCCTCTCGGAGACAAGGGGATTGAGGTATAACCTGACTAGAGGACCTAATCTAAGATCAGACCCGCTTAGCCCGGCGACGCACCAAGGCACCTGCAAGTGCAAGGGCACCGAAGGCAATGCCGTAGGTCGAAGGTTCAGGGATGGCACCAAGTACAGTACCCGAACCCGTGAAAGGGTAAGTTACTCCTGCCCCTGAATGGCCGACTGGTTGGTAAGCACCAAGGTTGAACTCAGAGAAGACAATATCGACAACAGCCGAGCCAGAACCAGGGGTAACGCGGAGAGCATCACCATTTTGGACATCAAGACTCACCGAGATATAGAATTGTTCAAATTGGTACTGGCCCGTTTGAGTCTCGATATGTAGCACCGATCCAGTACTCACCTGCGAAGTTGTCAAATTCGTCACTGCGAAAACGGAGTTAGCAACTGAGAGAGATATATCCCGATCAACAGCGTTCACAAACATCGGACTAGCAATTGGAAGTGGCCAACCCAGCCCCCAGCCAGTGGTCGACATTGTACCACCTTCCCAGATTATACCTTGTTCAGAGACATACGCACCACCAAAACTCCAACTAACCAGGGTCTTGTTACCCCCATCCGCCGAGGCGAAAGTGAAATGCGTACTAATATCGTTTTGAGCAAAAGCTTGGGAGGAAAGAAGCAGAACGGCGAGGTTTCGCATGGGGGATGGAGAGGGAGATTTTGGGCTGTATCTGCGATAGCGGCAAGGTTCAAACACCAAGGAATCCTCTTAAAATGATACAAAAAAGGGCCTTTCGGCCCTTGGTTAACTTATTCTTTCTTTTGAAGTCTATGTTCTGAAGTCTAAGCCCTGAAGTCTATACCACTTATTTCTTACCGTCGTCGACGACTTCGAAGTCGCCATCAACCACCTTACCGTCGCCGGCTTGCTTGGTCTTAGCGGGTTCTTCACCTGCTGCGCCTGCATCACCCGCTTGAGCGGATTGCGCAGCGGCCTGGTAGAGCGCTTGAGCGGCAGGCTCAACAGCTTTGGAAATGGCTTCCGCAGCAGACTTCAACTGAGCGGACTCCGCATTAACATTGGCAAGGATCTCCTTGGCGGCGGCGACGGCCTTCTCGGTCTCGGCCTTAGAATCCCCAGGGAACTTGTCCCCATGCTCCTTAAGTTGCTTCTCAACTTGGAAGACCAGCGAATCGAGCTGATTACGGGTCTCAGCACGCTCGCGAGCTTGCTTGTCTTCTTCGGCATGGAGTTCGGCTTCCTTACGAAGCTTATCGACCTCTTCTTTAGAAAGACCGGAAGAGCCCGAGATCGTAATCTTCTGCTCCTTACCCGTTCCCTTGTCTTTAGCTGAGACATGGAGGATACCGTTAGCGTCGATATCGAAGGTGACTTCAATTTGTGGCAGCCCGCGAGGAGCGGCAGCAATACCATCGAGACGGAAAGTGCCGAGTTGCTTATTGTCCTTCGACATGGGGCGCTCGCCTTGCAGGATGACAATATCGACCTGAGGTTGGTTGTCGGCAGCCGTAGAGAAGACCTGTGACTTCTTGGTCGGGATAGTGGTGTTACGCTCAATCATCGCGGTAGCCACACCACCCATGGTCTCGATGGCGAGGGTGAGGGGCGTCACATCAAGTAAGAGGACGTCTTTAACATCACCCTTGAGCACACCGCCCTGGATGGCAGCACCTACGGCGACGACTTCATCGGGGTTGACGCCTTGGTGAGGGGTCTTACCTGCGAGGGCCTTAGCGAGCTCAAGCACCTTGGGCATTCGGGTCATACCGCCCACGAGCACGAGTTCATCGACTTGGTTCATGGCAATGCCGGCGTCTTTCAGGCAGGCTTCGAAGGGCTTACGGGTACGAGCAAAGAGATCGTCGCAGACTTTCTCCATTTGCGCACGCGTGAGCGTGACGTTTAGGTGCTTAGGCCCCGAGGCGTCGGCAGTGATGAAGGGCAAGTTGATGTCGACAGAGTTCGAGGACGATAAAGCAATCTTAGCTTTCTCGGCTTCTTCCTTGAGGCGCTGCAGAGCCATCGCGTCTTTAGAAAGGTCAATGCCCTGCTCGGCCTTGAAGCCGTCGATGAGCCATTGGATGAGACGCTCGTCCCAATTGTCTCCGCCTAGTTCGGTATCGCCATTGGTGGCACGTACCTCAAAGACGCCGTCACCAATCTCAAGAACAGAGACGTCGAAGGTGCCGCCACCTAAGTCGTAAACTGCAATCTTCTCATCCTTCTTCTGGTCTAGGCCGTAAGCGAGGGAAGCTGCAGTAGGTTCGTTAATGATCCGCAAGACTTCGAGGCCGGCGATGGTTCCTGCATCCTTGGTAGCTTGGCGTTGAGCATCGTTAAAGTAGGCGGGCACCGTGATAACGGCTTGGGTGATGGTTTCACCTAAGTAGGCTTCCGCATCGGCTTTCAACTTGGCCAGAATCTTGGCTGAGATTTCTTGAGGTGTGAAAACGCGGGTTTCGCCGGCGACGACGCATTCAATGGCGGCATCTCCGTTCTTACCTTCGACTACCTTGTAAGGTAATTTTGAAACCACCGAGCGTAACTCGGAAAACTTACGTCCGATAAGACGCTTAGCCGAGAAGATGGTATTCTTAGGATTAGTAACCGCCTGGCGCTTGGCGGCTTGACCGACCAAAGTCTCGCCATTCTTGGTGAAGGCGACAACCGAGGGTGTGGTGCGTCCGCCTTCGCTGTTGGGTACGACGACGTTTTCTGTACCGTCGCGAACCGCCATACAGGAGTTGGTGGTGCCGAGGTCGATGCCGAGAATTTTAGCCATAGGTGTGGGGATGTTTGGGTTTGGGTTTAGTTAAATGGGTTTACCTCCTTAGTGCAGGGTATGTGCCAAGGCAGAAATAACCTAGACCCGCATAAACCGAGTGTTTTAGGGCTAAACTGAGGGGATGGCTGAGTGGCGGAGGGACAATGCGGGCGTCATCATCTGATTATGGGACAGGCTGTCACATCCCTTTCCCCGCCGCCTTGCCTTTTGCCCCCTCGATTGAATAGTTAGGCCTTCTATGGGTCTTGATCTGCCGCTTCGTCTTCGTCGCCTAAGGGCGACCCCTGGCATTCGTGCGATGCTAACTGAAACCTCGGTTGAGCCACGTCATCTCATTCAGCCCCTCTTTGTCACGGAAGGCGAGCAACCCGAACCCATTCCCTCCCTCCCTGGTTTGGTACGCACACCTTTAAGTCAGCTCGGCGCCAAGTGTGCCGAACTGCTTCAACTCGGTATTCATGGCGTCGCCCTTTTTCCCAAAGTTGAAGCCGGTCGAAAATCACCCGAAGGCGTCGAAGCCTTAAATCCGAATGCCCTTGTCTACCGCGCCATCCAGGCTGCGAAGGCAGGCTCGCCCGAAACCGTAATTTTTGCCGACATCGCGCTCGACCCTTACACCACGCATGGGCACGACGGTGTCTTAACCGCGAACGGTAAAGACGTGGATAACGACCGCACGGTTGAAATTCTGGCCAAGATGGCGGTACTGAGTGCACGCGCTGGAGCGGATTTTGTTGCGCCCTCTGATATGATGGACGGTCGGGTTCGAGCGCTCCGCACCGCCCTTGATGCTAGCGGCTTTAGCCAAACGGGCATCCTCGCCTACGCTGCGAAATTTGCCTCCGCCTATTACGGCCCCTTCCGCGACGCCGTCGGTAGTAGTCGCGCTGCCCATGAAGCCCCGATTTCAAAGGCCAGCTATCAAATCAACCCAGCCAATCGACTCGAAGCCCAGCGCGAAGCCCTGCTCGACGCAGCCGAGGGCGCTGATGTGCTCATGGTAAAACCCGGCGGCCCTTACCTCGATGTCTTGCGGGACATTCGCCAACTCACCCCACTGCCCCTCGCGGTCTACCAAGTGTCGGGCGAGTACGCGATGATTATGGCCGCGGCAGAAAAAGGCTGGTTTAATGTACGCGCCGTTCGCGACGAATCACTTGTCGCTTTAAAACGAGCCGGGGCTGATTTGATTCTAACTTATTTCGCCGAGGCGTTTGCCCGCGACGCCCGAGGTTAGGCCTTGCGCTGGTGACGGACGTCTTCCCCGCTCAGCAGGAAGATAACCTGCTCAGCAATATTTTTAGCGTGATCACCTATGCGCTCATAGGCCTTAGAGATAAAGATGAGTTCCACGTGCGAAGGCGAGACGCGTGCGGAATCGCCCGTCTTACCTAGGAGCGCGAGGTAGTTCTCTTTATTAAGACGGTCAATTTCGCGGTCGTTAACTAAAACAGTTTTAGCCTTTTCCAAATCGCCCTCAATAAAACTATCGAGTGCGAAACGTAGAGCGGCTGCGGCGAGACGCCCTTCTTCAGGTACCATGAGAAGATTAGACAAGGGGCCGCGACCTGAAATCGTGAGCGAACGGCGGGCAATACCCGAAGCTTCATCCGCTACTCGCTCGAGGTCGTGGCAAATATCGCGAGCACCGAGTAAAAGACGAACATCACCACCCATCGGACCAAACAGGGTCAGGTAGCGCATGATTTCACGGTCTACACGCTTCTCCAAATCATCAACACCGTCATCCATGCCTCGCACCTGAAGAGCTAAAGCATCATCGCCTTTCTCCAAAGCTTGGAGGGAGAGACGGGTCATATCGAGGGCGCGCTCGCCCATCAAAACGAGATCATCGCGGAGTTGACGGAGCTCTTCGTGGAAGTGACGTTGCATCATAAAAGTGAGGTAGGGATTGGGGTAGACGCTTGGGGTGATTTAAAAATAGAAGACTCGGCAGCGTCATGCAAGCGAGGCTTACGCCCTTGCTTGCAGCTCAACTCAACCAAAGCGGCCCGAGATGTAGGCCTCGGTTTGAGCTTGGGAGGGCTTCATGAAGATAGTTTCCGTACGGTCGGCTTCAATGAGTTTACCTAAGTAGAAGAAGGCGGTACGATCAGACACGCGCGCTGCTTGCTGCATCGAGTGGGTCACAATCACGATGGTGAATTGGGTTTTGAGTTGATGAATCAGCTCCTCAATTTTACCGGTAGCAATGGGGTCAAGAGCGGAGCAAGGCTCATCCATCAAAAGAATCTCAGGCTGGTTGGCGATGGCGCGAGCAATGCAGAGACGTTGCATTTGACCACCCGAGAGGCCGAGGGCGCTATCCTGCAAGCGGTCTTTAGCTTCGTCCCATAGCGCAGCGCGCCGCAGCGAGGTTTCGCAAGTCTCATCTAAGACATCACGATCGGATACCCCCGCAATACGAAGGGAATAAACCACGTTTTCGTAAATCGACTTAGGAAAGGGATTGGACTTCTGGAAAACCATGCCAACCCGACGGCGCAGGGAAATAACTTCCACGCTCGGATCGTAAATGGAACGCCCCGCCACCGTAATGTCGCCTTCATGGCGAATGCCATCAACCAGGTCATTCATCCGGTTAATATTACGTAACAAGGTAGATTTGCCGCAACCCGACGGACCGATAAAGGCCGTTACTTGACGCTCAGGGATGTCGAGGCTGATGGCGTCGAGCGCCTTTTTTTCACTATACCAGAAGTTATAGTCCTTGATACGAATATAATCAGGTCGAGCATCAGCCGGAGGGGGCGTGCCTTGAGGGACATGAGTTGAGTTTAAGGCCATGGGAAAGTCTTAGAATGCAGAAGATTTATAGCGCTCGCGGAGATAGTTGCGAATGGTAATAGCTCCAAGGTTAAGGAAAATAACCAACATCAAGAGGAGCAAGGTAGAGGCAAAAACCATAGGGCGTGCGGCATCGGAGTCGGGTGACTGGAAACCTAGGTCATAGATATGAAAACCCAAGTGCATGAACTTGCGGTCGGCATGTAAGAAAGGGAAAGTCCCATCGAGTGGTAGAGCGGGTGCAAGTTTAACCACTCCCACAATCATAAGCGGAGCAACCTCACCTGCCCCCCGTGCCATGGCGAGAATCACGCCGGTGAGCACACCAGGTGCCGAGGCAGGTAATAAAATCTCGCGAATGGTCTGCCACTTCGAGGCTCCGCAGGCCAATGAGGCCTCACGCATGCCACGCGGAACTGCGCTTAAGGCTTCTTCGGTAGCAACAATCACCACCGGCAAGGTCATCAGTGCCAAAGTCATCGAAGCCCACATCAAGCCACCCGTACCAAACACGGGCGTATTATTGTTATACTTCAGCTGATCGGAGAAGAAGAGCTGGTCGATATTACCGCCTAAAACATAGACAAAGAAACCTAAACCAAAGACGCCGAAAACAATCGAGGGCACACCAGCCAAATTATTCACGCAAATACGCACCGCCCGGAGCGTGACACCCTTACGCGCATACTCGTGCAAGTAGATAGCCGCGATGACGCCGAAGGGCGTGACCATCGCACTCATAAACACGGTCATGACGAAGGTACCAAAGAGTGCGGGCAATACACCGCCTTCCGTATTCGCCTCGCGTGGCTCGGTGCTGACAAAATCCCACGCACGGCTAAAGGCTAAGCCTAAGCGCTCCCACCAACTCATGGCATTAGGTTGCCAGGCTCGAACGAGACTTGCGGAAGGAAACTCCAGCGCTCGTCCACCGCCATCGACACCGACTAAGGTGTCAGCCGGGAAGGTGTCACGCAAGGTACGAGCCTCGGTGGCGAGCAATTGGTAGCTTTCTTCTAGCTGAGCAATTTCAGTCTGCAGGTCTTCGGTAGGTTGTTTTAAGTCCTCTGCTTTACGCAGAGAAATTTTAGCATCCTGCAACTTCGCATTGATACGGCCGATACGCACCCGTTCGACTTCCATGAGCGTGGCGCGCTGGGCTGCAACTGCCGCAATGATGGTCTGTAAACGAGACTCGAAGGTAGCGTCCGTGGCCGGCAAGACGGTGCCATCTGCCAAGCGTAATCCCGTAGGAATCAGGAAGGCCGCCCCGTTCTCCATGCGTTCGAGCGCCATGGCCGTTGCCGGGTAATGTTGTGCCTTAACCGTTGTGACATCGACCCAAGTGAAGCTCTGACCGTTGTATTCGCGTAGACCAATCTGGAATTGGAACTCGCGGAAATTGTCGACCGAAGGGGTGCCGGGTTTGATACGGTCTTGGGCTAAGGGACCCAACAAAACCCTTCCATCGGTCAATTCAGCTTGAGAAATTTTTGCCGGCCAAAATGCCTTCGCGCCATTGATAACAATAACCCCAGCCAAAAGCAGCACCATGGTTAGGCCCAACACTAAGCCTACCGAGGTAAACCAGACCAGAGGCTCGCCTGCTGGCGGCTTAGCATCGGGTAAATTAGGCACAGGGTCTTTCATGGCATTAGATGACCTTGTAACGATCGCGTAGACGCTGACGGAGGAGTTCCGCTGCGGTGTTAAGCACAAAGGTCATGAAGAAGAGACAGCAAGCGCCTAAGAAAAGGGCGCGGTAGTGGGTGTGACCTACCGGAGCCTCGGGTAACTCTACGGCTATATTAGCGGATAGCGTGCGCATGCCACTAAAGGGATTCAGCTCCATCACCGGCGTGTTACCCGTGGCCATAACGACAATCATGGTTTCGCCTACTGCCCTTCCAAAACCAATCATGATGGCGGAGAAAATTCCTGCAATTGCCGTAGGCACCACGACCCGCCAAACCGTTTGCCAGCGGCTAGCACCCAAGGCCAACGAGCCCGAGGTCAAAGCAGGAGGCACATTAGAGATAGCATCTTCGGCAATAGTGAAAATCACGGGAATGACGGCAAAGCCCATGACAAAGCCTACCACCACTGAGTTACGGGCGTCGTAGGAAAGTCCCGTGGCTAAGCGCCACCACTCACGGAAGTCGGCCACAGATTTACCTGTAGCGGGATCGGTAACGGTAAAGAGCGCCGACTCCACAAGCGGGGCAGAAGACCAAACGGCAGCTACCATCACCATGAGCACAGGTACTAGAGCCAGAAACTCCCAGCCCGGAGGAACTAAACGACGAGCCCGTAAGGGTAGGCGCGACCAAATTGAACCAAAGGCAAGAGCTGTAAAGGGCAAGGCGAGCACCGAGAGCAACAACGGCACCAAGTGAGCATCAACCACCGGCGCAAGCCAGAGACCGGCTAAGAAACCCAAGACCACCGAAGGCAACGAAGCCATAATCTCCATGGTGGGTTTAATGATACGCTTGAGTTCAGGACGTAAAAACTGGGAGACATAGACCGCGGCCAACAACGCCACCGGGAGCGCAAAGACGAGCGCATAGAGCGTACCTTTGAGGGAACCGTAGATAAGTGGAACTAGAGAAAGTTTAGGCTCAAACTCATCACTGCCCGAACTCGACTGCCAAGCATGCACGGGCTCGGTGCCTCCTTCGTACCAAATCGGAGCAAAGAAGGCCCGCCAGCCACCGTCGGGATGATGGTCATTGATTTGCCAACGACGTAGATTACCCGAAGCCTCGAGCACGCCGAGCTGATCGTGATTCTTAGAGAGGAAGGCCGACCTGAAACCCGCCACCGGAGGTCCTTCCCAACGAATCGTACCCGTAGTCATATGCCGTATCTGCAAATCTTTTTGCGAAGAAATCACGTAGCATTTATTAACCGGCGAAGGCGCAAAGCCATTGGCCGCTCCAGCCAGCATAGGGTTGACGTGGATACGACCAAAACGGCGGAGTTCACGACCATCAGGCTGAATCTGCGGGTAAAGCGACCAGGCTTCATCATGACCTTGATCGGAAGACAGGAGAAGCGTGACATCACCTAAAACTAATCCAGTCGAAGTTAAGCGTGCCTGGGGCGCCTCAGGAAAAGGCCGGAAACGCTGCACCTCATTATAGGCACCGTTTTCATCGGCATGCACAACCACCGTACCATCAGCTAAGAAGGCTAATGCCATCTCGCCGTTAGCCATCAAGGCTTCACCTACAATATTAGTAAGTCCAGCGCCGACGGGAATGGGCTCACCTGCGACGGGCCGAGCCTTACCTCCTAAGGCGCGACGCTCAGTAACACGTAATGCGGTTAAACGCGCACCCTCGGGTGACGATTGACGGACTAAAATAATCCGCCCATTCGGTCCGCGTACTTGATGGACAGCCTCAAGCGGGGCACCAGGAGCGACGGGCAAGATACCCAACAACTCAGGCTCAGCATCAATCACGCGAGTTTTGTCAGCAGCAAAATTGGCCCGGTAGCCGACCCGGACTTCAGCTAAAGAACCATCACTCAAACCTAATACAATCAGACCCAAACGACTATCAGAGCGAATCGACGCTACCGTAAGCAAACCTAGGTCAGGTTTCCACTCCTTTGCTAGCGTGCCATCGAGCCGGTAGAAACGTAAGGTGCCATCGGCCATGATGGCACAAGGAAGCTCCCCGTATTCATCAACTGAGAGTGCCGCCATTTCAGCCGGCAAACGAACCGAAGCGAGTTCAGTGAGCTTGGCGCCTTGAAAGAGCGGGAAGACTTGCGCTACTAAAAAAACCAACATCCCCAGCACGGCCGCGACCACACTAATGCCACCTACGTGAATCAACCGGGCCATCCAGCGGTCGATTCGCAGGGTCGCCGGACTGACTTCACGACGGCGAAGAGTGGAGGAGGGATTATCCAAGGTAGGCGAGTTGTAGGGCCGTTAAACTTAAAAAAGCAAGCGGGCCGTTAGGCCCGCTGGGATGCCGACCCGCCGAACTCGGGAGTTCCCTCTTTATGCCGGCCTAAAGGGCGTGGCGGGGAACCCCGTGAGGGGCGAGACGACAAAGAATTACTCAGCAGAGTAGAACTTGAGTGCGGCGCGAGCTTCGGTTGCTACGTCAGCGTTGATCGGGAAGTAACCATCTTTGATGGTGATTTCCTGGCCTTGCTTGGAGACGACGAAGGTCATGAACTCTTGGGTAAGCTTATCCATGTCCTTGTTAGGCGCCTTGTTGACATAGACGTAGAGGAAGCGAGCGAGAGGGTAGGCACCCGATTCACAGTTAGCTTGGTTAGCTTCGACAAAGGGCTGACCATCTTTTTCGGAGAGAGGCACAGCGCGTACGCCTGAGGTAGCATAACCAATACCCGAGTAGCCGATAGCTGAGATATCCGAGGAGATACCTTGGACGACCGAAGAGGAACCAGGCTGCTCTTTAACCGAAGTCTTGAAGTCACCATTCTTGAGGGCGAGTTCCTTAAAGAAACCATAGGTGCCAGAAGCCGAGTTACGGCCGAAGACCGAAACGCTCTTGCCAGCAAAGTCACCCGTCATACCGGTACCACCCCAAACGGCGATGTCTTGACCACCACGCTTACGACCCGAGGAGAAGATGCTGTCAACTTGAGTGAGCGAGAGACCGCTGATGGGGTTATCTTTGTGCACGAAGACTGCGAGCGCATCCACGGCCACAGGAATAGCCGTAGGCTTGTGACCGAAGCGACCTTCGAAGGTCGCGATTTCGGAGGCCCTCATCACTCGGCTCATAGGACCGGTTTGGGCAACGCCCGAGGAGAGCGCAGGAACCGCGGTCGAGGAACCCTTACCTTCAATCTGAATCTTTACATTAGGATAGCGAACCTTGAAGCCCTCAGCCCAGAAGGTCATCAAGTTATTCAGCGAGTCAGAGCCCACTGAGTTCAAGTTACCGGAAACACCGGAAGTAACTTGATAATCAGGAAGCTTAGGATCGATGACGACGGTGCTTTGAGCGAGCACAGGCGAAGCAGTGAAGGCTGCGAGTGCGAGGGACTTGAGGAGGGTATTCATGGGTTTGGTAACAGACCCATACTCTCACCCTATTGTGACAGAATGATGACAGAGGGGGGACAGTTTGGAAAGGAAGCCTATCCCAATGAGCATTCAGTAACCCTTTAGACCGAACCGTTTTTGAAAGGAAAAAGGCCGTGATCCCGCATAAATCCTGACTTAAAAGCTTATTTGTTCACACCCATCTTCGATAAGACCTTATTCTATCCGCTTGTCAGCCCTGCCCTCTCGCTTCTGTCTCAACCTTACTCTAGCCCCACTTAACCCTACCCTATGGACCTTAAAATTGCAGTTTTACCAGGTGACTACATCGGCCCCGAAGTCATGGCGGCTGCCCTGCCAATTTTAGAGGCAGTTTTGAAAAAGCATGGGCACACTTTAAGCCACTCTACCCACCCAGTAGGAGGGGCTGGGATTGATGCCCACGGCCAAGCTTTGCCCGACTCAACTTTGGCTGCCTGCCAAGCTGCCGATGCGATTCTTTTCGGGTCGGTCGGTGGACCCAAGTGGGAAAAACTTCCCCCTAAAGAACAACCCGAACGCGCCTCACTCCTGCCCTTGCGCAAACATTTCAAACTCTTTGCCAACATTCGACCCGGCTTACTTCCTAAAACCTTACTCGACACCTCACCGCTGCGCCCCGAGCGCATTGCGAACGGCATCGATATGGTATGCATTCGCGAACTTACCGGTGGCCTTTATTTTGGTGCTAAGTCGACGCGCGACATTGAGGGTGGAGATATCGAAGCCCTTGATACCATGGTTTATCGTCAATCTGAAATCGTGCGCATTACCGATGTCGCTATCGCCACCGCACGCGCACGCAGCAAGCGCTTGACCCTTGTAGACAAAGCCAACGTGCTCGAAACTTCGGTACTCTGGCGCAAAGTCGTGGCCGAGCGCGTAGCTAAGACCGCTCCTGATATTCAGTTGAGCTTCCTTTATATTGATAACGCGGCGATGCAGCTGGTGCTGCGACCAGGCCAATTCGATGTCGTACTCACCGAAAACATGTTTGGCGATATTCTCTCGGATGAGATGGCGGTAGTTTGTGGCTCCCTAGGCATGATGGCCTCAGCCTCGCTCGGGGCGCTAGCCAACCGCCATGGCCGCCCCTTCGGCCTCTATGAACCTTCCGGCGGAACCGCACCTGATATTGCAGGCCAAGACAAAGCCAACCCTTGCGCCCAAATCCTCTCCATTGCCCTACTCCTGCGCCATTCCTTCGGCCTAGAAGCTGAAGCGCGTGTCATTGAACAGGCCGTCGATCGCACGATTGCGGATGGAATCCGTACCGCCGATATCGCGGGCGGCAAAGCCTCAGTCGGTTGTGCGGCGATGGGCCGTGCCGTCCTTGAGCGCCTGTGAGCGACCCTGCGAGCGAAGCTGCTGCCCGCCGTCGCCTTGAAGCGGTGACCAGCCATTTTATGCGGGTTCCGCGCCTCCCTCTCAGCGTAGCGCGCGATTTACTCGATGCCGGTTATCGCCACCTCGACCAAATTAGTGGGCGCTCAGCTGAGAGTTTATTAGCAGAAATTAAGCGGCGCTCGCCTGCTGCCCCCGATAGTTATTTACCTGCACTACGCCTTGCCATCTACGTCGCTGAAACGCCCCAGCCCGACCCTAAGCGACTCTTTTTAGATTGTTGGACCCAAGGCCCTAGTTAAGCGCAGCCCTTAAGCGCCCAAACTTGCGTCCGCCCCGTTGTCCTATCCCCTAACGACATGGCTGCATCCGACTATCCCTGCATCTTGCTCGAAGACTGTGCCCTCTTACCTTTTCAGCTACTGCCTTTGCACTTATTTGAACCGCGCTATCGCCGCATGATTGAAGACGCCTTAGCAGGCGATCGCCGCTTTGCGGTCGGAGAAGCCCTCACAAATGAAAAAGGCATCGAGATGGCCGGTCCTTGGGCAACGTTGGGTCGTATCTTAAGTCATCAAACGTTACCCGATGGACGGCACTTAGTTTTGTTAGAAGGCGAGGTCCGTCTTAAGGTCGAAACCCTGAGTAAGCGAAAACCCTACCCAGTTTTGCGCGCTACCCTAACGCCCGATGGCGAGAGTGGCCCTCACGATCACATCCTGCTTGCGCAGTGCCTGGCGCTCGTGGAACGCCTCCTGGGCGAACTCCCCCCAGCGGATGAAGCCGAAAGCTTACTCCCCCGCTTACAGCAACTTGCTGCTGCTCATCCGGGACGATTCGCCGATGCCGCGGCAGGTCACTTAATCCCCTTGGGTGCTTTACGCCGAAAACTCCTGGGGCTGACCGAGCCCGCCGTTCGTTTAGGCCTACTACGCGAATTCCTCGCCCAAGCTGAGGTGGAGCGGGGTCTTGGACCGCAGGACCCTGATTTTGACCCCCGGGTGAATTAAAGGGCCAGCCGCCCAGGAAAGTCTTGGGTTAAACTTGCTATTTAGAGTCATTCTAATTCTTAGAATAAGTCTCATGCCCTTGTCTTCTCACCAGCGCCTGCATCTCAAGGAGTCCCTCAACCGAGCTGGGCTCAAGCCCACCCGCCAGCGCGAGCAAGTATTCGCCGTGCTCCTTACCAAACGCGACCACCCTACCGTCGAGGAAGTTTGGCAGCGCTCGCGCGAAACCTTTCAAGGTATTTCCCTAGCCACCGTCTATAACTGTCTCGAATCGTTCGTGCGCAGTGGCGTGGTACGACAGGTTAATTACGAACGGGAGCCAACGCGGTATTGCCCCAACTTAGCACCGCACGCCCACTTTAAAGATCAAGAAACCGGCAAGGTCTATGACATCGAACTTTCTAAGGATACGTTAGAGACCTTACGGCAAATTTTGCCCGGGGAATTTCAACCTGAAATTATTGAAATTTCTTTCCACGGTAAAAAGCGCAAGGCCACCAGCAAAAGCTCCAAGCCATCCCGCCCAACTAACTAAGCGCCTCCCTTCTCTTATCCCTAATCTCTCCTCTCTCATCTCTCTCCCCTAATCCCTTATCTCTCTCCCCTTCATGTCCCACCTCAGCATTCGTAATCTTCACGCCTCAATTGGCGACAAACCTATCCTCAAGGGTCTCAATCTCGAGCTCCCTAAGGGCGAGGTCCATGCCATCATGGGGCCTAACGGCACGGGCAAGAGCACGCTAGCTAAGGTATTAGCAGGTCATGAAGACTACACCGTAACCGAGGGAGAAGTCTTGCTCGATGGCGTTTCCATTCTGGGACAAGAACCCGATGCCATCGCCCGCTTAGGTCTATTCTTGGCCTTCCAATACCCCAACGAAATTCCCGGGGTTACTATCGCCAATTTTATCCGGGCCGCACTGGTTGCCCGTCAGCCTAAGGGCAGCCCTTTCGACGCTAAGGCCTACTACGCTCGCCTCTACGCCAAGATGGATGCGCTCAAAATGGACCGCAGTTTCACTTCGCGTTCGCTCAACGAAGGTTTTTCTGGCGGCGAGAAAAAGCGCTGTGAAATTCTGCAAATGCTCATGCTCGAGCCCAAGTATGCGGTGCTCGACGAAACCGACTCGGGACTCGACATCGATGCCCTTCGTATTGTTGCCGAAGGGGTCAACAATGCTCGGGGTCCTAACTGCGGCTTCTTAGTCATCACCCACTACCAACGTCTGCTCGATTACATTGTCCCAGATAAAGTGCACATCATGTATGGCGGACGGATTGTGCACAGCGGTGACAAAGCGCTCGCCCACGAACTCGAAGCCAAAGGCTATACCTGGGTCGAGAACGAGCTCGCTAAAGCCTAATTTTATGACCGATCCCATTGCCGACAACCTTGCCCAACAGGCCGCGATTGATGTCGATCGCGACAAGGGCAACTTCCGCTACAAGGAAGACTATGCTTTTGATGCCGGCGTAGGGCTCACACCTGCGACGATTGATTACATCTCTAAAGTTAAGGGCGAAGAAGAATGGGTGCGAGAGTTCCGTCACAAAGCCCATAAAATCTTTGAGTCCATGCCTATGCCCACCCACTGGGCGACTAAAGACTTAGATGCCATCCGCTTTGAAGACATCCGCTATTACTTAGCTAAAGGACAAAAGCCATCCCGCACCTGGGAAGAAGTTCCGGATGATGTCAAAGCCACCTTTGAACGTCTCGGCATTCCTGAATCCGAACGCAAATTCTTGGCGGGTGTTGAAGCTCAGTTCGACTCCGAAGCTGCCTACTCCAACATGAAGGCAGACTTAGAAAAACTCGGGGTGATCTTTGTCGGACCCACCGAAGGCTTACGCGACCACCCAGAAATTTTCCGGCGCTGGTTTGGTAAAGTTATTCCTGCTTCAGACAATAAATTCGCTGCCCTTAATTCGGCAGTCTTCTCGGGCGGCTCCTTTATCTACGTACCCAAGGGCGTAAAAGTCCGGCAGCCTCTCCAGGCTTACTTCCGGATTAATGCGGAAAACTTTGGCCAATTCGAACGCACCCTCATCATCGCCGATGAGGGCGCCGAAATTACCTACATGGAAGGCTGCACCGCGCCTAAATTCGAAACCGCCACGCTGCACTCAGCGGTGGTTGAGTTAGTGGCGCTAAAAGGGGCTAAAATCCAATACATCACGGTACAAAATTGGTCGAACAACGTCTTCAATCTCGTGACCAAGCGGGGTCTAGCCGAAGAGGATGCCGAAGTACGCTGGATTGATTGTAATATCGGTTCACGCCTAACCATGAAGTACCCTGGGGTCATTTTACGCGGCAAGCGTGCGCGGGGCGAAGTGCTCTCGATTGCACTGGCTTCAGATGGTCAGCACCAAGACACGGGTGCGAAAATGATTCATGCCGCGGATGATACCACCTCGAATATTATCTCGAAATCTATCTCGGTCGGTAAAGGTCGGTCGACCTATCGCGGACAAGTCCACATCCCCCGTACGTTACGCAATTGCCGTAACAACACCGAGTGCGACGCTCTCTTAATTAACGCTAATAGCCGTACCGACACCTACCCGGCCATCACCGTACGAGGGCAGCGCAATAGCGTACAACACGAGGCCAGTGTTTCAAAAGTTTCCGCCGAGCAGATCTTCTATATGATGCAGCGCGGCCTTTCCGAGGGTGAAGCCATGTCGCTCGCGGTAAACGGCTTCATCAACGATCTTGTGAAAGAATTCCCCATGGAATACTCAGTGGAGCTGAAACGCTTAATCGAACTCGAGATGGAAGGCTCGGTAGGTTAATCTCCATGGCTACCGCCCCTTCACCTGCTCTACCCAGTTTGCTAGCGCCTGCACCTGACGCGCAAGCACCGGCTTGGCTCGCAAAAATCCGCAGCCAAGGTCTGCTCGATGCGCAAACCCTTCCCATGCCCAAGCTGGGTGATGAGGCGTGGCGCTTCTCGGATACGCGCTCGTTATCGTTAGATAACTTCGCTCCCGCGCCTCTACCCTCCGATGCCACCGTCGACCGCTTGGTTGCCGAGGCCACGGCGTTAGCGGGCAACGTCAGCGGACTGGCGATATTTATTGATGGTCATTGTGTTTTAAAACCTAACCTTTCCCCCACACTCTCGGCCCAAGGGATTGTCTTTGAGACCCTCGAAGACGCGATTCGGCACCGCCCGGAACTCTTAAAAACCCATCTGCTACGCCACCCTGCCGTGCTTGGCGGGGGTCGCTTCCTCGCCCTTCACAAGGCATGGCTCAAAGCCGGAACCGTCATTCATGTGCCCAAAGGCATAAAAGTAGGAGCGCCCTTCGTAACCGTCCACTGGGCTTCGGCGGAGGATGCCGCAATTTTCCCCCACTCTCTCGTCGTTGCGGAAGATCATGCTGAGGTAACCGTCGCCGACTTCTTCTTAGGCGCCGAGAAGAACGGCCGTACGCTCAATATTTCGGCCGCGGATGTTCTGGCTGGAACTCAAGCCGCAGTTCACCGTCTCTCCGTACAAGACTGGGGCAATCGCGCCCAGTCCTTCCAAATTGACACCACCACGGGGGAGCGAGATGCGCGTATTACCTCGGTAAATGCATCGCTGGGTTCACGACGTGCTCGCCTCGAAAACGTGGTCCGGATTGAGGGCGAGGGTGCCGACGTCCGTCTCTACGGCATTGGCGTTTCCAATCACGAACAAGAGTTTGATCAACGCACCCTGCAAATTCACCAAGCGGGCTCAGCCACCTCCGATCTACTTTTCAAAAACGCTCTGCTGGGTAAGTCGCGTACGATTTTTTCGGGGCTAATTAAAGTCGCTCCCGATGCTCAGAAAACCGACGCCTATCAAACCAACCGCAATTTATTGCTCTCACCTGAAGCGGAGGCCAACTCCCTACCCGGACTAGAGATTGAAGCGAACGATGTGAAATGCTCCCATGGTGCCACCACTGGGCAAATTGATCCGGCCGAACTTTTCTACCTACGCGCCCGTGGTATTCCCCTTGAAGCCGCCCAAGAACTCTTAGCCTTTGGTTTTCTTGAGGAGATTGTCGGCAAGGTGGAGCATGCGGGCTTAGCCCAAGTCTTGCGCGAACGGCTACAAAAGAAATTTCTCGACTAAGGCCAAGCCCACGACAGCGACACACCTGTAAACACCCTTAACCTCTTCATCTCAACCTTACGCTTATGTCGTCCGACTCCTCCACCCAATCTCAGCGCCACGCTCCTGGCCCCCATGACCGCGTCTTAGCTCGCGATGTTGCCGCCACGGTCATCCCCGCAGGTGAACCCGCCATCCTGCCTGCAGGCACCAAGGTCACGATTACCCACCGTCTGGGTGGTAACTTTACCGTGGTTTGTGATACCGGCATGTTCCGTATTAATGGTACCGACGCCGATGCTCTGGGAGAATCCGTTCCCACCGATGTCGCTGCCGGCACAGGTACCACCGATACCACGGGTTCACGAGGTACTGCCGAACACCCCGGGCACCAAGGCGCACCCGCGGAGGAGGCTTTGTGGAAGCAGCTCAAGACCGTCTTTGACCCCGAAATCCCGGTTAACATTGTCGACCTTGGCTTGGTCTACTCACTTGCGGTTGAGCCTGCTGAAGGCGAGCATCGTCACCGCGTCAAAGTTGCGATGACGCTCACTGCACCTGGCTGCGGCATGGGACCGGTCATCGCGGAAGACGCGCGTAATCGCTTACTAGCTGTCCCGGGTACGCATGAAGCCGAAGTTTCGATTGTCTGGGACCCACCTTGGACCCAGTCGATGATCTCGGAAGACGGCAAGATGGAACTAGGTCTTATCTGATCTAGTCCCTGCTTTGCGCGGTCGGAGCTTAGCGCGCTTTTCCGCAGCAACGGGCTTAGCCGCCAAGGCCAAGAAGGCTTCTTGGACGCCTGGAGCCGACCTACCCGTGGATTCAAAAGCGGTATGCGCCCCCTCTGAACCCAGCAAGGTAGCATCTCCGGTCTTGGTTAAATAAGTTGCGATAACTTCCTGCTCTAAACGACGGCGAAGGGCGGCATCTCGAACTGGGAAGACACACTCGACGCGGCGCAAAAAGTTACGCTGCATCCAGTCGGCACTCCCTAAATAAATTTTGGGTTCACCGCCGTGATTCAAGAAACGGAAGATGCGACTGTGCTCAAGGAACCGTCCTAAAACACTACGCACACGAATCGTTTCGCTTCGTCCAGGAACTCCAGGAACTAGGCAGCAAATACCCCGCACCACTAATTCAATCGGCACCCCTGCCTGCGAAGCACGGTAGAGTGCGTCGATGAGGGTTGGGTCGACCAGACTGTTTACCTTGGCAAAAATCCCCGAGGGCTTGCCCTCACGCGCGGCCGCTGCCTCAGCTTCAATCATCTCCAACATCCGACGCTGTAAATCAAACGGTGCAATCAAGGCGTGACGAAAATCAGGTGAAGCTAAATTGCCCGTGAGGGTGTTGAAAAGCAGCCCTACATCGGCCGTCAGTTCAGCGTCTGCGGTGAAAAGCGAGAAGTCGGTGTAAACTTTGGCCGTACGGGGATTATAGTTTCCGGTACCGAGGTGGGCGTAACGACGAAGCAAGCCTCCACGCTCACGTCGAACCACGAGACACGCCTTACAGTGGGTCTTGTAGCCAACTAATCCGTAGACGACATGGGCGCCCGATTCTTCTAACTGACGCGCCCAAGCGATATTGTTAAGCTCATCAAAGCGGGCGCGAAGCTCAATCAAAGCCGTAACCTGTTTACCCGCTTCGGCAGCGGCTTTAAGGGCTTCAACTACAGGGGAGTCTCCACTGGTGCGATAGAGCGTCAGTTTAATCGAGACGACTTCAGGATCGCATGCGGCTTGTTTAATAAAATCTACCACCGGAGCAAAGGACTCGTAGGGATGGTGCAAGAGCACATCGCCTCGAGCAATGCGGGTGAAAATCGCATCGCGCTCACCCATACCTAGAGGAACCGTAGGTGTAAAAGTGGGGTAGACTAAATCAGGTCGGGCTACGGCATCAATCAGAGCACCTAAGCGCAGGAGATTAACCGGGCCATCGTTACGAAAAACACCTTCCGCGGGCAAATCGAGTGCAGCTCGCAGCCAAGCCACCAAGTCATCAGGGGCGTCACCAGAAATTTCCAAGCGCACCACCGCACCTTTGCGTAGGCGGTGAATCTCTTCTTCAATCGCCTCAATTAAGTTACCCTCTTCATCTTCATCGACGTAGAGATCGCTATTACGCGTGATACGAAAAGCCCAAGCACCGAGAACTTTAAGCCCAGGGAAAAGCCTGCCTAAGAAAGCTTTGATGACATAACTTAAGAAGGTAAATCGTAGGCTTTTACCTGATTTACCTAAGATAAGAATGCGGGGAAGAATACGCGGGACGGGTACAACCGCTACTCGAGGAGGCTCACCTTTAGCTCCAGCCAGACGCACCGCAAGGTAGAGATTCTTATTCGTTAAAACCGGAAAAGGATGGGCAGGGTCAACCGCCAACGGCGTCAAAGCCGGTAAAATTTCTCGATCAAAGCGTTCACCGAGCTCAGCTAGCTCTTCCGCATTAAACTCTCCTTTTTCTCGGGCGACAATCCCCTCAGCCGCCAAGGCAGGCATGAGCTCATGACGCCAGATGCGGTACTGCTCGGCAACTTGCTCATGAGCTTGCTTAAGTAAAGCGGCGAGCAAGTCGGCACTTTCACGTCCACCCCCTGACTCGACTTGTTGTAAAACCCCAGCGACCCGGATTTCAAAAAACTCGTCGAGATTTGAACTTACAATCGAGAGAAAGCGGACGCGTTCTAAAAGGGGTGTGGTGGCTTCGCGGGCAAGGGCAAGCACACGGGCGTTAAAATTGAGCCAGCTTAACTCACGCTCAAAGCGCTCAGGAGGGAGTGGCAAGGAAGAGGCCATCACTGCCATACAAGCAGGTCAGGCTTCAGGTAGCAAGCGGAGGCGGGTGACAACCTTGTAACGCCCGCACCTTTGGTCTTCACCCTGCCACTTTAACCCCTAGAAATGACCTATGGCTAACCCCAGGACCGATCATGACCGTGCGGCATCGGCCCTTCACCTAAAACTCCTCCGGTTGCAAAGCCGCCTCATAAAAGAAGGTCGGGGGGCAGTCGTCGTCATCGGGGGTAATGATCGCCTCGCTGCCTCGGGCTTAGCCAATCGCCTACAAGAGTGGTTCGACGCCCGCACGGTAGAAGTCGCTGCCCCTCTCCCCGATGACCCCACCCTCATGGGTCGACCTTTTCTTTGGCCCTATTGGGTCAAGATGCCTGCTAAGGGTCGCATTACTTTAGTGGTAGGCGATTGGGTAACGCGAACCGCAGTTGCCGCCGCCAAGGGAGAATACACTAAAGATAGCCTGCGCGACGAGCTTCGCCGGTTACGACAATTTGAAGAACTTTTATTAGCCGATGGCGTGGCACTGGCCAAAGTTTGGTTAGCGACCTCACGTAAAGATTTACGCCGTCGACTCCGCATTACTGAAGATACCGAGGCAGAAGGCTGGACCGTTACCAAAGACGATCTCTTGTTAGCAGACGGACCGGGTGCACGCGTGGCCGCAGAGTGTCAGCGCTTGAGTTCACCCGTTCGCTATAACTGGCGACAAGCCCCTGGAGCTGAAGCCAAAGCGCGCGATTTAGCCGCCGGCCGGATTATTCTTGAGCAACTTAGCCGGCCGCGCGCCCGACTGACTAAACCCCGGCCCGCCTCCCGCCTACGACCACGCGGCCTGCTCGAGGCACCCGTCCAAGTTGAACTCTCAAAAGATGACTACTCGCGACAAATTCGTAAGTGGCAGGTGCGCTTGGGCCAACTTACTCGATTGGCCGCCCGCCGTGGCATCTCCACCTTAGTGGTCTTAGAAGGACCCGATGCCGCAGGCAAAGGCGGCATTACCCGACGACTCGCCTCGCTCATCGATGCGGGGCATCTCTTGGTACACCCTACGCCCGCTCCGACCCCTGAAGAAAAAGCCCGTCACTACTTATGGCGCTTTTGGACCAAAGTCCCAAGCGCGGGTCGCATGGCGGTCTTTGACCGTTCTTGGTATGGTCGAATCTTAGTCGAGCGCGTCGAAGGTTTTTGCAAGACCCTCGAATGGCAACGGGCCTATGCCGAAATTAATGCCTTTGAATCGCGCTTAGCCGAAACCGGAGCGGTGGTTCTTAAATTTTGGCTCCAACTCTCCAAAGAAGAACAATGGCGCCGTTTTAAACTGCGTACCGAATCCCCCCATAAACGTCACAAGATGACGAAAGAGGACTATCGTAATCGCGCGAAATGGGATCTGCATGCCGAAGCCGCTGAAGATATGGTAGCACGCACCGATACGCCCCACGCACCTTGGCATGTCGTCCCAGCTGATAACAAACGGGCAGCGCGAGTGACGGTTTTACGCACCCTAGCGCGAGCGTTGGCGGATCGGCTCGAGCGATGAACGTCCAACCCCATCTTTTCTGGCAAGTCGCTCGGGGTCGCTGTCCGCGTTGTGCGATGGCTCTGCCTAAGGCCCCGCCTTGGAATGTTGCGCCCCAATGTGGGGACTGCGGATTAATCCTGCGTCGGCCAGGCGGCTTCTTCTTAGGCGCACTCGTCTGGAACTATGGCCTAATCGCGTTCGGCTACCTACCCCTCTTATTGATTCCTGGACTGCTCGGCTGGGTAAGTTGGAAACCTTTAGTCTGGGCAGCGGTCATGGGCGGCTTGGTGCTCCCCTGGCTCATCCATGGCTTGGCTTGGCGTCTGTGGATTGGCACCTACTACACTTGGCTGCCTGACCAGCTCGGTAAGCGCACGGACGACTAGACTCAGGCTACCCCCGAATAGCCGCACAAAAAAACCCGCGGTTTAGGCGGGCTGTTTGTACCTCTAGGAGGCGACGGAGGTTAACCGACTTCGCCAACGGCAAAACGATGGAAGGTGACGACTTTAACCGCCCCCCCCAAGTTGGCCTTGGCCTCGTCGAGCAGTTGCGAAACCTTCTTGTCCGGATCGCGGAAGAAGGGCTGCTCCAGCAAGCAACGCTCGGCGAGGAATTTATCCACCCGGCCGGCTTTGATTTTTTCCAAGTTTGCCAGCTGACCTGTCTTACGCGCTTCGGCAGCTTTAGCGGCTTTTTCGGAATTCGAAATACGCTTCTGCAGTTCTTCCATGGTGGCCGCATCCTTGGGGCCAGCAAGTTGCTCGGCGAGCTGCGCTTTGTAGTCTTCAACAATGCGAAGGGCTTCGGCGATAGCCTTGTCGGCCTCCGATTTAGTAAACTCTTCCGCCACCACGCGTTCGCGCTCTAGACGCTCCGCAGGGACTTCGTCGCGACGGACATATTCCGCGCCGTTAGCGACAACTTGCATAGCAATTTGACGACCTAAGTCGGCCAATCCTGCATGCCCAGCCGCCGCACCTTCAGCGGCTACTTCGAGCACCACCGCAATCTTGGAGCCGTTGTGGACGTAGGAAGCTAACTTACCTCCGGGGCCAGCCTTAACGGTAAGACTGCGTGAAACTTTTAAATTTTCGCCCAGCTTAGTGACTTGCTCAGTGAGGTAGTCATTAACTTTCAAACCATTCTTGTGGAAGGTTTGCTCGAGAAGATTGTCATGACCGTGCTGCTCGACTTGGGCAGCTAAGTCTGCGGCTAAAGCCATGAAGGCTTCATTCTTAGCCACGAAATCGGTTTCGCAGTTCAACTCGAGTACGGTGGCCGAGAGACCATTAGCGGCGAGACGAAGCACGAGGGCACCTTCATTGGCTGAACGACCCGATTTCTTATCGCGGGTAGCAACTCCCTTGATGCGAAGAATCTCAACGGCCTTCTCCATATCCCCTGAGGCCTCGGTGAGCGCCTTTTTGCAGTCCATCAAGCCCGCACCCGTACGGCCACGGAGCTCATTGACGGTTTGAGCAGTAATAGCAGACATGGTAGGTTTTACTTGCTGGAAGGCTTACGCGAAGCGGTACGGCGAGGCTTAGCGCCTGCAGGGGCGGCATCACCCTCAGCGTCAGGAGCCGAGTCGACGGCTTGCTGAAGGTCAGCCGAAATCGTCACTTCAGGTTGGTCGCCATTACCTACCGACAAGGAGGAAACGGCCACGCGTTGTTGTACGGGCTGCGACTTGGAACGACGGGCCAGACCGGCTTGTACCGCCTGGGTCAGGACTTCAACAATCAGACGGATCGACTTGGTCGCATCGTCATTGCCCGGAATCGGGTGCGAGCAAAGGGTGGGGTCAGAATTGGTATCGCAAAGACCAATCACGGGCGTGTTCAAGCGATTCGCTTCCGCAACCGCAATAGCTTCATGGTGCGTATCAATCACAATCAGGGCGCCAGGGAGATTACGGAAATCGAGCAGACCTTCGAAGTTGCGCGACATGCGCTGCATCTCACGCTTAACCACGGCTGCTTCTTTTTTGTGCATCTTAGCCAAGGAGCCGTCGCGCTCTTTAACTAAGTAGGTGCGATACTTATCTAGGGAAACCTTGACAGTGGCCCAATTGGTGAGGGTACCGCCGAGCCAGCGCGTGACGGCGAAAGGCATCGAGGTGGCCTTGGCAGCATCGCGTACGATGTCTTGGGCCTGAGGCTTGGTGGAAACAAAGAGTACGTCTTTACCACTGGCGACAATGGCCTCGAGGTCGACAATCGCCTTAGCGAGACAGGCGTGGGTTTTTTCCAAATCAATGATGGAAACGCCATTACGGTGATCGAATACGTAAGGGCGGGAGCGAGGATTCCAGCGACGGGTTTGGTGGCCAAAGTGGACGCCAGCATCGAGGAGGTCTTTAACGGTTAGGTTCATGGTAGAAGATTGAAGCTCCTTATCTCGCTCCCGGCCGGACGGGTGAGACATCGGATTAAAGTGCTTTTGTTTGAGTAAAACCCCGACAAAGTCCGGCTGACCGTGCGGGAAGGAAAGGTCGAAAAAGCCCATCCATAAGCACTTGGCAAGGGGAAAAACACTGACCTACCCTGCTTTTTACTGGCTGACAGACGCCCCCGGCTCGCCACCGTCAATCCGCATGCTGCTGCTTTGGGTCTACCGTCTGCTATTCCTGCCCGTCTTAGCGGTCAGCGCACCCTATTACTTGTGGCGTATGCTCCGTCGCGGGGGGTATGGAGCGGGGTTTATGCAGCGTCTCGGGCGTTGGTCTAACCTGCCCCCACGTCAGCCCGGGAAAGTCCGAATTTGGATCCAAGCCGTATCGGTCGGAGAAGTTGAGGCCTTGGGCCCCCTCCTCCATCAACTGGCCGCAACGGGTACCCATGAAATCATTCTCACGACTACGACCAGCACCGGCCTAGCCGTTGCCCGCCAACGACACGCGGCAACCTGCCTCGCGATCGGCAGTTTCCCCTTAGATTTTTGGCCCTGCAGTTCCGCCGCCTGGAATGCGATTCGCCCGGATGTTGCGATTTTAACCGAAGGTGAACTTTGGCCGGAGCATATTCTTGGCCAAGCCCGTACGCGCAGCATTCCAGTGGCTTTGATTAATGCCCGACTTTCGGATCGTTCGTTTAAGCGCCATGCACGTTTCCCTTGGCTCGCCCGCGCGCTCTTGCAGCGCTTAAGTTGGATTGGAGCAGGGAGCGCAGCGGATGCCCAACGCTTACGCGATTTAGGCGCCCGTGCCCCCGAGGTAACGGGTAACATAAAATTTGATGGGCCAGCTGAGGAAGCCGCACCCATGGCCGCGCGCGCCGCACTACGACAGGACTTAGGGCTGCAGGATAATCCCGAGGCGCTCTTGATCTTAGGCTCCTCAACTTGGCCAGGCGAAGAGCGTCTGCTGCTCAGTCTGACCAAGCAATTACGAGCAACGGGACAAGACGTTCGTCTCCTACTTGTTCCACGGCACGCCGAGCGACGTGACGAAGTCCGCCGTGAAATCATCGTGAGCGGTCTTAACTTCCACCAACGTTCGACCCAAGGAACGCGCGCCGCCGCTGGCACCCTCGTACATCTTGCTGACACTACTGGTGAGCTTCGTCTCCTGACCCGCGCCGCCGATCTAGCGTTTTGTGGCAAAAGCCTAGCCCCCCATGAAGGAGGTCAAACGCCCGTCGAGGCCGCCGCCGCCGGCGTGCCTTTGGTCTATGGTCCCGCTATGACCAATTTCAGAGCCATGTGTGAAGGACTTGAAACCGTGGGTGCGGCACGCTGCGGTCAAGATGCTGAAGACGTTAGCCGCCTACTCCAGCAACTGGTGCACGACCGCGAGGCTCGACAAAAGATGCAGAAGGTCGGACCCGCTTGGCTGGCGGGTAATCGTGGGGCGAGTGAACGCACCTGGCGCGGTATCGAGCGTTTACTTCCTCAAACGCGATAGGCATCGCGCAGCGCCACCAAGTTGCGGCGCACGGAACCATCGGCTAGGGCTTCACGTGCTCGTGCGATGCCAGCCAGCGGATCGGGCACAACCCCAGCGACCCAAAGCGCAGTACCGGCGCCGTAGGCAATGGAATCGATTAAGCCCTCGGGCGCACCGCCGACTAAGATGTCGCCCCAAAGCGCTAAGTTATGTCCAGGCAACCCCCCTTGTAAATCTGACGCCGGTGAAGTCGTGAGGCCGTAATCACCTGGCAACCAAGTGGCACGGACTTTAGCTAACTCACCCACGCCATAGACCTGAGTGGGTCCGGCACTCGTCAATTCATCCATGCCCTCGCCTACTTGGCCATGCACCACCAAACCACGCTTAACCCCTAACGATTCCAAAGCACCTGCAACCGGCACCAACCAACGGGGGTCATAAACCCCAACCAGCATATGCGCGGGGCGACCGGGGTTAATCAGCGGGCCTAAAACATTGAAGACCGATTTCTTTCCCAGCTCGGCTAAACGTTTACGAGCGGCGCCGACGGCTCGAAAAGCGGGATGAAACGCGGGGGCAAAAAAGAAACAGAAGTTGGCTAAGCGTAAGGCCCGCAGTAAACGGTCATCACTGGCTTCTAAATCAACTCCAAGCGCCGCGAGAAAATCGGCACTGCCCGACTTAGACGTGATGGAACGATTCCCATGCTTCATCACGGGCACACCCGCTGCCGCCACCACTAAAGCCGAGGCGGAAGAAAGATTAAAACTCCCAGAGCGATCACCTCCGGTACCGACGAGGTCGATAGCGCGCCCGGGAAAATCCTCTAGCTCGATGCGGCGAGCCATACTGCGATAGGTATCGGCAAAGGCCGCCACCACTTCAGCAGTCTCACCTACTTCACCGAGGGCGAGGAGGTAAGCCACCTTATCATCGTCGGGTAAACTCGCATCCGCTAAGAGCCGAGCGGCCTGGGCGGCGGCGGTTGGACCAGGGGCAAGGCCGGCCTTACAATCCGCAGTTAATGAGGCAAGGGTCGCCACCAAGGTATAAAACGCAGGGACTTAGCCCTCGCTCAAGGATAATGCGTCCACGCTTGCCCCCGGCCGACTAGGGTACACCCTGTAGGCATGCGCGACGAGGACCAACCCTCGGGAGACCCGGAAAACTCCGGCCCAGCCCCTTGGAGTGAAAAAGACTGGGCCACCTACCTGCGTCGCCAAGACCTCGAGACGGCGCGCTTCCTAGCGTTTTATCACGAAGCCAAGGGGGTGCCCGACCGTTTAGATGTAGTCGCTCGTCGTATGGGCTGGGAGCCCAATGAATGGTCACCCACCGCGGAAGCCTCCGAAACCGAGCCCGACATGGAGATCCCGGCTGACCTACCCTACTGCATTCACCAGCACCCGGTATTCGTCGCCGCCCGGAGCCTGACTATGGAGGCGTCCACCGCCTACCGTACCGCACTGCGCGACGGCGCGGGCTTAAAAGTTCCGCCCCTGCTCGCAGCTGAAACCATACTCGCCCTGTGGGATCTTCATCACCAAGTAGTGATGGCGGTGAATGCAACCGACACCGGTGATTTAGCTTTAGCGATTGTACACCTGCGTCGTGCGCTGGGCGCGGTCAACACTGGCATCGGACTGTTGGCCCAAGTTCCGCTAGAAGTACGTCTCGGCGCCGCTGGACCGATTGAAGATGCTCAATTAGCCCTCTTTGATTTGCGCGATATTTGTCTTCGCGTGCAAAGCGACTGCCGCTGGGGTACCGAAGGCTAAGCGCCGGCTGCCCTAAGCTTGACGCTTAAGTTTTTTCGCCACCCTGCTGCATGTGGCGAATGAGGCGCTCGCTAAACTCGCGGGCGTCGTCATGCCCCATACCGCGTAAAGCCTGCACCATGGCGGCTACTTCAGCAAGTCGGGCCATATCACGGCCCGGTCTGACGGGAAGCGTCATATGGGGCACTTTACGTCCTAAAATTTCAAAAGATTCCACGTCTAAGCCCGTGCGCTCTTCATCCATCCCAGGCTGCCAAAGACGAAAGGTAAGGACGAGGTCGATACGTTTTTCACGACGCACCGAGCGAACGCCAAAAATGGAAGCAACATTAATAATCCCAATGCCACGGCACTCCATGTAGCCGCGATTAAGTTCCTTAGCCGTGCCGACCAATTCGCGATCCCCTACCAAAGTGATACGCACATAATCATCAGCTACCAGTGAGTGACCCCGCTCAATCAGGGCCAGGGCACATTCGCTCTTACCCACACCCGAGGAACCGCGCAGCAGAACACCCACGCCCTTAACGTCAATCAGGGTGCCGTGCGTGCTGGTGCGAGGGGCAAATTTTTCTTCCAGCAAGACGGTGGCTTCAGCGGAGAAGTCTTTAGATTTTAACTGGGTCCGGAGGAGAGGAACCGCGTGGCGATCGGCCATACGAATTAAATCTGCGTCGGGTTCACGTCCGCCCGTAATCACCAACGCAGGAATATCGTGACTTAAAATCGCCTCTAAACGCTGACTCCGGATTTCAGGGGGTTGATCTTGTAAATAGGCAATCTCACCTGCGCCTAAAACTTGTAAGCGACGATAAGCAAATTCCTTAAAGTAACCCGTGAGCGCCAAGGCGGGTCGATTGATCGACTTTTCTGAGATAAGTTTATCTAAACCCTTTTCTCCTGCCACCAGCTCCAAGCGGAGCAAGTCACGATAGGTGTCATGAAATTCCCGAATCGAGATTTGCTCGGGGGGAAGGACGACGTTGGTGTCGGGCATAATTAGAGCTTAAAGCTTTCGCCTAGATATAAGCGACGGCTTTCCGGATTCTCAAGAATTTCAGCGGGTGAACCTGCAACTAAAACCCGCCCTTGGTGAATTAAATAGGCCCGATCGACAATCGCTAGGGTCTCGCGTACATTGTGGTCCGTAATCAGCACACCGATACCCCGAGATTTCAGCCGGCGAACAATACTTTGCACTTCGGCAACCGAAATAGGATCTACCCCACTAAAGGGCTCATCCATCAAGATAAAGCGGGGGCCGGTGCCGAGGGCACGAGCAATTTCAAGACGGCGACGTTCGCCCCCTGAAAGCGTATAAGCTAGTTGGTTAGCAAGGGCTGTAAGACCTAAGTCAGCCAACAATGCATCGGCCCGGGCGCCGGCTTCTTTAGCCGAGAGCCCAAGGGTCTCAATCACCGCTAAGACATTTTCTCGGGCGGTTAACTTACGAAAAGCGGAAGCCTCTTGCGGCAGGTAACCAATGCCCGCACGGGCACGGCGCCACATCGGCAGCTGGGTAATGTCGCGTCCGTCCAACGTGACCTTACCGCGAGTGGTTGGCACAAGGCCCACTACCATATAAAACGTGGTGGTCTTGCCGGCCCCGTTTGGACCCAAGAGCCCCACGACTTCACCCGTCTTAACTTCGAGTGAAACATCACTGACCGCAACTTTACGGCCGTAGTGCTTGGCGAGCGACTCAACGCGAACTAGCCCCTCGGCGGACGTAGCAGACATGGATTAAATCTTCTCCGTCAGGCTTAAAGGTGTCGAGCCTCTACTGGGGCAGCGGGAGTTCGAACACCGTACCAGGCAGAAGAATCCTCGGCTTAACCACCGTACCGGGTGTATCGCCAGGGGCCGAATCCATCGACCAGTTACGGCTCTTTAAATCATAGGTAACCGCATCCGCCGGCACACCCATACGACCTTGGGCATCTTGTAAACGGGCCGCTCCGCGTAAATGGGCGAGGTTTTTTACTGGATCAATTTCGAGACGGTCCCCGGTAGCACGCACGCCCCCAGACGCCAACGTGACACCTCCTGAACCTAAGGCAGAAGCCAGCAGTAAGCGCCCCTTGGCATCGCGACGCGCTAAACCCTGAATACGCTCGCAGGTTCCTTGGGCCACCCCAGCACCTAAGCGTACGGCTCCTTCGGAGTGGAAACGCGCAACCGCACTTGAAAGCAGCACTTCGTGACGGCGAGCATCGACTGCCAGCAGCCCCTCATCTTGAGAAACTTCAACGCGCGGTAACACGGGGTCGTCTTCTCCAGGTAAGAGTAACAAGAGACGCGCCGCGCCTCCGAGCTCAGCACTAATCGCTGCCTCCAGCCCAACCGCTGGGTGCAACTCCGCTCGCCCGGCTCGGGCCGCAAAACCTTCGGACCGATAAGTTACCTCACCCACGAGAACGAGCCGTTCGAGTTCGGTCGTGTTTTGTTTAGTAATTAGCGCGGTGGCGATGACGCGTTCACAAGTAACTTCAGCATCGGGTAAACGTAGCCGCACCGCACCCAAGAGTCGTGCAAGCGCACGTTCACCTTGGCGCGAAGCTTCAATACGATCGGCCTCAAATTCAGCGGGAGCGCCGTCGGAAAGCGTACGTAACGCGGCGCGGCGGCCGATACCTGAAAGGACCTCGGCCGTACCTGCTTCAGGCCGGGCGCGAATTTGAAACCCCGTAAGGACAAAACCCCGCTTATCCACCAGTCGTGGATTGCCTTGCAACAAAAGGGTGTCGTTCTCGCGGTCCATGCGGGCCTCATCAGCCTGAAAGTTCAAAGCTCCATCATTACCAATCACGCCCCCCTGCCCCTCCACCCAACCACGACCCTTAATCGGCATACCAAGGCGTAGGGTACGCGCCATGAGTTCACTGGTGTCACTTTGATAACGGGCATCACCTTCGAGGACAAAAACGGTCTCGGTGGGAGTTGGCGCCAAGGCACGTACGAGTTTGGACTGTACTCGAGCTGCCGGGCGACCTTCGACAGCAGGAAGCTCAACCTGAACGCCCGCAGCATCTTCTGCCAACCAAGCCCCATCAAGCTCGCGGGTTAAAGCCGTGGTAGTTAAAGTGGCACGCGTATCCGTCGCGCGCACCGAACCTAAAAATCGGGTTTTGCCCGTCAACGCATCATGGCGGATTTCATCTGCTTGAGCCAAGCCACCAGCATAAACGTGACGCACACCCCCCAGTGCCGCCCAGCCTGTTAAACTACCGTCACGACCCACCGTCAGGACTAAGCGCGCGGCCGTAAGTTGCTCAAGGCCGCGATTCATGCGGGCCCCGCCGGCAAAAATTAAATCGGTTGTACCCCCGAGCCCACTAACTACATCGAGACGGGCGGCTGAAAGTTGGGCCAAACTTTCGGGGCGGGCTAAATTACCAACATCACCTTTCACCATGCCTAAGAGGGCAAAGGTGTCGCCCACATCGGTACCGCGCCAACTCCAGCCCACACCATCTAGGCGCAAACCTTCGCCTTCTATTCGTACCGCGCCTTCGCCTTCAGCTGCTAAACGTTCGGGACGGGCTAAACCTGAAGGTGTACGCAGTACGCGTTGAGGCCGACCTTCTCTAAAAGTGGTTAAGGTGAGATCGGTTAATCTCCAGGCTCCAACTTCGCCGATTTCAGGGCGCACGGTTGCGGCGCGAATCTCCCAAGTTTTTTCGGCTTTATCATCGCTACCAAATCCTGAAAAAGCTGCTCCCGAAGCTTGGCGCAAACCCTCGGCACCCTGACCAAAACAGAGTGCAGTAAGCAGCAAGGGCGCAAGCAGACAGCGCATGAGTACTAGGACAACACCAGCCCGCTGCGTAGTCAAATGGGATTACCTGCCTACGACCCTGAACCTTACTTGAGCGGACGGTTCCCTACTAAAGGTAGCATCGGCTCGGAGAGACATTGCGAGCCAACTTGAATCTTAAAGCCTGAAATGAAAGCGGCAATGGGAAGCATCTTACCCCCAGGTCGTTGCAGTTCGTGGATATGCAAAATGCCCGCTCCGGTCGCAATCTGCAAACTCGTGATATCAACTGCGAGTATCGTCCCCGCAGGCAGCGCCGAGGTTTGAGGCTTTGCCTGAGCACTCCCGACTTTTAATCGCACCCCTCCCAGCATGAAGGTGCTGCCAGGCCAACCTTGCAGAGCACGTATCCGTTGGGCCAAAAGTTGAGCGGGTTGATTGAAATCGAGTGCGGCATCCTCGCGGCGCAACCGGCGGGTATAAGTCGCTTGCGATTCATCCTGCGGCTGCGCAAGCAATCGACCAGCAAGTAAAGCTGGAATGGCTTCGACGGCTAAGACCGCAGCCAACTCACCTATCTGGGCACGCAAGGCTACCCTACCCGTCTCAGACGAGACCGCGAGCGAACGAGTGGCTAATAAAGGACCCGCATCCAGTTTACGAACGACTTGTTGCAGGGCGATTCCCGTCTCGGTCAGACCCAAAGCCAACGCACCTTCAACGGGTGTGGCACCACGCAAGGCGGGCAATAACGAGCCGTGAAAATTTACAAAACCCAGCCGCGGTAAAGCCAAGGAAGACTCCCGCAATAATTGTCCGTATGCCATGACCACTGCGAGGTCGACTTTTAGCGCCGACAACCGTTGATCTTCTTGCGCGTCAAAAATTTCTGGACGGAAGAGTTGAAGCCCGCGCGCTAGAGCCCAAGCGGCAACCTCATTGGGCTGGAGGGTTTGTCCACGACCACTAGGGCGATCGGGTTGCGACCAAACCCCAACAATCTCGATACCCGGCAGGGCGGCGAGCGCCGTAAAAGCCGGCAGTGCGATGGGGTCGGACCCTAGGAGGACGACGCGCGCAGTCATAACGTTTATCGAGATTTGCCGCGATTACGGGTCGGACCTGCCTTACCTGGACGGGGCCCACCCGCCTTAGACTGCCAGCGCTTGGGACCCGACGATTTTCCCCGGGCCGGTTTAGCTCCACGCGACGATTTACCTGCGCGCGACGGCTGAGCAAGGCGCGTAGCTTTACCTCCGCGCGAGGATTTACCTCCACGACTCCCCGCACCTCCCGCGCCACCGCCGGCGCGTGAACTCGAGCGACCTTCGTTACCTTCTGAAGAAGGTAAATCCCCAGGGATACTTCCCTGCGGGGCAAAGAAGGCACGATTGGTCTGCTTAGGCTTACCGACTAATTCAAGAAAGAGCGGTACGCCCGAAAGTTCGAAGGCCTCATGCAATCCTTTCGACAAGAAACGCATGTAGCCATCATCCAACGGCTCATCGGTGTTACAGAAAAGACGGAAGCGGATCGGACGACGCGAAACCTGCGTAGCGTAGTAACACTTGAAAAGTTTGCCTGAGCGGGGCCGAGGAGGACGGCGGGTTAACAACTCACCCAAGGCACGATTCAGCTTTCCCGTAGGAATGACGGCGCCGGCACGCTTGTGCACGCCCGCGGCTGCAGCCAAGAGATCATCCGTGTGTAAACCGGTTTTGGCCGAGACGAAAATCATGGGCGGATCGGGCAGGAAGAAAAGGGCGCGACGGACCGCCTGTTGGAAGGCACGACGGAAGGCGCGCTCGTCTTCGTGTTCGCCCAACGGCCCTTTAGCCAAGGCATCTAAAGCCAAGTCCCACTTGTTAACCACAATGACCAAGCCGGCACCCGCTTCCGCAAGTTCGCCGGCCAGTTGTAAGTCAATACGGGTCACCCCTTGTTGGGCATCGAGTACGAGATAAACCACATCGGCTTCGTCTAAGATTTCTTTGGCACGCCGGTGCGAATAGAAGTCGAGTGCGTCTTGTCGCGTGGCGGCTTTCCGTCCGGCAGTATCAACTAAATCAAACGGTATCAGCGTGCCTTCAGGATTTTTCCAAGCCAAACGGTGACGGGCAGGGTCGCGGGTAGTACCAGCGGTAGCCGAAACGACCAGACGCTCAGCGGAAAGCAGGCGGTTACCCAGCGAACTTTTTCCCACATTGGGCCGACCCGCCAGAGCGACGCGAATCGCATTAACGGTATCGCGCGGCGTCTCCGCAGCAGGTCCGATTTCGGCCAAGAGACGGCGGCGTAAAAAGTCGATACCGCGACCATGCTCCGCTGAAACTAAAACGGGGTCACCAAAACCTAGGGCGTAAAATTCAGGCAAGGTACCATCGCGGGCTGGGGTATCGGCTTTGTTGGCCACCACGATGACTTTCTTACCCGCGGCACGGAGGCGCGAGGCGACTTCAAGGTCGAGCGGCACGCAGCCTTCGGCCGCATCGGTAATGAGTAAAACCACTGAGGCTGCCGCAATGGCAAAGCCTACCTGCTCTTCTACCGCCGCTGCGATATCATCGGGAGTAAGCTTACGATCGAAGAGACCAATACCCCCAGTGTCCATTAGGGTATAGCGATCGGCATCAACCTCGGCCACAATCAAGTCACGGGTCACACCCGGTTGATCATGTACGATGGAAATACGTCGCCCCACGAGGCGATTGAATAACCGGCTCTTGCCTACGTTCGGACGTCCCACAAGGGCAACGGCGCGAGGCAGCTCGGTTGAAATGGCCGGCTTCATAAAGGAATGGCCGCTAATTTAGCGGCGGGACCGCAGGCGGTCGAGGTGGCGGCCGAGGCGCTCCATCGCCTCGTGAATACGTTCAAAACTGGTGGAGAACGAGGCCCGACAAAATCCTGCACCAGCTTCGCCAAAGGCGGTACCAGGGACGATGGCAACTTTCTCTTCACGCAGTAAACCTTGCGCAAACGTCATCGCATCTAAGCCCGTGCTATCAATACGCGGGAAAGCGTAGAAGGCGCCGCGAGGTAAATGACAGGGCAAGCCCAGCTGGTTGAGGCGACGGACAATAAAGTCGCGTCGCTCGCGATACTTATCCCGCATGTGCAACATCGCATCACGTCCATGACGCAAGGCCTCAATCGCCGCCTCTTGGCTGACAATCGGAGCACACATGATGGCGTATTGATGCACCTTAAGCATACCGTCAATGACCGCCGCCGGACCACAAGCATAACCGACGCGGAAGCCCGTCATGGCAAAAGCTTTAGAAAAACCATGCAAGAAAACCGTGCGCTCACGCATGCCGGGGAGTGAGGCAATCGAAACATGGCCGCCCTCAAAGGTGAGCTCAGAATAAATTTCGTCGGAGGCGACCAGCAGATCTTTCTCCACCGCAAAACGCGCGATGGCTTCAAGCTTAGCGCGATCAGCTGTTCCCCCCGTAGGATTGGTAGGGAAATTCAAAATGAGTAACTTACAGCCAGGCTGCCAAGCCGCACGCAAGGCTTCAGGGTCGAGCGAGAAAGCATCTTTATCCGTAGTGCGAACAGGAATAGCCTGAGCGTGGCAAAGGGCGACGCTGGGGGCATACGAGACATAGCAGGGCTCGTGGTAGAGCACCTTGTCTCCTGGGTTAAGTACCGCGCGCAAAAGAATATCGAGGGCTTCTGAAACCCCAATCGTGACCAAGATTTCATCATCTGGACGATACTCAGGACCATAATGCTTGGCGACGTAAGTACTGATTTCTTCGCGTAGCGCCAGCAAGCCGCGGTTATCGGTGTAGGAGGTACGACCTTTTTCTAAGGCTGCCATCGCCGCTTCGCGAATCGGGAACGGCGTGACGAAATCTGGCTCACCAATACCTAAAGAAATCGCATCCTTCATCTGCGAGACGATGGCGAAAAAGTCGCGAATGCCCGATTTGGGCAGCGCCGCCACATGGCGGGCGACGAATCGTCGGTCGTCGGTCATAGGATGACGCAGGCAGTAGCGTTTCTCAGGCGCTTACCGAAGGCTTATCGCCGTCGTGTCGTTGATCAGAAACCGTGAAGCCATCTTGCTTGTAGGCACGGAGGAAAAAGTGAGTGGAAGTGCCTTGCACGCCATCGATACGCGCCAGGCGCTCGTGCACAAAACTCGCAACCTTGTAGAGATTATCCGCGGCGACAATGACCAGTAAGTCGTAGCCGCCCGACATTAAAAAGCAGCTTTCTACCTGCTCAAAGGCGCTAATGCGTTCGGCTAAACCATCGAAACCTCCGCGACCTTCGGGCCTGACCTTAATTTCAATCACAGCGCGAACGCGACGCTCAGCTTCCCAAGTTGGATTAAGGACCGGACGGAAACCCAGCAAGATTCCCTGCTTGCGCAACTGCTCCAACTCTTTCGTAACCGCCTCAGGACCCAGACCCAAAATCTTGCCCATTTGAGCGGTGTCGAGCGATTCACCCTCCAACAATAATTTAAGTACGGGGTTCATAGTAAAAAAGATTAGCGAGCAACCGGTAAGGCGCGGCGCGTGCGTACCGCAGCGGCGAGGGATTCAAACAAAGGAAGGGTTTGCTCAAAACTGATGCAAGCATCGGTAATGCTTTGCCCACGCTGCGAGGCATCACGCCCCTTCCAATCTTGGCGGCCTTCACAAAGATGGCTTTCAATCATCACCCCAGCAATAGCCTGAGAACCGGAGGCGACTTGGGTTGCGAGATTAGCAGCGACCTCGGCTTGGCGACGATGATCTTTCGAACTGTTACCATGCGAACAGTCGACCACTAAACGGGCAGGCAGGCCAGCTTTGGTCAAGCGCTCCACCGCTTCCGTGACGTGCTCGGCGTGGTAATTCGGACCGGTACGCGAGCCGCCGCGCAAAATCACATGGGCATCGGGATTGCCGGTAGTTTGAAACACAGCTACGGCGCCTTCCTTAGTTACGGAAGGAAACCAATGTGAACTACGTGCGGAAAGACAGGCATCCACTGCCACTTGGGTTGAACCATCGGTGCCGTTTTTAAAACCTACGGGCATCGAGAGACCGGAGGCGAGTTCGCGGTGGATTTGACTCTCAGTGGTGCGTGCCCCGATCGCACCGTAAGCGACTAAGTCAGCCAAGTACTGCGGGGTAATGGGATCGAGAAATTCGGTAGCAGTTGGCAAACCTCGGTTTGTGATATCGAGGAGCACGCGACGGGCAAGTCGCACGCCGGTATCAATGGCAAAGGAGCCATCTAGGGCTGGGTCATTGATTAAACCTTTCCAGCCGACGGTGGTGCGGGGCTTCTCAAAATAAACCCGCATGATAATTAAAAGGTCAGCCGCGTAACGAGCCGCTTCAACTTTAAGTCGATCTGCATACTCGAGTGCAGCTTCGGGGTCGTGAATCGAACAAGGGCCAACCACAACCATCAAACGGTCATCGGTACCTTGAAGGATGCGGGCCACGGATTGGCGAGCGGCAGACACCACTTCAGAAGCGCGCTCGGAGGCAGGTACCTCTTGGAGTACGGCAGCAGGGGGAGTCAGGGCTTTCCTGCTCCGTATGCGTAAGTCGTCCGTGTGCTGAAACATGGTGTTTTTCCCTTAGAAATGGGGGTTGAGGCAACAGCCGCACAGGGGGGGAGTCAACGCAGGAAGCCCCAGCCCGCTATTGACCCTCCAGGCTGTATCAATACTGTCTCAATTACATGCCCGCGCCGGACACCAACCCTATAAAGGAGCCCGATCGGGCGGAGGCGTTTCGTGCTTATATTGCCCAACAAGGTCTCCGGGCCACGCGGCAACGCATGGCCGTCTATGAATCCGCACGGCAGATTACCGATCACTTCACGGCCGACGAATTACTCCGACGCGCCCGCGTCCTCGATGATTCTGTATCGCGAGCCACGGTTTACCGCACCCTGCCCCTCTTGGTCGGTTGCGGGGCGGTGCGTGAGGTCGACGTCGGTCGTGACCACACCTATTACTTAACTGAAAACGGCGGGACGGCTTTTCGGGCGCAACTGGTCTGCGAACGCTGCGATACGATTATAGAAGTCGAAGCCCCGTTTATGGAATGGTATGGTAAAGCGGTAGCCGCCAAGCACGGCATGCGCCCTGTATCGCAGCGTTTGCAAGTCAGTGCGATTTGCTCCAACTGCTTACTTAAGATTTAAACCCAACTTTAAACGTGCCTACCCTGCCTCCCATTCCTGCGGTTTACCCTCCTCGCCTCACACCGCTGGTGCTTACGGATTTACAGCGCGAAGTCCTCGAACTCAAAAAGCGCCACCAAGCCGTGATTCTAGCGCACAACTATCAGTGCGAGGATATTCAAGCGGTTGCCGATTACGTGGGCGATTCCCTAGGTTTGGCTTACAAAGCAGCCGAGACCCAAGCTGAGACCATTGTTTTTTGCGGGGTTCACTTCATGGCTGAGACCGCCAAGATTGTGAATCCAACCAAGCGCGTGCTCCTGCCCGACCTAGCCGCAGGGTGCTCGCTCGCCGATGCCTGCCCGGCAGACAAACTTGCTGCCTTCAAAGCCGAAAACCCTAAGGTTGCGGTGGTTGCCTACATCAATTGCTCAGCCGGGGTGAAAGCTTTATCCGATGTGATTTGCACCAGCGGTAACGCTAGTCACATCGTCTCTAAACTTCCGCCTGACCAAGAAATTCTTTTCGTGCCCGATCAAAATCTCGGCCAATGGGTTTCGCAGCGTACGGGTCGCCGCATGCGCTTGTGGCCCGGAAGTTGTTATGCGCATGTGCAATTTACGCCTACAGCCCTGCTGCGAGCAAAAGCCCTCCATCCGGGTGCGCCTGTGGTCGCCCACCCAGAGTGCACGGAGGCAGTCCGAGGCCTCGCCGATGAAGTCTGCAGTACTGAGATGATGGTGGCCTGGGCTAAGCGCCAAACGGCTTCGACTCTGATTGTGACCACCGAGGCGAATATGATTCACCGGCTCCGCCGTGAAGTACCTGAAAAAACCTTTGTCGCAGCCCCAACCGACCGCTGTTCGTGCAATGAATGTAGGTATATGAAAATGAACACTTTAGTAAAACTCCGCGATTGCTTGGTAAATGGCGGTCCCGAAATAACTATGGATGAGGAACTTAGGAAAAAAGCTGCGATTCCTCTGCACCGGATGCTAGAGTGGAGTCGGAAGTGATCGAACCACAAAGTATTGATTGGTAATCTTAGTTTTATTATTTTTGCTTTTACGCACTTTTTACATTATATAATAAAACCATGAGACTCGACCTCGATCCAGCTGAATTCCCGACCAAGGACGCGTTTGTCCGCGCCGCCCTTGCCCTGGCTCGCGACCTCGCTTCTGCCGAATGGGAAGAAACCCACAAGCGCCACAGCAATAAGCTTACCAAGGAAATCGACCGTCTCTCTAAACAAGAGTTAGCCCGTCGTCTGCTTCGTCTCATGACTCGCCCTGCTCGCCGTCGGGCCGTAATTGATGATGGCATGCGTCGCCGTGCTGAGTCCATGCGCAACAAAGGTCTTTCCGTACGTGAAATTGCGACCGAGCTGGGGGTATCCATCCCGTCGGTCTACAATATCACGAAGTGACCGCTTGCGCCGTTACGGCCGCCCGTTGCAATGGGTGGCATGACGGCATGGCATTGGGGAAATCCACGAACGGGTCCGCGGCGTAGCCCGTTGGCCATCGGCGGTGAGTTGTCGCCCGCAACCGTGGTGCAAGCCTATCGCGAAGGGGTTTTTCCTTGGTCAACCAGCGAAGCAGGCCCTCACTGGTGGTCGCCTGACCCCAGATGTATTATTTTAACCGGCAAGTGGAAGGCACCGCATGGGCTAGCCAAGGCCGAGCGTAAACCTGGGTGGACGATGACCACCGACCAAGCCTTCAATCAAGTTATTGAAGCCTGCGCCACCGTGCCCCGTCCGGGTCAAGATGGAACCTGGATCACGCCGGCTTTTTTAGCGACCTACCGCGAACTCCATCGCCAAGGCTTAGCCCACAGCGTGGAAGTATGGCGCGAGCAACAACTCGTGGGCGGGCTTTACGGTCTGCAAATCGGTCGTATCTTTTGTGGTGAGTCGATGTTTCATCGCACCACTGATGCGTCGAAAATTGCCTTTTCCTTTTTAATTAAACACCTGCACCAGCATCAGTGTCCTTTAATTGACTGCCAAGTCCCGAACCCTCACTTGCAATCGCTCGGTGCCCTCAATTGCCCACGCAGCGACTACTTAGATATTTTAGCCCAACTCCGTGATCAAACCCCTGCCGCTGGCTTGTGGCCGCAAGGTTAACCGCGTTACTTAAGCGTGCTTGGCATTTCCCAACTCGCGGCGGTAAATGCGCGTCACCGCATCGGCTAATTCCTGTAGCGTGCGACCATCCGTGTAAACGGCGGTACCACAGGCAAGGTAAGCTTTCTCCCGGGCGGCCATGAGTTGACGGATTTTTTCTTGCGGATCTTCGCCCGCCAAAAGTGGCCGATGATCCCGTCCGCCCGTTCGACGCAGCACTGCCTCGGGGGAAGCAAACAGGGTAACCACCACCCCTTTTGAAGCTACCAAAGCGCCCATACCCTCAGGAACCACTAAGCCGCCACCACAAGCAATAACCGCCCCATGCGAGGGAAGATGCGAGGTGACAACTTCACGCTCTAGCGCACGAAAAGCAGGTTCGCCGTCTTGCTCGAAAATGGCGGCGATACTCTTGCCCGCCAAACGCTCCACCTGCTCATCGGTATCAATAAAGGGGCGCTGCCAAGCACGTGCCAGCCATCGACCTAAGGTCGATTTGCCCGTACCCATGAAACCGGCCAAGAGCAGGTTGGGTGATGGGACGCTACTAGACATAAGGCATCCATAAGTGTTGCACGCCTAGGTGCAAGCGTCGGTCAACGGAGACGCTTAAGCGCCTCACGAGCCCGAGGGGCCAGGCGCTCAGAAAGGCCAGACGCAGCCGCTTCTAGGCGCGGGCGATCGGCGAGCGTAAAAATCTGGGGAACAGCCTCCCAAGCAGCCTCCGTGACTTCATCGACTGGGCCTTTTAAAAGGGGTTCAATTAATGCTGCATCGATTCGCAACTGGGGGCGCACGGCAATGAGCCGTAACCAAGCGGCACGGGTTGATTTAGACCAAGCCTCCGCCGATTGCTGAGGAAAACCTTTGGCGACGGCAGTTAGAGGCAGACGAAGAATTTCCTCCTCCCACTCTAGCGTATCGGAACGACGTTTCGAAGCGAGCAAGCGCTCCCAAAGTAAAGGCGCAGCGATGATAGCATCCCTACTTCGAAGCAGCCTAAGAGCGCGGTTCGCTAATCCAGCATCGGGACTTCGAGCCCACGCCATCAACTCCTCCACTGAGACCGTCGAAGCCTGACCTAATTCCCAAGCACGTTGGGCATCAACCAGGCGGGCCCAATCACCTTGACCTGGTTGGTAAGGAGAAACTTGAACCGGCGCAGTCGCACGCAGGCTTTCAGACTTAACCCCAGGGTCGAAGGCTAACTGACTGACCAAAAAAGCTTTTAGCTCGGGATCACGAGCCCCCTCTGAGCGAACGCGTAGAGCTGCAAACCACTTAGTCGTCACCGCTTGGTCTTGCGCAGGCTGACCTTGAGCAAGCGTCATCTGATGGACGGCTTGGCGCTCAGCTAAGCGGGGAGCAGGCGCGGCTTCCAGCGCATCAAGGAGCGGATGAGCGAGCGCTTGGACCGCAAACACGACCCCTAGATAGGTAAGAGAAAAACTCGTGCGCATAGTTAAGAGGAGGTGAGCTTAGCCATTGAACGATTATGGAAGCGAGTAAAGCACACCATCGCTATTACCGCTGCAAACAGTGCACAGGCCATGTCGGATTGAGTATCCCAAGGGTCACCTTGCGTACCCAAAAATGCATCCGCTGCTTGACCAATCGCAACTGCAACAGCCCACTCCAGCAATTCGTAGAAGGCACTAAAAGCAAGGGCTACACTAATGGCTAAAAGGGCCGCGGGCACCTGAGCGTTCACCCAACCCGAACGCAAAAGAGATTCACGCACCAGCAAGGCAGGTACAAAACCTTGAAAGAGATGGCCCAATCGATCGTAGGGATTTCTTTGTAAATCCAGGACATCTCGCAGCCAGTTACCGAGCGGGACATGGGCATAGGTCCAATGCGCGCCTACAATTAAAACCAGTCCATGTAAGGCGAGGAGCCGTCCCAAAAACCGCGACGGGGCAGGAAGAAAGGGCGCGAGAGCCGCAACGATAAATACAGGCGCCGACTCTAAGGCCCAAGTGGGTAAATCGCGACAACCTACCGCAGCCGTCAAAGCCAGCGCCACACTAAGGGCTGCGAGTAGATTAAATTCACCCCGTGGCGTCATAACCTCCAAGGCCCTCGTAAAGAAGGCGTATGCAATCGTTGCGCTTGAGGATCATCGACGATACCAACCGCACCAGCGGCGAGCGTAACCTTACGTCCAAGACGAACCGCCAACGCGGCCATATTAACCAGGGTGCAACTTTGATGAGCCTCACGAATCCCGATGCCGAAGGGCCGCTTTTCGCGCACCGCGAGATTGAAGTCATCCTCTTGTCGCTCCGGTAAAGGGAACTCACGCGCCCGCTGGGCTAATTCAGGCGGGTCGGTACGGAGGCCTGGCCAAACCCGACCGTTAGGACCCTCGATAACCGGGCGCGTACCATGGCCCGGACAGAGCTCGGATTCTAAAATAATCCGGCAGCCATCCGCATAGTTAAGCGTCACAGTTTTCCAGGCCCCACACGCTTGGGCATCTTGCACAGGCGCCTCGGCTTCGGCAGAAATAGGGTATTCATTATCTTTGCCTAAGAAATACTGCACGGGGTCTAAGAAATGCTGACCCATATCGCCTAAACCTCCTTGATCGAAATTCCAATACCCCCTGAAGGTACCGTGACAGCGATGCGGATGGTAAGGAATGAGGGGTGAAGGACCACAGTAGAGATCCCAATCTAAATGTGAAGGTATGGGCTGCGGAGTTAGATCCGTACGACCCGTCCATTGCCCGGCTTTCCAATGAATTTCACGGATACTCCCGGTATCGCTGCTGGCAGCGGACGCGACCCGGAAGGTAAGTGGCCAACCCAAAACGCCACTCGCAACTAAGCGCTTAATCTCACGAGCCGGACCTACCCCATAGTAATCATTAGCATTCAGACGAAACCAGGTATTAACCCTAAAAGGTACCCGTGCCTGCTCCACAATTTCGGTTAAAGCTAATCCCTCACCAATGGTGCGAGTCAGCGGCTTCTCACACCAGACGGCCTTACCGGCGCGAGCAGCTGCTGCCGCCATCACTCCATGCCAATGCGGGGGTGTGGCAACATGGACCACATCCGCGTCTTTCAAAGCCACGACTTCACGAAAGTCTTTCGCTTGTACGGGTCGATGCCCCTGGGATTGAGCGAGTTGCTGGGCACACTGCTCAACCCGCAGACCATCCACATCACAGACGGCCAACCAGCGATGGCCTGCCCCCTGACTCATCATGAGATGATGCTTAGAAATCTCACCGCACCCAATCAGCACGTGATTTAAGGTTTCACTCGGAGGAATAAATCCACGACCGAGAACGTGACGGGGGATAATGGCTAAGCCCAAACCTAGGGTAAGCGCGTTTCCAAGAAAACGCCGACGCGACGGCGGTATGCCGTTGGACTTGCGGGGTAAAGCCATCGACCTTAGTAAACAGCAACTTTATGCATGTGTTCCGTATTCAGCCTCAATCCGGTGTACCTGCCATTCACGCCCGCAAGGTCGAGCAAGGCTGGGAAGAGGTCCGTCAGGCTGGTCTACGCTTTGAGCCCACGGGGAGAATCTTTTCTGGAGGTAAAGTGATAGCCCCCTGGGAGCCCCGTGCCATTTTTTGCTGCGGGGTTAATTACGCCGCCCACGCCAAGGAATTCGGTAAGGACCAAACCCAGTGGCCGACTATTTTTCATAAAAGCCCTGCGAGTGTCGTAGGGCCAGAAGCTACGGTTTTTCTCCCGCGCTACCTCCGGAGTGATAAAGTCGACTTCGAGGCCGAACTCGCAGTGGTGATTGGAGCAGATATTCGTAACGCTACGCCCGCCGAAGCCATGAGTAAAATTTTAGGTTATACCTGTGCGAATGATGTCTCGGCCCGCGATTGGCAAAAGGAGTGGGGCGGAACGCAATGGAGCCGGGGAAAATCGTTCGATACGTTTTGTCCGATTGGCCCCTGCATCGTAACCGCAGATGCTCTGCCCCATCCTCAATCGCTCGCGATTCAGTTCCGGCTTAACGGCGCGACGCTTCAGTCAGCCAACACCTCCGAAATGCAATTTAAGATCGGCGACATCCTCTCGTTCCTGTCTGGAAGCTCGACCCTGCCCGCAGGTTCACTGGTGTTAACCGGCAGCCCTGCGGGTGTGGGTATGGCCCAAAACCCACCGCGGTGGTTACGACCTGGTGATACCATGGAGATTGAAATTGAGGGTATTGGCGTCCTACGAAACCCCGTGGCTGAAGAACGCCTCGGTTGAGGCTGGCGGAGCTGCCTCTGAACCCTTGAAATCCTACGCATGTTTGCCTCTCTCAGCGAGCGTCTTGGTAAGGTCTTAAGAGATCTCCGCGGTCTCTCCAAAATTACCGAAGCCAATCTTGAACCTGCACTGGTTGAAGTTCGCCAAGCCCTGATGGGGGCTGATGTACACTTTCGTGTCGCCAAAGAATTCACGGAGCGCGTCAAAGTTGCCTGCTTAGGGCAAGAGGTGACGGCGTCGGTCACGCCGGCGCAAATGGCGATTAAGGTCATTCAAGATGAACTCACCCGTCTCTTGGGCGGCGACGCTCGCGAACTCGCCACCCCACGCCCTCTACGGATTTTACTCGTAGGTCTGCATGGCGCAGGAAAAACTACGACTGCCGCTAAACTTGCCCTCCACTTACGTGAGACGAGTGGCTGCAAGACACCTTGGCTGATTGGTGCCGACATTCATCGCCCCGCCGCCATCGACCAACTCGAAACCTTGGCTGGCCAATCCAGCCTCGGATTTTGGTCGGACCGCACCTCGCGTGATGCCGCTAGCCTCGCGCAAGCCGGGGTGGCAGCGGCGCTTAAAGCCGGAGCCGATGTTATTTTGGTAGATACTGCCGGACGTCTTCAAGCTGATGCCGACTTAATGGCCGAGGTGATGCGTATTCGTGAGGCGGTTCAACCGCATGAAGTCTTCTTAGTCGCTGATGCCGCCCTCGGTCAGCAAGCGGTTGATGTGGCGGCCAAGTTTCATGCTGCCACCCCGCTGACCGGTTTGATTTTAACTAAACTGGATGGAGATGCACGTGGCGGCGCTGCGCTTTCTATGCGCGAGGTCACGGGTGTACCGATTCGATATTTAGGTACCGGTGAAAAGCCGGGTGATTTTGAACTGTGCCGTCCGGAACGCCTCGCAGGCAGAATCTTAGGCATGGGCGATGTGGTTACCTTAGTCGAAAAAGCCCAAGCTAAAGTCGATCAGCGCGAAGCCGAGCGGCTCGCAGAAAAAATGCGCAAAGGCGATTTCGACCTCGAAGACTTTCTCGCGCAAATGCGTCAGATGCGTCAGATGGGCCCCTTAGGTGATATGCTCAAGATGCTACCGGGCATGGGAGCTGTCCAAGTCGGTGCTAAAGAAGAAGGTATGTTACGACGTACCGAAGCTATTCTCACTTCCATGACGCCGAAGGAGCGCCGCAAACCCGAGTTACTCAATGCCTCACGTCGCGACCGTATCGCCCGTGGCTCAGGCACCCAGGTGGCGGATATTAACGCCATGATTAAACAGTTCGGTCAGATGCGCGACATGATGCGCATGATGCGAAGCGGTAAAGGTAAAGAGATGATGCGCCGTATGGGCGGCATGGGCGGCTTAGGTGGCGGTGGTTTCCAACCTCCAGGTCGATTCCGTTGATTATGGGCCGACTCACCGACCAGACAGTTCTTATCTCAGGCGCAACCTCAGGCCTAGGCTACGCTTTAGCCCAACGCCTCGCCCAAGAAGGTTGCCGACTCGCCCTCTGCGGTCGTTCATCTGAACGTTTGAAAAAACTACTTTCCGAACTCGCTCTGCCCTCAGACCGCGTTTTCAGCCAAGCCTTTGATCTTTGTGATCATACCGCCGCTGCTGACTTTGCACGCAAGGCTGAGGCTACCCTCGGAGGCATTGAGATATTAATTAACAATGCCGGAGCCAATTTAGGCAAAGCCTCCACCGCTGAAATTAATCTAAAATCTTTCGCCGCGATGCTGGATTTAAACTGCACCGCGCAACTCGCCCTGACTCAACCCATCTGGGCGGGAATGACAGCACGTGGGCGCGGACGGGTAATGAATATTCTATCTTCAGCAGTCCACTATGCCAGCCCGACGCTCGGAGGTTACACCGCCTCGAAGGGGGCATTCGCTGCCCTCACTCAAGTCATGCGCCGCGAAGGCAAACCCTTGGGCATCCATGTCACCGCGGTTTACCCCGGGGGAATCGATAGCCCGTTTCGTGCCGTGGCCCGGCCCGATTACTTAAAACCTGCGACGGTAGCCGAAGCGCTCGTCGGAATCCTCAACCTTCCCGCTGAGGCAGCGGTACATGAATATGTTTTACGCCCTCCGGTTGAAGATAACTTTGCATGAGCTTTGAACTTATCCGCTCAGTAGACCCAGGGCTCTTAGCACGCCCAGGTTGGCTCTTTGATTGCGATGGCACGTTGGCAGCCACCATGAAACTGCACCACCGTTCGTGGTCGCATGCCATCAACCTACAAGTCGCTACTCCCTTTGAATTTGATTGGGCTTACTTTTGCTCGATGGGTGGGATGTCGACCGAAGATACCTGTAGCCGCTTGCGCGCCCAACACGGACTCATCCTTAATGCCGATACCATTCGACGTGATACCGACACTTGGCTCGGTGAGCATCTCGAAATCCATTTAGAAGGTCGTCCCGAAGTCATTAATCTCCTGCACCATGTTCGTGCCGGCGGTGCGAAAACGGCGGTGGCTTCGGGGGGCACTCGACATCACGTAGGCATTACCCTGCGCAAACTCCAACTCGAGCCGCACTTTGAGGCCGTAGTTACCTGTGAGGATGTTGTGCGGTCTAAACCCCACCCAGATCTCTTTCTCGAAGCCGCCCGACGTATTGGCCTAAAGCCTAGCGATTGTGTGGTGATTGAAGATAGCCCACGGGGCCGAGAGGCAGCGGAAGCGGCGGGGATGCCTTGTGTGATGGTGGAACCGAGGTGAGGGGGTATAGGGGGAAGGGATTAGGGATAAGAGA
>CAZEDB010000011.1:0-49792 GCA_964510855.1 uncultured Enterobacteriaceae bacterium | reverse complement strand
TTAGAAAATCCAAGCCCGCGCGAAATTGTCACAGTCCGAAACTTGCTCTCGTGCCTAGTTATCTTGCACCCTTTTTTAAGTCCAATGCCCAAGCCCCTTGTGCTCATCCTCTGTACCGGCAATTCCTGCCGGAGCCACCTCGCTGAGGCTATTCTGCGTAGGGCGGCGGGCGATTTGATTGAGGTGGCGAGCGCGGGCTCGAAGCCAGCGGGTTATGTCCACCCCGAGGCGCTGGCTGTACTAACCGAAATCGGTATCGATGCCTCTGCTCATCGCTCCAAGCACCTTGCAGATTTTCTCACTACACCCGTCGACACCGTCATCACCGTTTGCGGCAATGCCGACCAAGTCTGCCCGACCTTCCCTGGTCAAGTTCGTCGCCATCACTGGGGTTTCGATGATCCAGCCCACGCCACCGGCACACCCGAAGCGATACGCGCTGAGTTCCGTCGTGTGCGCGACGAAATCCGCCGCGTCTTCGAGGCCTACGCCGCGGGTTTAAGAGACGCCAAGACATGAGCAGTCTAAGTCGCGCCCTCTTAGGTGAATTTTTCGGCACCGCACTCTTGCTCGCTGCGATTGTGGGTTCTGGGATTATGGGAGCCAATCTGGCAGCGGGTAACGACGCGATTACGCTCCTTGCTAACAGCGCCGCGACTGCGGCTGCGCTCGTCGTTCTTATCACCTTAATAGCCCCGCTTTCTGGTGCTCACTTTAATCCCCTAGTCACGCTGATGCAGGGGGCTAAGGGGTTATTACCTCGTTCTCATGTATGGGGCTATCTTGTCGCCCAGTTTAGCGGGGGCATCGCAGGCGTCCTCTTGGTGCATGCCATGTTTGAGCAAACCCTCGTGCAGTCGGGTACTAAACCTCGCTCCTCGCTGGGGCTTTGGTTGAGCGAGTTCGTCGCCACCCTTATTTTGCTGAGCGTGGTACGAGCTTGTCAGGGCACGTCGCCGCTTCGCTCAGCGATCTTGGTTTCCTTGACCGTGTTTGCGGGCTATTGGGTGACTTCCTCCACTTTCTTTGCCAACCCAGCCGTTACCTTGGCCCGTGCATTTACCGAATCGTTCGCTGGTACTCGGTTAACAGACGTTCCTGCTTTCTTAGGCGCGCAACTTCTTGCTCTTGGGGTATTACTCTACGCCTGCAAGACACGCCGTTAAACAACGGCTCAGTTTTTTAGCTCAGCCCGGTAGGCTCGGGCGAGCAAGGTCACGGGTTGCATAAGGACAACTGAAATACCGGCTTCTCGAAGCCCTCGCTCAATCTGCAAATGGCAGCCTGGGTTAGAAGTCGCGAGGACGGTGGCACCCGTGGCGCGGATGTGGCCTACTTTACGTTTTAAGAGATCTTCCGACTGAGCAGGCTGGGTTATCGAATAAATCCCGGCGCTACCGCAGCACCAGTTAGCCTCGGGGAGTTCTACCAATTCAATGCCTGGGATGAGTCGGAGTAGGTCACGGGGTTGGCGTACGACTTTTTGTCCGTGCGCTAAGTGACAGGAGTCATGGTAGGTGACTTTCATACTTCCTATGCCCTTGCGCGGAGGTCGGCAGTCAATCTCTGCTAACCACTCATGGATATCGCGCACTTTGCTATCCCAGAGGCGCGCTCGCTCGAGATAACTAGGATCACCTGCGAGTAACTTAGTGTAGTGGCGTAAGTGACTCCCACAGCCACCTGCATTACTAATGATGGCGTCGAATTGTTCGGGTGGGAAGAGGTCAATCATCCGGCGAGCTAAAAGCTGGGCCGAATTAAATTCACCGTTGTGGGCGTGGAGCGAGCCACAGCAGGGTTGTACTGGAGGCGTATGCACCTCGCACTCATTGGCCAGTAAAACATCCGCGGTGTCGCGATTGATGGCTGAGAAAACTAGGTCTTGTACGCAGCCCGTAAGTAGAGCCACGCGATAGCGTCGAATCGCGGGGCGTTCCACCGGTTGAATCAGGGCCGGCGAGAAGCGGTGAGCAATAACTGGGCATTGCGGTTCGAGTCGTCGCAAATCTCCAGGCAGAAGACGCGTGAGTTGCAGACGGCGCGTGGCAGTTTGAAGTCCAGCCCGTTGAAAAAGTCCGAGCAGTCGACCCACGAATCTTAGCAGTCGGGGGTTAAGGAAAAGGCCACGCAGGGTAATGGCGCGCCAGAAGCGAACCGAGAGGCGACGCGAAGGTTGCGTCTGCTGAACCTCAGCTCGAGCCGTTTCCAGTAGCCCTGCATAGTCGACCCCAGCAGGGCAGGCGGTTTGGCAGGCGAGACAGCCCAGGCAGTAGCTCATTTCTTCAGCGAAGGCTGGCCCCATTTTCAGTTCTTCGTCGGCCACCGCACGCATAAGGGCAATGCGACCCCGCGGGCTGTGGCGCTCGCGCTTGGTGGCATCATAGGTCGGGCAATTGGGCAGGCACATCCCGCAGTGCATGCACTGTTGCAGGATAGAGTAGTCGAGCAGCTTGAGCGTTGGGCGCATCGGCTTAGTCAAAAATCTTTCCAGGATTGAGTAAATTTTTCGGATCAAGCGCGCGTTTGAGCGTGCGCATCAGGTCGTGGCTCGCATCGCCCACTTGCTTTCGTAGCCAAGCTTTTTTGGCTAGGCCCACACCGTGTTCCCCTGTAATCGTACCGCCAAGTGCGAGGGTGCGGTCGACAATCGCTTCGAGGGCTTCGTGAACCTTCGCCATCTCGGCAGCATCGCGTTCGTCGGTCAAGAAGGTTGGGTGTAAGTTACCATCTCCCATGTGACCAAAAGTGCCTACGCGTAATCCGCGCTGAGCTGCGGTGGCAGCGATGAACTCCACCATTTCGGCTAGTTTGTCGCGCGGTACGGTGACATCTTCAAGAATCGTGGTTGGTCGAACCCGTGCCAAAGCGGCAAAGGCACTGCGTCGAGCGGTGGCGAGTCGGGCGGCTTCAGCATCATCTGCGGCTACGCGCACTTCACGGGCGTGATGCTGTTGGGCTAAGTCGCGCATGCGGTCTGCTTCGTCGGCTACAGCTGCTGGGTGACCATCGGTCTCCATCAGGAGTAGGGCGGCACAATCGCGCGGTAGCCCAATCTTAGCGTAGTCCTCAACGCAATTGATGGTAGTATGGTCGAGAAACTCGAGCGTGCAGGGAATGATCCGCGCAGCAATAATAGCCGAGACCGTATTAGCCGCATCTTCCATGCGGTCGTAGAGGGCCAGCATGGTCCGACGCGCCGCAGGCTTAGGAACAATTTTTAAAAGGACTTCGGTGATAATCCCGAGTGTGCCCTCAGAACCAATAAATAAATCCTTCAGAGAATAACCGGCGACATCTTTAACACAGGCGTTTCCTAAATGGGCAATCGAGCCATCAGGCATGACGACTTCTAGGCCCATGACATAGTCGCGCGTGACGCCGTATTTTAGCCCGCGTAACCCGCCACTATTCTCTGCCACATTACCCCCAATCGTACTGATCTTCATTGAGCCGGGATCGGGCGGGTAGAAGAGCCCATGCGCTTGGGCTGCGGCATCGACTGCGGCGGTGATGGCACCCGCCTGCGCCCGCAGGGTTAAATTAGCCGGATCTACCGCAAGAATCTTGTCCATCCGAACTAAGCAAAGCACTAGGCAGCCTTCTGAGGGTACACTCCCGCCGCTTAAGCCTGTGCCCGAGCCACGTGTCACCACGGGGATGCCTTCAGAATGGGCAAGGCGTACGATAGCGGCGACTTCTTTGGTTGAAGCCGGAAGCACCACCACGCCAGCAACTCCCTTTAAGGCTGCGGTACCATCAAAACCATAGGGCAGGGTGTCTTCGGGTTGAGTTAAGACGTTAGACGCGCCTACAAGAGCACGAAGTTTTTCCAGCACTAGGGGGTCGGAGACAGGCATGGGGTAGCTCTTTTTCTAACCTAATCACCCTTACACGGTCGAGTCATTACCCGACATAAAAAGACCCCGCTTTTAAGGGCGGGGACTTTTGTTCTTGGCCTGTCGCTTAGAAGCTATGACCGAGTGAAACGAACACGCGGCGATCGCCTTCGGTCGTATCGCTCGAGCGTACTTCGGTGCCGAGACTCAATTGGGTTGCCGTACTCAGTGCCCAATTGGCGGTGATGCCTGTTACCGTGACGGTTTTATCCGCCTCGGGTGTGGTGACGGCAACGGTGGCGTCACCGAGTGATCCGGAGAGACTGTCGACTGAGTCACCGTGTTCATGTTCGACTCCGAAGCTCGCAGTCAAACTCACCTTACCCCAGGTTGCCCCGGCGGAGAGCCCAAGTAAGCTGCGGGTAGAGTCGGAACTGCCTTCAGCAACCGTGAGTTCGCTACCGGATTCAGTGAAGGCATCTGATTTTGTGCGCATCGTTACTAAACCTGCATAGGGCGACAAGGTAACGGCACCTACTTGCGTTAGGTTGGTAGAGACGAGGAATTTGGCTCCGGTTGACGAGGCACCGACGTCCCGCGCGCCTGCCACTTGATTGGTGAGGCGTAAGTTTCCGCCCGAAGTACCTACTGCCGTAGTCTCGCGTTGGGCATCAAACGCATAGGATCCTCCAAAAATTGCCGCCTCGAGGGTGAAATCTTGGGAGCCAATTTTAGCCGCGCTTCGGACAAATAAGCCGAATTCTGCGCCCTCAAAATCTAGAGTGGAGGTGCCCGCTGAAGAACGTCCGGAGTTGCCACCAATATAGCCACCCGCTTGCAGCCCGCCGCCTAGGTCATTGGTCGCAGTCAGTGCGGCGCTATCGGAGCGAAGTGTTTGTTCGAGTCGGCTGTCGCGGCTATCGGCGCGGGCATGGCCGTAGGAGAAGGACCATGTACCCTCTTTAAGGGTGGGACCGCGGCGTAGGGCACCATCGACGCTGGCACGGCTTGCCGTGCGCGTATATTCGGCGACGCCGAAGTATGATGCGGGTGAGAACGATGCCAGGGGTGCACCGAGAATGACAGCAAGGGCTGCGCGGCCCGCAGGCGTTGAGCTGTCAACGAATGCAGCGGGATTGTCGGTGGTAGAGGAGTCGGTACGGGTTAGGGCCACTGCACTGAGCGAACTGCCAAACGCCGCCTCGGTGGCGTTGGTTGCGTAAGCTTCTAGTCCTTGCGTTCCAGTAAGACCTGTTCCGTAGAGGTTGCCTTTGGTGGGTAATCCTGCGCGGTTGTCGTAGACCAAGAGAGTCGAGTAGTCGGCGTTAATCATGTCGCTGAAGGTTCCAGAGATACCCTCCGATGCTTGAATAATAGTGAAGACGTTGCCACGGGCAGGGGTGAAGGTACCCCATTGACGAATTTCCAGGGTAGCGTCAGGAGAAATAATCAGCGAGCCGTCTGCAATAACGTGACGGTCATGGAATCCGTCGCCTTCGCCTGCTTGAAGGCCGCCGAGTTCTGCTTCAAAGAAGGAGCCTGAGAGTAAGAAGGTGTCGCCGATTAATTGGGTGGTGATGCCGGGGGAGTTGCCGGGTGCGAGTGTCCCGAGAACGTCGATATCGCCCGAGAAATCGCCATTTCCGCCGAGGCGACCGCCTACAGCTACTTGGGTTTCACCCACAATGGTGCCATCGATGCGTAGATTACCTGCGGTTACTTGCGTGCCTCCGGTAAAGCTGAGTGCGCCATTGAGCGTTGTGGTGCCTGAACCTGAGTGGAGAATGGCGATGTCACCTGAAACATCACCCGCAAAAGTAAATAATCCCTCGTGCGCGAATTCAATGACGTGCCCAGTGTTGCTGGTCACAACTGCGCCTGTGATAAGGGGGGCGCTGAGGGTAGTGCCTTCTCCTGAAATTACTAGGCGAGCATCCGTGCCTCCGAGGGTAATGGCACCCGTTGAGATAAGTTGGGCGTCGTCTGCTAAGGTGAGTTCGTTGTCAGTCGAGCCGGTGCGTCCGATAGTTACACTACCTGCGGTTAGTGAAGAACCTGCCCCGGTTACAGAGAGACGGTTGCCCGTTGATCCGCTACCATGACCTAAGAAGAGGTTGGCGCTGATGGTTGCGGTTGCACCATTTTCAACTGTGAGTGTGGCGCTATCACCCAGCGAGCCCACGCGGAGCGAGCCGGTATTGATAAGCTCGCTGCCGGTGCCTGAAATAGTGAGGCTATTCGTGGCTGAGCCATCGTTAGCGCTGATACGGAGGCCGTTGGTTTGCAGCGATCCGCCCGACACAACGTCGAGGGAATTACCCGAGCCAGTTTTACCGACATAGAGCGTGGCCGTATTAGTTAATTTCGAACCGTTCCCAGTGATGGTTAGGGTATTGGTGTCGGATGAGGCTTGGTCACCGATGACGGCATCACCGCCAGCAGCATCTAGCCAAGCTCCACCGGAGACAGTAGCGTCGTTGTTTGCACCTTCGAAACCGATATAAAGCACGCCTGAGGTACGAAGTAGGGCATTGGCGCCGTCAATTGTCAGAGTGTTGTCGTTACCGCCGTAGCCTAAGGTGGCATTAGAAGTGGCGGTGAGCTGTCCTGAAATCGTGACCGTATTATTGGTCGAGGTGGCAAAGCCACCAACTTTAAGCGAGCCAAGGCTGACGGTTGAGCCGGCGCGGATATCCAGTGTGTTACCTGCGCCTTCGTAGCCGACATCTAAGTCGCCCGTAAGCACGAGCGATGCGCCAGGTGAGGCGGACCCTACGATGAGCTGATTATCAGCCGAAGCAGCGTAAACGCCGATGGCGCCTGAACCTGCCGTGGCTGAACCGAGAATTTGTAGCGTTGCATCTGAAAGGCTGCTGCCAACGTAGAGGTTGTCGCCTCCCGTGACGGCTAAATCGGCACCAATAGTAGCACGGCCAGTATCGACCATAAAGTAACCCGTAAACCCTAGGGTAGAAGCACCGCTAAACTCATAGGTTGCTAGGGTGGTACCATTAATGAGCACATTACGTGCTGTGATACTCGTGGGGAGTGCTACCGCAAAGCCTGTGCCTGTTAGGACGGCATCGCTGCCGTCAACCCAGTTGAGGTTGCTGCTACCATCGTTCCATTCGTTAGTATCTGTCCAAGACCCTGAGGGGGTGTTATTCCAGTTGAGCAGTGCGGGCGTCGGGGGGAGCGCGGGAAGTGAGGTGGTGAGGGCAGCTGCGATGAGTAGGATTCGGGATAATGACATAGGAGTACGGTCATCTTTAGTTATACTAGTACTTCCGCAAGCACCCTTTAGAAATCCTACCAGGCTTTATGAGCCGGGTCTCACCTTGGGAGTCGGTTAGCTCCCTCTCCATTTCTCAACCGATAGCTTAGTCGGTTTTCAAATCCTGGATAGCGGCAGTCAATTTCGGTAAATCTACCGACCATTCCACGACGTAGCCTTGTTGCTGGAGCCACTGAGTGATGTCGCTCGGCAGGTTGGCTTGAGGTGCGAGCAGGATGCGGTCCCAATGGTCTAGGGGTAAGCCGTGGGTGACTAACGTCTCAGGCTCAATAACGCTAACGAGGGCCTTTGCGGAAGGATTACGTACCAGCAGTTCGATGTGATCATGAGCCAACCTTTGCTCGGTGCTTAGGAGTCGTACACCAATGCCGACTTTTCCGCCTAAGCTCCAGCCCAGCCCTGACTTTTGCTGCAGAGCCTCAAGTAGACCTTCTTGGTTAGCGGTCGGTGCTATCATCAACAGAGTAGGTATCCTTGCGGGCTTGGGACCGATTATTTTGAGGGCTACTTCGCGCGCGGGCATACCAGCCTCCGTCATCAAGCGTATTCCCGGGGTGCCATTAACTTCTAAAAAGTATGAGGAAGTTTCTTGGCTAATATCCGTGCTTACTAAGTCGATGCCGCAACAGTCGATACCCAGCATATTCGACAGATCAATTGCAGCTGCCTTGATGTTGGGGTGCGTTTGTTGGGTAACGTCGGCGATATCTGTAACACCATGGGAGACGAGTGGGGCATCGCGTAGGTAAATCTTACGACCTGCTTCGGGTATCGAATCAGGTTTGAATCCCTGCCGTCTCAGGCAATTGACAAAAAGCTGATCTAAAGGTGTAGGTTTGCTATAAGACGATGGACGACTCTTAGCGATGAGTGGTTGGTTACGTTTTTGCGCTAATTGAAGTAGGGTCGACTGACCATCGGCTTGAACCGAGGGGCGGGGGCGGATGATGCTGCAGACAAATTCACCGCGTATAACCATAAGGCGGTAAACCTCACCTTCGGCATGTCGCTCCACCAGCACATCAATCGGTCGTAATTGCTGAGCGAGTTTCCAGGCTTCTCGTAACTCCGCGAGACTTGTGATATTCGTGGTCACGCCTTTGCCCTGTTTACCTTGGATGGGTTTTACGACGCAGGGAAAGCCTACGACGCTCGCGGCTTTATCTAGGTCGTTGATGTTTCCTACCCGATAGGAAGGTAAAACTCTAAATCCACAGGCAGTAGCCAAAAGTTTACTGAGCTGTTTATCGCTGGATAGGTTTCTTCCTGCATGCGAATCGGAGCGAGGGGCGGCCTCAAAAAAGGTTTCAGAGCGTGCCCCCCAGCCGAAGAGCCACTGTCGAGTTGGCCAGTGATAGGGTCTAACGGGTAGGCTGGCTTTTTTTGCCTCGGTAATCAGCAGGTGCGCAATCGGATCAGGCGTAAAGGGATGGGCCTCTTTCCACAAGGCTTCGACATGTTGTGCGAGTTGTTGAGCGGATAGATTTTCAGCGCTGAGAGCGATGCCTAAGGCACAGGCGAGTGCTTGGGCGGAAACTTTCGGGTGATGGTAGCCCAGCGTAACGTTTAAGTTCGCCCCAACGGGTTGGCAGGTGGCAGTTGTGATGACGCCGCCGTGTTCATTGAGTAAGGCACGGGCAAGTTGCACAATGAATTCCCCGGCTTGGACTTGGTTGCTCGCCGATGCGTTAAGTGAAACCTCAAGCCAAGGCAGTAGGGAGTTAGTCAGTCGTTGCTTACCTTTGAGCGCTTGATCGACTTCTTGATTGGTTAAGTGAAGTTCAAGCGTAACACAGGGTTCGGGGGCGCCGGGTAGGGGGCCACGTGAAATTTTGAGAAGTTTAGTCTTAGCCATGTCCGTTTTCTATCAGTTGAGATCGAGCCAATAAGGTGTCGGATTTTTTTCTAGGGCTACTTCTAAATCATCAGGCAGCTCGTGGTGGAAGTTTAGGCCTGAGGCTCGTTCAACCGCCTGCACGCTTACGAGAAAAGTACGGAAGTCGGCTCTTCGGCTTGCCGACTGCGGGGCAAGGAAAGCCTGGAAGCGCGGTCCGGTGGGGGTTTCATCGGCAATGACCATAAAACATCCCGTCGGAATGACCGAGCCCGAGCTTAGGCGACTAGTAGATCCGGAATAGACAGGACCCACCACCACCCAAATTTCCGTCGCTGCCGGTGCGGTACGATCGGCGAGGGTAGCTTCGAGGGCGCGCCAAGGTCCTTGATTAAGATCCGCAGCTTGCGGAATAACATTCGACATTAAAAAGGTTTCTTCCTGGGCGACGCTGCCAAAGCGCGTGGCAATGGCGTAGTTAGGGGTAAGGTGACCTCGGTCGTAGCCACTCCCCGTATAGTCGTCGTGGCGAACGGCAGCGCGAGTACGGGTGTCGACACGAAAACGCGTGGGGCGCGGGAAGCGTTGCGGCAAAACCTCGGCAGGGAGTCGGTAGGCAGACCACGCAGGGTTACGTCGTGCTTCTTCATAACCCACAGAGTAGGCCCGATTAACTAGCAGCGTTAGCCCGCGGGAGCGACCTGTATCAAGGGGGAGACCTGCAAAGGCATGACCCTTAGAAATTTTCGGTAAGGAAAAAGGCGTAGGTTTGGGCTGAATACTTTCGACGACGGCTGCGGGCGCGGGCGGAGGCTCTATCTTGGGTTGCGAATTTACGGGTAGATCAACCGCAGGCGGTACGGGTAAGGGGACGACGGGCGTCGGTGCAGGTTGTGCTGTCCCCTTGGGGGAGGAGGTAACCTCAGAGGGTTTTTCCTTAGTTGTTACAGGCTGCGCGATGACGGGTGGGCGGCTAACCTCGGGGGTTGGGGCAGGGGGCACCGTCTCAAGCAGCAGGTAGATGGCGAAGCCAAAGGCCGCCACGATTACGAATCCAACTAGGAGGGACAACCCACGCACCCCCTTCTCCTAGGTAGTTTTACCTAGAAGGTCAGCCTGAATCGCTTGGGTCTAGCTGCGCCCAGGAATGGCGGCTTTTTCCTCCGGCATGACTAAGTTGCTGGATTCAAAGTCGGCGGCTGAGGGCTTGGCTGCGGCATTATACCAAGGCGATTTATCATTGGTGGTAACGTCGGACCAACGGATGAGCTCGCCCGTATAAGCCGACATACGTCCGATGATAGCCGCTAAAGTAGCCTCGGTTACCGCTTTGACCTCATTGAGAGGTTTGCCAGCGAGTGAACTCTTGAGCAGGGCGACGTGCTCTTGGATGTAAGGGTTATCCGATTCCAAGGTAGGCGTAGGAACGTTCACTTGCTTACCGGAAACTTTTCCAGCTCCAAAGGCTTCACCTTCAGCACCCACGAAAAGTTCGCCGACGCGACTCCACGTGCCTGAAATTTGGCGACACTGACTGTGAATGTGCACGCCATCACCAAAGTCAAAGTCGACGCTAAAGAAATCGAATTGGTTGCCGGTTTCGCGGCGAGCACGACCGCCATACCCAACGGCTGAAACGGGCGGCCGACCTAAGAACCAGAGGGCAACGTCGAGATTGTGTACGTGTTGTTCGACGATGTGGTCGCCCGAGAGTTCCCAGAAGTTGAGCCAATTACGTGCCATGTAAGCCGCGTCTGCCTCGCCTGCGTTACGTCGTTTGATCCAAGGCACGGTACCATTCCAGTGCAGCGTGCCACCACGAATTTTCCCGATAGCGCCGGCATCAATACGTGCTTTGTTGAGAAGATAGGCGGCTTGGTGCCGGCGTTGGGTGCCAGCTACCACCGCTAGACCTTTGGCCTTAGCAATTTCGCCGGTGGCTAACATCAAACGTGCGCCCACTACATCAACCGCTACGGGTTTTTCGATAAAGCAATGCTTACCTGCCTCAACCGCAGCCGCAAAGTGGAGCGGTCTAAAGGAAGGCGGTGCTGCCATAATCACATAGTCGCAGCCACTGGCGATGACCTTGCGGTAATTATCGAAGCCACCAAAAGCTTTGGCGGCATTAACACCAAAGCGATTGGCGGTGGCTTGTGCGGAGGGGGCAAATGCGTCGCCCACTGCTGTCACTTCAATTTCACGTCCAAGAATTTTTGCAGCCTCACGGAAGTCGTTAAGCGCACCATTGCCGCGACCGCCGCAACCAATAAGGCCGACCTTGATCTTGGCCTTGGTGGGGCTTGCTTGGGCAAGTAAAGGGGTGCTAGCAAAAGCAGCCGTTGCCAAAGTGGCGGTAGCAATGAAGTCGCGGCGGGGTAGGGAGGGCATAGAAAGTTAGAGAGGTTATAGGGGATAAAGTTCCAGAATTTGCTTAGTCTTTCGAGCCTGAGAGTGAAAGCCCGGCATCGCCTTTACCTGGCAACACCAGACTGGCGAGGTAGCCTACGATGAAACAGGTCATGAAGCCAACAAAGCCATAGAGGATGCCGGTGACGGGGGCATGAGTAAGTTCAAGGACTAGAACGGCCAGGAACCCAGAGACGGCTCCTATCATGGCACCTCGTGAGGTGGCGCGGGACGTAAAGACGCCAAGGGCAAAAAGTCCGCCCAGTGAGCCTGCGGTTAGGCCGATGATGGTATTGAAGGTTTTGAAAGCAGAATCCACGCCGCTGTATGCTAGGAAGAGTGCTACGCCGACTGAAACTAGCCCAGTTACCAACACCACCCACTGGGCAGCTTTTAAGTACTCAGCGTCGGTACGGCCTGGACGAAGAACCCGCGCGTCAATGTCGGTAACATAAGAGGTAGCTAAACTGTTTAACGAGGAAGACACCGTGGATTGCGAAGCAGCAAAAATAGCGGCGATGATAAGTCCTGAGACCCCGACTGGTAATTCCTGTAAAATAAAGAAGGGTAGGATAGCATCAGGTGCCGTCATGGCGGGGTCGAGACGCTCGGGGTGCATTTTGTAGAAGGCGTAGATAGCCGCACCGAGGGCGAAGAAGAGGAATGAAGCAGCGAGCGACATCCAGAGATTCACGTTTAAGGAACGTCGGGCTGCGCCAATGTCTTTCGTTGTCACATAGCGTTGCACCACATCTTGGCTGGAGGAGTAGGAGATGAGTGAGTTGAAGCCAAAGGCCACGAAGATAACCCAGAACGACGTGGTCGCATCTGTGATATCGAGTGAACTGAAACTTAATGAGCCCAGGAGTTTATCGTCCGCTGCGGCAATTTCAAAGACGCCGAAGAGCCCGCCGTCGGTGCGTGCAATTGCAATGATGAGGCACAGCAGGGCGCCCCCCATCAAGACCAAGGCTTGGACCGCATCTGTCCAGACGACCGCCTGAATGCCCCCCATAAGCGTATAAATCACGCACAAGATGCCAATCACGGCGATGGATACCTCGATGTTAATATCAGTCACCGAGGCTAGAGCTAAGGCGGGCAGGTAAAGTACAATTGCGATTCGTCCGAGGTGAAGAAGCACGAACGATCCCGAAGCGAAGAGGCGAGCCGCAAGGCTGAAGCGACGTTCTAAGTACTCGTAGGCTGAGGTCAGATCGAGTTTGCGGAAGAACGGCAGGTAGCACGCGGCAACGAGAGGAACGATGATAAGGATGGGGAGTTGGCCTGCATACCACGACATGTCGGTGCGGAATGCTCGGGCAGGAATACCCATGAAGGTGAGCGAGCTGAGCATGGTCGCAAAGATGGATAAGCCCGCGACCCAGACGGGTACAGACTGTCCGCCCCGGAAGTAGGCATCAGTAGTTGAGGCTGCTTCCTTTTTCATAAACCAGTAGCCGATGCCAATCATGCCACCCAGGTAGAGGGTGATAACCGTCCAATCGATGAAGCCCATGGGGTTGCGCTCCATGCGAGGTTTGAGGCTGACCACTTGAGTGGTGCGAACGCCTGGGCGACTCTCGCCGCCTGGAATAACCCACTCACCGCGCCACTCCACAGTTGGGGCAACGGCGACAGGCAGCGCCTCTTTGGGCCAGTCTTGGGCTTTTAACCAAGTATTGGTTACGATGTCATAACGTAGACTGCTGGTGTTAAAGCCAGGGTGCTTGGAGCGAGGTTGGAAATTCACTTGGCTGCCATCGTCGCCAGCTAAAACAATCAGGTGGCTTGCGCCGATGGCAGGAGCGGGACTCGGAGCTGCCACAGCAGGGCGGGGTAGGTCGGCGAGCTGGGTCCAACCTTTATCTGGAGCAGGATCATAGCACCAAGCATCTTTAAGATAGGTGCGTACAGGTTTACCGTCGGCGTCGGCGGCCAAGGAGGCGCCTGAGAAGATATAGAGTTTGCCGTTACGAGCGCCGGCCACGGGTAGCATGCGCCCAGGCCCAGGTAAATCTGCGAGGCGCTGCCAGCCTTTTTCAGGTTTAGCTAATTCGAAAGCGAGTAAGAGTGATTCGGCGGTAGTTGCGTCGGGTGTTTGAATGCCGCCGACAACGTAGGCTACCTCGTTCACTACTGCGCCTGCACCGTAAGCTAAGGGTAAAGGGAGTGAGGGTAATGTTTCGCGCACAATGGCGTCACCTTGGCGTCGAAGTAAGACAACCTCACTGGTGTGGCGGTCAGCATCGGCACCGCCTGCAATGATAAGCCCGCGACGGGTCTGGAGCGAAACTCCGTGGGCCAGAGGAGAGGGTAAGTCGCCGACTTTGCGCCAGGTGCTATCGGGTCTTTCTAAAATATAAATGTCCGTGTACCAACTTTTCTTGCCGCCATCCCAGGGCATGCGGTTGGGGAAGTTGGTTCCGCCAGCAACTAAGAGGCCGCCGTCGGAAGTCCCTGCGAAGGTAGCGGCACGTCCAACTGGGTCGGGCATGGCTGGGAGTTGTTTGCTGTCGATGGCAGCTGACAGACCAATGCAGCCTACAAAGGTGGTTAGGGCAAGAAGGCGGGGTAACACGTTCATGGTATAGGCTTATTACTCAGCGAGGATGAGGGGCTTGGCAACGGGTTTTGACGAATGAGGCACGGTTAAAAAGACTCACCAAGGCTTCAGCCCTTTCTAGGGTCCAATAGCCTTAGCCTTACCTAGAGAAATCTTGGTTTCCTAGTATCTAGGGCAGGGTGAAGGTCTTACCTTTAGGGAATCAAACTGAAGAAGGCCTCGTGTTTACCAGCCTTCCAAAACTCAGGGTCTTGATTGTACGAAATGTCGATGGTGAACCCCTTGCCTGACCTGGATTGAGCAATTTCACGCAGCTTGGCTTCTTCGTCGAGGGTGAGTTTGCGCTCGCTGTTTAAGACAAATTCTAAGCGTTCGGTGGTGTGCTGAATACAGCGTAGTCGCCGTATGCCCGCATCAGCAAACGTCTCTGACATTGTCCAGATCCCTAAAGTCGGAAAAACTTTTCGACCATCAGGTAAGGTCATTTGATTTCGCTTACGACCTAAAATTCGTGTAATCGTCGGTAAGGTTCGACCACAAGTACAAGCGCCACCGCGTACCGCAAAGTCTCCTAAATCATAGCGGATGAAAGGGGTAGCAAAGTTCGATAAATGGGTAATGACCACCCGACCTTCGGTGCCTGGAGTACAGGGACGATTTTGATCATCTAAAATTTCAATAATCACCGATTCCGCCATTTCGTGGTAATGCGTACCGCTCGGGCATTGCAGGGCAAGGTAGCCAGCTTCTTCGCAGGTGTAGGCATCGGTAACTGGGCAACCCCACAGTTGAGTTAAGCGCTGGCGTACCTCATCGCTCACGGTTTCGCCGATGGTGCGTAGTTCGCGTAAGGGAGGTAAGGCTTTGCCAACCCGTAAGGCATGTTCGGCCAGCATGAGTAAGCCTGAGCAGTAGCCGGTGAGATACTCTGGGCGTTCGCGCTCAAGCCACGCCAATTGGTCTTCCATGGTACGGTTAGCCGAGAAGAAGACGGAATCTCCCGTTTTATAGACGGGACTTACTGAGGGTCCCCAGCTGGGTTGTTTGATGCCCTCGGCGACTTGGTCATCTGTCAGACCTGTCAGCATGCGAATGGCGCCGAGTCGTAGCGAGAAGTCTCGGCGCTGCCATAAGTATTCCCGCAAGGCATTCGCTTTCCAAATTGCTTGCGCCGCTGCGGTACGTCCAAACCGCAAAGGAATGCCGGTCGACCCGGTAGTCGTAGCTTGAACGACTCCGCCATGCTCCGGGGGAACTTGGTTACTATTCAATCCTGCACCCGCCTCGCGTAAGTCGGCACGCGTTGCAATGGGGATGGCAGCAAGACGCCCTGCGAGATCGTGGGCGGGTAAGGCTAAGGCAGCGCTCAGTCGGCTTTGATAAAAGGGCGTGGTACGCGCCGCATGATTAAGTAGCAGGTCGAGTTGGCGTGCCTGCTCGCGACGTAAATCAGCGATGCTCCAGCGTTCACTGATGAAAAACTGGGCTTGGAGAGCGAGTTGCTGCGAGGCTCCGTTATTAGGAAAAGCAGGGAAGACCAACGAGGCTAGGGCGCTAACTGGCGAGCCGTGAGACATAAACCCAAGCAAACACGGACAAGGTGCGGGGGCAAGGTTGCTTGCGTTAAAGTTGCATCGGTCGGCAGCGACCCGCAGACTCTGACTATGCGCTGGTTAAAGTTGCTAATCCTACCCCCTGTTCTCGCCTTGGGGGCAGTGCCCCAGCCTAATTTGGTTGTCATCGTCATTGATGATATGGGCTGGCAAGATACCTCCGTTCCCTTTCACACCGAAGTTACCGATCTTAACCGCCGTCACCGCACGCCGGCTATGCAGCGTTTGGCTTCGGAAGGGGTGAAGCTCACTCAAGCCTACGCTTCCGCGGTCTGTAGTCCGTCGCGCATTAGTTTGCTTACGGGCATGAATGTCGCCCGCCACGGGGTAACGAATTGGACGCTCCATGCCGATCGCGGACCTGATAACGCACACCCAAAACTCACTCTGCCGGATTGGCCACACGCCGGTCTGGCACCCCAGTCAGGCACACCGCGCACGGTGGTCGCAACCCCGCTCCCCGCGATTTTAAAAGCGGCGGGGTATCGCACCCTGCATGTAGGCAAAGCCCATTTTGGGGCTATCGGTACTCCAGGGGCTGACCCACGCACCTTAGGCTTTGAGCTTAATGTTGCTGGTCATGCCGCGGGCGGCCCAGGAAGTTTTTTAGGTGAAAAAAATTACAGTGCTCGCTGGCGCGGAGGCGAAGCTCACTGGGATGTTCCAGGCTTGGAGGCGTACGCTGCTCGCGGTATTCCCTTAACCGAAGCGCTGACTCTTGAAGCTGTCCAAGCGGTTGAAGCCAGCGTAAAAAACCAGCAGCCCTTTTTTCTCCATCTTGCACATTATGCGGTGCATGCCCCATGGGAGGCTGATTCGCGCTTCATTGCGCATTACCAAAAATTAGGATTAAGCCCTCGCGAAGCGGCTCATGCCTCGATGGTGGAAGCGGTGGATAAATCGGTGGGCGATGTTTTGGATGCACTCGATCGTCTAGGCGTGGCAGCGAATACTTTAGTTATTTTAGTTTCTGACAACGGTTCGCCCGCAGAGCTGCCGCGCAATTTGCCCTTACGCGGCCACAAGATAACTCCCTACGAAGGAGGTATTCGGGTGCCGGCGCTGGTTCGTTGGCCACGTCGTATTAAATCAGGGAGCGTCGACACCACACCCGTCATCATCGAAGATATTTTCCCGACTTTACTCCACGCCGCCGGCTTAGAGAAATCACCGCCGGTTGCGATTCATCAAAAGGTTGACGGGCTAAGTTGGTTGCCGCTGTTTGCGGCAAGTACTGCGGATTCGACCTGTAAGCGTTTCTTGTCGCGCCCCTTGATTTTTCACTACCCCAATTTTTTTAATGGTCAGCAGCCTTATAGTGTCATTCGCCAAGGAGATTGGAAATTGATTCACTCAATTGCGACCGGTGAACTCGAACTGTATGATTTATCGCAGGATTTAAGTGAGACTAATAATTTAATTCATCGCGACCCCCGGCGTGCTGCAGATTTAGCCAGTGTTTTGTCCCGCGAACTTCGTAGCCGCGGGGCTTTTATGCCCACTTTTAAGGCTACAGGTAGGCTTTGTGCCTATCCCGGGGAATAAGGTTATTTGCTGACATTTTGGGGTCTGAGTATAGACCTATGAAACGTGCTACCCCGGCCTTTAGCTGATGCCTCTACTAAGCGTGGTTTCGCCTTGGTGTTGGCTTTAGCCGTAATGGCTTTGTTGGTGTTGGTAACGTTAGCTTTGGCGGGATTACTTCGGGTAGAGTCCACTGCAGCGCTCGTTCGGCAGTCGAGTGTGATGGCACGTCTTAATGCGCTGGCCTCGGTGCGCCTTGCCCAGGCAGCGGTGCAACAGGCAATGGGGCCCGACACTCGAGTCTCGGCCATGGCTACGCTTTACGAAGATCCTGATGTGTCATCGGTGATAACTCCCGGAGCCGATGCCTTCGAGTACCCAGTGATGGGTGTCTGGCGTAGCTGGGAGGGGTATGATCACGACCGACGTAAGAATAGTCGCTATGCGGGCCGTCCCCAAGCCCCCGACTATACGTCGAAAGTTAAGTCCTATACAGCGAGCGATCCGACCACCGGCCGCTTCGTGCGCTGGTTAGTTTCGTCGCCGACCAACGATGGCATTGCTACCGGTGCAACTGCCTCGGCGACACGTCCGCCTGCGCCCACCGCGGTGATTAATGCTGGCACGACGGTTTCATTGCTTGGTGCGGCCTCGGCACCGCTCGCGACCCAGCAGGTTCACCTACCGACCCTTTCGCTTGAGACCGGCGCAGTGGTTAATGCTACGCCGCCGAGCGGTGCCTTTGCTTGGTGGGTTGGCGGCGAGAACCAGAAGGTGCGCGTGTCCTTTCCAACAATTGCGACGACAACTAATAAGCGCGAGCTGAGCGAGCGCCTGGCGACCTTTGGTAAGCCTGACCTTGCAGCGATTGGTTTCGGCGAGCCGACAGAGGTGACGAATCCGCCCATGATTTCGCGTCGCTCGTTGGACATTATTCCGGCTGACACCTCGCGCCTAGCTAAGTCGCTGACCGAGGCAACGCTGACCCCGCTGACGCGCGCAGGCTTCCATGACGTCACCTTCATCGCCGACGGACTGCTGACCAATACCGCGACGGGCGGCCTGCGTAAGGACCTCTCGCTGTTCACCGAGACGTGGGATCTGATGAACAACCTCGACACTGATCGTGCCGTCGCGCTCCCACTTTTCCGCGTCAAGCCAGCCACTGAGCGTCGCACCACGTCGACGTCGCCCGACCACGACCTAGCCTTCCTCCGCCCGCTCCCCGACAAGCAGTTCCCAGGCGGCTACCTCGGCAACCGCCGCCGCCACGCGCTCCTCTACTGGTGGGCCGACTATGGCTCGGAGGGTGGGACCGAGTCGTACCTGCCGCTCTTTCCAGCAGGCACGATGGCTTCGGACGGCGGTACGCACTTTGGTGGCTATTTCCAGCTGTCGTCCTTCCCCCCGATTCGCAGCTGGGCTTACCTCACAGACTTCGCGCTACATTATCGTAAGTATGTGACCAACGGAGACTCGGCCGGACTCTCGGGCACAATCGAGATGATGCCGCCAACGCCGCAGTCGGCGGACACCGCCAACGCGGGTCGCTTCTACGGGCTCTATGAGCGCGTGCACCGGCATCCGCTGATTGCGCGCTACCAATTCGTCTTCGCCGGCGCAACCGTGGGCAATAATCCCGCCATCCTCGTGCAGCCCGTGGTCACGCTGTGGAATCCCTACAACGTCAAGCTGACCGTGCCGGCCTTCCTGACCAAGGCCTACCCGATCTACCTACCCATCGCATTCGAGGTAGGCGTGACCGACACTGCTGGTGCTGGCACGACGTCGACGTTTAGCCGGAACTTTGGGCAGTGGATCACAGGCAACCTCAGCTGCACTGTAGGCACCGGGTCGATGACCTTTGAGCCCGGCCAGACTCGGGTGTTCTCGATGGCTCCCGCGGCCTCGCTTTCCAGTTACAATATCGGTTCCTCGGTGCCAACGCAGGTGCTGGCCCCGGGTTATGTCGCCGCGACCAACTCAGGTATCTTACTCAACACCGGCGTGACTGCGCCAGCCGGGGCAACGCTGAGCTTCCGCCTGCGTAAGGCGCTCTCGGCGGGTACGGGCGACTCCTACCGCAACGGCATCTACTTCGACTTTACCCCGGCCAACACCGAGGAGGCTCCAGTCCGTTATAGCTTCGAGGGTCTGAACGATGTGCTCTACGAGCAGCTCTACGGGGCAAACTTGCCGGCGCCCTGGGTGCAGTCGTTGAGCTCGCTTCAGACCTCGCCGCGTTTCTTCGCCTCCTTTGGCTTCGGAGCTCGCCTGTCCAACGACGGTATCGCGCAGTATTCAAGCCGCACGGGCGTTAAGACGGTGTCAAAGGGCTTCCTGCAGGCCAACCCGTTCACAAACTATACCGAGCTCGGTCGCAAAAGTGCCTACGAGATGACGGTCTTCGCGTGGTCGTCCTCCAACATCACAACGACTACCAACCTGCCGGTAGGAAACAAGATCCGCTACTCGAGCAGCGGCTTTAACAATGTCAACATGGCGTACTTTAGTTCGTCTAACCCCGCCTTCACCTACTCGGGCTCGCTGAATCTTCTCAATGCCCCGTTCGATCTCGATTTCCGCACGCTCACTGGGTCGATGGATACGGGGGTGCCGCAGAGCGACGGCACGCAGGGGTATGTCGTCACTGGTCTCGATGCTGCAACTGGCCTCTCCAAGGCAGTCATCGCCGAGCTACCCGTCCGCCCGCTGATCTCACTGGTCGAACTACAGTCGTGCGACCTACGCTTCACCAACCCGGTACCACCTTACATGACCAACCTGGTGGGTAATGCCGACGCCTCGCCCATCCTGCCTCCCGACGATGTGGTCGGTCCGTGGATTAGGCAGGATGGCTCGCGTCAACCGCGCGATATGATCCCCGCGGCGCACATGCAGTACGATGACAGCTACTGCCTGAACCATCTGCTCTTTGACAATTGGTTCGTCTCATCGCTCGCACCTCGTCCAGCCGATCGTGCCGGGCTCCGTCCTACCGCTGGCAACGAGCACAAGTGGAACGCTGCGGTGATGACTAGCATCAAGGCCGCCTGGAGCGAGTTCACTGCGGGCACGACACCGCTTCCTAATACCTCTTATGTGCCGACCAGCACAGCCTCGGCCTTCGCGGTCGACGTTACAGGTGATCCTTTCGGCGGCAGTGCCACCCCCGCTATTCCTATCGGCTTCCAGCGTATTGCCGCGCAACTGCGCGTGACCGATCAGTTTAACGTTAACAGCGTCTCGGTGCCCGCCTGGCGCGCCATCCTTGGCGCCTTGCGCGCCCGCGAGGTCCCCGTGCTCGCGCCGGGCTCGTCGACCACCACCACGGTCACCTCCTCCGGTACGCCGCTCCCGCGCATGCAGGTCGCTGGCGAAGTCGCGACGGCTTCGGGCAATGCATCAAAGGCCGTTACTGGCTTTGCTTCCCTAACTGACACGCAACTTGATCTTTTAGCGGCCGAGATTGTCGCACAGGTGCGTCTCCGTGGGCCCTTTCTTTCGCTCTCTGAATTTGTCAATCGTCGCCTCGCCGCTGCCGACAACACGTTGACCGATCCCTCGCTGTCCGGTGCGCTTGGTATGGCCTTGCGCAAGATCGAGGCCGATTTGACCAAGCCCGCGGCTGACTTTGGTAAGACTACGTCGAACAGGTCGGTCTTCAATGGCACGAACCTTATGGGTCCTGGTCCAGATGGCCGTCCCTTGCTTGCGCTTGGCGAGTTTACCGACTCGAGCGGTGATTATCTTCACCCCAAAGCTGCCGAGGGTAATTCTAACTTCGGCCTGCCAGGCTGGCCTCGCCAGGCCGATCTGCTCCGTCCGCTCGCCCCTATCATCACGGTGCGCGACGATACCGTGGTGGTCCGTGCCTACGGCGCTGCGACCATCGGCACAAACGGTAGTACGGCCCGCGCCTGGTGCGAGGTCGTGCTTTCACGCTCCCCGGAATACATCGACTCGCGCGTGGCCGCCCATGAGGCACCGCTCGGCGATGGTATCTCGAGTGGAACGTCCTACTTGCCTAACATTGCCCTCGGACGGCGCTATAAGGTCGTCTCCTTCCGCTGGCTGACACCTCAGGAACTCTGATGCGCTGCGCCCTCTTGTTTACTCTTTTGCCCATCTTCGCACTCGCACGCGAGGTGCGTCTGCTTCGTCTCGAGGGACCGGATAATCTGCCGAATCGTCTCTTCGTGATAGGTACGGGTATTGAGTCGGAGCTCGATCTGCCGCTCTTGTCGACCTCGACGCGTCGCGTTTCCATCGGTAAAGAAGCCTGCACCCTGTATCTCACCAAAGACAAACCTACACCCAAGCAGCCCCTGCCCACCGATGCACCCGTGGTGCAGATTCCAGCGGGCGAGGACGACCTTCTGCTCGTCCTACTTACTGGCTCGGGTTCGCTCGGTATCAGGGCCACACCGGTGGCTCTTCCCGACGCACGTGGCGCAGGTGGCGCTTTGCTCTGGTTCAATCTCCAGCCGCGTACACTTTATGTCCGACTCGGTAATACCGCACCAGTCGCCGTACCCTCGGGCGCCTGTCGTGTGACCTTGCCGCCGGTTGCACCCGATGTGGCTTATCCTGCACGCCTCGATCTCGATCCAGTGGAGCGTGGACAAGATATTCAGCCGTTCGTGCGTGCGACATGGGTTCGTGCGAAGTACGGTCGACATCTTTCGTTCGTAGTCGTCGACCCCGATCGCGTCGTCCCTCGCATCATCTCTGTACCTGATATCGAAGCCCCGCCCGAGCCCACGGTGCTCGCGCCAGGTGCGAAGAAGTGAGATAAGAGATTAGGGATTGCACGATTTTTTAACTCAGGCTCCCAGGGGAGATAAACGACGCTAAGAAGAACCCTCGGTAAATCTCTTTTTGCTTCCCTTTGCTGGTCAGGGTGCATGCTGTCGCTGACATGCCTCTCCTTGACCCTGCGGTACTCTTTTTCGCAATTGGTCTTTTTGCGGGTTTAGTAAAATCGAATCTCGAAATCCCGCCGCAAGTTGCTCGGTTCCTTGCCCTCTATCTTCTCATGGCGCTGGGATTGAAGGGTGGATTTGCTCTCGCTCAGTCTGGTCTTACTTATGAGGTCGGGGCTGGCTTAGTTGCTGCCCTTATTCTGGCCATTGTAGTTCCACTTGTTAGCTATGGATTGCTCCGGCGTTTTTTGAGCGGGTTTGATGCGGCCGCTTTAGCGGCGACTTATGGTTCAGTCAGTGCGGTGACCTTTATTACCGCAACCCAGCACCTCGATATTCACCAAGTCCCTTATGGTGGCCATATGGCCGCAGCCATGGCCTTGATGGAGTCGCCCGCCATTCTCATCGCCATCATTTTTGCCAATCGTTTAAGAAGCCAGCAAGGGGGTGTGCCGGCAGCTTCCAGTGCGGGTTCGATTCTTCGTGAATCCTTCACCGAGGGCGCCCAGCTCTTACTCTTAGGTGCGATGCTGGTGGGGATTATTTCTGGCGATGCGGGTAAGTTGGCTATGCAGCCATTTACGGGTGATCTCTTTAAGGGGCTTCTGGCCTTCTTCCTGCTCGATATGGGCCTGCAAGCGGCGCGTAATTTGCCGGGCCTAAAAGGGAAGTCGCCTTGGATTATAAGTTACGCCGTGGTGGCTCCGTTGGTTCATTCTACCTTGGCCTTACTCTTTGCTTACAGCTTAGGTCTGTCGGTGGGTGATGGCACGTTGTTGATGGTTCTTGCTGCGAGTGCCTCTTACATTGCCGTACCCGCCGTCTTGCGACATGCTCTGCCTGAGGCCAATCCCTCGCTCTATGTTGGTCTCTCGCTCGGGGTAACTTTCCCGCTGAATCTTCTATTAGGTATCCCGCTCTACTCGACGATTGCAGGGCGCGTCTTGGGCTAAGTGGACGTTACGGACCAACTTCGATTTCTTGGAAGACGGTATTTTCTTCGGTGACGGGGCTCTCCGGAATGAGCAGGATCCAGCGCACGCGTCCGCGTACGCGTAATTCCGTTGCTAGCCAATCAACTGAATCAGCAGCGATACGAACTTCGCCTAACCAGCGGTAGTTGGTCGTGTCCCACCCAGGTTCCGCGCCGTCGCTTCCGAGCACGGCAAAAGTTTGGGGTAAGCGACTGGGTGACTGCTGGTAACTCCAGGTGCGTACGGTAACGACTTCCTTGGCTTCGCCTAAATCAGCCCGATACATGCCCTTAATGGTATTGGCAAAAACCGGCCCATAGTCGGGCTGGAGTTGACCATCACCCAGTTGGCTTGCGGGACCATTAGCAGGGGCAGGTTTTGCCTCCCATTTTACTTGGTGTCGGCGATGTTGCCCTGGCCGGAGTTTGAGTGATTCAAGATTAGCGCCGCGCTCGCTGACTACGGGTGAAGCAACTAGTCCAACCGCATTACCTGATAAAAGGGTGGGTGTTTGTACGTCGCTACGTACTACCGTGAGCGATTTTAAACCTTTTCTGGTTTGGGTGAGAAATTCTTCGGGTGTCGTTACTGGCACTTCATTAACATGCGTTGCGAGTAGGTGGCCAAGGGGAGCAATTATCTGGAGGGGATGGCCTCCGGGAATCGGCCCAAGAATCACACCGCGGCTGTCACGGGCTACACCGTAGGCCGAGAAGGCTTCTCCCTTGAGGGCTTCGAGTGGAATGCCTCGCCAGAAAAAGGTCGTGAGATTCTCTTTAAGTGCACGCATGAGCCGGGGTTGTTCGATTAAGGGCTGTCCTGCTAGAGCCTTTAAGCGCGCTTTACTTACGCCAAATTGATCCATCGGAAAGTTTTCGAATCCTAAGGCAACGGCGGGTGAGTCGGGTTGTACGCGAAAATCTCCCTTAGTCGGGTCGATAAACTTAGGATCAGCCGCGAGGGAGTTGGCATCCACGCCTAAGCTACGGCCATAAGCTAAGTCCTCCGCGCGCGCGTAGAGATTGCGGTTAATCGCTTTTCCCCAGTCGCGTGGCATGCCAATGGGTGCGTGCCGATCGAGCAGAATATTTTTTTCGAAGACATCGCCGCTGCCTTGGTGCCAGACGTGTGGGTGCAGGCCGCAATTGATAAAGATGTTATTCCAAGCTTTGCGCCGCCAGCCCTCGCGTAACTTTAGACCGCCGCGTAGAAAGAGATTATGGTGAATCTCGTAGTTTGAAGAACCGTCATCGAGATCGACATCCCAGCCGTGGTCGCAACGCCAGCGGGAATAACGAATGATGACCGGTTCTTGGGCGTCGAGAAAGGGTAGGGTGGGCTCGCGGGCGACATCTGCATCCGAGGCTGCGCCCCAGTAGCGATCGCGCCCCCAGGAATTAAATGATCCGTGGTCTCCAGTCTCAAGTACGGTATCAAAAACATCACAGCCTTCGATGATGTGACCACCCCAGGTGCCATCGCCAAAGTTAATGCCGGCGCGTGAGGTTTCGTGAATGGTTAAATGGCGAAGCGTGATGCGCTGCGACATAGCTACTTGTACCCCGGCGGCTTGTTTTTCAACTAAGCCCACGCGTTGAATCAGGCTGTCTTCTAATAAACAATCGGCTGGATAGTCGTCCCCTTTGGGTCCTGGGGCGCGATCGAGTTGCTCAAGTTTAAGCCGTTGATTGTAATGATAGAGTGGATTGCGAACTGCACTCGGACGGCCGACGAACGCCACCGCAGTTGCGCCCAGGTCGCTGAGTAAGAGACCGCGGAGCGTAATCTTTCGGGCAAAACCCGAGACCACGATACCGTTGCCCCCCAGCCCACTTAAGTCGCAGTCGGAAACGGTTACTTGGCTGGCGTGTTCAATCAGAAGGGCCCCGCCGCGGTAGAAGGTCCAATCCGAGCGCAACAAAGGCTCGCGGCTTTCCATAAAGGTACGCGTGGTATGACGGAAGTTAAGGCCTTCGAGGTTAAGATGGTTAACAGGTTTACCGGGTTGCCCGCGAATCTCCACCACCTTAGGTAACACAGCACCTATAGCCCGCCCTGGCTTAGCCTCAGTCTCACTTATAAAGAGCAGTCTGCCCGCCTTGCGGTCATGGAACCATTCACCGGGAGCATCGAGTTCTTCGCGCACCCCTTCGGCGATTTGAAACTTAGCATGCGGAGGGCCGCCTCGATTATTTTGCCAGCCACCTTCGGTTCGAAGACTGCCGTTGGGATTTTTCCCCAGAATTTTAAAATGATAGCCGCCCCAAAGGGAGGCATGGAGAGCGTGGATATAGCCGCCGGTAGGATCTGACCAGCCCTTGGCGCGGGCATGAATCACGTCAGATTCGGCAGCACCGCGATAGGGCGTTGCCTTATCTTTAATATCCCAGTTGGGGAAGCGCGCCGCAATTTGCGGACGACCCTCAATTTCTAGGCCATCAATCACGGTATCTTTAGGTGCCGCAATCGACCATAAGTTGCCCGATTCGCGTCGCCAATCGGCTCCAAGATCCATCCCGCCTGAGAGCGTGGCGCCGCCTTCAATTGTTGAACGCCAAGTTACTGGGTGTGCAGCTGAGCCACTGTCTTGAGGTTCGAGGACGAGCGGTTCTTTCAGGAAATAAGTACCTGGTGTGAGATGAATGATAACGGGCTCCTTGCCGAGTCGACCCGAAGCGCGGACACGGTCCCGTGCTGCCGTTAAAGTGGCTAGAGGTTGTTGCATCGAGCCCGATGCTTGGTCATTGCCTTGGGGGGCTACATAGATGTCCCAAGCCCCTAGGGAGCTTGTCGCCGTGGCTAAAAGCCAAAGATAACGTAGGTTTTGCATCAGCGTTTAAGTTCCTCCAGTCGTGCTTTTACTAATGAGAATAGGAGCGGATGGTTAAGTTCCCAATCAACGGGCAGGCGAATGAGGTTATCGGTGAAGCTTAGACCTTTTAACTGCGAACGGTGTGCGGCTACGACAGTCTTGCTCCAAGGTGAAAAAGATAAATGGCTGCGGGCAGCAGAAATACCCACGACATAGTCTTTCCCAAGACAGAAGTGGGGCACGTTCCATGCCAGCCGGAGCTCGAGCTCAGGAAACGCGGCCTTAATACCATCTAGAATCGCCTTCAATGTTTGCTGCTGTTGAAGCGGCAGAGGCTTGAGGTAGGCTTCAATCGTGGGGTTTGAAGGTCTGGACACGACCTCAACCAACTCGCCTGCTGAAGCTAGGCAAGGGAATAGGTCTTGAGAAAAACTTTACAGACCTACCACCGTTAGGTCTTCGGGTCGGGCTACCGTGAAGCGGAAAGGTACATCGCGTTTCTCCCCGGCCTTGAGGTCGAGGCGCCATTCAAGGCGCTTTAACTCATCAATTTTCAAATTGGGGTCGTTTGCTTTTAGCTCAGGCGCCTCGAGGGTAATTTTTATAGCCTCGTGGTTGACAATCGGGAGTTGGTCCCAAATCACCAGCTCAATGGGCGTGGTCTTGCCGTTACTTAACTTAAATAAATGGTCGCGGGTGGTGCTGAGGGTTTTGACACCAATCAGGCCCGAGACTTCGGTGCGATCGGCGAGTAGTCGGCGCTCAACTTTAACCGAGGCATCCACGCCTAAGTAAGTCCAGAACTCTTGTCCTGCTGGTACAAACTCCATTTCGGCATTCGCGACAAAGGCGCCATCGACGAAGATAGCAGAGGGACCCGCTAAATAGGGGAGGTCAGTGGTGTTAACCGCTTTGGCTTTTAAGTAGACGTGAGGAGAATACTTGGGGACGCAGGTGTGGCGAAAGTAAGCGGGGAAACTGCGACGGTCGAGCGGCGCGCGTACGGATTTGTTGTCAGATAAGATGTCAGCCTTGCGTTCCACTTCAAACAAGGCAGCGACGCCGCCCGTCACCACTCGCACAGTCGCTACATCAGCTACTGGGGCAGCCATCTCGGCGGTTGGAGGCTCAGCAGGCATAGCATTAAACATTTGGCCTTTGGTCATCCTTCTAGATTGAACCATGAGCGGTTCTGTTGGCTGAATTTCCTGTTTAGCGATGAACCAGGCTTCGAGTTCAGGTTCACGGCCGTAAATCGAGGGTTGGGCGGTTGAAAGTCGGAGGGCTACGCCTTTCCAGTCTTCACCCGTGGCTTGTCGGACATTCGCAAAATAGGCGACGTCGAGCGTCTTTTCGCTCACGGAAGCGCGGATATCGTAGGCGGGGCTCCAGGAAGGGCCATGGACGACATAAGTCAGGCGCAGGGTCGCGCTGCCGGCAGTTTTTGCGTCTACATTAACTCGCGCTACTTGCTTTACCTTACGTCCACTCCCCTGCAAGGAAGCGAGTTCGCGTCGAACTAAGTCGATTTCTTTCTGTAAAGCACGCGATGCGGTCTTAAGGGCGAGACTATCTTTATCCAACTGTGCGTGTTGGCTGGTATGATAATCGAGCATGCCTGACCACTTAGCCGGATCGAGTTCAGGGTTGGGGGCATCTTTACCCGCAGTGGTTAAGCGATCTAAGATTTTACCCAAGGCTGCTCGACGGGTTTCGATACGCGCTTCAGCTCGGCGATTTTCTTCGGTTCCGAGCTCAAGCGTGACAAGACGTTCTTGTAACTCACGTACCTTGCCAGGTTCCACGTCGATGGTTTGCAAAGTTTCGGGTCGAATATCAAGCAGCGTAAAAGCCCCCGTGCCTTCGGCGCGTAAGGAGTTGAGATCGATGGCGGTGGGGAGTGATTCGAAAACTAAGCTATGTTCACCTGCCTCAAGATTGAAGGTAGCCTCACGGGTGACCTCGGCGCGATCGGCGTAGACCGTCACGGAACGAATGGTACTGTTAACCGTTATATCTGCGGCGTGGGCAGTAACGAGTGAGGCAGCAAGCAGGAGGGGTAGGGCGCGCATGAGGGTGTTTTATAGGATAGCGCCACCGCGGAACAGAGGAATCTTTTTGGGGGTTAAAGGTAGTCCCATTCCTGCTGATTAGCTGGACTGCGGGTTAGCTGGCTAGCCAGTTAGCCATTTAGCCCTCTCTCCTCCCTAAACCCTAATCCCACCTCTCTAATCTCTAATCTCTCCTCCCTTATCCCATATCCCTAATCTCTTCCCACTTCCCACCTCCCTAATCTCTCCTCCCTTATCCCTAATCTCTTTTCCCTCATCCCTCTTCCCTTTTTAACTTTTTTCTGTAAGACTTCCACTAAGCACATGGTACGGATTCATATCGCGCGCGGAGGAAAAATTATTGGCGTACATGATGAGCACGCTGTTCCGGCTTTAGTTGCCTTAGGTGAAATCCGGCGCGACGATTATTGGTGGGGGCAGGGTAGGCGTAGTTGGGAGCGCATCGGGAGCACCTTTGATGCGCCTCGTCCAGCCGCTTCACCAGCACCTGCTACCGTCTTGCCTTCTGGCAAGGCTAAGCCCCTTAAGCCACCTAACCATTTGCGTTACTCATGCACGCGTTGCCAACATCGCTTTGAAGAGCCCAAGGTGATTAAAGACGGCAGCACGTTGACCGAACTCTTTTACTGGCTAGTCAGTCCGATTGCTGGAGGGTTTTATACTGCCGGTCGTGCCTTGGGTACCAAGCATCTCTGCACGCAATGTGATTCGGAGCAGATTGTGGACGAGCCTTGGTAGGACGGCGCCCCTAGTTTTTAGAGGAAAGCCCTTAGGGCTTGAGGCTCCCTAGCAAGCGCCTTGACCCTAGATGAGATTTCTCCTTTCCCCTTATCCCAGGGTAGGCTATCCCTTCAGACCCTTTTTCAGCTTCTCCCTCTATGAACCGGACTCATAAATGCCATGCCCTTAAACCTGCCGACGCAGGTACCACGGTCACCCTCGTGGGCTGGGTTGATACTAAGCGCGATCTTGGAGGTGTGACCTTCGTCGACCTTCGTGACCGCGAAGGCATTACCCAGGTGGTTTTCAATCCTGGCACCGATGGCCTCCAAGAAGTGGCTCAGCGTTTAAAGACAGAATCTGTGATTGAAATTACCGGCGTGGTGCGAGTGCGCACAGCCGAAACCGTGAATCCTAAGTTGGCTACGGGTAAGGTGGAAGTCGCGGCGACCAAGCTCGTGATTCATAATAGTTGTGCCGACCTGCCGTTCCCAATGGAGGATGACAAGGCCGACAAAGTTAATGAAGACCTGCGTCTAGAGTATCGCTTCCTCGATCTTCGCCGCCCCCGTAATTTAGGTTTGTTAAAACTGCGTGCGCAAGCTGCGCGTTCGATTCGGGCTGAGCTCGACAGCCAAGATTTTCTCGAGGTCGAAACCCCTACGCTTTTTAAAAGTACCCCTGAGGGGGCACGGGAGTTTATCGTACCTAGCCGCGTCAACCCCGGTGAATTCTACGCTCTGACGCAATCTCCCCAGCAGTATAAGCAAATGCTGATGGTAGCCGGCGTTGAGCGTTATTACCAGATGGCACGTTGTTATCGCGATGAAGACCTGCGTGCCGACCGCCAACCTGAGTTTACGCAAGTCGACTTAGAGATGTCGTTCATTGATCGTGAAGATATGTATCGCCTGATTGAGGGCGTGCTCAAGCGCACCTGGAAGGAGACTCTGGGGGTTGATATTCCCACGCCTTTCCCACGCATGTCCTATCAAGAAGCCATGGACCGCTATGGCATCGATAAGCCTGACACGCGGTTTGGTCTAGAGATTCAAGATCTCACGACTTGCTTTAAGGCTTCGACCTTTAAGGTTTTTGCCGCTGCAGCTAATACCCCAGGTTCCGTAGTCCGGGCTATCAATGCCAAAGGTCTGGCTGATATCACCCAAGGTGAACTGACCAATCTTGAGACGATTGCTAAAGCAGCAGGGGCTAAAGGCTTGGCCTTTATCAAGTGTGAAGCCGGTGAGTGGAAGTCGCCGATTGTGAAGTTCTTCTCAGAAGAGGAAAAAGCTGAGTTGCGCCGACGTCTCGCCATCGAAGACGGCGACCTTATCTTCTTTGCGGCTGCACCATGGGAACAGGCTTCTACGATTCTCGGACGTATCCGTCTTGAGTCAGCCACCTTACTCAAGGCTCGGGGTCGGATGCAGCTCTCTGCCGATCAGTACAACTTCCTTTGGGTGATTGAGTTCCCCTTGATGCTCTGGGATGCCGACGAGCAACGCTATCTTTCGGCTCACCATCCCTTCACTGCACCCGTTGTCGAAGACGAGCCTTTGTTAGTTACCGATCCGAGTAAAGTTCGTGGGCAGCATTATGACATCGTGCTCAACGGCGTCGAGCTCGGCGGGGGTTCGATTCGTATTCATAACCCCGCGGTACAAAAGCGAGTCTTCGAAGATATTCTCAAAATCCCCCAAGACTTAGTGGAGAGTCGTTTTGGTTATATGTTAAAAGCCTTCTCCTTCGGGGCACCGCCTCACGGAGGTATTGCGCTCGGGTTTGATCGCGTGGTCGCGATGTTGGCGGGTAGAAGTTCGATTCGCGATGTCTTGGCGTTCCCGAAGAATCAAAATGGACGTGACTTGATGGCCGATTGCCCCAGTCCGGTAAGCGCTCGTCAGTTGCGTGACGTTCGTATCGCCCTAGTTGAAGATACCCCAAAGCCAAAAGTTTAGAAAGTTGTGGGGTTGCGCCCCAACTTAATTCAGCCTAGCAAGGGGTATGTCGTCTCCCCCCAAAGATGCCTGGAGTTCCAAAATGGGTGTTATCCTGGCGGTGGCTGGTAGTGCCGTCGGCTTAGGTAATTTTCTGCGTTTCCCAGGGTTAGTCGCCGATCGTGAAACCGGCGGCGGGGCTTTCCTCATCGCCTACTTTATTTCACTGCTCTTGGTTGGCTTACCTATCTGCTGGGTGGAGTGGACGTTAGGGCGCTTCGGGGGTTCCAAGGGTTTTAATTCTTCTCCTGGCATTTTTCACGCCATCCTCGGCGGCAGGTACGGTAAGTATGTCGGTGCTCTCGGTTTTGTCGTCCCCGTCGGCGTTTATTTTTACTACCTCGTGATTGAGTCGTGGTGTCTAGGTTATGCCTGGCATAGCCTGCAGGGAAATCTCGATCTAGCCAACCCGGCTGCATTCCAGTCATTCTTTGCCGACTTCACCGGCTCGGGTGCCGATGGTCACCTCTTTGTCGCTGGCTCGGCTCTCGGATTTTTCTTCATCGTTTTCGTACTTAATACCGTACTGATTTATCGCGGTCTCTCAGGGGGTATCGAATTTGTCTGTAAATGGGGCATGCCCCTGCTCATCGCCATTGCGCTGATTCTTTTGGTTCGGGTTTTAACCCTCGGTGCACCTGACCCTAGTAAGCCTGAGTTAAGTGTTTGGAATGGCTTAGGCTACATGTGGAATCCTAACGATGTCGCGCGCGGCCTGACCAATCCGGCGGTTTGGTTAAAAGCAGCAGCTCAGGTGTTCTTCACGCTCTCGGTTGGGTTTGGCGTCATCATTACCTATGCAAGTTACTTGAAGCCTAAGGATGATGTGGTGCTAAGTGGTTTAACGTCTTCGGCCGCAAATGAGTTTTGTGAAGTGAGTCTTGGGGGTATGATTACGGTTCCGGCTGCCTTTGCTTTCTTGGGAGCTTCGGCGGTGGCGGGTGGGACGTTTGCCCTCGGCTTTAACGTCCTACCTCAAGTTTTTGCTGCCATGCCCATGGGGCATCTCTTTGGCGGGTTATTCTTTATCTTACTCTTCATCGCCGCCATCACCTCGTCGCTTTCCATGCTTCAGCCTGGAATCGCTTTCCTTGAAGAAGGCCTCGGACTTAACCGTCGTCGTTCGGTTGCTTTGCTTTCCCTCATCACCGCCTTTGGTTGTGGCTTGGTGGTTTGGTTTAGCCGCGACCTTAAAGCCCTTTCCACGGTTGATTTCTGGATCGGCGATATCGGGATTTTCCTGCAAGGAACCCTGCTAATTTACGTCTTTAATTTTGGCTTTGGTACCGAGCGCGGTTGGAAAGAAGCGCATCAGGGTGCCGCCCTTCGCATTCCAAGTTTTTTCCTGCCGATTTTAAAGTGGATTACCCCGACCTACTTAACCGCCATCCTCGTGATGTTTTTACTCACTAACCTTGCGGGTTGGAACTTAAGCCTCGCCGACCCCGTGTTCCGTCCTACGGGCCCCATCCTCGACCTCGTAGGCGCAGAAGGGCATCCCGCCAGCCCAGTTGCTCGTCTTACCGCCCTCTTCTTATGCATCTTTGCTAGCTTTGCCTGTTTCCTCATTCACCTTGCCGGCCGTCGTTGGTCGCGTAACCCCGCTTAATCTTATGACGCTCGCCGGCCTAATTTTCATGCTCCTTTCGGTAGGATCTGTGACCGTGCTTTTAATCTGGTGTGTGGTGCGCGTTCTTCGTGGGGGTAGAAGCGAAGACCACATGGCCCATATTGAGCCCATCGAGACCGAGGATTTGCCTCGCCGTTAAGGGCTGGTTATTACGCTCGCACAGGTGGGGTGAGCCCCTCACGGTGCCTTAATGCAATTTAGCGAATTAGGCCTCCATGAGGCAGTCCAAAAAGCTGTAACCGAACAGGGTTACACCGAGCCTACGCCTATTCAGGCCGCCGCTATCCCTCCCGTTCTTGAGGGCTTAGATGTGATTGGTATTGCCCAGACGGGTACGGGTAAGACCGCAGCTTTTACCTTACCTTTGCTGACTCGGCTGGCTAACGGCAAGGCGGCTCCCGGTACGGTTCGCGCCCTCGTGCTCGCCCCGACCCGCGAGCTCGCGGTGCAGATTGAGGAAAACGTCCGCGCCTATTCACGCCACTTACCGCTTTCGGTGGCTTGCGTTTACGGTGGCGTGGGTGAGCGCCCTCAAATCACGGCGCTGCGTAAGGGGTGTGACCTCTTAGTTGCTACTCCCGGACGGTTACTCGATTTAGCTGCCCAAGGTCACGGTGACTTTCGCAGTTTAGAAGTCTTAGTGATGGATGAAGCCGACCGGATGCTCGACATGGGTTTCCTACCCTCGATTCGTCGGATCGTACGCGCTCTACCACGCACGCGTCAGACCTTGATGTTCTCGGCTACGCTCTCCAAAGAAATTGAGCAACTCACCACCGAGTTTCAGCGTACACCTAAGCTCATTCAAGTCGGTCGTCGCTCTAATCCTGCTGAGACCGTGGAGCAGATGTTTTATGAATGCCCCCATAATCTTAAACAGGGGCTCTTGACCTTCTTGCTCTGGCAACCTGGTTGGGATAGTGTCTTGGTCTTTAGTCGTACTAAGCATGGTGCCGATCGTATTTGTCGTAAACTTGCGGGGGCAGGAATTGAAGCAGTTGCGATTCATGCTAACCGTTCGCAAAGCCAACGGCAGCGGGCCCTCGAAGCCTTTAAGTCGGGGCGTATGCGAGTGTTGGTTGCGACCGATATTGCTTCCCGCGGTATCGATGTTGATGGCATCACGCATGTGGTCAATTTCGACTTCCCTGACCAACTTGAAGATTATGTGCACCGTATTGGTCGCACCGGTCGTGCCCAGGCTACTGGAAAATCGGTTACCTTTATTACGGGCGAAGATCTTTCCGAGTTACGTCGTCTAGAGCGTTTGATTGGTAAGCCTATTCCCCGTCCGGGCCGTCCCGAAGGCTTTGATTATGCTGAGGCCACGCGCGCTGCGTTTGCTGCACCCCCGGTGGATAGTGCGCCCCGCCCGCATAACCGCGGCCCAGGTCATGGTCGTCGTGAGCGTGAGCCTCAACCCCGTCCCGCCCGTTCTTCCGGTTCAGGCCCAGGTGCTTGGCATGGCGGACGTGGGGATAGTGGGGGCGAAGGCCGTCCAGGTCCAGGTGGCGCCCGTCGCTGGGGTCGCAATCGTTAAGCCACGCGCAATCTAGAGGTTTTCGATCGAGGCCCGTAGTTCGGCTGCCTTAGCGCGGATTGCAGCTTGCTCGGCGGGTTTCATGCCGAGGGCTTGTCGGACCGCCATACCGATACGCGGATTATTTTTAAAGCGTGGGGCATGACGTAACCAAAAATCCCAGTAGAGCGCGTTATGCGGACAAGCCTTAGGGCCCAGTCGGTCTTTAGGATCGTAGGCACAGCCCTGGCAGTAGTTCGACATCTTCGAAATGTAAGCGGCTGCACCGCAGTAAGGCTTAGAGGCTAAAAATCCTCCGTCGGCATGTTGGCTCATGCCTAAAACGTTAGGAAGTTCGACCCACTCAAACGCATCAATATAAACCCCGAGAAACCAGCGCTCGACTTCACGAGGATGAACTCCCGCCGTAAGGCAGAACGAGCCAATCACCATCAGTCGTTGAATGTGGTGCGCGTAGGCGGTTTTTAAAGACTGCCCCACGGCATGCTGTAGGCAGTTCATTTTGACTTTACCCGTCCAGAACCAAGAGGGCAGGGGGAGGTTGTGCTCTAAGCCATTGGACTCGGCGTAATCGGGCATGCGTGCCCAATACACCCCGCGGATGTATTCGCGCCAACCGATGATTTGGCGAATAAACCCTTCTGCCGCGGCCAGAGGAATGCGTTCCGGATCTTGCTGATGCGCTTGGGCGGCAGCTTGCGCTACTTCCAGCGGGTGAAGCATCTTCAAGTTGAGGGCGTGGGAGAGCCGGGAATGGAAGAGTCGGTCACTGCTAGTGTGCATCGCATCTTCGTAGGCCCCAAAATCTGGCAGACCCCGCTTCACAAAAGCCTTTAGGTGGGTAAGCGCTTCCGTTCGGTTGAGCGGCCAGGGAAAAGATTCAGCCGAAGGTTCGCCAAAGGTTTTAATGCCTGCGGCCTGGATTTCCTTCCAGAGCGTACGTAAGTCGGCGTTACCCTCCCAAGGTTTAGGCACCGGAGGATCGCCCTTCCAGGGGCGGCGGTTGTCGTGGTCAAAGTTCCACTTACCTCCGCTGGGTGCGCCTTTACTGTCCATCAACAAACCAGTGCGCGTACGCATCACGCGATAATAGGGCTCCATCAGCCACCGCACGCGAGTTTGACCAAAGTGCTGAGCAACGCCTTCGCGCGTATCAATGAAGTGCTGGGCAGAAACTACCGCCGTGGCTAGGCCGCAGGTTTTACGGAACGCGGCAAGGTCTTGGTCGACGCGCCATTCATCAGGCTCTTGATGTTCAAAGCGCTGAGCTTGGGTCTCCTTAAAAACTCGCTTTAAATTCTCGGCAAAGTTCTGCGCGTTATCGGCGTCGTTGATGCGAAAGTAGCGTACGCGATGGCCCGCGGTTTTAAGATCTTCAGCGAGTTGTCGCATACCCGCAAAGATGGCTAAAACTTTTTGTGCGTGATGCAGGACGTAATCCGTCTCGCTGCGGATTTCCATCAAGACATAGGTTACCTCTTTATCGACCTTACTAAACCAAGGGTGCACCGGGTTGAGTTGATCCCCTAGCAAAAGTCGCACCGTGCTCATCGGGTGCGGCGGCAACGCTCAGAACAATGACGAACTTCATCCCAGCAGCGCTCCCAGCGCTTTCTCCAGGTGAAAGGTCGAAGGCAGGTCACGCAGACCTTGGTGGGCAAATGGACTTTTTTGACCCCGCGCATGGGCTTATTGGAGCGGTTCTGGCGGTCTTGGCAACTGCCTGAGCCCTTACCCCCTTGACTTCCCGTCCCCAATCCTGATGGTGACCGGTCTCCGCTATCGGGCTGTAGCGCAGTCTGGCTAGCGCACTTGCTTAGGGTGCAAGGGGTCGTGGGTTCAAATCCCACCAGCCCGACCAGCGGAGGTCTCGATGGACAGTTCCTCTTGGAACTGGCCGAGATTTGTATAAATCCAAGGGCTTTACCCATTCCATGCGTGCCCTTTTCTTGCTCGTTGTCACCTCACTGACCCTAGCAGCTTCGGAGAGCCCACCCGTAAGTGCGGGTTTGCCCAAGTTTACCGATGAAGGGGTCAATCGCTTTATCGCTCAGGCCAATCAAGCCGCCCGCGTTACGGCACCGCTTTCCGCTGAATTCTGGTCCTGGGTAGAAGCCCGACCTGAAATTCATATTGGATTACTTTTTGCCCAGCATCCTATGCCCGCAGGTTTTGCGGAAAACTTGGATAAGCTTCGTCGCTCCGTTAAGCCCGCCCAAGCAGACCGTTATGCCCATCTCTTGTTGGGTGTGGCGGTGGCAAGTCCTGCCCCGCTTCGTACCGAAAACGAAATCGCAACCACGGTTTTTTCTCCTGAGGTCGTGACGGTTGCGACTTGGATGAAGACGAGTCAGACGTCGTATTTAAAAGTCATGGAGAATCCTGCCGCGGCGCTTGCGGCGGCTGGACTTAAACCTGAGGACGCAAAGGCGCGCACGTTTTGGACGGATGTGGCGCATGCGTCTGGTACCTACCCGCAACGTTTAAAGGCAAGTGAGGTCGATCATCTGCGTTGGTTAGTCGATCGCTTAGACGAGCCTGCTCCCGAAGGTGCGAAACAGTCTTGGCCTATCTTCCCTATGGCTCAGGCGCCTTGGCCTTTGTTGGTGTGGTTTCGCGATGTCCCGCCCGAGCGTGAGCGCGACTGGATTTGGGAACGCTATTGGGGAAGAATTCCGCAACAGCCTGCCGGCATTATCGGCTACGGCCGCTATTCTTGGGATTATGCCCGCAACCCGGCATTTAAGTATAAAGTGAGTGCTTGGCACCCCAACTCCTTGCCGCGGATTTGGGAAGATGGTGGGGTTTGCGGCCGGCTCTCAACTATGGCCGATGTTTTCCGACGTACCTTAGGAATCCCTGCTCGAGGCTGTGGCCAACCTGGGCACCGTGCTTTTGTTAACTATACCTGGGATGCTAAAAAATCTGCCTGGGGTTTTGCGGTCGGACAAAGTATTTCCGGTATCGATGCCACCCGAGTGGGTCCTGGCATTCCTGCGCTCACACCTTATCAAGAAGGGCGCGCGGTGACCTGTCAGGCTTTGATTGGCGGGATAAATCTCGGTCTCGAACGCTGGCATCGTGCCCGGATCTTAAGTTGGTATGCGTTTTCATTACCGACTGCCGCAGGTAAGGAGCGCATCGCTCGCGAAGCGCTCGCGCTTAATCCCTATGAAATCTCGCTTTGGAAAATGCTCGTTGATCAAGCCGAGGATGCGCCGGCACTTGCCCGCACCCTTGCGGCCATGGATACAGGCTTAGTTAATCCTAATCTTCGCCTTGAAGAAGCTGAACAGCTTTCAGCTTCAACCGACTTTGCGACCTTGGGCGGCGGCGCGGCTAAGGCGAGTTCCGATATGGGTAATTCCGTGGCTAAAATTCTTGGTGATAGTTTACTAAGAGAGGGTATCGAGCGTCTGCTTAAGGCCGGTGCGCCGCGAACCGAAGCCTTAGCCACGGTGCGCCGCGAAGTTGAACGCCGCCAAGCTATTAAACTTAACTATGGTCCTGTCATTACGCATCAATTGCTGACGCGTCTTACAGTTCAAGCTGATGGTATTGCCGCTGGCTTAGCCTTAGCCGATGCCGACCTTAAAGCCTTAGAGAAGCTGAAGGCTAAGCCACGTACGCAGGCGCTCGACCAACTCACTCAACGTTTTGCCGCTTTGAAAGTATCCGATCCTGCGCCCGTAGCGGAATGGGCCGGACGGCTCTTAGACCAAATGGCAGGCCCCGCGCGCTGGTCTCATGATAAGAAGGGGGCGGTTGTACCTGAGCGCCTATTCCAAGAAATCCATAACCTGCATGTGCATGCTTTAGGTCGGACAGGTCCTGCAGGTAAGGCACGTATCCCCGCAGCCACTAAGATTTTTGAGCGAGGGAAGCCCGCCGCTAAACCCTCAAGCGCGGTCTCGGGTTCTTAGGGCACCCCATATTGATTGACGGGCAGGTTGAGCTAAGTGGCCCATAAGGTCGGCAGTTAATGCATCAGCAATTTCTTCTGCGGGGTGGCCATCGAGTAGGTGAGCTTGGTGGAGTACTTCGCACGCCCGATGAGACGCTCGACGCACCGTGAGGTGGGCTAGTAATTGGCTAAGAGCGACCGTGATGGCAGCGATCGCTAGCACGCGTAGGCTCATCATTCTGCCAGGTGAAAGCATCATGAGTAACAAGAGCAAAGGCCAAGCGTTGCCCCAAAGCACGGCTAGGGCATCGAGGCGAGCTAGGCGGGTCGCCCCTCGGTCCCCTTCGCGATGTTGCAGGGCATGGGTGGCGACGCGTGCTGCTTGTAGCACCGAAAAAAGCCTACGACTAAAGTAAGTTGAGGGTGCGAGGCGTACGGCGGGTAAATGACCAGCGTAACTATTGCCTAGAAATTCTAGGGTTTCATCGACGGGTAAGGATTCCATTTCACCTCTAAGTAAAATAATCCGCGCCGCTTGATCGCCGGTGACGCTACGTACGAGCAGACGTTGGCCGTTGCGTGCTTCTAGCCAGCGAAGACGGGCCCAGGCTAGCCAAGGAAGCGCCAGCGCTGCCATGCCAAGCAAGAGCAGGAGAATGTCGAGCCGTTGGCGTGGACTCATGCCTTGAGCGGAAGGGTTTTTTGCCGCCGAGGCGAGTTAAACAGCGAATGAACGGTGGGGAGGGTCAGCTGTGCGTGACGGATTGACCTTGAGCCACGATTAGGGGAAGACTGCTTTGTCATGTCTCCTGATGCCGTCCGTGACTACTTGCTAGGCTTGCAAGCCTCGTTGTGCGGCCAGATTGAGGCTATCGACCAAGGTGCCACCTTTAGTACCGATGTTTGGCAGCGGGCAGAAGGGGGTGGCGGACGTACCCGAGTTATGAGTGGCGGCAAAGTGATTGAAAAAGGCGGCGTGGCCTTCTCCGAAGTTTGCGGAACGCAACTCCCTCCCTCAGCCACGCAACATCGACCCGAGTTAGCCGGCCGACCTTGGCGTGCCTTGGGCGTCTCAGTGGTTCTCCACCCGCTCAATCCTTATTGTCCGACCTCGCACATGAATGTGCGTTTCTTTGTTACTGAAGGCCCTGAGCCGATTTGGTGGTTTGGCGGCGGCTTTGATCTCACGCCTTATTACGGTTTCGCTGAAGATGCCCAATCGTGGCATCGCGCCGCTCAGAAGGCTGTTGGTTCCCACTATCCCAAGTTTAAGCAAGACTGTGATGGTTATTTTTGGCTGAAGCATCGCCAAGAAACCCGCGGTATCGGCGGCATCTTTTTTGATGATTTTAGCCAAGGTGGATTTAGTGAAGCGTTCGCGCTGATGCAGCGCGTGGGGTCGGCTTATGGACCCGCCTATTGTGAGATTTTGCAGCGACGAAAGGACCTTCCTTACGGTCCCCGTGAAGTCGAGTGGCAGGAGATTCGCCGGGGTCGGTATGTGGAGTTTAATTTAGTTTGGGACCGGGGCACGCTCTTTGGTCTGCAGTCTGGTGGACGTACCGAGTCGATTCTCATGTCGCTGCCGCCGCGTGCTCGCTGGCAGTATAGTCATCAAGCTCCAGCGGGTTCACCCGAAGCAGCCCTAAGTGAGTTTATCCAACCGCGATCGTGGATTTGAACCCTTCCTCCCCGCTTGCCAAAGCCCAAGGGTCGGGGATGCTCCCTCTATGAATTCCCGGGAGCGATTCCTTCGCGCGGTTCACCGCGAGCCTCATGGGCGTGCGCCAATTTGGATTATGCGTCAAGCCGGTCGCTACTTACCCGAGTACCGAGCCTTAAAGGCGCAGCACGATTTTGTTACTTTAGTCCGCACCCCAGAATTAGCGACCGAGGTTACCTTGCAGCCCTTACGTCGTTTCCCGCTCGATGCGGCTATACTGTTTAGCGACATCTTGGTGATTCCCGAAGCGCTCGGTGTGCCTTACCATTTTCGGGAAGGGGGCGGGATTGCGATGCAACGCGCCTTAAGATCGGAAGCCGATATTCAAGCGCTCACTGTAGCGGGTGCGATGGAGCGTCTCAGCTATGTCACCGATGCCTTGCGTCTGATTCGTCGTGAAGTGGGTACCGAGAAAGCCTTGCTCGGTTTTGCTGGCAGCCCTTGGACCTTGGCTTGTTACTTGATTGAAGGTGGTAGCGCCGAGGGCTTTCCCCGCACCCTAGCGATGATGCGCGAGGCACCGCGTGCGCTGGATCAACTCTTAAGTGTGCTCGCAGATACGGTGGGGGCTTACTTAAAAAGTCAGTTAGCTGCGGGTGCTGACGCCATCCAACTTTTTGACAGTTGGGCAGGTATATTAACAGGCGATGACTACGAGCGCTGGTCCTTGCGTTGGATACGTGAGGTTTTGGCCCGATTACCTGCGAATGCTCCCGTCATCCTTTATGCTAAAGGTAAGGCGCACCAAGCTGCAGCGCTTGCTGATACGGGTGTCCCCGTTTTGGGCGTCGATTGGGAACTCCCCCTTTCCGAGGTTCGGCGTCTCGTACGCCGCCCGATTTGTCTCCAAGGCAATCTTCATCCTGACCTTATGGTGGGTGACCCTGCCACCGCGGTTGCTGCTACCCAGGCTCTGCTGGCGGATAACGCCGGCGACCCTGGTCATATCTTTAACCTCGGTCACGGGATTACGCCTGAAGCACGGATCGAAACCGTATCCGCTGTGGTCGCTGCCGTGGTTGCTTCGGGTAATTGACAAACCTCTTCTCCCTCATCCCCCATCACTATGCTCAAGCGCGCGGTTGTTTTACTTAATCTAGGTTCGCCCAAATCTACTTCCGTAGGCGATGTGCGTGTCTACCTCCGTGAATTTCTGGGTGATGAACGGGTGATCGATTACCCTGCCATTTTCCGCTTCGCTTTACTCGAAGGCATTGTGCTTCGTACCCGTCCGCGCAAATCAGCCGCTGCTTACCGCACCGTCTGGACTCCTGAAGGTGCACCTTTGCTCGTTACCACCGAAAAACTTCGGGCTAAACTGCAAGCGGCTACGGGTCTCCCCGTCATTACGGGCATGCGCTATGGTGAGCCCTCGTGTGCGCAAGCGGTTGAGCAGGTTAAGGCCTTGGGCGCAGAGGAAGTATTCGTCCTTCCCCAATACCCACATTATGCGATGTCGAGTTACGAGACGGTGGTGGTGAAGTTTCAAGAAGAACTCCAACGACTGGCTCCTACTGTCCGCTGGCAGGTGATGCAGCCTTACTTCGATGATCCTGCTTACATCCAGGCCTTGGTGACCTCGGCTCAGCCTTGGCTCAGTAAGCCCTTTGATAAGTTACTCTTCTCTTATCACGGCATACCCGAGCGCCATTTGCGCAAAGGCGATGCCTCAAAGGCCCACTGCACGAAGGTGCCGAACTGTTGTGAAGTCGCTAATCCGAGCCATGCCAATTGCTACCGTCACCAGTGCACCCGTACCACGGAGCTCTTTCGTCAAGCGGCGGGTCTACGTCGCGACCAGGTTGAGCTCGCGTTCCAATCGCGTTTTGGTCCGGAACAATGGCTACGCCCTTACACTGACAAACGTCTCGAGGCTTTGCCCGACGAAGGTTGCAAACGTCTCCTCGTGATGTGCCCCGCTTTCACCGCTGATTGCCTCGAGACGATTGAGGAAATTTGCGAAGAGGGTAAGGAGGACTTCATGCACGCGGGTGGAGAGTCCTTTGAGCAAATCCCCTGTCTCAATGATCAGGATGTCTATGTACATTACCTGGCTGAGCGGGTTGCGGCTTGGCGTCCTTCGCACAAGTGAAGGCTTCTTCCGTGGGGACAGGTCCACTCGAGTTAATTCTAGCTTCAGCCTCACCGCGTCGTACCGAGTTGCTCCGCGAGGCAGGCATTCCGCATCGGGTGGTCGTAGCTGAAGTAACGGAACACGAAGATACTCGCGCCGACCCACGTGCCTTAGTGCTCCATAATGCCTGCCTTAAAGCCCGCGCGGTGGCTGCGCTGCATCCTCACGCGCTCGTGCTCGGTGCCGATACTACCGTGGCTCTCGGCGATCGGGTACTCAATAAGCCTGCCGATCTGGCTGAAGCTAAAGCGATGCTGCGGTCTTTGTCGGGTAAAGTGCATACCGTGCACACCGCTATTTGTTTGGTTTTAAAGGCGGAGAATTTTGAGGAGTCGCATGCGCTGACCGCTCGAGTTCAGTTTCGTGAACTTTCGGAAGCGGTGATTGAGGAGTATACCCAGTTGGTAAACACCCTAGATAAGGCCGGTGCCTATGGGATTCAGCAGGGCAAGGCCCTGATTATCGCCTCCCATGACGAACCTCTTTCCCTGATTATGGGCCTACCGGTTGAATTTACCCACGACCGACTTCAGCAACTCGGGTTTCGTGCCCGTTTGGTTGGTTGATTCCGATTGATGCCCCCCTTGCTCCTTCTACGATTCGAGCGTGGTCGTTACGCTCCAGCCCGTGCATCCCAATGCGCCTTCGCTTTGGGCGGCTGCCGTTACCTTATTAGCCCATGCGGCACTGGCTCCGTGGTTAGCGGTGCCTTTAGGTGAAGCACTGACGCCAGCTCCCACTGTAACCCTGCGACGAACCGCAGTAGATCCAGCGCGATTACCGCCCCAACTCCGGGTTGCCGAAACATCGCCCCAAGGGAATCGCGAGCTTCCGCCCGATGCGGTCTTTCATGCTGCACGCAATCAAGCCGCGGCGCAGCCCAATCCGGTGCCCGATGCCACGGGCTCGTTGCCGCGGATGGAAGGTGAGTCGTTGGATGCCCTTCGGCTTGAGCAGGCCACGCCCGCCCCTACGCCGCCCCCCGAAGCCGCTCCTGTGCGACCTGCTGAGGCTGGGACGCCGCGTATTTCTGGTACCGTGGCTCAACCTAATCCTCTCCTAGCACCGCCCAAACCTACGGGGACATCAGGTCTATTGTTACGTAACCCTTCGGATGTAGGTCGGGCAGGGGCCCTCGCACTTGATGCTAAATTTTCTACCTACGGCGATTATGCCCAGCGCTTCCTCGAAGCGGTGCAATCGAGTTGGTGGCTCTTGTTAAGTCGGAGTAATGCCCAAGATTTTTCTGCAGGTACCGTGGTGATTCGTTTTCGTCTGCATCCTGATGGCACCGTAACCGATGCTGCGATTGTCTCTTCCAGCGTTTCGACCCTAGCTGCCTTGGCCTGCCAAGATGCGATTACCTTGCCTGCACCTTACGATGCCTGGCGCCCAGAAATGTTGGCCTTACTTGGAGATGAAGAATGGGTAACCCTAACCTTTCATTATCGATGAGTTCGTTGCTGGAATCTGTGCCGCTTCACGCTGGTGTGAAAATCTTAGCTGAACATCCAGCAGGCTTAGTTGCGGTGGATAAACCGGAAGGCGTTTTATCGCATCCTAATAGTTCGGAGGATAATGCCCGTGCTCTGATTACGACCAACTACTCCCTTGAAGAAGAGGTTTACCACGTGCGCGATGGTAAAGGCGGTATCCGTCGCATCTGGTTAATTAACCGACTCGATGGACCGACCACCGGCGTGGTTTTGCTAGCCACTAATCAAGAAGCCGCCGAAGCTGCGAAAAAATGTTTTGTAGGTCGTACCGTGCTTAAAAGTTACGTCGCGATTTGTCTGGGGCGCCAACGTCTCGCCGCCTTACGGGGAGTTTGGAATGACTTGCTTACTACCCGCCGAGGCGGTCCCGAGGGTTTGCGTTCTGAGCCCGTACTTCCAGGTCAGCCGCCTCGGGGCCCAGTCAACCCCGCTCTGACCCATGTACGTGCCGGCCTCAAGGGCGAGGGGGATATCGATCTCGTCACGCTGCATCTTGAGCCAAAGACGGGTCGTACGCACCAGTTACGCGTGCAATGCGCCCTTCGGGGCCATGCGATTTTAGGTGACCGAACCTATGGTGACTTTGAAGCGAATCAAATCCTCGGCAGTAAGCGTGGGTTTCGTCGTCTCTTTCTCCATGCTGAAAAACTCGAGCTTACCCCGGTGATTAATCGTGTGAAGGTGCGCTTCATAGCCCAGTCGCCTCTACCTGCTGAATTTTCTGAGGTTTTAGGTCAGTCACGCGGTTCTCTGGGCTTAGGTCGTGTGCGTCTCTAGTTAGTTGAGGTTTTCGTCAACTAACCGGTGGCGTATAGCGAGCCGTACCAATGCGGCGGTGTCATGTAGACCCAATTTGCGCATAAGGTTACTACGGTGGTTCTCGGCCGTCTTGATGCTCACGCCGAGTTTACCCGATACCTCTTTGCTGCTGTGACTTTGGGCTACCAATAAGAGTACTTCGCGTTCGCGTGGGGTCAGGACGGCGAGTTGATGATCGGGTCCAGGGGTAGAAAGGGCTTCAGCCAGATGTCGATGGAAGGTTTCATCAAACCAGCTTCGACCTGCTAGGATAGCACTCGCTGCGAGTTTGAGTTGAGTTAACGAGCTGGTTTTTTCGACAAAGCCATGCGCCCCTGCTTGTACCAGGCCGCGGGCAATTTGTGGATTACGCAGCGAAGTGAAGACCAGCGACCGAGTGGCAGCACATTCCCGCCTAAGCCGCCGAAGGAATTCAATACCATTGGCGCCAGGTAGACCAAGGTCGACAATCGCCAGCCGAGGGCGGTGGCGACGGGCTTGAGCGAGTCCTTCAACCATGTCACCTGCTTCGATGACTTTGAGCCCGAGCCGAGCTCCGAGCGTATCGCGCAGGAGTTCGCGTACCGCTTGGTGATCCTCAACGATGAGTAAGGTATCTCGCAGGGCGGCATTATCTTGAGACTTTTTAGTAGGTTTCATGGGGTTGATGAATTGTTTTTCGCGTAATCATGGCTCGCAAGCCTCGACCTCTAGGGTGTTTTCCCTAGGGACTTCCACCATTGACCCGCCTCCTGTGGCGGCTAAATTTTAACCATGTCTCAAGCTAATCCGTTTGTTGTCGCCGATGCCCAACCTTCTGAGCGGGCGGGTTTTTATCGTCGTACCTATTTCACGGTCGCCGCTGCCTTCGCGGTCTTTGGTCTGCTACTAGCGGCCTCGTTCATCGTTCCCTTTGGCGGCAAGCCTTTGGCTCTGCACTACTTGGGATCCTTAGCCCAAATGTTTTCCAGTTTAGGCAATTGGAGCATGCTGATTATGTTAGGCGTTTTTTGGTTAGGTACGAGCGTGGCTCAGTCGGCAGTCTACTCGCGCACTTCGCGAGTGCTGCAACTAACTGGGTTCTTGGGTTATATTTTGCTCCAGGTAGCCCTGTTTATTCCTCTGATTGCCCTGACCGTAGCGCAAACCGACGGTAACCCCGGCACGGTCTTGATTCCCGCTTGTGCGGTTACGGCGGCGCTGGTGCTTGGTCTTACAGTGGCTGCGTTTGTGACGCAGGCAGATTTCTCTTTCTTACGCACCCTCTTAGTGGTCGGCTCATTTGGAGCCCTAGGTGTGATTGTAGTAGCCGCGTTTATGGGCACAGGGCTGGGAGTATGGTTCTCCCTGGCCATGATTGCGCTGATGGCAACGGCGGTCCTTTACCAAACTTGGCAAGTCCGTACCCAGTTTGCGGTCGACCAACACCTTGAGGCAGGCTTTGCCCTCTTTGCCGCCTTCGTTACCTTACTTTTCTACGTGATTCGGCTCTTTCTTCAGCGCCGTAATTAATTAGGACGGGTTGTGGTGCATCTGGTGGCTTTAGTGGCTCACTAGGAGCGGATGGACTTGCCGAGTGGGGCAAGGTCTCTAGATTTTTCCGTCTTATGCGCTATGCCGTCTGCCTCTTACTCGCCTTGTTGGGCCTGGGCTGCAAGCCAGCGGACAATAAAGAAGTCGAGCCCGTCGTCTCGGTGAACGCCAAGCCCTTCTCTACGCTTTTTCAACTTCAACTCGACGGTAAGCCTTTCTTAGCGCGCATGGCTTTGACCGAACGGGAGCGCACGATTGGTTTAAGTGGCGCGATTTTACCCGAAGGTGAAGGTATGGTTTTTGTTCATCCAACGCCGGTGCGAGCTCGCTTCTGGATGCGGGATACGCCTTCAGATTTAGATATTGGCTTCTTTGACCGGTCTGGACGGCTCCTTGAGGTTCGCACCATGAGGGCCCATGATACTCAAGCGGTGGAGTCGCAGTCGGAAGAGGTGCGTCTTGCGCTGGAAATGCGCGCGGGCTGGTTTGCTGACTCAGGCATACGACCGGGCTCTAAGCTCGATCTCTACCCTGTGATTAATGCCATTCGCGAGCGGGGCTTTAATCCCACTCGGTTGGGACTTTAAAAGCGCCCCTTCCAGGCTAAAACCATCAGCGCTACACCGAGCGTAAAAGCTAGCGTGAGACGCAAGACGCGTTGATCGCCTCGGGTAAGCTGAGCGAGGCTCATAAAGCGGGTGCGTGAGCTTGAACGCGACTTGCGGCGGCTCGCAGGAATTGGGTTAAGCGTAAGAGTAAGGGCGTACCAGGGGCGTGCTGGACCACCTTAAGGGCGTCCTCCGCTGAGGTTATCTCGGCTTCTAAGGTTTCAAAGCAGGCCTTCCAGGTGGCAGCGGACACGACCTTGCGCGGGTCTTCCCCAGCAAGCAGGCGGCGAATACTGTCAGGTCCACTTCGCTCCCGCTCCAGCAGGGCAGGGAGGGTTAGTTTACCGCTAGCGGCATCGGTTCCCAGCGTCTTGCCCGCGCTTTCGCTGCTGAGGAGCATGTCGGCCAAGTCATCATAAATTTGGTAGGCGATGCCAAGACCCAGGCCAAAGGTTGCTACCGCCTCTTGATGAGGCGACCCGGCACCATGGCCAGTGAGTTGGGCACCGGCACGACAGGAGGCGACAAAAAGTTCGGCGGTTTTCAGGCGGATATGTCGGCGGTAATCGGCGAGTGAAAGTTGTACGTCCCCACGAGAAAAGGTTTGGCAGACTTCACCTGAGCAAACTTGTCGTGCGCCCGTAGCGACCAGGCGACAGAGATCGGGTTGGGGAAGTTCAGCGGCCAGGACTAAGGCGTGGGCAAAGACGGCATCGCCAAAAAGAATCGCGGTGTGAGCCCCATGAGCTCGATTGGGTGTCGTCGAGCCATGACGAGTATCGGCACCGTCGAGAACATCGTCGTGCACCAAGGTGGCGAGGTGGACCAGTTCAACCACCGCTGCGCCTCGAATAACCTCGGGCGAAGGAGGTTGGCCATCGTAAGCCGAGGCAAAGCAAAGCGTCGGTCGCAGGAGTTTGCCAGGGTGGGCGAGTACCTCGCGTACCAAGGGTTGAACTTCAGGTTCAAAGGCGTGAACTTGAGCGTTTAAGAAGTTACGCAAAGCCTCCCGGTGGGGTGCTAATTCTACAAACTCAGGGGCCTGCGCCATAGATGCACCGTGTGTGTCTCGCCCTCGAGGGCAAGCCCCAGCGTAATGGGCTTCCTTACCTGAGGAGAATCCCTAGGCTTAGGTATGGTTCGGGGCCTAAGTTATTTTCTACTTATCGTGCTCGGGACGGTCGTCGACGTCGCCGCCGAAAGACCCAGTCTCTTTGGTCGTCGTAGCACCGGAGAGTCCACGGAATCTCCCGAGGTTTCTCCTGATTCTGGGTCTAAAGCTGAACCCGAAGCCAAGCCCAGGCACCCTGGATCCGAAACTAAACCGACGGGCGGCTTAACAGATAAATCCGGTCGGGCAGCTCCTACGGTGGACAGTAATCCTGCCCCGAGCGATGACACTAAGCCCGTGCGTATTCGCCCAGTGGATCTGGTGCAGCGCGACCGCGACTTACCTTTATCCGAAACCTTAGAGTTTCGTCTTTCTCGGATTGATAAGCCGTTGTCTCATGAGACGAGCGCGCTATTTCGTCAGGCCTGGGAAGCCTTCCGAGCCCAGCATCGCTGGCACCAATCGCGTTTTGAGCGATTGCCTGGGCTACAGTTATCGATGGGGGTTATGCCTCTTCAAGATTTAGGCGAGGGGCGTTGGTTGGTGGATGCAGTATGGACCAATCCCGGACATTTCACTTGGTGCCGTCCAGGTCCTCATGCCTCCCAAGCCATTGTCATGGTTGCTAACTCTGCAATCCGGCTCGAGCCGCAACGTGCCTTACCCGTAACTCTCGTAGGGCTAGTTGATTTAAGATTTAACTGCGAAATTGAGCCAGCCGCGGGTCAGCGCCTCACGCTCCGACGCTTTGCCTTTCTTGAAACTTCACCCCTGCCCGATGACGAGGCTACGCGAACGGCTTTTAGTGAAGCGGTGCAGTCGGGTGCGAACTTAAGCGCGGTGGTGGCCTTAGAGCGTTCCTGTAAGACCTGTAATGGCTTAGGTTTTATTCGCCGCGAAATTCCTGGCAAAATTCAACACGCGCGCGACCCTTGTCCTAGCAACTGTCGCAGTGGCAAGCGTTGGCTCGCAGTTGAAATTGCCTTCCGTCCTTAATCAAGCGGGCGAAGGTCGCCGTCGGTATCTTCGGGCGCGGGGTCATCGCGCTGGGAACGCGTACGTCGGGCAGGGCTGATATCGACAGCATCCATATCTTCAGGCTCGGGCGAGTCACCGCGGGCTACACGCTTACGTCGAACGAGGACTTTCCCGACCATCACAGCTGCAAGATAAAGGACAAATAGGATACCTGATAAGATGCCGAGCGTTAAGGGGTCACCAATAGGCGTGATAACGGCGGCTAAGACCACGATACCAAAAAGCATCCCCCGCCAAGAGCGTAAGAGGGTGTTGGGGCGGACCAGCTCCAAGATCATTAAGAGAATGAGCGCGAGGGGGAATTGCAGGGCAATGCCCGTGAGTAACGACATCATGACCACGAACCCGTAATAGTCCGAACCCTGCCAATCGGTTAACAGCCCTAGCCCCACGGCAAAGTCATGCCAGACCACAATCGACATGGGGGTGAGATAGGTAAAGGCCAGGACGGCACCGGCAATGAAGAGAGCCAGGGCTGCGACACAAAAGGGCATCAAGCCTCGCCGTTCCCGTTCGGTCAGGGCAGGTCCAACGAAGCGGACAATTTCATAGAGCAATACCGGTGAGGCTAGTCCAATACCCGCTGCCGCGGCGGTGTACATCAGCACATTCCACACCCCCATGAAGGTGAACTCACGGAGTTGCCCGAATCCTGCCATCGCGGGACTGGCTTCCTTAGCCCACTCCAAAGGGATGCGAAGGAGGGCAGGGATTTCGCGGTAAAAAATCAGCGCCGCCAAAGCACCGACCACAAACGTTAGGCTAACGCGCAGGACAGATTTACGCAAATCCTCGACGTGCTCGAGAAACGACATCTCGGAGCGGGTCCGCTTTCGGCGTAGCATGCGACCGATCATGGCGTTTCCGCGAGCAAGGCCTTGATTTCAGCCAGGGAAATTTTGGAAGAGTTGGCATCTGACTCCGTGAGGAGTTTGCGGAGCATTTCAGACTTGGTGCGTTGGAGTTCCATCACCCGCTCTTCAATCGTACCCGAAGCGATGAGCTTAATACTCGTGACCGTCCGGGTTTGACCAATACGGTGCGCCCGGTCGGTGGCTTGGGCTTCGGCAGCGGGATTCCACCAAGGATCGTAATGCACCACGGTGTCGGCGCCCGTTAAGTTCAAGCCCGTGCCACCTGCTTTGAGCGACATCAATAAGACAGGGATGGTAGGGTCGCCATTAAAGGTATCGCAAACCCCTTGACGGTCTCGGGTTGAACCATCGAGGTAGCCATAGCGTATACCGCGTTTGTCAAGAGCTTCGCGCAGCAGGGTTAGGGCCGAGACAAAAGTCGAGAAGACCAGCAAGCGGTGATGCGAATCCATCGATTCTTCCAGCAGCTCGAGGAAGGTTTGGAGTTTCGCGGAATCGGTCTCCTCCATTTTAGGTTCGAGGATGCGCGGGTCGGCACAGACTTGACGTAAACGGAGCAACTGGTTGAAGGCTGCCATCCGAATGCTAGCTTCGCTCGCGCCTCCCATCTCCATATCAAAGATGGCCCGCCGCGTGGACTCTTGCACCTCCTTATAGAAGGTCTCTTGGCGTTCTTCGAAGTCACAATAGAGCACCTGTTCAATCTTGGGCGGTAATTCTGGCGCCACCGCAACTTTGGAACGTCGTAAAATATAGGGGGCCGCCTTGGCCAAGAGACGGGCATCGTGCCATTTACTTTCTTCCACGCCTTTTTCTTGG
>CAZEDB010000010.1:24202-55228 GCA_964510855.1 uncultured Enterobacteriaceae bacterium | reverse complement strand
AAAGTAACGGTCAAGAAGGGCAACTGAGCCTTTACACCTCTGACCTAAAAGCCTAATTCCTTATTACCCCATGAAGACAACCCTACCTATCGCCGCCCTCGCTTTAACCGCAGCCGCTGCGCCTGCATTCACCTTAGATTTGCTCGTTGGCTCATCTCGACCCAGCACGGATACCCTCGCTGGGAAATATGAGTCTAACACCGTAACCGGCCTTGCCCTCGGCTGGCAAACGAGCGAGCAGATCTCGATTGGTGTCACTGCGCTCTATCGTGACCTCGAGTGGAAAAATGGTACACGCCCTGCAGGCAGCGATGAAGCCCTGACCACCACCTTTGATCTCACTTGGGAACTCGGCAGCGTTGCTGGAGGCATCAAGCCCTTCTTTGGCGTTAGTGCAGGTGCCACCATGCTCACGCCCGCACCCAACGACGATCAAACGGCTTTAACCGCCAGTGCTCAAGCAGGTCTGAGGTTCGCCGTCTCAGATACGGTCGACTTCATCCTCGGGATGCGTCACTTCCAAATCTTCGATGTCGATTTCGATGCCACCGCAGCTAAACAAGAAGAAGACATTGGTGGCTGGGAGTCTTACATCGGTATTCGCTTTAAGTTCTAAGGCTTAGAAGCCCAAAGCCAAAGGCCGCCCGCAGGGCGGCCTTTTTGTTACCAAATTTCGTTCTTCGTTTCACGAACCCTTCTACCTTTTACCTTCTACTTTCTACCCTTCTTTCGTTCTTCGTGTTATTTACCCCTCTCTAATCCCTCATCTCTCATCCCTAATCCCTTATCTCTTATCCCTCATCTCTCATCCCACCCCTACTCATGCCGCAACGCCTCAATCGGATCAAGGCGAGCCGCACGCACCGCTGGATAAACGCCCGCCAATAAGCCAATGGTAATTGATGATCCCAAGCCGAGTGCGAGCACGCTTAAATCGAGCATGGCCGACACCCCGCCTGGCACAACAGATGAAAGGATGGCATTCATCACCCCCACCAACACCGCGGAAACGATTAGGCCGAGGCAACCGCCCACGCCGGAAATGACTGCTGCTTCAGCCAAGAATTGCAGGAAAATATCTGGGCCAGTGGCTCCAACCGCTTTGCGTACCCCAATCTCTCGAATCCGCTCATTAATCGATGCCAACATGACATTCATGATACCGATGCCACCGACAAAAAGCGAAATCGCCGCCACACCCCCCAATGCAAGCATGAAGGCCGATTCTGTTTTACGAAACTCCGCTAAAGTTTCCTCGTTGGTGTCGACGCGAAAATCTTGAATGCCATTGTGCGCGAGTAACACCGTACGCTCAATCATGGCTACGCCATCAGCCAAATCATCGGCTGAGGCTAAACGTACACCAATCTGCGAGAGCTGGTCATTGCCCGTGAAGCGCTGGGTAGCGGTCTCAACCGGGATGTAGACCCCGCTATTTCGCCAACGCCACATACCGCCTGAACCCCGACCGCGACCACCAGAAGGTCGCATCGACATACCCGTAGACTCAATTAGGTTAAGCACGCCTACGACCTCGAAGGAGCGGCCGCGAATACTTATGGACTGGCCGATGGGATCAACTCCATCGCCAAAAAGTTCATCAACCAAAGCCGCTCCAATCACACAAACATTAGCCCGGGCTTGCTGGTCGAGATCGGTCAAGAAACGGCCACGCTCAACCCAACGACGCGCTACCGGTAGCCAATCGGAGGTGCAACCCAGGACCACGGTACGAGCCTCACGATTATTACGTACAATACGCTCCCAGCCGACCTGTAACTCAGGCGAAACATAGTCAGCCATCGGCACGGCCAAACGAATACGACGGGCATCATCGAGCGTAATCCCAGGCGACTGCGAAATGAGATGTTCCTGCTCACGAGGGAGAACCTCCTTAACCACCGTAACCTTTTCAATTCCTCCCATGACTTCAACGAACTGACGAAAATTGCCCACCATCCCCTGCACCACCGTGACCATGGCTACGAGCGAAGCCACTCCGAGAATAATACCCGACATCGAAAGGAGCGAGCGCACCTTACTAGCCCGTAACTCACGCAGACCGTTAACCACCGCAGGCCGCAGGCGCTCAAAGAGTCGGCGCGGTTTCATCGGCGTTTATCCTCCTGGATCAGACCGTCGCGCATGCGAATAATTCGTGAAGCCCGATCGGCCACGCCTAGATCGTGAGTTACCAGCAAGACCGCAATCCCCTCGCGATTGAGTTCAGCTAATAAGTCGAGGATACGGTCAACGTTACGCGAATCGAGATTACCCGTGGGCTCATCAGCTAAAACTAAAGCGGGGCGACCCACAATCGCTCGCGCAATCGCGACGCGTTGACGCTCACCGCCTGAGAGTTCTGTCGGACGGTGGGTAAGGCGGTGACTCATGCCCACCCGGTCTAAAGCAGCCCGAGCTAAGGCCTCACGCGCAGCATCATCACCCACGTCATCGCGATAAAGCAGAGGTAGCGCGACATTTTCTGTAACTGTTAAACGTGGGAGTAGATTAAAAGACTGAAAAATAAATCCCACCCGATGGGAGCGGTACCAAGCCCGCCTTTCGGCACTTAACGCACTAACATCTGTACCCTCGAAGAAGATTTTTCCCGAGGTGGGCGTGTCCATAAAGCCCAGCAAATGCATAAGCGTAGACTTTCCTGAACCAGAAGGCCCAAGGATGGCGGTGATTTCATCGCGCTCGAGTGTGAGATCGACACCAGCGAGGGCATGCACGTCCTCCGAACCCATCCGATAGGTTTTACGCAGGGACTCTAGGACGGCGAGATGCATGCCTTAACGCTGCCCCGCTGGTCGCACGAGACTGACCGTCTCGCCTTCAGCAAGGCCTTGTAAGACTTCGGACCAGCCCGAATCACTGAGGCCAATTTTTACCGTGCGACGTTCCCATTTGTCGTCACCTTGCTGGACAAATAAGTGCCGCTCGTCGCCGTCCACAAACACCGCTGAAACAGGTACAGCAATCACTGCTTTCGCGACCGCAAGCTGAACACGTGCATTCGAACTAATGCCAGGTCGTACCCCTTCGCCTGACTCAAAGGCAATCTGACAAGGGAAGACCCGCACATCCTTATCCTTTGCATCCGCAACCCCGAAGGCGGCAAGGAAACTGATACGACCAGGACGGCGTACCCCAGGCAGCGAGTCGAAAGTGAGCAAGGCCTCACGGCCAACCTCAAGCCGAGTAGCATCAAACTCGTTCAAATTGATATCCACTCTGAGCGTATCAATCGCAGAAACTTTCATCAAAGGAGTGCCACTATTAATCGACTGCGCGCTGACGACGATTTGGCCGACTAAAACGCCTAAATCACTTACCACGCCATCGTGCGGGGCACGAATCGAGGTGCGACGGAGATTTTCTTCCGCCTTATCAAGGCGTGACTGCGAGACTTCGAGTTGCAACTTCGCAACTTCATGGGCGGTGATGGCATCTTCAGCCTCTTTAGCCGAGACAAACTCGCGGGCTCGCAAGGCCTCAGCCCGCATGCGATCGCGGGCGAGCTTTTCTAAATTAAGCCGTTGCAGTTGTAAATTACGTGCCGCCTCTTCACGGTCGGCCCGGGCTAGTGTGGGATCAAGTTCTGCTAATAAGTCGCCCTGCTTAACGTGTTGCCCATCGGTGACGGGGAGTTGCAGCACCTTACCACTAACTTCAGCTTTAATTTCACTAGAAATAATCGGTCGAACAAAACCAGAAGCGACTACCGCCGACTCAATATCGCGGCGTTCAGCTTTAGCGGTGAGGCGACGTAGGTCGGAAACAACCGGCTCAGGTGGGTTGTAAAAATAGAACCCGAGGGCAACGGCAAGGCCGATAGCCCCGGCTAAAAATGAGAAGATTTTACGGTTCATGGAGTAGTAAGTTCAGGTAAGGGATCGTCGACCCCAAGGCGACTGCCCACCACGGCTTCCGCATCATCCCAAACAAAACCATGGCGGATGAGAATAGATCCATCCAAGCGAGCGACCCGGGCAGAGGCAACCCGGCCATCGAGTACGGCACTCACCCAACTAAGCTCAGCTGCATCCAAGGCGGCCCGCGCCTGTAATAGACGCGGCAAGTCGGTTACACCGGCTGCGTAGCGGGCGCGCTCCCCTTCATAAACTTGGGTTTGCAAATCACGATTGGCGCGGGCGGCTTCGCGGCGCACCCGGGCAGACTCTAATTCGCGCCAAGCATCGCGTGCATCAAAGGTCAGGGCTTGTTGGACATCTGCAAGTTGCAGCTCGGCCCGGCGTCGATCGCGTTGTGCAAGACGAAGACGAGCCTCAGATTCACGAAAGCCTAGCGGGAATGATAAGGTTAATGCCGCCGAAGCATCCCATGAGTGGCGCTGTGGCAGGGCATTGAGCGCAGGGTTGAGCCGAGTAAAAGCGGTAGGCTCGCCATTAGCTGCGCCCGCAAGCGCAAGATCGAGTTTGGGTAAATCATTACCTCGTGCAGCCTCAACGCGCACTTGTGAGGCCAGAACTTCCAGCTGTTGCGCTTGGGTAACAAAGTCGGCGGTTAAAACTTGTCCAAGCCATTGACGGTAGTCAGGAATCCCGGCGACTGGCTCAACCGGCAGCACCTCAGTTGTGACCTCATTTAAATCTTTGGGATCAAGGCCGAGGGTACGACGCAGACGCGTATCCGAGGCTTCGGCTTGTTGACGCGCATTGAGTACCGCGAGTTCTTGGCTGGCAACTTCAGCTCGCGCCTGAAGTTCCTCTTGAATGGTAGCCGCCCCAAGCCGACGACGTTCGGCAACTTCTTCCAGTAAAGACTGCGATGAGGCGAGGCTCGACTCACGCAAAGCAACCAAGGTGCGTGTGGCCGCCAGGGTCCAGTAATCCTGCTCTGTCCGACGGATCAAATCGAGAATCGCAAAGCGCAGTAGGAGTCGAGATTTGCCGGCTCCTAGGCGTGAAGTTGTAACCGACGCTAAATTAACTGCCTGCCAACCACCCTTAAGTAGGGGCTGGGTATAGACCAAACCCGCGCCGGTTTGCACCGTACGATTACCCGCAATACCATCGCTATCCGCCCAGGCGCGATCGGCAAAACCTGAAACACGTAAGGCACCTCCCCAAGAAAAAGGCTGCGTAACCGCAAGCTCTGAGGCCCAAACATTACTCGCAGGTAAATCAGCTTCAATCGCGGTCAATGATCGCGATGAGCCCAAGGTGTTAGACCAAGATAATTGGGTATCAAAAGCCGACTCGGCCAACTCAATGCCTTCGAGCGCATCGGAAGCACCGAGTCGTTCGAGTCCTAAACCTAAATTAGCTGAGAGCGATTGCCGCACCGCCTGAGTGAGGCTTAACACGGGCGCAGGCTCTGCCCCGGTTGACAGAGCAAACCAAGAGCAAAGCACCAAGGCGGAGACTGAACGCATCCCTAACTCCTATAACCGTTGGTAAGGGATTTAGTTCCGTCTCGGAGGCTCACTTGACGTCTAAGACCTCAATCTCGAAGGTGAGAAGCGAGCCAGCAGGAATCGGTCCTGCCTGTTGATCACCGTAGGCAAGGTTAGCAGGAATCCAAAGTTTGATGACGCCGCCTTTACCGACGAGCTGTAAACCTTCGGTCCAACCAGGAATCACTTCACCGAGCCCAAAAGAAACCGGCTCATTGTTACGATTACGCGTGGAGTCAAAAACTGTCCCATCCGTGAGCGTCCCGTGGTAGAGACAGGTCACGGTGCTGGAAGCCTTGGGCTTAAGCGCCACATCTCCCGCCTTCACCACTTGGTAGCGAAGACCTGAGTCGGTTTTTTTCACCTGCTTATCAGCATCGAGCTTAGCAAGGAAGGCGGCTTGCACATCCTTAACCCGGGCGGCTTTGGCAGCCTGACGCTCCTTCAAGTTGGCTTCGAAACGCTCAGAAAAATTCGGCGCGGCGGGTGCCTTAGCTTCACCTAACATCACCGCACGCAGGCCAATTAAGAAAGCATCTACCTCTTCGGCCGTCATTTCAAAGTCCGTGCGAAATCCTGGCAGGGGCGACTGAGCCGCAACACTTTGTCCCATTTGGATAAAACCTTGGCGGACCTCTTCGGCGGTTAAAGGTGCGAGCTTAGCCGCCGAGGTAGCGGCAGGCGCAGGAGCATCCTGAGCGGAAAGGGCTGCAGTCAGGAAAACGAGGGCGAGAGTAGCGGGTCGCATAGGACCCCCACTCTGAAGGGTTCACTTGACCTTGGGAAGTGTCTTTAGCCGAGCCTGCAAGGAAAGTACCTCTAAGGGCCGGGCTTTGAGCGAGCGAATCGCATTCACGGCCGCTTTCGCAGCATTAAGGGTCGAAGCCATGTAAACCCCGCGTAAGACGGCCTCACCCCGCATTAAGTTTTCATCTTGGCGTGGCAACATGCCTGCCGCGGTATTTACAATAATCTGCAACTTGGTGTTTTTAAGCAGATCTAAAACATTAGGTCGTGCGCCCGATGAGATCTTGGCTACGCGTTCAATTTTGAGACCTGCAGCAACCAGCGCATCTGCGGTGCCGCTGGTGGAATAAATCGCAAAACCCATGGCAGCTAACTCGCGAGCGACTTCAATCGCCCGAGCCTTATCGCTATCTTTGACCGAGAGGAAAGCATTACCCTCCGTGGGCAAAGGCGGCATCGCGGCCATCTGTGCCTTTGCATAAGCCATCCCTAAGTCATTATCCATACCCATGACCTCGCCAGTAGAACGCATTTCAGGCGAGAGCACCACGGCGGCACCCCGGAAGCGACTGAAGGGGAAGACCGCTTCCTTCACCGACCAGAAAGGCGGCGTAACTTCGGCGGTGAAACCTAAGTCGCGTAGCTTATGACCTACCATGCACTTGGCGGCCAATTTAGCTAAGGGCACACCAATCGCCTTAGAAACAAAGGGAACCGTGCGCGAGGCACGCGGATTGACTTCCAACATATAGATGTCGCCGCCTTTAACCGCGAATTGAATATTCATTAAACCCACCACGCGCAAACGCCGGGCAAGCGCGTGGGTGATGCGACGTAACTCATCTTGCAGCGCAGGCGTTAAAGTATGCGGCGGCAACACCATACCCGCATCACCGGAGTGAACACCCGCGTGCTCCACGTGTTCAAGCATCCCCCCGATGACGGTCGTCTCACCATCACTGATGGCGTCGACATCCACCTCGGTGGCGTCTTCTAAGAACTTATCGAGTAAGACGGGCTTGCCTGGAGCAACGTCGAAGGCCTCGCGCACCACCGAGCGTAGTTCTTCCATACCATGCACAATAAACATACCCCGCCCACCCAGCACGAAGGAGGGGCGCAACAAGACAGGGAACCCGATTTGCTCAGCGGCGGCGTAAGCTTCAGCCTCGGATAAAGCAGTACGGTTGTCGGGCTGACGGATGCCTAACTCATCGAGCACCTCTTTGAATAGCTGGCGGTCTTCCGCCAAAGCGATGCTAGCGGGCGAGGTGCCCACCACGCGTACGCCCGCGGCTTCAAGATCGGCCGCGAGGTTAAGCGGGGTCTGTCCGCCATATTGCACAATCGCCCCTTGGCAGCCTTCGGCACGGTAGACTTCTAGGACGTCTTCCAGCGTTAGCGGCTCAAAGTAAAGTCGGTCCGAGGTATCATAGTCGGTCGAAACCGTCTCAGGATTCGAATTAATCATCACCGACTCCATGCCGATCTCACGCAAAGCGTAGGAGGCATGCACGCAGCAGTAGTCGAACTCTATACCTTGACCGATACGATTCGGTCCACCGCCAATAATCAAAATCCGCGGCTTGGTACCAGGGCGCACCTCCGTCTCATCCCCGTAAGAAGAGTAATAGTAAGGGGTGGACGCTTCGAATTCCGCGGCGCAGGTATCGACAAGGCGGAAGGTGGTGGGCAACCCAAGCGCTAAGCGGCGTTCGTGAACTTGCACCGCCGTAAGTCCAGTGGCGTGAGCAATCTGGCGATCAGCAAAACCGGCCTGCTTAGCCTCACGCATTAAGTCTAGATCGAGACCTTTCGCACCGGCGGCGCGTAAATCTGCTTCAAGCTCCACAATCTCACGCACTTGACGTAAGAACCAAGGATCAATCTTCGAGGCAGCGTGAATTTCTTCATCGCTCATGCCTGCTTGCATGGCGTGGCGTAAATGGAAGACGCGCTCAGGATTAGGGCGCGTCAGGCTGGCTCGCAGTCCCTCGCGATCAAGCGTGGGCTGATCAAACTTACCGCCACAACCCAAACCCCAGGCTCCGACTTCCAGCGAACGCAGGGCTTTCTGGAAGGACTCCTTAAAGGTACGCCCAATCGCCATCGCCTCGCCCACCGACTTCATTGCAGAGGTTAAGGTGGTGTCGGCGCCGACAAACTTTTCAAAAGCGAAGCGGGGAATTTTAGTGACGACGTAATCGATGGTAGGCTCAAAGCAGGCCGGGGTTGAGCGCGTGATATCATTACGTAATTCGTCGAGGGAATAGCCCACTGCGAGTTTCGCCGCAATCTTGGCAATGGGGAAACCGGTCGCCTTGGAAGCAAGTGCGGACGAGCGTGAAACCCGAGGGTTCATCTCAATCACGATCATTCGGCCGTTAGCGGGATTAACTGAGAATTGAATATTGGAGCCGCCCGTCTCAACCCCGATGGCGCGAATGACCGCAAAGGACGCATCGCGCATGAGCTGATACTCTTTATCGGTCAAGGTCATCGCAGGTGCCACCGTGATGGAGTCGCCGGTGTGCACGCCCATCGGGTCAAAGTTTTCGATCGAACAGATGATAACGCACTGGTCCTTATGATCGCGCATCACCTCCATTTCATATTCCTTCCAGCCCAAGAGACATTCCTCGACTAAGATTTCATGGACGGGTGAGGCATCGAGGCCCGCCTGCGCCATGCGGTCGAACTCTTCACGATTATAGGCAATGCCACCACCGGTTCCGCCCAAGGTAAAGGACGGACGAATAATGACGGGGAACTCGTTACCGATTTCAACCAAACAAGCCCGGGCTTGCTCTAAATCACGCACCACTTTCGAACGAGGAACATCGAGCCCAATCTCGAGCATAATCTTTTTAAACTTTTCGCGATCTTCCCCTCGTTCAATCGCTTCTTCTTTAGCGCCGATTAATTCCACGCCATGCTTGGCTAAAATACCGAGCTTAGAAAGTCGGAGTGAAAGATTGAGTGCCGTCTGGCCACCGAGCGTCGGTAAAAGCGCGTCGGGCTTTTCGCGTTCAATAATTTTTTCGAGCACTTCGGGCGTGAGCGGCTCGATGTAGGTGACATCTGCCGTCTCCGGATCCGTCATGATGGTAGCCGGATTTGAATTAACTAAAATCACGCGATAACCTTCTTCGCGCAGGGCCTTACAGGCTTGGGTTCCCGAGTAGTCAAATTCACAGGCTTGACCAATAATGATTGGCCCTGACCCGATAATGAGGATGGAGCGGATATCAGTCCTCTTAGGCATAGTGGCGGCGACTGTCAGAGGTGGCGGCGGGGAGGGTCAAGCAGGGAGTAAATGAAAGTTGTCGATGCCGCTTGCGGGGAGGGTCAAGCAGGACCATACCGAGTTGTATGGACCTTATCCGCATTAGCGGCATCCGCTCATACGGCCACCATGGCGCCCTCCCCGAAGAGACCCGCCTAGGACAGCGCTTTACGGTCTCAATTGAGCTCGAACTCGACACCCGCCCAGCCGCCGCGGCCGATGAACTCACGAAAACCGTGAATTATGCCGCCGTAATCCGCACCGTAGAGGAACAACTCAAGGGCCCCCCAGTTTATCTCATCGAAACCTTAGCTCAGCAAATCGCTAACCGTATCCTAGCTCAATTCCCCCTCGTGCAAGCCACGACGGTTGAAGTCCACAAGCCCTTTGCCCCAGTAGCGGCGGACTTTGATGGCATTTCGGTGCGGATCCGTCGGGCCCGTGCTTAAAAACCCAACCCAGGTCTTATTAGGATTAGGGAGCAACTTGGGCGACCGTGCAGATACGGTTAACCGGGCCTTAAACTATCTAGGGGCACTCCCCTCAACCCGCCTGGTTGCGATTTCGCCCGCGGTTGAGTCGGACCCTATTGGCCCAGCCGGCCAAGGACCGTATCTGAACTTAACTGCGGCACTCTCCACCCAGCTCGAACCCCAGGATTTATTAGCCGCAGTTTTAGCGATTGAGAACCAACTTGGGCGGGTACGAACCGTGATTTATGGGGCGCGGACGTGTGACATCGACTTACTTTTTTTCAGCGGATGCGTCTGCCAAAGCCCCGAGCTAACCCTCCCACACCCGCGTTGGCAGGAGCGACCCTTTGTGGTAGAACCCCTGAGGCATTTACTGGAGTTGGGGGAAGTCGCCCTTTGGCCAGGATGGGATGAACTTAGGTCAGAGGTTCAGCGGCTCCCAAGGTCGCAAACGGGCCTCCGCAAATGGACCGGAACGACCCCCTGGCTACAGAACCCGACCTAGACCCGCGTCACTGCCGGCCACGGCATGGCCATGCCCCTGCCCTTTGGTTAGCACTGCCCTTTTTCACCGGCTGCTGGCTGCATGCGCAGTTAGCCACTGGTGTAGGCCTCGCCATCATTATCGGAGTCGTCGCTTTAGGATGGAGCTTACTCGGAAATAATTGGGGGCAGCGCACGGCACTCGTGGTCGGGGGTGTGGTTATTGGCTTTGCTTGGCATGCGGCTTGGGCGAGTGAACGCTCACCTTGGCAAGGCAAACCCGGACCTGATAATTTATTTTTGCGCATCGAACGAGTTGAGACCTCAGTCGACCAGTGGTGGGCACTAGGAACGGTTGAAGGCGGTTCACCCGATACGTTGCGACGACGTGCCTGGGTGCGAGGCGAAGGTGAATCTCCCCGACGAGGTTCCCTCACCGTTATTACAGGTTTAATCAGCGGCGAGGAAACGCGTTCAGGTTGGCGCCATGCTCAAGGTGCGACCTTAAAACTTTCGCGTAGTGTCGTCCAAATGGAAATTGAAGCTCCCTCTGCTTACGAGCAGGCCCGAGCACGAGCCTCACAAGCCTTAAGCCAAAGCTTAACTGATTTAGCTTGGGGCTCCGAACGGGGAGCGCGCTTACTCGCAGCTACCTTATTAGGTCAAAGCCGACTGCTCGAAGAGGACGATCGGGTCGCCTTTGCGGCCACAGGCACCCTGCATCTTTTTGCGATTAGTGGTCTTCACATCGCAGGGATGGCAGCCTTACTTGCCAGTGCGGCACGTGCCCTACGACTACCCTGGCTGGCTGCTGCCTTGGGAGCCTTGGTGCTTCTTGCCATTTATGTTGAAGCTACCGGAGGAAGTGCTTCGGCGCGACGCGCTTGGCTCATGGCTGCGGGCCTACTGAGTTGTCGCTGCTGGGAACGACGTTCCAATTCCGTCCAAGGTCTTGCTCTTGCTGCGGGGGTAACGCTTTTACTCGATCCTGAGGCAGCAACCGATGCGGGCTTTCATTTAAGTTATCTTTCAGTCGGCGGGATTCTTCTAGCGGGCGGACCCGCGGCACGTGCGTTCGGAGCACCCAGCGAAGCCGAGCGCTTATCGGCCCCCGGAGCGGCGAGCGCGTTACGTCGCGCCGGTTGGTGGTTGCGAGCACGTACCGCCGAAAGTGCGGCGGTTGCTCTTGGGGCTTCAATCGCAGGCGCTCCCTTAGCGGTTTCACTTTTTAATTTAGCGGCTCCCGCCGGCGTCTTCGCTAACATTATCTTAGTTCCGATGGCGTCTGTTCCGCTTGCGCTTGGGATGCTCTCAATCGGTTTAGGCTGCCTACCTGGGGGAGCATTTTCTCAAGCAGTTACAAACGCCTTAGCGGCAAGCTGGCTGGAATTGATGGCTTACGTTGCCAGTGCAGCCGCCCACCTGCCTGGCATGGGCGTCGAACTTAACTGGCGCTCACCCGTGCTAGGGCTGCTATGTCAGGCCGGCCTCATCGCCCTTCTATTAATGAGGGCTGAAGCCCGAGGGGGTTTAGCCTTACTTGGCCCACCCGCCCTGTGGGTAATCGCGTGGTTTATGATAGGGACGGCGTCTTGAACCAATCCCCGCTTGCCGCCAAGCGGGACTCCCCCACGGTGAACCCTATGCAGGAAGCCTTCGACGCTATCGAGGATGCCGTGACCGACATCGCGGCCGGCCGCATGGTAATTGTGACCGACGATGAACAACGCGAAAACGAGGGTGATTTAGTCATGGCCGCAGCAAAAGTAACGGCGGAAAGCGTTAACTTCATGACCCGGCATGGTCGGGGCCTGATTTGTGTACCCATGGTTGAGACCCAATTGCGTCGACTCGGTATTGATCAAATGGTGCCAGAAAACCGTGAAGCTCAGCGCACGGCTTTTACCGTTTCGGTCGATGCATCTGAAGGTATCACTACAGGAATTTCTGCGGCTGACCGGGCGCGTACCATTAGTTTACTGGCGGACACCCATACGCCGCCTGAAGCTTTGGTAAGACCGGGCCATATCTTTCCCCTGCTTGCCCGACCTGGGGGCGTGCTCCAACGCGCAGGTCACACCGAAGCTGCGGTCGACCTTGCTCTCTTAGCGGGCCTTCCTCCTGCAGGCGTCATCTGCGAAATTCTCAATGAAGATGGCACCATGGCCCGTTTGCCCGAACTCGCGGAGATGAAAGCTCGCTTCGGCCTTCGTCTTATTTCTATTGCCCAACTGATTGCGCATCGTCGACGTGATACCCGCTTAGTGGAGCGCATTGCGGAAAGTGATTTTGATTCTGCGTGGGGTCGCTTCCGTCTCCATGTTTACCGTTCGCTTGATGGCCGTCAGCACTTGGCATTTGTCCTCGGCCGACTCTCAGCTGAACCCACTTTAGTCCGCGTACAGCGGGAAAATTTATTATCTGAGCTTTTTCGCGGAAAAGCCTTCGGTCCCGGCGGTACACTCGAGGCCAGTTTCCGAGCCGTCGCCCAAGAGGGCCGCGGGGTGATTGTCCACGTCGGGCAAGCCGACGGTGGATTTCGAGCCGACGCCACAGGTGTACGACCAGGGGAAATGGATGATCGGGATTATGGGGTGGGAGCCCAAATTTTAGCCGACCTCGGGTTGCGACGCATCCGGCTCCTAAGCCACAGCCCACGCAAGGTTGTAGGCCTCTCGGGGCATGGTTTGGAGATTGTAAGTCAAGAAACACCCTAGTTCGAGACTGCTTCGGGCTTGCGGAACCCGTGCGGGACCGTTGCCTTGGCCGACTGTTCCTTATTAACCATGAGCCAAGACAAACCTCTGATACCCCCCGTCGATGGACGTGACCTAGGGTTCGCGATTGTCGCCGCACAGTACAACGGCGAGTTAGTCGAGGCGCTGATTGAACGCGTTCAGCGCACCTTAAAAGCGGCCCAAGTACCGGCCGAGCGCTTATCCCTTCACCGCGTTCCAGGCTCAGCTGAAATTCCTTATGTCGCCCAAATGGTTGCCATGACGGGTGAGGTTGACTGCGTCATTGCCCTTGGCGTGGTCATTGCTGGCGACACGCCCCACCACGAGGTCATTGCCCTTTCAACCGCTCAGGCGCTACAAGACGCAGCGCTGCGTTCGGAGGTACCTATTATTAATGGCATCATCGTTACCCTCGATCGTAGCCAAGCCGAAGCGCGTTGTCGCGGAAGCCATGATCGTGGGAGCGAGTTTGCGCACGCGGCGCTGGCAATGGCAGTCCACCGCTTAAGCCTTGGTGCCCGACTCGACCAAATTGAAGCTGAAGAAAAAGGACGGCAAGAAGGACAAGGTCCTTTCGTCCAAAACTAACATGACCGACACTCCCGAGCCCACTCCTCGCCGAAACCGACGCCGTGAAAACCGCGTCGCGGCGATGCAGTTCCTTTATATCTGGGAATCGCAACACCCCGTTGACCCCGTGGTCGCGCTCGCTGAGTTTATTGTTAGCCAAGAACAACCGCGCGACTATTACGCGTTCGCTGAGTCCCTGGTCGCAGGGGCCCTCGCCCACATGGATGAAATTGATAGTACCATCACGCGTCATGCCGACAACTGGAGTCTGGAGCGGATTGCTAAAGTTGAATTAGCCATCCTGCGCCTCGCCTTACACGAACTGCTGCGCCGGCGCGACATCCCGCCCGTTGTCACCATTAACGAAGCCATCGAATTAGCCAAAGGGTTTGGCGGCGATGACTCGCACCGTTTCGTAAATGGCATTCTTGATAAGGTGAAAGAAACGCTCGACCGCCCTCTGCGTGAGGCCGCAGAGAACTAAAACATGGGCTGGTTGGAACGGTTACGCACGGGACTAGCGCGTACCGCGCAAAACCTTTCCGCGCTACTAGCACGGCCGCTTGATGAAGCAGGGGCACGTGATTTAGAAGCGCGCTTGCTTGCCTCAGACCTCGGGCCCGAAACCGCTAACGACGTCGTCGCCGCCGTACGCGAGGCGTGGCGTCGCGAACCTGATTTGCGCGCCGGCGGAGCGGCAGAAGTTGCGGCCGAAGTTTTATCGCGACAACTCGAAGCTCCCGCATGGACGCCAGACACTTCTTCACCCCCGCTCGTGATTTTACTTCTGGGTGTCAATGGTGCCGGCAAAACCACCACCGCCGCTAAGCTTGGCCACTACTTCACTCAGGCAGGCCACCCTGCCCTACTCGGTGCCTGCGACACCTTTCGCGCCGCTGCCGGCGCTCAACTCGAAACCTGGGCCGAGCGCTTAAACCTTCCTATGGTTGGTGGACTACCTGGAGCTGATCCTGCCGCAGTGGGATTTGATGCCATTAATGCCGGCAAAGCACGCGGCGCGGCCGTGGTGTTACTCGATAGTGCCGGCCGACTCCATACCAAGGCTCACCTTTTAGAAGAGTTGCGAAAGTTGGTCCGAGTTGCGCACAAGGCACACCCTGGAGCCCCGCACGAGCGTTGGTTAGTGGTCGATGGTTCCCTAGGAACAAACTCCATTGAGCAGGCCAAAGTTTTTCATCAGGCCATCGGACTAACCGGCCTGATTGTCACCAAGCTAGATGGTGCGGGACGTGGGGGAGCCGCCCTTGGCATTGCCCGTGCTACCGGCGTACCCGTGCGCTTTGTTGGGGTAGGTGAAGCCCCAGATGATTTACTGCCTTTCAATGCCCGGGTGTATGCGCGTGCCTTAGTCGGGCTCGACTAAATAACGCCTCCATCCTTGCCGCCTAAGGTTCGAGTACCCTAGGGTTCTTCCATGACTCGTGTGGTAGAAACCGTTCGCACTCGTACCTCTACCTACTCGGTAGTGATTGGCGTAGGTGCGGTCGAGGCCGCCATCGAAGCCGCGGTCGAAGCCCGGCGCATCGGCGCAGGGGTTGTAACCGTAACCTCGCCTGGGGTTAAAACCGCCCTACCCACAATCGTGGCACGCTTGGCAGCGCTGGGCCCAGTCCATGTTACCACCCACGAAGGTGAAACCGCAAAATCAGCGGTTGAGCTGACCGCCCTTTGGGAAGCCTTAGCTGAGGCACGACTGGGTCGTGATGGTCTCATCATCGCTCTAGGCGGTGGGGTTATCGGCGACCTCGCAGGTTTTGCCGCCGCAAGTTATTTACGCGGCCTCGCCCTGATTCAAGTCCCCACTACCCTACTCGCCATGGTGGATAGTTCGGTAGGAGGTAAAACGGGAATTAATTTAACCCAGGGTAAAAATCTCGCGGGGGCTTTTCATGCTCCCCAACTCGTAGCCGCAGACACCGCCCATCTTAAGACACTACCCGCTCGAGAACTCTCGGCCGGCATGGCTGAAGTCATCAAATATGGCCTACTCGGGGATGCAGAATTTTTTGCTAAGATCGAAAAAGTCGGTCGCCTCACGTATGACCATCCGCAACTCGCGCAAATTATTCAGCGCTGCGTGCAGATGAAAGCGGCGGTGGTCGCTGATGATGAGCACGAACGTGCGACCCAAAATGGGCGAGCCCTGCTCAACCTTGGCCACACCTTTGCGCACGCGATTGAAGCCGTGGCGGGTTATGGCACTTACCTACACGGCGAAGCCGTGGCGGTGGGCTTAGTCATGGCTGCGACGCTTTCCGAAAATTTAGGCCTAATTGCCTCCGCAGATACCCAGCGGATCATGAAGGTTCTAAGTACTCAGGGCTTACCAACACGACTCCGCCAACCTCTGTCCGCTGACGATTTACTGAATGCGATGCAGCAGGATAAAAAAGTACGCGGGGGTGTCTTACGCTTTGTAATTTTGACGGGTATCGGTCGGGCTGAGACCCGCGAGGGCATTTCCCGCGAGGCCGCGCGAGCCGTACTCGTGGCCCACGGCGCGCAAGGTTAACTCAAGGCGTCGACTCAGGACCAACTGCAGGACGGGCTCCACGCCAGTCGCCTTTAAGACGACGTTCATCATTGCGTCGGTTAGCCTCAGCTACCCCGCCCTCTGGCGCAGGTTCTCCAGCCAAGGCTGCGGCCGCAGGCGTTTTTTCTAAACGGTGACCGGGTTCATGATCTGGACCGCCCGCACAAGCTGCTAGACAAAGGGCGACGAAGAGAAGCAGGGTTTTCATTGGGAGCGTTGGCGGGCATCCGTACCTGCCCAGGTTAGAAGTTCTTGTAACGCAGTCTGAGCTTGTTGACGTGCTTGTGCAAGGTCATCGGGGTTACTCACAGCCCGTCGAGCGTAGCCATAGAATTTTATTTTTGGCTCAGTACCTGAGGCTCGAATACCAAGTCGACGACCATCAGCGAGATCGACCAAGAGGAAATCTTCGCAAGGCAGGGGCTGCCCCTCGCTATCTTTTGCTGTACCCGCTGCCAAATTAAGCACCTGCGTCACCTTACTACCGGCGATTAAAGCTGGGGGCTTCGATTGCCACGAGTTGAGCAGTCGACGAATCGCCGCAGCCCCAGCTGCGCCTTCCATCACGACATTGAGTAAACCTTCGGCATGGGCACCGTGGCGATGATGGAGTGCATCGAGTGCATCGAGCAAGGTACGGCCACTCGCCCGCAGGTAGGCAGCATACTCGGTGAGTAAAAGCACCGAGGCGTTGGCATCTTTATCACGCACACCCTCATCGGCGAGGTAGCCATGACTTTCTTCAAGACCGATGACAAAGAGCATGGAGTGCCGTAAGGCGAGGGGCGCACGACGTTTAAAAGGCAGGCTAGCAGCTTCGGGGCCGGCTTGTTCGGCGAGTTGCGTCGACCAACGCTGAGCTTTGGCTGCAATCCACTTAAAACCTACCAGGGTAGCGATACAACGCACGCCATGGCGTTCGCAGATGGCATCGATTAAGGGCGTAGTCACAATCGACTTAACCACTGCCGCCTGGGGCGAACCCTCCGTAGGTAAGAGACCCGCATCTTTGAGCGAGGTAAGACGAAACTCACAAAGCAGCGCGGCGATTTCATTACCATTGAGCACACGGAAGCCGCCCCCTGGAAGGGCAACCGCTGCGCCCACACGGTCAGCATCAGGATCGGTGGCCATGACCAACTCAGCACGAGCCTCAGTAGCAACTTCGAGCGCACGCGTGAAAGCTTCAGAATTTTCGGGATTAGGTGAGCGAACGGTTGGGAATGCCCCATCGTGATCGAGTTGCTCAGGCACCAAGATCGGCTCAACCCCCAAGCGCCTGAGAGCAGGCACAACCATAACATCACCCGTGCCGTGAAGATTGGTAAACACCACCCGCGGAGCATGGCGGCGCAAGACGTCTTGATTGAGTACACCAGCACACAGGCGTTCAAGGTAGGCCGTTTCAGCACTGGCCGGGACGGTTTGAATCGCTTCAGGGCTGGCCGTTAGCAGGGGCAGAATGTCCTCTAATCCGAGGGCTTCCACGCGTGCGACAATCGCGGCGTCGTGCGGAGGTAAAACTTGGCCACCGTCACCAAGATAACATTTAAATCCATTATCATGCGGAGGATTATGACTCGCGGTTAAAACCACGCCGGCATCGGCCCCGAGGTGACGCACGGTAAAACTTAATTGCGGGGTAGAACGCGGACCTTCAAAAATCCAAGCTTCGCCCCCTAACGCGCCCCAAGCCGCGGCCACGGTCTCGGCAAAAAAACGCGAGAAGTAGCGCACATCGTGAGCGACAATCAAACGCGGGTGCTCGATACCTAACGCTCGCAAATGTCCATGCAGACCGGCAGTAGCACGGAGTAGATTAAACTCGTTGAGACAGGCCGCGCCGATGGCGGGGTGCTGAGGGGCAGTTCCTTTCGGGGCACTACCCTGCTCCGAGGGTGCCACAACTTTACCAACCGTGCGCCCACGCATACCCCCCGTACCAAAAGCCACACCCCGGTAGAAACGATCCTCCAATTCCTCCCAAGCTCCCGCATCGGCGAGTTCAGCAATAGCCGAGGTAGCCCAAGCAGGAAGTGCACCTGGTACTAGCCAGCGATTGAGGTGGCTGAGTGCGGCTGGAGAGAGTCGACCAGAGTCCTTTAAGCGAGTGAGTAGGTTGGGGAGGGCCATCGTTAAGTATCTTCGGGGGGTAAAGGGGATGGGACAAGCGCGGATGCGGGGCGGGAGGGATTGACTCAGACCGCTGCTTGGCAAGGTTCAAGAGCCCCATGCCTAAAGATTCCAACCCGCTTTCGCCTGGAGACGACCGTAATTTAGTAGTCGTCGACGAAGATTTTATCCACGCCGACAGCGAAGACCGCCTTTGGCTTTTTTGGCAGCGCTACCGCAATCAAGTCATCGGCACAATTACCGCCATTATTTTGGGCTTAATTGCCTGGTTTGCTTATTTAGCTTGGGATGAATCGGTGCGCGAAGAGGTGCGGGTAAAATTTGAAGCTCTAGCCGATGATGATCAACGCCGCGCCTTTGCTGCTAGTCACCCTGGCCATCCTTTAGCTATCGCTGCCTTACTTGACATTGCTGACCGCGAGCAAGCTGAGGGCAAAGGCCAAGTGGCTTCTTACGCCGCTGCCGCCGCTATCGATCCTGGATCGTCGCGCGCCGCACAGGCTCTACGCTGGCGAGCTCGCCTTTACGAAGGCTTACTCGCGCTCGAAGCTAAAGAATCTACGGTACGAGAAAACGGCAAGGTGCGCTTAGCAGAAGTTGCTGAAGCATCCGAAGCACCCGAGGCTCTACGCGGCTCAGCTTTCCTCGCGCTAACCCGTGCAGCCCTCGCCGCTAAAGATACCGCGGGGGCACGAAGCTGGTTAGATAAAATGGACCGTTTGCTCGGACCGAACCATCCTTGGCGCGATGAGCAACGGCGATTGATTGGCACAGAACCTAGTTTGCGCAAAAGCGCGCCCACTGGGCCCTAAAATAAATTTTGATGTCAGGAGAACCCGGCCAGAACGTCCATGCGCTCGAGGCTTGTGGCCTAACCAAGCGCTACGGTCGACTGACAGCTATTGAGGGCGTAAGCTTCCAAGTTGCCCCCGGTGAAGTCGTAGGGTTTCTCGGTCCTAATGGAGCCGGCAAATCAACTACCCTCGGCATCTTAGCTGGGCGCCTCTTAGCCACCGAGGGCCGCGCTTATATTGGTGGCATTTCGGTAGCATCTGAACCGGCAGCAGCCCGCCAGCGCCTGGCACACATGCCAGAAAACAACCCTTTGCCTGAAGAAACTCGGGTGCGGGAATATTTAGAATTACGTGCTCGCTTAAAAGGCGTCGAAGAAGATCGGGTCGGACTGCGCGTCGATCAAGTTCTGCACGACTGTAATTTACGCGAACGGGCCTCGAGTTTAATCGGTCAACTTTCCAAAGGCTTCAGGCAGCGGGTTGGTATCGCCGATGCCTTGGTAGCCGAACCTGAAGTGGTATTACTCGATGAGCCCACCATCGGGCTCGACCCCCAGCAAATCCTTGGCATCCGCGATTTACTGCGCGGTCTACGAGGTAAACTCGCCATTCTTATTTCTAGCCATATCCTAAGTGAAGTCGAACAAGTCTGTGATCGGGTAATTATTATTCATCGCGGCAAGATTGTAGCCCAAGGAAGCCCCGCTTCTTTACGAGCGGATTTACTCCCTCCACCGGCACTCCTCATTACCACCCCAGCATCTGCTCAAGACATCCTCGCGATTGCCCAAAAAATAGACGCATCCGCTCAAGCTCGCGAAGTATCACCCGGCAAGATACGGGTGGAATTACCCGCAGACTCGAATGCTCGAGCCCAACTGCTCACCGCCTTAATCCAAGCCAATCTTTCTGTAACCGCACTCACCGAAGAACCCACCGGGTTAGAAGCGATTTTCCTAGCGGCAACGCGCCGTGACACTCCGGAGGCCTCTCTACGCTAATGCGCGCCTTTCGTACTCTCCTTATCCACGAACTTCGGTTGGCTTGGTTGGGCTGGACCACTTGGGCAACCTGGGCACTTTTTCTCGGACTGCAGGCAACCGTGTTTTGGTATGCGACGCTGGCGAGCAGTCGCGCACCCATGCCTTGGACCCCCATTGAGGCCGTCTTCGCCTGGTTCCCTCTGCCACTTTTGTGTATCCTACCTTTGCTTACGATGCGGCCATTGGCCGAGGAACGTCGGGCCGGCACTCTCAGCGCACTCCTAACCACCCAAGCCGGACCTACCGCCGTAGTTCTAGCCAAATTTTTTGCGGTATGGTTAACTTGGATAATCTTCTGGGCCTCTTTTGCGGTGCTGCCTTTTATCACTTATGGGAGTCTTGGCAGTGCGGCAGATGAGCGACTGATCGATACCGTAACCCTCGGTGGAGGTATCACCTTTGTGGCGGTAAGTGGCCTCCTGCATGTTGCCCTTGGCTTACTTTGTGGCTCACGCACGCGCAGCCCTGCCCTAGCCGCGCTCTTAACCTTTGTCAGTCTGCTGGCCTTGACTGTGGCGGGTGGACTTCTCGAAACCCTACCTACCGATGGTTGGGAAAGCATCGCTTGGTTACGCGCACCTGCCGAGCATTTACAAAATCTTGCGCACTTAAATGATTTCGCCGCGGGTATCCTCGATAGTGCACCGCTCGTACTCTATCTCAGCGGTTCGTTACTTTGCCTAGGCTTAACCATCCTCAATGTGGAGGCTCCTGACTAAGATGATGCCGCACGATGATTTTCGTCAGGCTCGTCACCAGCGCACCGCAAATCGGTGGTTACAAGCCCTACTTGCGATTGCCTTGGTGGTCGGCCTCAATGCGTTAGCCACCTTGCCTGACTTCCGTATTCGGGCAGATTTAACCATCGATCAGCGCCATTCCTTAACTGTAGCATCGCAGAGCTTACTAGCCGATTTAAATCAGCGAGCACCTAAAGATACCATCAACTGGGTAACCTTGGCAGTCCTTGAGCCACCTGCCGACACGGTTGATGCCGCCATTACCCGACGCTTAGAACGGTTGGTCGATGCCCTCGACCAATCCGCTTCGGCTTGGCTGAAAGTTGTGCGCCCAACGAGCGGAAGTACGGCTATGCTCGGCACCCTGACCGCACGTCATGGCCCCTTGCCTGCTAACGCGGGCTTAGTCTTAGCCTGTGGGAACCAGTTACGCGCTCTAACTTTCGGTGAGCTAGCGCAATTGGGCGAAGCGGGTCGACTCGAAGAAGTGCTCTTAGCTTCGTTGCTTGAAGTTACGGACGAGCGGGCACTCATCGCCTATTTAGTACGAGGCCATGGCGAACTATCAGCCGATGATTCCTCGCCGGCACGAGGTTTGAGTCAGTTTGCCCGACAAATGCGTTTAGCAAACTTTGAGCTCCGCCCGCTTCGTCTCGCAGGGGCGGTGCCGCGTGACGCCTCACTCATTATCATTGCAGGACCGCTTTCAGCTTTTTCTCCGGCCGAAGCTGAACTGGTGCGCTCGTACCTGCACGATCGTAACGGGCGGGGTTTGTTTTTATTGGATGCAGGACGTGACCATGGGCTCGAACCCATTTTAGAATCGTGGGCAATTTTCTCTCCCGATGTCGAAGTGCGTGAGCCCGATGCTTCGCGACGACTTCCCGAAGGCGACATTGCGGTGCGCAACTTAGACCCCAAATTACATCCGATTGCTCAGGTACTGGCTGACTTAGATTTGCCGCTTGTTGCCGGCCGCCTACGACCAGTGAGTTACGATTTAGGTAGCACACCTGATAGCACGCTAGCGGTTTGGCAAATGGCCTATAGTTCGACTGAGTCTTGGGGAGAATCTGATCCACGGCGTGACCCTGCGCACTTCGATCCCGCACGTGACCTACCCGGGCCCATCTGCATCGCGGTGGCAGCTGAACGTCAGGCAGGTATCGGCACTGGCACTCAAGGTACCGCCGGGGGCAGGTTAGTGGTGGTCGGTTCCTCTGAAATCGCAGCCAACGCCCGCCTTGCCCGGGGTGGTAATCGCGAGTTTCTTTTAAAAGCGGTACACTGGTTAGGCGGTCGTGAACGCGCGGTCGTCATTCCACCTCGGGCACTCGATCGATTTTCGGTCACGGCTTCATCCTCACAAATGGGGGCTCTCGCTTGGCAACTAGCCCTACCCGCCCTACTCATTGCCGCACTCGGGCTTGCGGTCTCTACCTGGCGTCGCAGAAACTAATCCTCGCATGCGACTCACGCGCACGACGCTCATTCTTTTAATCGCCAATGCGGTCTGCGCAGGGCTTTTGTGGCAAAGCTTGCCCGATGCGACGACGGTAGCGAATCGAACCCTTGCCTTCCCGATTGCTCCTGCCTGGGTTGAAGTTGAAAGCTCCAAAGGAACACTCCGGCTCGAACGGGCTGAAGGGGGCTGGCGCGTAACCTCACCCTATCGCTGGACGGCGAACCCTTGGGAAGTTCAACGCCTGTTAGGCGAACTCGCCTTAATTCGTGAAACGCCTGAGCGTACGGGTCGCCTGGCCACCGGAGAACGCTGGAAAGTTCGGGCTGCGGCCGAAGCTGGTGAAACCATCGAGGCGAGCGTCTTGGCAGAGTCGCTTCCTGGGGGTGGCCAAGTAGCCTACCTTGACGGCGGAAAGCGCGGTGCGGCTACGGCAGGTGAACCCCTCATTAAAGCTTTGGCTCAACCCGCCGAAGCTTTCCGCTTAAATGCCGTCTTCACCCTCGCTCCTTTTGAAATAAGAAATGTGGGCGTTCGCCGTATTCTACCGTCCGGCGAAGAACGTCGGTGGGGCCTAGTATTGGAAGCCCGCGAAACCATTGGTCGGGCCGAACCTAAACCGCTCTGGCGCTTCGAAGCACCTGATGTTGTAACCGGCGACCCTGAGCGTCTGCCCAAAGCGCTAACGACCCTTACGGAAGTACGCGCGGTTCGATTTATCGAAAAGCGCACCCAGGGAGACACGAAACCGTGGTTAAGAATCTCCCTAGAAAGTGCGTCGCGCCGCGAAGTGGTTTTACTTTGGGCTCCCGTCGAAGGTTTCTCTGAGGCCATCTTAGAAGATAATCCTGATCAGCCTTTCATGATGGATGCCCGGGCGGTAGCAGCTTGGTCCGACCCTATAGTTGAATTACGTTCACGTATACCTTTTGACTTTGATGCCGCGGGGGCCCGTGGCTTAGTGCTGACACAATTACGCGAAGGGCGCTCGCTCACGCTCCACCGCTTAGAAGGATCAGGTGCGGATGGTCGCTGGGAAATGCCCGTGGTCGCGGGCTCAACCGTCACGCGCCGGCGTGATGTAAGCGTAGGTCGTGCCCAGCAACTACTAAGAATTCTTACTGGGTTGCGCGTCGGTGAAACTCAGGTGGCACCAAAAAATCTCGAGTGGAAGCGCTTAGATATCGATTTTACTAGTGGGCGCTTAACCTATGAACTCGCCCACGAGCCTGAGCGCAAACTCTTATGGGTGCGCACCGTGGGTGGGGAGGCTCAAGCCTGTAGCACTGACCTACCCTTCGCGCGCTGGCTTTCCCTTGATGCCAACGACTGGCGCTCCGAAGTTTTAACCCGTCTTCCCGAAGGATCGAGTGTAGTGGGCGTAGAACTAAAAGCCTTCGAGGGTGATAAACTAGTGGCGAAAGCTTTACTAGGAAGTGACAGCCGGTGGACCGCTGAAGGTAAAATCAATGATCGCCAAGCTGCTCTACTCGCCACCCAACTTGCGGTGGTCCAAGCCAGTTCGTTTAAGCCTGAAACCTTAACCGTAGCCACGCCCGAGCCTCGCTGGTTATTCACGTTGCGTGTGATGGATCAAGCTGCTGCGGGGGCGGCAGGAATCGCGGTTACGGAGCGACGGTATGACGTGGCACGCGCCGAAGGGCCTGGCTCGTTACGTATGCGTGATACCTCCGACGGTACGATTTTTATTCCTAGTCCGAATCTTGCCGAAGCTTTAGCTCCTTGGACATCCCCTTAACCGATGTCGCAGGCGACACCAAGGCCAGGGAAACCACGAGCCAAGATTACGACCTTCGCCCGTGCCCTTTTGATTCTTCTGCTGCTTCCGCAATTGGCAGCACTCTGGGTTTTAAACCGTCCCTCACCCACCCAGTTACCCGCTCGTGCTACCAGTTGGCTGATAGACGTAGCTGGAGGTAAAATCACCGCCGAGTGTGAACGTGTGACACTCGATCGTAACGGTCATATTCGCCTCCAGGGACTCGTCCTCGCCGATCCCACCCTAGGTATTTTATTTTCGGGCGAGGCCAAGTGGATGCCGGATTGGCGCGGGTTGTTTACCAACACTTGGTTGGGTCAACTTAACGTGCGCGGACGTCTCAGTGTCGGGCCCGCTCAAGAAGCCTTGGCCGATGACCTGCTACTCCGAGTTGAGGCATCGGATCACCTAAGCGCAAGTCTGGCCGCCCGAGCCGGCAGCCTCTACATCCGCACCGCGGTGAGCGATGCTGCACCACTAGCCGCACCACTACCGCAAGGATCTGAGTCCGCTTGGGATTCATCCGGTGATTGGCTCACTTGGGCACGCACCCTACGCAGCCTAGGAGGAGGGGCCGAACTTACCATCGCGCAAGAAGGACTGCAATTAGCCGTGGCTGCGCGCGCGGAGCCGGGTCAAGACCCATCAGGCACGCTCAAACTAGGTACGCTGCAAGCTGATTTAAATTTCCGTAAGCAACAGTGGTTGGGCCAAGCCACGCTCAAAGATTCTCAATTCGGAAGCTGGCAGGTAGGCATACTACACGCCGGAATCAACGCCTCTGGACTAAAAGCTTATGCTGCGGATGTGTCATGGGAGGCACTTAAGGGCATCGCGTTAGTCGCCGAGGGTAACCTTGACCGAAAAATTAAGTTTAAAGTTGAAGGAAGTGCAGGAGCCTCGCGGCTTTCTGCCCAAATAGAATCTCTGGGTACAAATGAATGGGAGCTATCGGCAGTCTCAGGCCAATTGCATGCCGAACAACTCTTACGCGTCGCCCATTGGGCCCGCCTATTAGCTAATCTTGATTTGGATTTCACCGGCGCACTGGAATTTACCGACGGACAGATAACTCTTGCCGCTCAAGGGGCAGTCAAAGAAGCACGCGGCACCCTTGCGGTTACCGGACTAGGCTGGGGGAATATTCGTACCGCGCTGATTCGACCCGAACGACCTCAAGCGGCGGTTAGTGCCAACGTTCAATTTAACCGCGAGGGAAGTTTCGCTTTAGATGAACTCGATATCGCCGGCCTCAAGGGCTCAATCTCAGGCAATCTTGGTTTAAGTAAATCTTATGTGATTCGCCTCGCCTCGAGCCCAGGCCAGCCGGTTCACCCGTCGTGTCTCAATTCCTTGCTGGGCGAATGGTGGATTAGCCTTTGGCAACGCTTTGATTTAAGCTCTTCACAAACTAGGCCGCACGCAGACGTTGTCGTGAAGGGTCGCTGGGGCGAATTAGAGGTCGACGAAGTTTATGTTGGAGCGTCGCTTGAACGCTTTGGTTTTATGGGTGCGCGTTTTCTGGAAACCCGGCTGAGGGTAGATGCGAACCGCCAAACGACCCTAGTCTCAATTGATAAACTGACGGGTGAACTTGAAGGTAAAGATGCAGGTACAGCTACGGGCAGCGTACGTTGGGATTGGACGACTCCTAACCCCCAGCCTGAAATTCAAGCTTCGGGAGATTTAAACCCTGCCTGCGCCCTGCGCCTGCACGATGCGGAGTTAGCCGAAAAACTTCGCGGCTCGGAATGGGGTGCGCCTTGGACAGAATTCACCCTTAAGCCCAACGGCTGGAAACAAGTCCGACTTAAAACACAGAGTGCCTCACGCGTCTTAGGTATCCCTTTCGGCCCCAGCCAACTCGAGGTAACCTTGGAACCTGGCAACGACGTTCTGGCTGAAATCAAACTCGACGGCGCATGGGCAGGCGGTGAGGTAGGGTTAACCCTTCATGGCAATCTCCGCGATCAGCACCGCATCTCGCGACTCACCTTGAAGGACATTAAAGTCGCTGAACTCTCCCGAGCCCTACCCGGCTGGCCCGAAGCCCCCAATCCCAGCGAACCCAGCAAGGGTTTGTTCAGTGCGCAATTAAATCAAGGGGTGGTGAATTTCTTAGACGCCAAGGCGATGCAAGGAAGGGGCTCGTTCCGCCTTGATGACCCTAATCTTAAGCGCATCCGGCTTTTAGGGGGGGTATCCCAAGGACTCGATGCCCTAGGCATAGGCTTAAGTAACTACCAACTCACCGAGGCCCTAGGTTCGTTTACAGTCGATGACCGCGTGCTCAATTTCGAGGAGCTAACCCTATCGGGCGATGAGGCTGAATTAAAACTTAAGGGACAAATAAACCTTAAAAATGAGCTTATTTCAATGGATGGAAGCTTTAGGATGAAGGATTCCCCTTGGGGTATCTTGGGCTATCTAAATCCTAACCGACTCATTACCAAAGTTTTGCGCATAAAAGTCAGGGGGCCAATCGATAATCCTGACACTAAGGTCAGACCTGACTTCTAATTTAAACCCATGATTTACAAGGGTTTATGTGCAATAAACCCCGGGGGTTAATAAGGGTTGATTTAACCCCCACCCTCCCTATCACCTACCCACCTAATCCAACAGAGGTTTCCCTTGGACATCCAAAAAATCAAACAAGTCGTGGAGCTAATGAAGAAGTCGGAGCTATCCGAGTTCGAGTTCCAAGAACAAGACTTTAAACTCCGTATCAAGCGCGACATACCCGGTAGGGTAACCGTGGCGCCTAACCCTGTGGCGCCCGCCCAGGCTGCCCCTGCACCTGCCGCAGCCGCCCCTGCCCCGGTCGCCGCCGTTGCCCCTGCCCCCGCAGTGGCCGATCCGAGTATCAAGATCATCACCTCCCCCATGGTCGGTACTTTCTACGGTGCTCCCTCCCCTGATGCCCCTCCCTTTGTAGGCGTCGGCAGCCAAATTAAGAGCGACACCGTGGTCTGTATCATCGAGGCCATGAAAGTTATGAACGAAATCCAGGCAGAACTCGCAGGCAATGTCGTCGAGTGTCTGGTGGCTACCGGGACCTCAGTCGAATTTGGCCAGCCGCTCTTCCGCGTGAAGGTCAGCTGAGCCCGCTCGCATGAACAAAATCCTTATCGCCAATCGCGGCGAAATTGCGCTGCGGATTATCCGGGCTTGTCGTGAACTCGGTATCAAGACGGTTGCAGTCTACTCTCAAGCCGACGAGCAGTCGCTCCACGTTCAACTCGCCGACGAAGCCGTCTGCATCGGCCCTGGGCCGAGCAAAGACTCCTACCTTTTAGAGTCGCGGATTATTTCTGCGGCTGAAATCACTAACGTTGACGCCATCCATCCGGGCTATGGCTTCCTTTCAGAGAAGGCCGGCTTTGCGGAAAAATGTGCGGCGGCGAATATTAAATTTATCGGACCTCGCCCTGAAGTCATTCGCATGATGGGTGACAAAGCGGTCGCGCGCCAAACCGCCGCTAAGGCTAAGGTGCCGACCGTTCCTGGTACGGAAGGTCCCGTCGATAATCAGCGCGAAGCCATTAAGGAAGCCCAACGCATCGGCTTCCCTGTCATCATTAAGGCCGTTGCTGGCGGCGGAGGTAAGGGCATGCGCATCGTCCATAATGCCGCTGCCTTTGCTAAAGAGTTCGATAGCGCGCGGATGGAAGCCGACAAAGCGTTTGGCAACGGTGCCGTTTATATTGAGAAATACATCGAGCAACCTCGCCACATAGAGTTTCAAATTTTGGCGGACGAGCATGGCAAAGTGCTCCACCTCGGCGAACGCGACTGCTCGGTTCAGCGTCGCCACCAAAAACTCATTGAAGAAGCGCCTTCACCTTTCCTTACCGCCAAGCTGCGCGAGCAGATGGGCAAGACTGCGGTACGGTTAGCAGAGTCGATTGGTTATCAAAATGCCGGAACCATTGAGTTCCTCGTAGATAAAAACGGGAATTATTTCTTCATGGAAATGAATACCCGGATTCAAGTTGAGCACGGTGTGACTGAAGAAGTCACCGATCTCGACTTAGTACGCCGACAAATTTTAATTGCCTGCGGCGAAAAGCTCGAGCTCGAGCAACGCGACATCAAGATTACCGGCCACGCTATTGAATGTCGGATTAACGCTGAAGACCCTGCCCGCAACTTTGCCCCCAGCCCTGGGACCATCGGGCTCTACTACACCCCCGGAGGACACGGCGTACGGATCGACTCCCATTGTTATTCAGGGTACACCATCCCGCCGCTTTACGACTCAATGATTGCGAAGGTGATTTCTGTAGGCGCCAATCGACAGAAGGCGCTCGACCGGATGCACCGAGCGTTGAGCGAGTATATTATTCGTGGCGTCCACACCACTATTCCCGTTTGTCGCGCCATCATGAAAGATCCCGTATTCCGTCAAGGCGGGGCGACTACCAAGTACCTCGAAGATTTCTTTGAGCGCACGCCGAAGGAACTTTGGTCCTCGGCACCCTTAACTTAAGTAGGGTCATGGGCGCCCGACGCCTACCCGACAGTTCCTTACGCCGTTTACGCACTGCGTCGGACTGGCTTACTTACGGCGTACGCCTCATGGCCCGCAACCAGGTCGCACACGGCCAAGGTTTTTTAAATGCTGAAGAAGAGGTCACAACCTTGCTCACCTTTGCCCTCGGCATCCCCTGGGAAGCCCTGGAGGAGTCACTCCCACGTCCCATGCCTGCCCCGGCCGCAGCGCGACTCCGCGATCTTTTAGAGCGGCGCGTATTGGATCGCGAACCGACAGCTTACTTAACGGGTGAGTGTTGGTTTGGCGGACTCCGCTTTCGTGTCGACCGACGTGTGTTGATTCCACGTTCCTATTTTGTCGAAACCCTTCCTGCCTTAGTTGCCCGCTTAGAAAAGCTGCCCATACGTCAGGTAGCCGATGCTTGCACGGGGTCGGGCTGTCTGGCGATTCATTTGGCTAAGGCGTTTCCTGAGGCCGAGGTGCTAGCGACCGACCTATCGCCCGATGCCCTAGAAGTCGCCCGACTTAACGTTGCCGATTACGGACTCGAAGCACGGGTTCAACTCGTGTTGGCAGACGGTTTGGGCGAAGCCAAGGGACCTTTCGATTTAATCGTAGGCAACCCTCCCTATGAACCCACCGCCCTACGTGAAACTTTGCCGGAAGAATTTCGTCGCGAACCTGACATGGCACTCTTCTCGGGTGAAGATGGCTTAAATGTGGTGCGCACCCTCTTTACTCAGGCCGCCAAAGTTTTAGGTCCTAAGGGAATTTTGTCGCTCGAGATTGGTGGCTTACGCGGTGCCATTGAAGTCGAGTGGCCCAAACTCCATCTCGAGTGGCTCCCCACGACCGATGGTTCGGACTGCATCCTCGTCGTAACCCGCGCAGCCCTACGAGCCGGCCTTACCAAGCCCGCGGCGCGGGATCGCGCTCCAAAGCCACTTGCACCTGGGCGGGTAACTCGGAGAAAAAATCGAGCTTCGTAAGGCGTTCGATTTCATCAATCGAAACTAGGTAAGCCGAGGGATTGGGGTCGCGCCAAATTTCACGATGGGGCACTAAAAAAGCTAAGGTGCGCATTTTTCCGTCCAGCGTGCGCTCAGTTACCACCATCCAGAAAGCATCGGGAACGCGGATAGCCATATCTTCCTGTCCAATCCGTCGCGGCGAAACTTGGTCATCAAAAAGCGGGCCGCATGCTACCCAAAGTTCCCCGTAACGGCGGGTGTAGCGCTGAGCAATGCGGTGCTCAAGATCGCGCCATAAACCGGCATTGAGACCGCGGAGTTGGGGCACGACGTTGGTTAAGAGGAAGCTGGCGAGTTGGGCCTCGACGCCCCCCGTAGCCGCAAGGGCTCGATTAGGAGCGAGGTGACCCCGGTCATAACCTGAGCGGGTGTAAACTTCGGTGCGGACCTGCGATTCGGTACGGCGATCGATGCGGAAGCGCGAAGGTCGCTCAGGGAGCGGCTGCTGCGAGGCTACCACACGGTAGGTAGCCCAACGCGGGAGATGCTCAGTTTCATCGTAACCGACTTCATAGCCCGGGTTCTCGAGGTGCAGCCAGTTGCCACCTGCCGGCTTACCGTAAGGGAAAAGACTTTTAGCTTTAGGTTCCGGCGTAGCTACGGGCTTACCTTGGATAATTGGCAGCGTATCTGCCCAATCATCGAGCGCATCCACAAGCGCGTTAGGGGTTAAGGTGGATTCACGGACTAAATCGGCGACGTCTAAAACTGCATGTTCGATTTCGGTCTTACCCTCGGCATCGGCAAAAACATAGGCGATATAAACCGAGGTGAGGAGGAGCCAGACGCTACCCAATAGAAAACCCGACCACCGTAAGGTGCGAATAAACCACCGAGTCGTTAGCGAGGAAGTTGCCACGCGAGCCATATCCAATGGAGAAGTAGTGCAAAGGCGAGCATCCATCTTAAGCGGATGCCGCCGGCCCGATCCCAATCTAAGCGCACTCTCAAGGGATCACCACGAAGCTTTGCGAGCAGCGACCAAAGTGTCCAAGCCGTCAGCGTCAATACCCCCAAGGTAACCGCAGGGCTGTAGCTTAAGGCCGCTACGATATCGCCCTGAGTTAAAGCCCGGACACAGCGTGTGCCGCCACAGGCCAGACAGGGAAAATCGGTGAGCCGTCGGAAAAGACAGCCGGGGCTGGTCCAACCCATAGTGAAAAAACCCCAGGCGAGAAGACCGCCTCCGAGAAAAAGAGGCGGCACCCAACGCTCGGCGTCGAATTCACCGGGAATCAAAGGTCGGCGAACCAGCCGAAGCATAGCTTA
>CAZEDB010000010.1:0-24102 GCA_964510855.1 uncultured Enterobacteriaceae bacterium | reverse complement strand
TGAGCCCGCTCTTGGGTGGTATTAAAAACAGCGAGAGCAACGAGGGGAATGATGGCAAAGACTAGGGCGAGGTAAGCGCCGCTAAAGGCTGAACTGGCGGTGAAACGTCCGGTGACCAAGGCAGCAGGCTGGGTGAACGCCATCCAAACGCTTTGCAAAAGGGTGCGAGGACTGGGGCGAACTTCCCAAGGAATTTGTGAAGTTGAAGCCACACTAGCTTCCGCTGGCGTTTCATTCATAGCCGCGCTCATAAACTCTGGCCAATCGCGCAGAGGCTTCCAGGTCGGCATGCCAGCACACCAGGCTAAATCATCGCGGCGGAACCGTCCGTCGGAAAGTCCAGCCCGCACGTCATCGGCGGTAAAAATTCCTAGTGAGGTCCCATCACGGGCAAGATGAATTTCCATAACCAAGTTTCAGATAAGTTGGGTGCTAAAGGCAAACCAGACCATCAGCAGCGAAAGCAATAAGCTCCCTAGGATAAGAAACGCGGCTAAGGCGAAAGCAGCGGCCACCCGGCGACCACTCGTGCGATGGGCTGCAGCCAGCGCCGGCAAGGTGCAGGCAAAACCCCAAGGTGCGGCGAGAAAACCCACGAAGGGGATGGCTAAAAGTAAATGGACCGCTCCCCCGGTATAATTAAGCACCCTAAAGGTCGCCCGCCAACCCCCACCACCCCCTCTTACGAGGCGCAGGAGGCTCTGGACGGCGAAAGGGACGGTGAAGGCCCCGATCAGCACGAGTAGAGGCGTCGCCAGCGCCCAAAGCATGAGTACGTGAAACGCCTCAGACCAGTCGGGCAAAAGCCCCTGAGAAAGCGACCGGGCTTGCATCCAATAGGAACGGAAAAACCACTGAGCCCAGAGTAAGCCTAAGAGATTAGCAACGGTGGCGAGGGCGAGATGCCAGCCGAGGGCAGGGAGAATAGGGAGTGTATCTGAGCCAGGCGTGAAGGTGCGCGTTGGGGCAAGTAAGACATCGCGCAATGTGGGCAGAATACGACGGTATAAGGGACGTCCCACTCGCTCAAGTGTTGGACCGGTTAGCGCCGGAATAAATGCCGCCGCCCAAGGGCGCGAACGCAACGGGGACCAAGCCGCTTCACCTTCACACCAAGATAAATCTTCGGCACGTAGTTCGCCGGCCTTTAGGGCACGGACAAGTTCAACCTGCTCCATGATGCCGAGGGAACGGCCGTCGCGCGCAAGATGGTAACGTAACATGCGTAAAAAGGGCGAGGAGGGCGGGACTCGAACCCGCGACCGGCGGTTTAGAAAACCGCTGCTCTATCCAGCTGAGCTACCCCCTCATAGGGTCGCACGTTATGCGACCGGCAGGGGGACGCAACGGCGGAAGCGTTTAACAAACGAGATCTCTAAAGGCCTGGAAGTCGGCGGTTAAGCCCCCAGGTAAGCCCTTATTAATCACTGAGACCGCATCATGGGAATGGAGGGACTCAAGGTGCGAACAGGCGACGACGAAGTCCCGAATCCGTACATCGGCATCGAGCTGCTCGTAAACCAGTCGGGCGGCATCTTCGACAAATTTTGGATAAGCGCCGTTGAGTTCAGCAAAAGCCTGCTCGTCTTCGCGCTTCACCATCACTTGGGTCTCGGTCTGAAGAGCGGCGAGGCAAAGCTCCTGAATGCTTTCAATATCTAGGGACTTCCCGGGGTGGGTTTCAACAATCACCCGCGCCTTAGAACGCTGGGAGTGAGGGATACCGTAAACTTGGCGCGAAGCCCGGGCGTGCTCCGAGAGATCAGAGGAACAAGGGCAAGCCGAGGAATACACGAAATCAAAATGGGTGTGCCGGCGGTAGCAGCCCAAATCATCCATCCCGCCTTCAAGAACTACCCGGTAGTACTGCCAGCCTTCGAGACCCGAGCGCAAGGCCCGCTGCATAATAGGGTAGCGGAACTCAACGAGCAGACGTGCGCGGCTGCAGGAGAGATCCTTTTTATAACGAAGCAGAATTTCTTCGATTAAGGCATGATCGAGGGTGCGGTCTTTGAATTCGTAAAACGTCCGCATAATGCGCGACATGTTAATGCCCTTAAGGTCGGCAGCTAAGGAGACCGTGCCTGTGACAAGACATTCAACCACGTGTACTTTACCCTCGCGGGTACGGACAGACATCGGGAGGCGGAACCCTGAGATACCCACATGCTGAATCGGGACGTTGGCCCCTTGGATGAGGGAGGCATCGGTATTCTGGACGTCAGGCAAGGATGCACGGTAGGCCTCATCCGAGCGGAATTTCCGATCGTAAGTATGCGAAAGACCGTCTTTCTTTTGGGCAGAAGTTTGTTTGCTCATGCGTGCCATAAGTGGAAGGGAAAGGCGGTGGGGGGCAAACGTAGGGTCTTTTTCCTCTGGAGCCGCTTGTCGGATTTGAACCGACGACCCTCTCATTACGAATGAGATGCTCTACCAACTGAGCTAAAGCGGCTTACCGAAGGAGGGGTCAGATTGAGGCAGTCAGCATCATAATCAAGCCCGAGATACGCGTAAATCCCCTCGCAAACCCCCTATTTCCTAGGAAAACTGTCTTTGGCATGGCAGACCTTACCCTCGCCCAATTCCTAGCTATGCTCGGCTTAGCTGGGCTTATGCTGCTCGGCGCCACTCGCGGCCACCAACGCGGGCCTATAAGACAACTTGCCGCTCCTATGGCGGGTGTGATCGGTGCCATCGTGGGCGTTTGGACTGGGCCTACCTTCGGACACGCTTGGTTAGGTGAGGTTGGCCTACCTTGGATAACGCGTGGACCCTTGGGTATCCTCATCGTGGGCCTGGTTATTTGGCTACTCGCTTTAGCTCTATTTTGGAAAATGGGGAAGCCGAGCTCGGCTACAGGTGAGTCTGACAATCCTGTCCTCGGAGCCATCATCGGCTGCTGGACTGGCATGATGGCTTGGTTAGTCCTACTAACAACCTTGGCTCAGTACCAGGCTTGGGAACGCGAACTAGCGCCCACGCCAACCACAGAAATCAGTACTACAAAACAAATCGCGGGCCTACCCTTGATGAGCTGGCTCGGGGAAATGGAACCTTGGCCCGCGTCGCTCCGGGAAATTCTCCGCACCAGCCGTCAAGTTTTTGCCAGCCCCTCAGCCACCGCACGCTTGATGAAAAATCCTCGGGTACGCGCCCTAGCATCTCACCCTTCTTTTTACCCAGCCTGGGGCGACGTAGAGGTTAAGCAGCTCGTACGCTCGGGTAATTATCGCGGGGTATTAGAGCACCCGAAGGTAAAAACCCTGCTGGCAGATGAGGGATTTCAGCAGGAATTAGCCCGTTTTGATGCCCTTGAGGCCCTAAAAGGTGCTTTAAAAGAATAAATAGCCTAAAGCAGCGGTTTTGGGGTGGCGAGCGTTGGGGCAACTTGGCAAATTCAACCCCCCCTACTTCCATCACCATGAGGATTCTCCCCCTGCTCTTGCTCTCACTTGCTAGCTCCTTGGTAGCTCAAGAAAAGCCCGCCGCCGCTGCCACCGAGGCCAAGAAGCCTGAATCGACCACCTTGGAAATTCTTGAACTGCAAGGCCGCCGCTTGGCTCTTGTTCGTACCATTAACTCACCCGCGGAATTTCAAACCTTCCAGGAGTCGGTCCAAGCCATTTCCAACGAGAAGCAGGATGCCCAACAAACCAAGCAACTGGCTGACTTAGCCCTTACCACCCCTGAGAAGGAAGCACGTCAACGTCAGTTAGATGCCAAACTGCTCAAGCTCACGGCCTCAAACCAAGCCATGAATAAAGCTTATGGCTTCGACTTAACCCGCCAGTACCTCGTAGTCCCGATTAAACTCGGCATCTTCAAGGTCTTAGCGGATGACGAATATATCAAGATCGCGGCCGCACCTAACTTTGACAAAGCGTCGATTATTGAAGTCTCGGGCAAGAAGCTCCAATCACGCACCACCATTTCCGGTGCCGTAGAAGTTGAGACCTTCCAATTGCAACTTCGCTCCGTCGGTGAAATTCGCCAACGCCTACAGCAGTTACTCGACCTCCAGCCCAAGTTAACCAAAGAAGAGGACAAGAAGAAGGTAACGACCGCGATTGCTCGGGTGCAAAAGGACGTCAATGAGGCCGAAGCCGAGTTCGCTAAGGCCCACGGATTCCCCTTCAGCGAATCCTTAGCCACTCAGATTGCCGCGGCCAAACTCTACGTCCTCCTCTCCGATGAGGAGAATCAGCAAATCGAAAAAGCCGCCGCCGAAGCCAAGGCTACGGACGACAAGAAATAATTTTCTAACCCAACCCTAAATCCGACTGACATGAGTTCTACTGAATCCCCTACCCCTGCTACTGCCGACGCTCCTGACACCCAAGAGCGCCCTAAGGCTGAGCGCATTGCGATGAATAACATGATTTTCGAAAGCGTGTTACACATTCGCACCCCCCAAGCTATCGAACAGTTTCGTGGTCAATTCGGCTCGCTTTCAACCCAGATGCGCAAATTGCAGTCTATCGACCAACGCATCGAAACCGCTCTGACTACTGCCGAGAAAGATGCTTTGACTAAAGTTCGCGAGCAAGAGGTTCGCGACCTACAGAGCAAGGACGACCTTTTCCGAAAAGTCTACGGCTTCACTGCGGCGAGCACGGCCCTACGTCCTAACTTCATCCTCAACACCCTCATCCGACTCCTCACCCCGGTTACGGATGAAGAATTAACCACCGCACGGACGAATAAGGATTTCAAAGAGTCCGAGGTCATCGTGCGCGACAACGCCAAGTTCCTGCATATCTCGACCTTAAAGGGACCCGCCATTCAGGCTTTCGAGCGCGATGTTAAAATCATCCAAGCGAACCGAGAGGCTGCTATTCAGCTCAAGGCTCAGGTCGAACGCCTCGAAGGTGAAGAGAAAGCTAAAGCTGAAGAGGCTTTCAAAGCCGCGGAAAAGAAACTGACCGATGAAAACGCTACCATGGCTAAGACTTACGGCTTCTCACTCACGCGTAACTACATAGCCGAGGCTTTAACCGCGGTATTCTTTGTCGCCCTAACCCAAGAAGAGGTGCAGCGGATTGCTCAGCAGCAAAACGCCGAAGCCCCCAAGGTTGAGGCCAAGAAGGATAAGCCCAAGGCCAACTAATCAGACAACGCGCTGACGATGAGAGCCCGCCTTTGGCGGGCTCTTTTTTGCGCTAGAATAATTCGCCTTGAGCCTTGGCTGCCCTTTCGGCCGCCCGGCGCTTAGCAGCTTTGGCTGAAGCGTGCATGTCCATGCTAACGAGGAAGGCTTCGAGTTGATCATCGGCTGGCTTAGCCCGAGCTTCGACGTCGAAGACATAGTCGTCTTTAAAGCGCACGAGACCCAGATTGATGCGAATGCGATTAGCCTCAGCCACAACTTGTTCGCGAAAGCGGGCGGGCTCGAGGGTAGCAGCAGCGGCTAACACCGCCTCAAGATTTCCATATTCAGTAATCCATTTAGCGGCAGTTTTAGGCCCTACCCCGCGCAAACCAGGAATGTTATCGGATGTGTCGCCTACTAAGGCGAGGTAGTCGGGGATACATTCAGGACCTACGCCAAACTTTTCTTTAATTGCGGCGGGATCAAGACGACGCCAACCGAGCGCAGGGTTAGCCGTCGGCGGGGGCACCAACTGCGTGATGGGGCCGCCCACACATTGACCAAAATCTTTGTCGGCACTAACAATCACGACCTCGTGCTTGGCTTCGGCTAAAATCCGTGCTGCAGAGGCTAAGAGATCATCTGCCTCGACGCCCTGTTGCTCGATACTACGGTAACCCATTAGGCTTGTGAGCCGCTTAATTTCAGGAATCTGAAGATCAAGGTCGGCGGGCGTTTCCTCACGTTGGGCTTTATAGTCGGGCAAGGCAGCTAAGTGTCGCTCCGAGCCCCCAAGGTCGAAGAAGACCACGGTACGGTCGGGCTTCTCGCTATCCTCAAGCGACCACAGGGTACGCACCCAGCCGTGTAAGGCACCCGTCGGGAAGCCGTCGGGCCTTCGTAACCCAATCCGCTCCATGCCGAAGTGACTACGAAAGGCTAAATTGAACCCATCGACGAGGAGCCACTTCATAGCATCATCCTTGCGGAGCGAGCGCAGGCGACCAGCCAAAACAAATGAGCCCACTTGCGTGGGCTCATTATCAAAAACCTAGACTCGCTACTTACTGACCGGCAGGCGCAGCAGGTGCGGCCGTAGGGGTGGTAGGCGTAGCTTCGGTAACCTCGCGATAAGCCGCGCCACCTGGGGTGATAACCACAGGGTTTGAGAAGGTAGCCCCGTTATTAACCCCACCAACCTTACTGCGGAGGGTTGAGCCTCCGGGAGAGATGAGGTTAGCAGTTACAAAGACCATCAAGTTCCGCTTGCTGGTAGTCTTGCCGTTGGAACGGAAGGCTGCACCAAGCAGAGGGATATCGCCTAAGATGGGCACCTTGTCATTGACGGTCTTAACCTCTTCGCGGGTAAGTCCACCGATGACAACGGTTGCACCGTCGAAGATCGTGACATCCGTGGTCACTTCACGACGTGAGAAGATAGGCTGGAAGAAGCCCGAGGGTACAGTGACCGTGGTATTACCCTGAATCGCCACCGAGGTGCCACCATACTCAACGAAGCCCTCGAACTCGATAACCGTGGGCTTAAGGTTAAGCGCGATAGAGTCGTCTTGCTGGACAGTAGGCGTGACTTCGAGCGTCACCCCAATGTCCTGCTCCTTGAAGTCCTGAGGCGTACCAGCGGTGATGGTGACACCTGCGCCACCACCCCCGTTTTGATTGTTTCCTCCGCCTTGGCCGACGTTGGACTGCACATCACCGTAGGAGTCAGGATAACGCAGGGTTTGGACGATCTTAATGGTCGCAGTCTTGTTATCTACGACCGTCAAGCTAGGCGCGGACATCAGGTCTGAGCCGTTATTTTGCTCAATCGCCCGGATGAATAAGGACAAGTCGTAGGAGCCAATCATGCCCACCAGGCCAGCGCCCGAGGGACCGCCGAAGCTGAAGGCAGATGAGCCAAAGTTGCCGCGAGGAACACTGGGGGGCGCATTAGGAATCTCGAGCGAAGGATTCTGCACAATCGTAACCGTTCCCGTAACAGGGTCGGTCACGGTTGATGAGGTTAGAACCTTACCAGGGTTGGCGACTGAAGTCTCACCGAAGGCCTCGTTGATACCGCGCAAGCTGGTTTGAGCCCGCACAATATCTTGACCTCCCACCGAGCGGGTGAGCTGCCAGTTGGTGGAGAGTTCATTGAGGGTCTGCTCGTTAACCTCAATAAACTTGGCCTCGATGTGTACCTGTTTGGTGTCGGAGTAGCGGCGAAGGATATTGCGAATGCGATCGATGTTCTTGCGCGTCTGGGTAGCGGTCAGCATCGCACCATCCCAAGCTAAGGTTGCACCTTGAACGTCGAAGTTGACGCCCGAACGGGTGAAGAAGTTACGGATAGCAACCTCGCGAGGGCTAGCACCGCCGACATCCCCAGGACCAGCACCGACGCCAGGGGAGAAAGGATTTCCGCCTGAGTTGTTCGCAGAAGTAGCGGAGGAAATCCCCGTCATCTTGGTAACGGCCGCATCAGGAAGAGGGAAGAAGTCGGTTTCTAAATCGCTCGAACCTGAATCAGGGCGAACTTCAATGATACCGTCATTAACCGTGTAAGTGTAATTGACCTGACGAAGGACGATATCGATAGCTTTGTCTAAGGTCACATTACGCAGGGTAATATTGACGCTAGGATTACGCTTCTCGGGATCGATAAGCACGATGTTAACGCCCGTCTGATCCTTATCGTAGGCCTGGGCAGCCGTCTGAATAACTTCGAGGGCGCGATTGAGCGGGAAGTCCTTAATCGGTAACTCCGGAACGGTGATGCCCTTGAGCTTCTGCAATACGGGATCGAGGGTGATTTTCTCAACCGCGGTACTTTCGCGATTGTAGACTTCAGGAAGCTTCCAGCCTTCATCTAAAAGCTCGAGTAGCTTACCTTTCGTCACGCCACGATTCCATTGACCGGTGGTATCGGAAAGCATCCGGCGGATACGAACTTGATACGCCTTAGCTTCAGCGTTGAGCGGCTGATATTGCAGGACTTCGCGGTAGGTATCGAGGGCACCTTGGTAATCACCGTAGAGGTAGCGGGCACGGCCTTTGACTAAGAGTTCTTCGACCTTGGAATCTTTAGCCAAGAGACCAGGAGAAATTTCTTCGATGCCGCGATAGGAAGGATCAGCCCGGCGCTCTTGATAAAGTTTGAGCAAGCGCTGGTAGGCTAAGTCGTCGAGTTCGTTTTCCTTATTGGCAATTAACTTCTCATACTCACGAAGGTGGAAGAGGGCGCGGGGTAAGTCGCGACCTTCAATCGATTGCGTGATGCGTGCCGCTAAAATAGCAGCATACAAACCCTTGATCTCACGACGGAGAGGTTGGGTGGCAATATTGCCCGGCAGCATACCTTCGGCTTTATCGAGCTCAGCCTTAGCACCATCGAGGTTGTTATCCCGAATGAGCGAACGGGCTTCTGAAATATGATCTTCGCAGGCATCAATACGTGCCTGATTACGGCGTGCGACTTCGCGCATACGCTCGTTAACTAAACGGTCACTGGACGTACCTACAGCCTCACGGCTCGACAGGATTTGCTGACGAGCAAGTTCGAGACGGTCGCGGGTGGGTTTGGCACCGGCACTTGCGGGCAAGGCAGCATCGGCCTGCTTGAGAAGCGTTAAGGCTTTGTCGTATTGTCCAGCCTCGGCTAACCCCAGAGCCTCAGAAACTGCGGCATCCACTTCGGCAAATAAAGCCGAGCGCTCACGCGAAATAGTATCAAGCAAGGTGACATCTACATTAGGAGTGGTCGTTCCTTGTTCGGCGTTCTTTTTATCGGCGGCGTTTTGCTCAGCAGCTCGGCGGCTAGCAGCTAACTCAGCCTCAATCGTAGCAATGGCTTCGCGGGCACCGATGTCGTTTTCGCTGATTTTAAGAATTTCCTCGAGCGCTTGCTTAGCGGCAGCAAGATCCCCGCGAGCACGAGCATCGTCGGCTTTTTCGTGAAGATTATAGAGGGCTTCGACTCGGGCAGCAGTGGGGTCAGTCGTTACAGGCGCAGCCTCGGGAGCAGCAGGAGCGGCTTCAGGTGCCGCAGGGGCGACTTCAGGTGCAGGCATATCCGCCTCTTGTGCAGAAGCCACCGGCATGCATGCAGCAGCCAGCAAGAGAAGGGACGTGTAACGATGGGCGGGACTCATTGCGTTAGATTGGGGGTGCCGGTCGGGGAGGGGTTAGGGAGCGTTAGAGGAAGGCCGGTTGGTGGGGTCGCAGGGGTTGTTGCGGGGGCAGGAGTTCCAACCGCTGGAGGAACAGAAATGCCAGCGACACTGAGAGTCTCGGTCAAGGTGCGGGGGCCCTTGCGCGGGGTTAACGTAAACGTTTTGTCAACTGTCACCGTGCCAGCCGAGAGGTCAACCCCTTTGACGGTATACTGGGAGCCATTATGCTCAAAAGTGGCTCCCACAGCATGGAAGGTCCAAACCGGCTCCCCGGCATCCGCTTTGAGAACAATGTCGATTTTGTCCTTAAACTCCAAGGGGGCCAGATCGTCGATTTCTAGGGTTTGAGACAGCTTGGAATCCTTGATAGTCAATACGTTACGGCGGACTGGGGCCCCAGTCGCATCGGTGGTATTAACTACCTTAAAACTGACCGGGGTAACACCGATGTCGGCGACGGGACGGTTAAGTCGGGCATCGTAGCTTTGCTTGGTGTCGATATTCTCCAGGAAGAAAATCCGTTCCGCCTCGCCTCGAGGTGAAGGTAAGGTGCCTCGGACAATCAAGGGGTAGCGGGGGTGACCCAGTTTAACTAACTTGATACCAAAGTCTGGGATAACGGGCGGGGTGTAATCCCGGGGTAAATACTCTTTGAGTTGCTCATCCCAAACCGTGGGAACGGCATCAAAAAGATCATAGGTCCAACCGTCTTCATTGTCTTCAGGGCGAGTCCAACTCGAACGGAAACCTAAATTGTCCTCAGTAATCAAACTGACGTAGCCTTCGCCCGAGGGCGCTGGTGGCGGCGTCTTGCCTCCGACAGTAGCAGCTAAAGGGCGAATCCAAATGAAACCCGCAACCAGGCTCGTAACCAAAATCACTGCCGCTCCTGAAATTAAAAGAATGTCGTTACGCTGCTGGGACATAATTATTTGGCAGGGGCGGTTTCCAAGGGGAAGAGATACTCAAGACGCACGCTAAATTCTGTTGCACTTGAAGGTACAACAGGGACGCGTTCAGCCTTGGGAGGAGGCGTTGCCGCAGGAGCTGGATCTGAACTCAAGGAAGGGAAAGCGAAGGCAGGCAAGGCAGGCTGAGGTGCCCCAGGAGTAGTAACCCCTAGTGCGGTCGAGGTGGAAAAAAGCTCTTTCAGCGACTCCGCATTAGGTTGGCTGATTTCAATTCCTGAAACCACCACCGGCTTACCTGAATTTTGTACTAAGTTAATAAAAGCCCGCAGCGTGTCAGTCTTACCCACAAAGCGAACGCGGAAGGCGAGCGAGCCCACTAAACCAGGTCGACGGAACGAGTGGCCTGAAAGCACGAACTCATCGGGCTGAAGCTTGACCGCCAGAATTTCCGCCGAAGGCGTATCGATACTAAAAGCATGCGACTCGCCTACAGGCGTGGTTACCACTGGATAGGTTTCAATCGGTTCGCGATCAATCGACTGCAAGAGCAAGGGGCTTCCCGGTGTACGAGCCTCAATCAACATTTCTAAAATCCATTCGATAATTTTGCGCTGACGATCGACTTCGCGATAGAGACGTTGCGGCTGGGTTCCGACATTGCGCACATAACGACGGAAACCAAAGCAGGTTTCATCGCGGCTTGCTAAACGAATATCGCGCTTACGCGATAACTCGCGCCAACGGGCGACGGATTCTTGAATCTGCGTACCCAACTCATTAGCAATCCCTACGAAACGAGAATCAATTTGGCTATCAACCGGGCCCGCAATAGCGGTGCGCAAGGCAGCTTGCCGTGCCTCCAGGGCAACTAAGTCAGCCTTGGCGGCAGCAACGTTCTCATCGGTCAGTGCCAGAGGCTCGGCAATCCCAGGTAAAGCGACCCCTTCAACTAAGGTACGTACCGTGGCATTAGCGCGCCGCAAGGCAGTGTCGGCCTTAGCATAGCTTTGGTAAGCATTATAAACATAATAGATGCAGCCCAAAAAGAGCAGGCCGAGGACACCAAGACTGACGAAGAAGGAAAGATGTTTGCGCGAATCCACAGTCTTAGAGGGTCTTGTCAGGCTTGAGTACAAGCGTGAGGGTTAATCGCGGTAAGTTGGGTTGAGATGTATCCGCACGAATATCAGCATCCGGCACGGCCTGAATAAAACTGTTCTTACGTAAAGACTCTACCAACTCACGTTGGCGACGTCGGAAAGTATCCGCATTAATCACGGCGTCTTTTCCAACCGCAACCTCGGGCAACAACATCCTTACGGTTAAAATCACGCGGGTTTGAAACTTGGGCGCAGCAGAAACTGGTTGGCCTTCAACTACGGGTTGAGCCGGCAAAGGATCATGACGCGTACGGAGATCTTCTAACCAAATATGCCGGGTAGCTAAAATATTCGCCTGCAGCTCAACCAAGAAATCGTTCCAATTGGGGCGATTCACAACCACCGACTCTAATTGCGCATTAACTGCGGCCAGCGCTGCTGCCTGCTCGCGAGTAGCAACGAGTTCAGCGCGTCGCGCACCTAAGACAGTTTCACGACCCTTAATTTCAGCCAGCTTGGTTTCCGCTGCAGCCGAGGCTTGCGCATAAAACCAACCAACTGGTAAAGGGCTAAGCGCCAACAAAGCGGCCGCGGTTAAAAGCAGAGATTTACGGGCGTCGAAAGCCAGACGTGAGGCAATGACGGTGGGAATAAGATTAACGCCCGCGGGTTCACTTAAAATCAAGCGCGCGGCTTCACCCACGGGCTCTGAAAGTTGTGCCTTATAAGCTTCAACATACTCAGGATTAATATTCGCCCCTAAAGCCACGGTGGCGAGGGGGTCTAAACTTTCTACGGGGAGTCGCAGGGTTTCAGTTAACTGCTCACTCAACCCAGGGAGTTGTGCGGCGCGGCCAGCTAAAATCACGCGCACGGGTTGGCGCTCAGGATGGGCACGCTTAAGATTAATTAACCTACGATTGATATCTTGAGCTAAACGGCGCGAGAAAGCTTGAGCGTTACTCACCAAGGCCGAGGTTTGGGGATCGGATTCAGCGAGTTGAATCACACCCGTAAAGAAACCGACCTTGAGGGCTTCGGCATTAGCGAAGGCGTTACCGGTATTATCTGAAAAACCTTGCGTGACGGTATTACCGCCGAGCGTTGCGGTCTGCACACTCATCCCGGCAGGACCTAAGAAAGTGAGATTGGTCGTGCGTGCACCGATGTGGACAATCAGGACTTCTTCGGCCGCATCACCTGAAGCGAGGCGCCATGACTGACTGTCCAAAAGCGGTCCAGCTTGGATAACGGTCGGACGTAAACCTGCGGCCGTAACTTGCTCCGCAATCCGAGTCGCGATTTCAGATCTCAGCGCAAAAAGTAACACCTCGGCCTCAACTCCATCGGAGGCTAAAATCTGACTACCCCAAACCACATCGGCGAGCGGGTAAGGGATCGCACTTTGGGCTTCAAAAGCAATGATTTGCGCCTGACGTTCCTTTTCAACTTGAGCAACCTTGAGCGGCTTGGAGAGCAACAAGAAGCCCGGAACAATCACCGAGGCAGTGCCCTTAAGCTCGTGCTGGAGAATAAGCCCACGCAAGGCTTCAATCGCCGCACTGAGCCATTCCTCTTCGCCATTAAGACCCGCAGGCAAATCTTGCACTACGAGTCGCTCTAAGGTCAGACCTGAGGCGGTAGCGGTGAAGGCGGAGACCGAAACATGGGCAGCCCCAAGATTAACGACCGTAAGACTCTTAGTGCTCGCGCTCATCGCAGATAAAATCGTTTAGCGAGAGGTAAGATCTTCGCGGACAAATTCCGGCGAGAAACGGGCGACATCGGCCTCCAGGTTATCCACTAAATAATGGGGGCGAAGAAAACCGCCGTTGGTTAAACAACCACGATCGGCGAAACCCTTAACATTATCAAAGGCGGCTTTTTCGGCGAGCAACTTACTGACCGATGCTTTTTGCTCCGCGACAAAAAGCCCTTTGGCATCAAATAAGATTTGGGGGGTGCCTGCTACCTCAAGCTCAACGAAGAAAACATCGGGGTCTTTGCGCAAACTATCGCGCTTCACAATGTCACCCGGTAAATAAAAGAATACGGAGCGGGCAGAATTAACCTCCATGGTTAGGACCGTCGCAGAGGCGCGATAGAAACTCCACTCCTCGAGATTCTTCTTACCGTTTTTGTTATCAAAACCAAGGGTGACGGTGACCTTAATCCGATCGACCCAGCGCTTGTTGAGCGCTTTAGGGTCAGGGTTTGACCGCGCATCTAATACGAGTTCGACGCGGTTCCAGGGGTTGACCGACATGCCATTCATGCGCGTCTGGGAGAAGCGCACATCTTTAACCAAAACTGCCCGCTCAGGAGCCACTGCTGCAGACCCTGCAACAGGCTGCTGCTGAGCAAAAAGACTGGGGGCAAAAAGGCCTAAAGCCACCGCCGCAAGGCACGTGCGCAAAAGCAGGGACATAGGACTTAAGGGGGTAAACGATAGGAGGAGGTTGGCAAATGCAAAAAAGGCGTGAAAGTCCTATAAACGCAAAATCGTTGCGTTTAGAAGCGGGAGTCATTTCGTTAACTCGATGCGTTGGTTAAGCTACCTACTCTTGGGGATGGCCTGGCTGGCCCCTCTCTCAGCCAAGGAGGGGCCACGCGTGGTCGTAAGCCACCCCATTATCGAAGACTGGGTACGGATTTTAGCTGGGGACACGGTTCAACTGCGCTGCCTTACGCCGCGCGAAAGCGACCCTCATGCTTTTCAGCCTAACCCGGGGCAGATTAAGGATCTTCTCGAAGCTGATTGGATTATTGGATTCGACCCCCTTTTAGAACCGTGGCTACGTCAGGCAGTTAATTCTAACAAATTGACTAACAAGACTTTATGGATTGGTAAGTCGTGGATTTCTGACCTTGGCGGCGAACTAGCCTGCTGCCCAACCGACGCCCAACAGGGTAAACATACCCTGCTAAGAACCCGCGAACCGGTTGACCCTCATATTTGGACCGACCCCACCCTCGTCGCTGCCATGGGAAAAATCCTTCATGGGCAACTAAGGGTACTCCTACCCAAGGTAGGCGAACCGGAACTCCAGTCACGCCTCGAGACTTTTCTTAAAATGACCCAAGCGGTCGATAGTGACATTCAAAGCTTTCTTAAATCCATCCCACAGGATCAACGGGGTATCATTACCCACCACGCCAATCTGGGGCGATTTGCCACTCGCTACGGCCTTCGCATCGAGGGTGTGCTACTACGCTCCTCAAGTACCGAGGCTGCGGACCCCTCAGCTCGTGAGATGGCCCGCTACATTGCCCTGGCGCGCGATAAGAAGGTGCGCTTGGTGGTTATAGACAAAGGCCAACGGGCTCCTTCAGCAGAAACTTTAGCACGCGAGGCCAACTTACCCAGCCCGCTAGCCTTACGCATCGACACGTTAGCAAATGAAGGCAACGCCTCAACCTGGGCAGGTATGATGCGGGAGGTTGGTCAAACCTTAGGTGAAGCGCTCGCCCGATGAAGTGCGGTTGTGATTGCCCTGCCATTCAGGCTCGAGGTCTTGCCCTCCGACCAGCACCAGGTGCACCAATTGTCCTGAGTGATTCCAATTTTGAAATCCCTGCGGGCTGTCGAGCTGCCCTAGTAGGCGCGAACGGTGCCGGCAAATCCACCTTACTACGTGCCCTCGCGGGGCTGAACCCTATCGAAGCAGGCGACCTCAAAATTTTTGGCCTCACGCCGAAAGTAGGCCGTGCTGACCTCGCCTTACTAAGTCAGCGACCCGCAATCACCGCAGGTCTACCCTGTTCGGTGCAGCGGTTAGTCGAAATGGGGCGGCTGGTCGGGCGTTCTCCTTGGGGCTGGAAATCCAATAAAGCCGATCGGGAGCGCGCCTTAGCAGCTCTGCAGGCAGTGGATTTAGGCTCCCTTGCGCCGCGACTTTTACACGAACTTTCGGGCGGACAACTCCAACGCGCTTTGATTGCGCGCGCCCTCGCTCAGGGTGCAACCTTGCTTCTGCTCGATGAACCTTACGTCGGCCTCGATGAAGCCAGTCGAGTAGCACTTAATCAGGTTCTATTCGGACCTGCTCTCGCAGGGGTCACCCTCTTGGTAGCCACGCATGATGAGATGGACATCGGTAAGCTCGACCGCGTGCTCACCGTTAAAGACCATAAAGTTACCGTAACCCACGCTTGCGAAGGAGGGCACCTTCATCGCCATGCTTAATTTACTGGAAGCCTTTTCACATCCCTTCATGCAACGGGCGCTCATCGCCTCACTCTTGTGCGGTGTGGCCTGTGCCTGCATCGGAACCCACCTGGTAGCCCGGCGTATGAGTTTTGTTGGTTCCGCACTCACCCATACGCTTTTACCCGGCGTCGCCGTGGCTTGGTTATTAGGATTTTCACCTTACGCGGGAGCACTCATGGCCGCACTCGCAACCGCTGCGCTCATAGCTCTAGCGGGCGGACGGCGCGAAGCGGGAGAAGATGCAGCCGTAGGTGTAGCCCAATCCGCACTCTTTGCCGTCGGGATTTTGCTCATGGCCTGGACGCAATCGTGGCGCGATTTCACCAGCCTACTCTTTGGTAGCGTCTTAGGCGTCGATGGCGGCGAACTCGTTTGGGTCGCAGGTCTAGCCGTCGGCACCTTAGGTATACTCGCCTTGAGCCACCGAGCTTTAGAAGCTTCTGCAGTCGATGAAGCCCATGCTCAACTCGCTGGGTTACGCCCTGCCCTTCTGCGCTTAGCACTGGTCGCCTTAGCTGGATTGGCCGCCGCCTCAGCGGTTCGACTGATTGGCGCCATGTTAACCTCGGCCCTTATTATTGTGCCCGCGGCCGGTGGATTATTACTCGGACGTTCACTCGCCGGTGCGATGGCCTGGGCGAGTGCAATTGCTGTAGCAGGCTGCACCCTCGGGTTGGCCGCATCTTACCATTTTGAAAATTTACCCTCCGGAGCCGCTATGGTTTTAGGCTGCTGCTTGGGCTTTGCCCTCGCCCGCAGTTGGCGTGCCTTGCGAGGTTAAGTCTCAGCGACCGCGCATCGATACGGGCGGACCCAGCACCTCGCGCGCAATCATAGCCTGGCGCAGGGCTGCACTACCTTTGAATTGGGCGGCCACGCGGAAACGGGGAGTTGGACGAGGGGGAGTAACGACTCGTAAAGGTCGGACCTCAACAGGAACAGCCGGGGGCGTCGCTGGAGTGTCTGCAAAAGCTACGGGTAGGGTCGGTACTGTGCGACGGCGACGGACGCGCGGGGGCGTGGGCGCGGCCGGTACAGGCGGAGGCGGTACTTCCTCAGCCGAGAAAGTCGAAGCCACCCAGCGAGCTAGGGCAATCGCAGCCGCGATCAGCAGCAACTCCATGAAGTTTAGGCCTTAGGTTTTTCGTCACCACCCGCAATGCCACGACGCATGTCGGTATCGGAGCGGAGATTTTCCATGCGATAGTAATCCATGAAGCCCATCTTGCCCGAGCGCAGGGCTTCGGCGAGGGCTTGAGGAACTTGTGATTCAGCCTCGACCAAGCGCGCGCGCATTTCTTCCACGCGGGCACTCATTTCTTGTTCAAGGGCAACGGCAGCAGCACGACGGATTTCAGCTTCAGCCTGGGCCATGTTCTTATTCGCATTCGCTTGCGACTCTTGCAACTGCGCCCCGACGTTTTCACCGACGTCAATGTCGGCAATGTCGATGGATAAAATATCATAAGCCGTACCCGCATCGAGTCCGCGCTGCAGGACGGTCTTAGAAATACGATCAGGATTCTCGAGTACCGATTTATAAGAGTCCGAGGAACCAATCGTCGTCACAATACCTTCACCCACTCGCGCAATAATAGTCTCCTCTTGAGCACCACCGACGAAACGCTCGAGGTTCGTGCGCACGGTTACGAGGGCTTTAACTTTTACCTGAATACCATCTTTAGCGACCGCATCAATCGTCGCACGGCCGCTCGCAGGATTAGGACAATCAATCACCTTAGGGCTGACGGACGTTAATACCGCCTCGAGCACAGATTTGTTGGTGCCGCGCGTGGCGATATCGATAGCACAAGCGCGCTTCCAGTCCAACGGCATACCCGATTTTTGCGCAGCGATAAGCGCTTGCACGGTTTGCACGATGTTGCCGCCCGCAAGGTAGTGGGCGTCGAGCATGTCTGTGCCAATGGGTAAACCCGCTTTACTGGCAGCAATTCGCGCATCGACCACCACAGCGTAGGGCACACCGCGTAGACGCATACCAATCAGTTCACCCAAGCCCACGCCCGCATCGGCGAGTTGAGCACGGGTCCAAACCGGTAAGAAACCTAAGGAGAAGAGAACGAGAATACCTAAGGCCGCGAGGGCGGCGTAGGTGAGGATTTGAGGTAGGGCGGAGTCCATGATGATAAAGTTTTTTTAGCGACGGCGTACGATAACTCCGGCAGCGGAGGTGTCGGTAACGATGACTGGGGTCGAGCGATCAAGAAAACCGTCGGTGGAGACGGCTTCGACGCGGCGGCCGGCAACTTCCACAGTGCCGGTGGGAGAAAGCGCGGTTAAGGCGATTCCTTCACGTCCAACCAAACTCGCAAAGGAAGCCGAACCCGGTACGGCGGCTCCTGCGTCTGATACCGGATTGGTTAATCCTGCACGCCGGGCAACATTAGGCATGAGCCGACGGAAAATCATAAGTTCGAGGGCCACGCCGCCCACGAAAACTACCGCGAGTACAGAAAATTCCCCTATGCCATGAGAAGCGGCTAGGGCTAAACCTGCTAGACCCAATAAGGCCCCAATCGCACCCATGATGGCACCGGGTAGAAAAAACTCGGCGGCAATTAAAACCAGACCGGAGAGGACAAGAGCAAGAGGGAGGCTGGTGCTATCTAAATCCATTAAAACCCAGTCAAAGGGCGAGTTGAGGGAAGTCTATCCAATACGAATGAGGCGGGGCTTGCCGACAAGCCCTCAGAAAGTTAAAGCCTAGCTATGTCGAGTTCCCCAGGCAAAGGACGGCGTCGCTCTATTCGTGAGGCCCATGAAATTATCGAAGAGGTTTTGCGTACGGCTGGCGACCAAGCAGTCAAGGCAGGCGAAACCCGTCAGGCGGCTCACGCCCAAGTCGCCAAGGCGCTCGGTGTGTCGACTTCACTACTTTATAAGTGGCGTGAGCCCGCAGAAGCGGGCAGCGGGCAACCCAACCCTTTGGCTCGCACCATTAGCCTCATCGAGGCCACGCGTGACCCACGCATTGTGGAATGGATCTGCCAACGTGCAGGCGGCAGGTTTGAAGAAGAATCCACCACCGGCGAAGCCGATGTGGGGCGGGCAGCTAATGCCCTAGTACGCGATTTCGGACTTCTCATTGCCGATGTGGTAGTCGCCGCAGATGACCGCCGCATCGACGCCGAAGAAAGTCGCCAATTACGTACGCGCTGGGATCGTTTAAGGGCCCGCGCAGAAGGTTTCGTGCGCACTTGCGAGCGCGGCGGTTACGAGCAAAGTGAGAAATAATGGAGCCCTTTACCATTAGGCCCTACGGTGATCCCGTGTTGCGCGCGAAAGCCGAACCCGTGCGGGAGTTTGGTGCCGCTCTCCATACCTTAACCCAACGCATGCTCCTCACCATGCGCGCTGAGCGGGGCATCGGTTTAGCCGCCCCCCAAGTGGGCTTGGCTCTACAACTCTTTGTGCTCAACACCGGGCATGATGATGAACCTTTTGAGCTCGATGGAAAACTAGTTACCCAACCCAAAGAGGTGATGCCGCTGATTTTTGCGAATGCGGATGTACGTATTCTTCCGGGCGAAGCGGAACGCATGGAAGAGGGCTGTCTCTCATTTCCTGGAGTCCGCGGCGATGTGCCGCGCATCGAGCGCGTGGTGGTTGACTTTCGCGATGTCACAGGTGCCCCACGCACCTTGGTTGCAACCGGCCTACTCGCTCGCTGCATCCAACATGAGCATGATCATTGTCAGGGGGTGCTTTTTATCGATCGCATGGTGCCTGCCCATCGTCTCCGGGTAGAAACCAAGGTGCGCCGACTTCTCCGCGAAACCCAAGCGGGACTGAAAAACTAAACCTTAACGCCCCGCAGTTTTAGGCGGCGTCGTGGCAGGCGTTACGATCCGCAAGGTGAGCCGGCCCACCGGAATAGCCTTCGACCCTTCGGCAGTTGGCATCGAAGCTAAATCCCAAGCACGCTCGCCCGAGGGAGCAGTCATCACGGGCTTAATTGACCATAGTGCATTGGCTCGAGATTGAACTTGGGAAATCCCCAGCGCGAGTAGGGCGTCGTCAGCCCACACCTCGACCTGTCCGAGCCGATGGCACACGTGTCGCAAAAGGGCGGCCGCCAATGGAGGAGATCCCGTGGGGTAACCTAGGCGCCAACTTGCGTTCGCTCCTAAGCGTGGCAAAAAACTTCGGTCATCGCGCAAGTTGAGTGAGGCCGTGAGATTAACTTTTTCTCCCTTAGGCGAAGTCAAAAAGACTTCGGAAAAAAGTAACTTAAAGGAATGGGCATCAGCCACACGTACTAGGACGAGGGCGGCCTCTTCACTAAGAATAAAAACCTCGGCCCAAACTAAAGCCTGCTCACCTGCGGCGGCAGGACCGGTCAATTCTGAGGCCAACTTCATGGGCGAGGCGGCCTCTGCACCGGGCATTAGGGCGTAACCTTGCGCGGGTGCAGGCTGCAGGTAATCGCGCTCCGCTTGGGCGGTTTTCCAAGCGGTGCGAAACTCATCGATAAGCTCCTGATTGGTTGAGACCTGCCCGGCTACATCGTAACTCCAGACGCCTAAGATATGGTGTTGGGTGGCACCGGCATCACGCGCGGCTTTTACCCCACGCACCGCGGCCAACAAGATACCCTCACGCCAGGATTGAGCGAGAATATCGGCACCCGCGCTCACCGCTTTAGTTTGATCGGCATGGCGAGCTGCCGCTAAAGCCCTAAGACGATTCAGCGTTAAATTGGCTCGGGCCATGGATTCTTCGCCTTCGCGCTGGATGGCTAAACCTCGCTGGCGAGCTTCCTCGGGCGTTTCCCCTCCACTACCAATTAAGGGGGTGCGCTTAATCTCACTTATGCCTTTTCCTTGGGCGGCTCGGGTTTTACCAGAGTCGTAAAGTTGGCGGGCACGCGACCACTCCGCAAATTCTCCTCCTTTAAGATACTGGGTAACCTCGGCATCACTAATACCCTGATTGGTAACGGGCGCAGGAGGTTTGGCTGCGACCGCAAGCCCAGCCAGGAGAAGTGGCAGGAGGTAGCGCACAACCTTAGTTTTCGTCGAACTTACGCGCAAAAAGGGCCTCAAGTTCGTCGAGCAAATGAGCTCCACCCACACCCTTACAGGTAAACTTCAAGCGACTACCGAGGCCAGCGGCTAACATCATGAGACTCATGATACTTTTGCCGTTTACGGTTTCATCATCCTTAGAGACCTGGACATCAATGTCCGGGTAGCGGTTGGCGAGTCGGACGATTTGGGCAGCCGGGCGGGTATGAATGCCCATCTTATTTTGGACAGTGAACTCGCGAACGAGGGGCGTGGGGGTATCTTGCATAGGACGACGTTAAACTCGCAGGCAGCAAAAAGGGGAGAAGACCCTCATTTGGGTCAAGGTTATTGAGGGGTGCAACCCGATATACCAACGACTTCTAACCCTATCGCTTGACCTTCGGCGTCTAGCATCGTCCAATCCAAGCCTTATCGCCGTGGCCAAGCCCATCGCCCTTACCCATCCGGAGTCCCTGAAGCGCCCCCCTGGCCCTTCTGCCTTCGCTAAAGATCCGGTCAATGCTGCCCTGACAAAAAAGGACAAAATTGACCTCTACACCAAGATGGCGCGCATTCGCCATTTTGAGCAGCGCTGCATCCGCACCTATCAACAAGGGAAGATCGGCGGCTTCCTCCACCTCTACGTCGGACAAGAAGCGATTGCCGTCGGTACACTTTCCGTAACGGGAAAGCACGACCACCACATCACGGGTTATCGCGACCACGGTCATGCGCTCATGGCTGGCATGTCGATGGATGCTTGCATGGCCGAGCTCCACGGCAAGGCCACGGGTTGCTCCCAAGGCAAAGGCGGCTCGATGCATTATTTTGCTCCTGATAAAAATTATTGGGGTGGCCACGGCATCGTGGGCGGCCAAGCCCCTCTCGGCACTGGGATTGCTTACGCACTTAAGTATAAAGGCCTCAAGGGTTGCTGCCTAACCTACATGGGCGACGGCGCCGTTAATCAAGGTGCGGTGCACGAAGCGTACAACCTCGCTGCCCTGTGGGACATCCCTGTCATCTTCGTGATTGAAAATAACGGCTACTCGATGGGCACCTCACAGGAACGCTCCACCGCACACCCGGGCTCACTTGCGCAACGCGCCGAAGGTTACGGCATGGATTGGGACTTAATTAATGGTCACGACCTCTACGAAGTGCGGGCCAAAACTGCCATCGCCGTCAAGCGTGCCCATGAACAGTCACGTCCCACCGTGCTAGAAATTTTCACCTATCGTTACTTCGGTCACTCCATGTCGGATCCTGATAAGACCTATCGGGAGAAAGATGAAATCAAGGACTACCGCGAAAACAAAGACCCCATTAAACTCTGGGAGAAAACCTTACTCGAAGAAGGCGTGCTCAATGCCGCCACCATTGCCTCAATTAATGAGGCAGCGATGGAGGAAGCCGACAAAGCCGCCGCATTCGCTGAAGCCTCGCCCTACCCTACAGTGGCCGACATCACTAAAAATATTTACTGGGAAGAAGACCATCGCGGCCCCAAGACCACCTCGCGCGGTACTATCATTTTCGAATAAGCGCTGACCCGTTATGCCAATTTTATCTTACCGAGAAGCTATTCGTGCCGCCTTGCGCGACGAACTTAAGCGCGATGAAAACGTCGTCGTGATGGGTGAAGAAGTTGCCCAATTCAACGGCGCCTACAAAGTAACCGAAGGCCTACTCAAAGAGTTCGGCCCTAAGCGCGTCGTCGACACCCCGATTTCTGAAGCCGGTTTTATTGGCTTAGGCATTGGTGCTTCGATGTTAGGCATCCGCCCGGTAATGGAACTCATGTTCTGGTCGTTCAGCTACGTCGCCTTCGACCAAATTGTAAACAATGCCGGTAATATTCGTTACATGTCGGGCGGCCTGATTAACTGCCCGATTGTCATTCGTGGCCCCGCTAACGGCGGCACCAATGTCGGTGCGACTCACTCCCACACACCCGAAGCCATCCTCGCGGCTCATCCTGGTATCAAAGTGGTTTGCCCCGCCACGCCTTACGACGCCAAAGGCCTGATGAAGGCAGCGATTCGCGACAATGATCCCGTCTATGTGATGGAGAATACCATTCTCTATAACGACAAAGGTGAAGTGCCCGACGAAGACTATATCATCCCCCTCGGCGTGGCCGATGTTAAACGCGTAGGCACCGACCTAACCATCGTGGCCCATGGTCGCGCCGTCATTACCTCGTTAAAAGCCGCCGAGATCCTCGAGGCCGAGCACGGCGTTTCAGTTGAAGTGGTCGACCTACGCTCCATTCGCCCGCTCGACGAAGCCACCATTCTCGCTTCGGTACGCAAAACCCACCGCGCCCTCTTAGTAGAAGAGAATAAACCCTTCTGCGGCGTCGACGCGCAAATTGCCTACTTAATTCAAGCCCAAGCCTTCGACGATCTGGATGCGCCCATTGGTCGCGTCTCTTCTATCGATGCTCCCCAAATCTACAGCAAGCCGCTCGAGGATGAACAAATTCCTAACCCCGCTCGCGTGGTAGCGGCCGCCCTCAAGGTACTCGCCTAATCCTCCAACTTTTTAACTAACATGGCCGACATTATCGATATGCCCAAGCTCTCCGACACCATGACGGTGGGGACCTTGGTCAAATGGAACGTCAAGGAAGGCGACACTCTCGCTTTCGGTGATATTCTTTGCGAAGTAGAAACCGACAAAGCCACCATGGAGGTACAAAATACCGTCCCGGGCGTCTTACTCAAAATCTACGCCGCTAACGGCGCTCAACTACCTGTAGGTTCGCCCATTTGTGCTATCGGTAAAAAGGGCGAGAAAGTCCCGACCCCTGGAGAGAAGACTCCTACCCCTAAGGCCGAGCCTGCTAAAGCCAAAGCCGCAGAAGTACCAGCAATCCCAGAAGCTACTGGGGTAAGTTGTGTTCCTCCTGCGCCTAAATCTGACTCTACTCCCACTGCATCAGGTGAACGCACCAAAGCTTCGCCTTATGCTAAGCGGATGGCAGAAAAAGCGGCGCTGAATGTCGCCTCACTCCGCGGCACCGGCCCAGGCGGTCGCGTTACGGGTCACGATGTTTCAGCGGCTGCGAGTGCACCTGCGCCAACCAGCGGCCCGGTTAACGTTGCGGTTGCAGCGCCTGCCGACGGTAAGGGTATCCAACCCGATGCAGATGTTGCTATCTCCAATATGCGTCAGACCATCGCACGACGCTTACTTGAATCTAAAGTCACTGTTCCCCACTTCTATCTCGAAACCGAAGTTGATGCCGCTGCCCTGCTCGCATTGCGCGAAACCTTAAACAAACGCCTCGCCGAAGCTGCAGGCAAGGATGCGAAGGACGTGCTCAAACTCTCGGTCAATGACTTCATCCTCAAGGCCTCGGCTGAGGCCCTGCGCCGCGTGCCCGCGGTCAACGCCTCTTGGGCCGGCACCAGCATCCGCACCCACGGCGCAGTGCACCTCGCCTTCGGCGTAGCGCTGGAGGACGGTCTCGTTACGCCTGTCGTGCGCGACGCCCAGGCGAAGTCGCTCCGCGACGTCGCCCTCGAGGCCAAGGCCCTCATCTCGAAGGCGCGCGCCAAGAAGCTCACGCCCGCCGAGATGTC
>CAZEDB010000009.1:24443-64556 GCA_964510855.1 uncultured Enterobacteriaceae bacterium | reverse complement strand
ATGCTTCAGTAAACGGTATTAGTTACCTGCATGTCATCGCCGACGGTAATAAACCCGGTGCTGCCATTCAGCTCATCTCTGCCGCAGCAGAAGTGAAATAAAGCGGGTTAAATTATATCTGTTGGGTTTAAGTCCTAGATAGACTTAGGACTTAGTTTAACTTATTTAAATAAGGTAAAATCAGTGAAAATACTGCCTATTTAAGGAAGCAGCGTAGAGACAGGTTTGACAAAGCTAGCTTGGGAAATGGAGAATTATGCATGAGTTATCGACTTCTAGCAGTTACGCTGTGCGCCGCTACTTCTGCTAGCGCTCTTACCCACAACGGAACCGAGTACAGTGGCATCAGTTCGTTGTCCACCACCAGTGCCTTAAATAATAATGCCAGTTTCTTAGGCATGGTAGCATCCCTCACCGATGACAGTTATCTTACCGGTGTAGCAAATGTTGGCATTCTCAATAGTGCCCTTGATCCTGGTAACGGTGGAAGTCTAGAGGGAAATTTTACGCAGAGCCTACTAGCCTCCTCCTCTCCCCAAACCTCGGGAGTTGCTATCTTTGGTCCTGGCTTCGCTGAATTCTGGGGCTCTTTCGAAATGCAGCTTCGCCTTGCTGATGGCAGTTATACCACTGCCGTAACTTTTGACGCTAACACGCTATCCGAAATCATCGGCGTAACTATACCGGCAAACACCTTATACCATAACTATAGTGGTTTTGGGACCTATGTGGGTCCGGCGCAGCGCGTAGTATGGAGCCAAGTCGCGCTCTCCACTTTTGGTGCCATCTCCCAAGATGTGACCGGAATTAAAATCACTAATTTTACTCCTCAATTTGCCGAACTCAGCTTTATCGGCGTCTATGGTTCGCTTGGCGGAGGATCCTCAATACCTGAGCCCTCCACCTATGGATTAATTTTTGGAAGCATGGCTTTGGCAATGGTTGTGGCCCGTAAGCGTCGCCTCAAAAAAGATTCAGTCTAGCCTTCAGTGACCTCTATCTTTCTTCTGAAGTCTTTCATCTGAAGTCTTCCAAAGTGGCGGAGAGGGAGGGATTCGAACCCCCGGAACCCTTTCGGGCTCGCCTGATTTCAAGTCAGGTGCAATCGACCACTCTGCCACCTCTCCGTAGCCGCATCTTGAACACTCGGGCAGAAATCTCCAAGCAGAATGCCCTGGTTCTTTCTAGGGTATCTCCGGCGTGGTCAGATGCCCTAAGTCGGCTTCGGCTAGGGGATGCGGCCTCGCTCTGCCCTACCCTTCCCTATTACCGAACGCGCTATTCAACGCCTTTGGTCGGAGGGTCGTATCCGATTCCCTAGCCAGACAGCCTCGGGGGCTAAGCTTGAATGCGTATCCCCCGGGAAATGGAATCGACTAGGGGGTCCAGATTTTCTCGGAGCGGAATTGCGCCTCGATGGTCTCCGCGTGCGGGGGGATATTGAAATTGAACTCCACCCTCGGGATTGGTCTGCGCATGGGCATCGACGTAACCCTGCCTTTAGCGGGGTGATTCTGCATGCCACACTTTTTGGTCCCGCCCAAAAGGTACACACCTCATCGGGTGCCATCCCGGAATCACTCGTCCTCCTCCCCTTACTCCCAGAGGATCTTGAATCAGCGGCTGAGCACGATGCCTTAATGGAGCTGCGTGGACGTGTCCCAGAGATCGAACGGGTGATTCGTGCTGCGAATCCCAATCTCGAAAGCGATTTACGTCGGCGCGCCAACGAACGCTACGCCACTAAACACTTCCACCTACTCAAGCGGGTTGGAGCAGAAAGTTGGCTCACTACTTGCCATCGGGCTACAGTCGAGGCCTTGGGGCATGGCGGTAATCGCGGACCAATGGCGCAATTAGGACAACTCTTTGGTCCAGAAATTTTTGTTCAGCATGAACCCGAAGACCTCTACCTGATGCAAACCGGGCATTGGCGCCTCCGGGGGATACGTCCAGCCGGACACCCCAATCGGCGACTCGCCGCTTATCTCACCCTCTGCCGGGAACGCCCCAATTGGATGCTCAACTTACGCCTATGGCTTGACGAAGTTAAACAAGGACGCGCTTCGCGCGCGGGCTTGCTCGATGGTATTTTAGGCGGGCTCCTACCCGAAGCCTTAGCCGATACCTTAGTTACCGATGCCTGGCTACCCATGGCCCCACAACCCCTTACCGAAGCCTGGCTAGAATGGCCAGCGGGGCTTAGGCCTGATGATCTTGATGCCGCACGATGGCGACTGGGCATCGAGGGACGGGCCCGAAATTGGATGATTCAGGGTATGCTGCATACCCTTGGTCGCACAGGAAAGAGTTGATGCCCTCGCCGACCCTGCCCAATGAATGGGCATGCCTCGTCGCCGCTTCAACTGGGCCCGCATCTCCCTCATCGCTACGCTCGCCATTGTCGGTGGAGGCCTTTGGCTACGCTGGCAGGCACGAAAGTCGGCTTTAGCCTATGGTCATATGGTACAAAATGTCCTCTTCAATGAAGAGCAGGCAGCACGTATTGAAGGACGAAACCGTAAGGTAAATATTTTTGGTGATGCCGAGGTAATAAATGCAGCAAATCTACTCGAGGCCGACTGGAATCCTCTCGGAATCGATTATCGCTCGCGCGCTGTCGAGATGAAAGCAGCCGCACTCTTTCTACAACTTCAACTCACGCTCCCGACTTCCGAGCGTTTTCGAAATATGCCCGAGTATAAACACTTTCGTATCCAAACCACAGACAAGACAGATGCGGCCGTAAGAGCCTCCTTACGCACCTTGGTTGACGACTACACCGACTACGTCGGAACGCGTTAAAGACCTCCGCTTAGGCCGAAAGCATTTTTTGTATACGACGGAGCGAGGTCTCTAAGCGGAGAATTTCTTCTTCGGTATTATAGAAGGCAAAGGAAGCGCGGGCGGTGCCCGTAATACCTAAAACTTCCATGAGCGGCATGCAGCAATGATGCCCAACGCGGATGGCAATAGCATCCGCATCGAGCAAGGTACCGATGTCGTGCGGGTGGGCACCTTCGATAAGGAAAGAAACCACCGCAACTTTTTCGCGGGCAGTACCCACAATTTTTAAACCAGGGATGGTACTGAGACGCTCGGTGGCTAGCGCGAGAAGCTTTTGCTCATAGGCGTGGGCTTCGGGACGTAAGGCCGTAACATAGCGGAGGGCGGCGGCTAAACCAATTGCACCGGTAATATGCGGCGTACCGGCCTCAAAGCGCTCGGGGGCAGCACGGTAAGTTGAGGTCATGTAACCCACGCGTTCGATCATGTCGCCTCCCCCTTGATAAGGGGGCAAGGTGTCAAGTAACTCTGGGCGACCCCACAGCACGCCGATACCAGTAGGGCCACAAACCTTGTGACCTGAAAAACAAAGAAAGTCACAACCTAGGGCGCGTACATCGAGGTCGAAGTGGCTCGCCGACTGACAGGCATCGATTAACACCGTCGCTCCAACCGTCTTAGCCAAGCGCGTCATCTCGGCTGCAGGATTAACCGTACCGAGGGAGTTCGAGACATGAGCGAAGGCCACCATCTTAGTGCGCGAGCTTAACAAGGCGGCAAAAGCGGTCAGATCGACTTCACCTTGGGCATTCAAAGGGCAGATGACTAGGCGTGCTCCCACCCGCGCCGCTGCGATTTGCCAGGGCACAATGTTGGCATGGTGTTCGAGTTGAGTAATTAAAATTTCATCGCCAGCTTTCAGGTGCACAGAACCCCAAGAGGCAGCCACCAGATTGATGGCTTCGGTAGCACCGCGCACAAAGATAACGCCGCGCACCTCAGGGGTCCGGAGAAAACGGGCAACCTCGGCGCGTGCCGCCTCATAAGCTGCGGTGGCTTCTTCACTGAGGCGATAGACTCCCCGGTGAATATTGGCATAGGCCTCGGCGTCGTGACGTCGTACCGTATCCAATACCACCTTAGGCTTCTGCGCACTGGCGGCACTATCTAGGTAAGCCAAGGTTTTACCCTTTTCCTGGCGAGCAAGAATGGGGAAGTCGGCACGAACGCGAGCGACATCAAAAGCCATAAGCAGAACCTAGGAAGAACTCGGCAGGGCGCAACCGGGGAAGTTAACTCGCCGAGGGAATCCGTACCCCTTTTCTGAGGTAGGTTGGCACATCGACGTCTTCGCCATTAAACAAATTAGGGGCGCTGGTACCAAAAAGCCCCCGACGCAGGTTAGACTCCTCGGCAAAACTAAAGAGCGGCTGGGCCGCATCATCTCCTTTACCTTTGGCTCCTTTGCGGGCCTTACCAGCTGGTCGTGGCTCGGCACCCGCCGGCAAAGGGGGCGAAGCGGCTAAAAATGAAATGCGGACCTCCTCGGCATTGGCAGCATCGACTCGTGCCCCTAGAAGGGTGATGCGATCGCCCCCCAGTTCAGCTCGGAGCAGTGCCACCGCTGCTTTACAATCTTGGATGGCAAGTTGAGGGCCACCGACGACCTGCACCAAAAGGTGTTCATGGCGTATAGCCTCAGGTCCGTGCGGTAAAAGCGGCGAGGCCAAGGCAGCACGCACAGCTGCTACGACTGCACCTTCTCCGCGAGCGGTGCCCGTGGCAAAAGTGGCACGACCACCCGGAGTTGGTAAGAGCGCACGCAACGCTCCTGGATCTAAGGGCATCAACGCTTCTGCCGTAAAGCAACCCGCCAAAGCACCCAGTGCAGCCGCGATCCACTGACTGGTTTCATTAAAGAGCTCAGTTACGGGAGCATCAATCGGCGCAACCTGCAACAGGGCGTCATTATGCAACATCACCGTGCCATGGGCCCGACGGTGTAAGGCTACGGCAGATTCACGCGCCGAAGCTAAACGCCGTTCGCCCTCGTGCGAGAAAGGCAAGGTGGCAAAAGCTAAGACGGTAGCCCCGGAATCCGCAGCTAAGCGAGCGATGACAGGAGCGGCTCCGCCCCCCATACCCCCGCCCAAACCACAGACTAAAACCACCATCGAGGAACCCGAAAGTTGACGAGTGAGTTCGGAAGCTTCGGCTTCGGCAGCATCCGCACCCAAAACACTTTCGCCGCTTGCGCCTAAACCACGTAAGGAGGCACGTGCCAATTGCACCTGAGGAAATTGCGTATGCGGTTCGAGCACCGTTGCATCGGAATCGACGAGCAAAAGCTTGACCCCAGGCGGCAGTTGCGAGGCCAGGCCTGTCACCAGAGCAACCCCCGCACCGCCAATACCGACTAGAAGGATGGGCGAGTAGGCGCTCATGACTAGAAGCGCAGCAGAGCGCGTAATTGGGCCCAGAGACCTCTGGGCTTACGTTGCGGCGGGGCTTCATTTACTAAGGCTGCCGCCATAATCCCTAAGACACAGGCATACTCGGGCTTACGTAATTCAGGCGCCTCGGTGGCGGGCAAGGCAAGTCGGGCGGGAAGTTGGAAGACTTCGGTCGCCGCCTCGGGTAGGTCGGCCAACTGAGCTGCACCCCCCGTAAGTAAAATGCCCGAAGGTAAGAATGAGGAACTTAAGGTCACATCACGACCAAAGATTTGGCGCACCCGGGCTTCCACGTCTTGCCGGACTAACTCAAGCAACTCGCGCATCCGCACCGAGGCCACCAAGTTAAGCGTACCGCGATTAAACTGTAGACCTGAGCCCCCGGGATCATCCCGCAGAATACTTTTATTGGCGTCGTCGGGACGGTGCAAAGCTGAGGCAAAGCGTAATTTCAAATCTTCAGCTACGTCACGTCGCACCCTTAAAGCTGAACACAGGTCGTTGGTAACATGTTCGCCACCAACCGGAATACAGCCGGCGCATAAAATATGTTCGCGGTAATAAAGAATCCACGAAGTGGTGCCGGCGCCACAATCTACCACGAGGCAACCCGTGCGCTTATCACCTTCAGCGGCTACGGAACAGGCTGAGGCATGGCTCCCAAGTAAGAAATCACGCATCTTAAGACTCATACCATTGAGCATCGCGACGCGTTGACGCAGGGAACCTTCTTCATTCGTGACCCGCCAGAAGTTTACCTCAACTTTTTCACCTGTCATACCGACGGGATTAGCCACCGCGATACCATCGAGCAAAGTCGGCTGAGCCATATAAAGCAAAGTGAGTCGCCCGGGGGGAGGCTCAATGCGTTTGGCTGAAGCTACCGCTTGCTCGAAATCCGCAGCGGTGACTCGGCGGTCACGTCCAGGCACCGGCACCATACCTTTAACCCGACTACCATCGACTTGGGGTCCATTTACCGAGGCATAGACTTCATGTAAACTCACACCCGAGGTTCGCTCCGCATCAGCCACCGCATGGTGAACACACTCATGGAGTCGGTCTAAATCTTCGACCACACCCTTAACCACGCCTTCGGTACGACGCTCACCCATGCCGAGTAAACGCACGCGGCGGTCAATCACTTGGCCAACTAAGACCACGATCTTTTGCGTGCCAATATCAATGGCAGCAATGGTACGTGAAGGACGAATGATAGATTTTTGACTCATCGGGTAACGGCGGGCACAAGGCGAGGTTCCATGGTAACAGTTCCAGGTTGGGATCGGTTGCGAATATGAAGTTTTAGCACGTAAGCGGGGGCATTCATACCCGCAGCACGGAGGCGTTCATCAACGCCTAAGCCCGCAAGCACGGGAAGTTCACGAGCCCATTCTGCAGCCGAGAAAACTACTTCTGTAAGTGCAGGTCGGTCTGCCGGCTGGGATGAAGGCCGGAGTTGAACCCGCATAACCGCACCAGGAATCTCGGGACGACCATCAAAGGCATCGCGAAGCGAAATAGCCTGCCACTCAGCATGAAGCTGAGGATAAGAAGCTTTCGCAGCGGTTAAAAATGTCGCAACTAATTCTAAGCCTGCACTGCGTTGCGTGCCGCCCTCAGAAGCTTCAGGTAAGTCTCGAATCACAGGCAAATTACGTACCGCCGGAGCAGGATACCCTCGCCCCGCAAAAGGAACGCCATCAGCGCCTAACAATTGCCAGCCGGTTACTCCGGGCGTGGTGACGTCGAGTCGTGCTACGGCAAGACGCTCACGTAATTCAATATCTAGGACACCATCAGCGAGGCGACGTACCCGAGCACTCAGCACCTGACGGTCGGATTCTAAGACAGTACGTAACGCAGCGACATCTAAGCCCTCGGGCTGGGTAACAGGGAAAACTACCGGACGTAAATCAGCGGCGTTAAGGAACCCATCGGTCCGAACTTTCAAAGTTTTGTTGGCCTGACTTCCCCCCAGAGGCATGTCCTCGAGAGCGAACCAGAGTAAGGCCACCAGGGCACCGAGCGAGCCTAAGACCAGCACACTCGAAACCCAGGACCGAGCCGCGCGTCGCCGCCCAGTTCTACCCGTTGGTAGGCGATGGACATCTTGAGGGATGAGTTTTCTCCAATCACGATCATCCGCGCGTGCGTTATCAGCCGCAGCACGAATGCCTAACCAGCGTTTCAAGGTGCGCAGCATTAGGATTGAGCGGCCCGAGTGAGGGCGGGTTGGATGAGGGCTTGAGCTAAGGCAGCGTAGTCGAGTCCGACACAACGGGCACTATCAGGAAGCAAACTTAGCTCGGTCATACCGGGGAGGGTGTTGATTTCTAGTAAGTGAAACTGTTGGTCGGAAGCGAGAATGACATCGACCCGGGCGACATCACGACAACCACAAGCGGCGAAGGCAGCCTCGGCCGCGGCGACAAGGGCGGTTTGGGTAGCGGCGGTAAGTACGGCAGGGGCAATATGGTGCGAACCTCCGGGGGTGTATTTACTGCGGTAATCATAGACTCCGCCTTCGGCGACAATTTCAACCACCCCGAGGGCACGCCCGTGGAGCAAGCCTACGGTTAATTCTCGTCCAACTAACATCGGCTCAACCATCCAACGACCCGGGGTCGGAAGTTGCGTGAGCGCCTTGATTAATTCGGCTTCACCCGAAACGTGCTGGAGTCCGACACTGCTACCCTGGTCGGCGGGCTTGATAAACAAATCCTTACCCAAGGTCGCAATCACCTCGCGAGCCAAGGGAGGCTGGTCGGCGTTAAAGGTAACCTCCGCTGCAACCGGTAAACCAGCGGCGCGCAACCGAGCCTTGGTTGCCACCTTGTCCATACACAGGCGGCTGGCGGCAGCATCGGATCCTGCATAATGAATCCCGCGAGCTTCTAAAGCCGCCTGCAAGCCACCCCCTTCGCCCCATCCGCCGTGCATCATGGGTAAAACCACATGCGCATTGGGGTTAATCCAATCAGGTAAGGCATCGTGTTCTAAAACCACCAGACGTGCCTGCGGCAACGCTTTCGCAACGGCCTGACCTGAGCGTAACGAAACCTCACGTTCCGAGGAGCGACCGCCGCATAGAATAATGATTTCAAATGAGATCATAAAACTTCCTCCCACGTTTTACCTAACAAAAGAATTTCCGGCTCAAGCGTAACCCCAGCTTGCTCACGAACCTGAGCACGCACCCGACGCATGAGGGTAATAACATCAGCGGCGGTAGCTTCGCCCGTGTTGACGATGAAATTGGCGTGGATGGGAGATACGCGCGCCGCCCCAACAACGGAATCTTTAAGTCCAGCCGCATCAATCAGCGCGCCAGCTTTAGCGGCCTCGGGATTACGGAAAACACAACCCGCACTCGGGTCGCGCGGCTGACTGGCCCGTCGGCGCTGAGCAAAACTTTCCATCGTGGCGCGTACCGCAGCGGGACCTGGCTCACCCTCGCCGGCTAAAACTGCACTCAATACCACCGTATTATGCAAACGTGGGCAATCGCGATAACCCGCCTCAATCTCAGCGCGCAAAGCTTCGTGTTGGATGCCCTGCGCATCCAGCCAAGTCAGACTAACAACTCGGTCAAAAATCCAAGACCCCATCGCGCCTGCATTCATGCGGAGCGAGCCCCCAATCGTCCCAGGAATTCCCTCGAGAAATTCAAACCCAGAAATGCCGAGTCGGGCAGCATGACCGCAAAGTTCTTTCAGACGCACACCCCCGCCGACTCGAAAATGGTTATTACCCAAGGCCTCAATCCCTGTCCAGAAAGCGCCCGCGGGGTGTAAGACAAGGCCGGCATAACCTTCATCAGGGACTAGTAAATTAGAACCGCGACCCAGCACAAAAACCGGCAACCCAAGCGCGCGCGCTGCATTTAAAAGTTCGGAGGTGTCATGACGGTCGGCGGGTTCTGCATACCAAGCAGCTGAACCGCCCAACCCTAGCGTCACATGACGCGCTAAGGGCTCATGCCGACGCAAAACTGTAGCAGCAGAAAGACGACCGCGGGTGAAGCTCTCAAGATCGGCCTCTTCTCGCGCAAAGGCACGGGCTTCAAGATCAACATCCCCTGCCCCGACGAACGCTACCGTAGCCTCTTTACCTGCTATAGCTTGGCGCAATTGGGTTAAGAGCTTTCGGCGATCAGCGAGGAGGGTGAATTTATCCTGACTCGCAGGCATGAGGTAATCGGAAGTTCCTCCTTCAACCCAAGCCTCACCTGCAGCATAGACTGGGAGAAGCAAAACTCGATCGGCCAAACTTAAAGCCTCTCGGAAAGCTTGGGCATACTGACGCGTTCGGGTATGACGATGCGGTTGAAAGACAATCACGAGGTGACCTGTTGAAGTCTCGCGTAACCACCCTAAGAGCGCGGCAATTTCGGTTGGGTGGTGGGCATAATCCGCCACCACACGCAAACCGGGCTGTTCTAAAAGGATATCTTGCCGACGGCGAATACCGGACCAACGCCCAAGGGGTTCAGCTCCGAGCCGACCCGCTACTTGCCAAGCGACCGCAAGAGCGAAGCCTGCATTACTCCGATTAAAGGCACCCACAACTGGCAAGTGATAGCGTTGGGCTGACCATTGACCTGCGAGTGCAACTTCAGAATGTGCGGAAGTACTCCCAATATCTTGAATATCAAAATCGCCGCCCGGACCAACCGTCATGACCTTGGCGGTACAACCTTGGCACAAGCGACTTAAGCGCTCATTGCCAACCGGAATTAAAATTAAACTCCGCGTACGTTTAAAAAGATGGGCAAAAACCTGCTCAAGGTCGGCTTCCGTGCGATAGTAATCGGGATGATCCCAGTCTAAGTTAACCGCTACCGTTATCTCGGGTGAAAAGGCTCCGATCGTACCATCACTTTCATCTACTTCAGCTACTAACCAAGGACCTGTAGAAGCGCGCGCGGGTGATTGTGTGGCATCACGAAAGAGCCCGCCTAAAACGTGGCCAAAATCTGCGCCCGCAGCTTCTAAAGCTGCAATGACCAGTCCACAGGTAGTGGTTTTGCCGTGACTACCGCAAATCGCGACCAGCTTTTTAGTCGACGCTACGCGGGCCAGTAATTCTCCCCGACGAACCAATTCCGCACCGTGAGTGGTAGCCACCGTACGTAAAGGATGCCCAGGGCGAATCGCCGAAGAGTGACCAACGAGGGTTGGACGATGACCCGACGCCCAAGGATTTTGGGTAAAAGGAATCTCGGCGGCTTGGAGTAAAGCCCGCATCGGACCGCGCGAAGCGTCATCCCAGGCACAAACCGAAGCCCCTGAAGCTTTAAGATAAAGGGCAAGTGGCCCCATGCCCATGCCATTCGCACCCAACATCCAATAGCTAGGCAAAACGGCGTTCATGAGCGAACATCCTCTCGCAGTTTAGGTATATGGTGCATCACTTCCTGAACTAAATTCTCCCAACCATTATCGGCGTGAGCCCGTTTAGCACCTTCGCGGAGCGCAGCCAAACTAGCGTCATCAGCCAGCAAGGAACCGATATCGAGCTGAGGTAAATCACGCTCGGCACATAGACGGGCCGCACCTTGACGTTCCCGTGCCCGCGCGTTGGCGGTTTGGTGATCATCTGCAGCCGAAGGCAAAGGTACGAGCAGGGCGGGCAAACCACAGGCAGCGAGTTCCGCCAAGGTACCTGCCCCAGCGCGGGTTACCGCTAAATCCGACGCGCCGTAAGCATCCGCCATGCGGTCGCAAAAAGGTAAATAGTGCGCCACGGCATTGCCCAGAATGTCGGTCGCTGCCCTGCCGTTGGGCCCGGTTAAACAAAGCAGGTGATGACCTTGGGCGGCGAGCTGGGGCCAACATTTCTGCGCCCACTGGGTCAAAACTAATGCCCCCTGACTCCCACCCATTACGAGCAGACACCGACCCGAAACGGGGAGCCCCATCGCGGCACGCGCCTCAGCGCGAGAACGCAGAATGATTTCTTTTCGCAGCGGAAATCCGCCGGTGCGTAGGCGAGCAAAAGGCAAACCTGATAAATTAACGCCGGGTGGAAGATGGACGGTAGTGGCAAGACGTGCTAGCAGACGGACGGCTTTGCCGGGAACTTGATTCGCCTCGTGAAGATGAATGGGAATACCTAATACCCGAGCGACCAACGCAGGAGCCAAGGAAAGATAACCGCCGAAGCATACCAGACAACGCGGGCGACGACTAAGCAGCAGCCAAAGCGAATCCAGCATAGCGAGTGCACCGACCGCAAAAAAAGTGAGCTTACCTAAAAGCCCGCCCGCCCAAGGTCGACCCCAACCACGCCGAAAGGCTAATCGTGGGTAGCGGGCAAGCATTTGTGCATCAACGGATTTGCCGCTTACAAGTAGCAGGGGTCTCACGCCACGTGCGTCTAAGGCTTCGGCTAAAGCAATACCCGGAGCCAGATGCCCGCCGGTGCCTCCACAAACTAGAAGGACGCGACTCATGTGCGGAACATGCCCGGGCGAATATCGGGACGGCCATCATCGCGTACGGCATTAAGCATTAAACCCACCAAGATAGCCGAAGCTACCAGGTTTGTGCCCCCGTAACTAATAAAAGGAAGCGCGATACCTTTAGTGGGAAGGAGACCCGTAACCACACACATGTTTACCAAGGCTTGCAGGGTAATAAAGAGCACGCACCCCAAGGCTAAGGACATACGAAAAAGGTCGGTTGCACGACGTAAGGCGCCTAACATCAGCAAGAAAATTGCTAAATAAATTCCTGCCACACCCACGGTGGCAATTAAACCCCACTCTTCGCCAATAATCGTAAAAACGAAATCGGTGTGGGCCTCGGGTAGGTAAGCGCGCTGCTGTAAGCCGTTACCGGGACCCACGCCCCCAATTCCGCCGCAAGCAAAAGCCAGCATGCCTTGATACAACTGATAAGACTCATCCATCTGCCTGCCTTCGGGATCAAGAAAGGAGAAGAAGCGGCGCAAGCGACTAGGCCAATTGACTACCAGCCAGTAAAAACCGACAATGGCGACGACGATGGTAACTGCTAAATAGCGAAAGCGTGCCCGACCAACAAAGACCATAGCGAGCGCAACCGCCCCACAGAGCACGAGGGTTCCTAAATCAGGACCCAAGGCAATCATACCGCAGAGCAGAACCGCCCAACTCATGGGAATTAAATAACCAGATTTTAAATCCAGCCAGGCGGCGGGCGTTAAAACATAGGGTGGCTTTGAACTTAGTTTAAAGAAATCACCCTTAAGCGGCAGCATCCGACGCTGATTTCGCGCAATCGTATCGGCGACTAAAAGCACGAGTACAACTTTTGCTAGGTCAGAGGGCTGGAGACGAAACCATCCGAAATCAATCCAGCGCCAAGAACCGTTAACCATCCGTCCGATACCAGGCACCCGAGCGAGGGCGAGCAGGACGACGACAATGCCTAAAATCCAGTAGCGGTAGGTACGGAGCCAATTTAAGTCGATTCGCCAAGCGAGCCACCCTGCCAAGAGGGCAATCGGTACGTAGATGGCCTGTCGGGTTACGGCTGCGAGCGGCTCGCGTAGCGACATCGAATAACCCGCACTGAAGAGGGCAATCAGACCAAAAAGCGTTAAGAGCAGAACCAGCAGCGGCACGAGCAGGGTGGCCCGGAAGATACTTCCTCCGGACTCACCGAGCTGCTCGGCCTTAAACTGCATCAGAACTTAATTAGCGGGCGCCAAAGCCACCGAAGCCGGCCTCACCCGTAGATAAGGTAGAGGGAGCAGGTGCAGGGGCGGCAGGCGTAGGGGCAGCCGGGGTGGGCTCCGTAGGCGCAGCAGGTGCTGGGGTAGTAGGCGCAGCAGGAGTTGCGGCAGGTGTTGCAGCAGGATCCGCATTACCGAAACCACCAAAGCCACCGGCATCGACGGTTAAACTCGGGCGAGGCGCAGCGGGCGTTGCAGGCGCGGACGCTGCAGTCGAGGAAGCTGAGGCACGAGGTGCAGCAGCAGGTGCACCTGAAGGCGCATTCGCAGAAGGGATGGTTAACTTCTGACCTTCACGTAGCACCGCGTTAACTTGCAAACCATTGGCGTTGGCAAGTTGTTGCACGCTCACACCTTCACGGCGGGATACCGACCAAAGGGTATCACCGCGAGCGACGGTATGGGTTGCGCCTGACCCCATCTTGGAGCCACGCGATGCGGGCGCGGGAGCGGGCGCGGGTTGGGCAACGGGAACTTCATTAAATGAAGTTGGCTCGAGGCCAGCCGAAGCTCCCGGATTAACGGCGGTACCGTTATAAGCCGCAAGATCGCCGGGTTTTTCGAAGCCGGTAGTAGTCCGGCATCCGTTAACGCCGACGAGGACGGCAATGACGCCGAGGTGCAGAAGCACAACGGCACTGATGGTGAACATGGGTCTCATGATCGTATGTATTTTGGGTTTGGGTGTGGGTTGGGGGAAAAGGTTCAAGAGCGTTGCGTAGCCAATCCTTGGGCCGCGCGTTCAAAAACTAAGCCGCGTTCATTATAGCCACGAAACATGTCGAGACTAGCAAAGCCCGGACTTAATAAAACTACTGTGCGGACAGTGGCAGCATCTTGGCCAGCAGCCACGGTGGCGGCTTCAAGGGTAGGATAAAGTTCCGCCGGCTTACCTAGGTCGTGAAAAGCGGTAAGTAACTCGGGGCCAGTTTCACCAATGAGATAAGCCCGCTCAATCGCAGGGGCTAACTGGGCTGCAAAGGCTTGCAGGTCGCCGCCTTTCCACTTGCCACCCCCGATCCAACGCACCGCGCAGGGAAATTCGCGCAGCGCGGCTAAGGTGGCATGGAAATTAGTACCCTTGGAATCGTTCCAAAACTCTAATAGTCCCGCTTCGCTAACTTTACGAAGCCGGTGCGGTCCGGTACGGAAAAGTTTCGCTGCACTTTCTAAAACATCGAGAGGCAAACCGCTAGCTTCCCAATAGCAACGGGCGATAGCCCAGTTTTCTAACTGTGGCCAAGTAACAAAAGGTGAGCCCTCGGGCACCGTGGCAGCGACATCGGCACGACGGGCAATGCGGGTTTCTTCGGGAAGCGAAATACCTAAAGCAGCCGCGTGGGCTACGACCGATTCACCGACGACTAAGATGCCAGCGGGGAGGAGGCGCTCCACTAATTTATATTTTGCCCGGAAGTAACCTTCCATATCGAGGTGGCGATCTAAATGATCCTCGGCAAGATTCGTCCAAAGCACCGCATGCGGACGGAAGTGGCGAAGGTCTTCAGACTGGAAGGAGCTGACTTCAACAATCGGGAGTAAATTAGCACCACTCACCGCCGGGTCAGCCGCTATCGTAGTTAAAGGCAGACCGATATTACCACAAGCTACCGCATTACGACCTGCACGCTTATGGGCAAAAGCCAGAAACTCGGTTAAGGTCGTTTTACCGTTGGTACCTGTAATCGCTAAAGCTGGGCCATCCCAGAGCAGCGCTGCAAAATCCAGTTCGCCCAAACAAAGGCAACCCGCCCGACGAGCCGTAAGCACCCAAGGGTGCGATTGGGCAAAGCCTGGGCTCAGCACGACGAGATCATGCAAGGCAGCCTCGGTGGCGGTAAACTGGGAGGCTGCCCCGCGCGCATCGTAGGTTATGGAAGACCGTCCTGCAGCCGTGAGCGCAGCTGCTACCGCCCGACCGCTCACGCCGTCACCTAAAATGGCGGCCGGCTTGGTTAGGCGCCGAGCTAAGGTATCGGGGAGAGGACTCATCTAAGTTTGAGGGTAAGTAACCCAATGAGACCAAAGAGTAGGGAGAGAATCCAGAAACGGACCACGACTTTCGTCGCAGGCCAACCCAACTTCTGGAAGTGGTGATGGATGGGAGCCATCAAGAAAAGCCGTCGGCCACCTGTACGACGAAAATACACGCGCTGCATCAGAACCGATGCGGCCTCGACCACAAAAATACCGCCTGCAATCGCTAACATAAAAGGCTGATGGATTAGACAGGCCACTGCACCTAAAAAGGCGCCGATTCCTAACGCCCCGACATCGCCCATATAAAGTTCAGCGGGTGCGGCATTATACCAAAGGAAGACGAGTGAGCCCCCCACCAAAGCACTACACAGCACCGCGAGCTCCCCTGCCCCAGGGACATGACGAATCAACAAATAGTCGGCATAGCGTAAATCCCCTGCGAGATAAGCAGTGAGAGCGAGAATCAGCGTAACACTAATCACACAGCCGATGGCGAGACCATCGAGACCATCCGTGAGATTAACCGCATTGGAAGCACCGGTGACGACAAAGGCAAAGAAGGCCCCAGCTAAAACCAGTGCCGCTGCTAATCCCATGCCCCAAACTTCAGGTGCAATCACGGCCTGCGTCATCCCTGGAACCCAAACCTCCGCGGCAATAGCACGCGTGATAGGATCATAAAGTAAGCAAAGGAAAGCTAACCCACCCAAAATAAATTGGCCGAGCAGCTTAGTTCGCTCGCGCACACCATCCGAATTTCCCTGACGAACTTTCAGCCAGTCATCCCACCATCCAATCGCACCGATACCGATAAGACATATCAAGGCGGCGACCACTAGAGGGTTAAATTTAACCCACAATATCGCGGCAGGTAAAACTGCGGCCGCAATCAACAGCCCACCCATGGTAGGAACTTTACCGCCTTCTTTGGCCAAGTTCCCCATCAGGCGAGCATCACGCTCGGGCTGACGGAGACGCGCGAGTAAGCGAAGGATGGGACCTGCCACTGCTAAACCGATAAGAAGCGCGGTGATGCCGGCTAAAATCATGCGTACCGAAAGGTAATCGAAGAGTCGTAAAGGACCCCACAGGTGCTGGTATTCACTTAAATGGTGTAACATACTAGTGGAAGCCGAGGGTTTGGCGCACCGCTTCGGGTAAAGCGCGTTCGAGGGTATGGGCACGACTGCCCTTGATGAGCACGGGGCCTGACCAAGCGGCAATGGCGGCGGTTAATGCCGACAAATCCTGCATCACGGAGCCACCGCAGGCTTCCGCCAAGGCATCCGCATCTCCGCCAAATCCAATCACGCGATCGCCCTTACCCAAAGGCAAGTTACGACCCGCTTGGGCATGGAGTTCACGCGAACGTGCACCTAACTCAGCCATGCCTCCTAAAACCCAAAGACGTGGGGCTTGGGTACGACGAACAAAAGCCGCCGCCGCATCCGCTAAGGAGGCGGGGCTCGCATTATAACAATCGATATGAAGTTCGCGGGGTCCATCGCGATGAATCGAGCCGCGACCGGCGAGCGGACGCCAAGCTGCTAGCGCCTGAGTAATGTCTGAGACGGTGGCTCCGGCACGTCGTGCAGCTAAAGCTGCCAAGGCAGCATTACGGGCATGACCTTCGGGAATATCTCCGAGTAAAAGATGGAAGGCGCCTAATACAGGATCGGAAATTTTTAAAGACCAACCCGCACCCTCGGCTTGAAGTTGTACAGGTACGACGCGACGAACTCCCTTGGGGACTTCATCTTGATTAAAGACCAAGGCTACGAGCCGAGAAGCAAGTTGGGCAAAAGCCTGATGCACCAAAAGATGCGAAGGCACGAAAGCTTCTCCGCTTGGAGCCAGATGTCTTACTAACTCTGCTTTTTCATGGGCGATACCAGCTAAGGAACCCACACCTTCAAGATGCACCTCCGCCACCGCTGTAACCACGGCAACATCGGGTCGAACCACCTGAGCAGAAAGTCCGAGTTCACCTGGCTCACTCATCCCCACTTCAATGACGGCGGACGAAGCCGTTGCGGGGTCAGCAGCTAGCAGGGTCAAGGGAACCCCAAGCGTATTGTTTAAATTAGCCTCGGTGGCGTGGGCCTTAGCACCTAAACAGGCACGCAGCATCTCCTTGGTCGAAGTTTTACCGACACTTCCCGTAACCGCCACAACTGGGAAAGGGAAACTTTCACGCCAGCCTGCAGCGATACGCCGCAGCGCCACCAACGTATCATTAACTAGAAGTTGCGGCAGCGGATCATCCATCACGCGATTAACCAGCGCACACGAGGCGCCGCGCGCTCGGGCGTCGGAAAGAAAATCATGCCCATCGCGTCGGGCGGTGGTTACGGCGACAAAACCTTGGCCGGCACGCAGTTGTCGGGTGTCGATTCCCATGCCTGTAATCTGCTCAGGCCGAGTGTTACCCCAGGTCCCGTAAGACCAGTCGGCAAGATGCTGCGGATCGAGATGGGGCACGGGTTAAACGGGTCGAAGGGTGAGACGTAATAAAACGTCACGGGCAGTTTCACGGTCGTCGAAGGGCACGACGGTCTCGGCAAATTCTTGGCTGGTCTCGTGACCTTTACCGGCAATCAAAACTGCATCACCCGGTCGGGCGGCAGCACAAGCTAAGGCAATGGCCTCGCGACGGTCGGGTACAAAGTCCATCGACCCTGGCCCCTCTTTACCCGGGAGCATGTCTTGGAAGATGGCTTCGATGGACTCGCGGCGAGGATTGTCGGCCGTGGCCCAAGCCCGGTGAGCGAGGCGGGATACGACCCGAGTCATGGCGGGACGTTTACCCCGGTCGCGATCGCCCCCGCAGCCAAAGACACAGAGGACGTGGCCGGGCGTAATCGAACGCAGCATCCCCAAAGCATGCTCTAAGGCGTCGTCGGTATGGGCGTAATCGACAAAGACAGGAAAGGGTTGTCCAGCCTCCACCCGCTCCATCCGACCGGGCACACCTGGGAATTCGGCTAGTGCCTTCGCCAAAGTCAACGGGTCATGACCAAGTGCCTGAAGACAAGCTAAGGCACAAAGGGCATTCGATACATTGTAAGCACCGGGAAGGCGTAAATGAAACTCCGCGGTGCGCCCTCCGGCCGTCACTTGCATACGCGTGCCGGCTAAATCCATGGCTAAAATTTTCGCCGATACATCCGCAGGTGTTTTAAGACTAAAGGTAAGTTGCGGAATCCCCTTGGCGGCTTGAGCAAAAGCAGCGTACGCAGGATCGTCTAAATTTAAGACCGCAACACCTGGACGGGTTGCCTGCGAACCATCAAAGAGGCGTTGCTTAGCGCGTTGATAGTGGGCGGCGTCACCATGGTAATCAAGGTGGTCGCGCGTGAGGTTGGTAAAGGCAGCGACGTTAAAATAGGTTCCATGCACGCGCTCTTGGTCTAAAGCATGGGAACTGACCTCTAAAGCGGCACCCGCACAGCCCGCGTCACGCATTTGCGCAAAGAAGGCGGCAAGATCAGCAGCATCAGGCGTGGTTTTATAAGAAGGAATCGAACGTGCACCGAGATGATAGCGTACGGTGCCAATCAAACCCCACGGACGTTGCTCAGCCTGCTCAGCCAGATGGCGAATCAAGGAGGCAACCGTCGTCTTACCGTTAGTACCCGTGATGCCGATAAGACGTAAATCCTTAGCAGGATGGGCATAGTAACGTCGGGCTACTTCCGCTAATACCCGCCGCGGCTCCGCAACCTGAGCCGCTGCCACCGCAGGAATCCCCGCCACAGGGTGACCCGAAATGATCGCAGCCGCGCCGCGCGCCACCGCCTCGTTAACGTAATTGTGCCCTTCAACGCGACGTCCATCTAAAGCAAAAAATAACGCTCCCGGAATAATACGACGGCTATCGGTCACTAGAGCCGTAACGGGTACGGACCAATCGCCCGACTGATCCAAGGTCGGTAAACCTGCAAGCAAGGTCTGGAGATTAGGTGCGCTCATGGGCCAGCCACCAGACCTGTGCCTGGGACGTTTCTAACCGGTGGAATTTCGAGTCGACGAATACAGATTTCGGCAATCTCACGAAAGATGGGTGCGGCAATTTTACCGCCATAACCTACCCCAGCATTGCGGGGTTCATCGACGACCACCGTAATAGCCACCCGAGGATTACTCGCAGGGAAAAATCCTGAGAATGAAGCGACGTGGTGCGCACTTGAATAACGACCACCGACTAATTTTTGCGTCGTACCGGTTTTACCTGCGACATCGTACCCAGGAATTTCAGCAATCGCCGCGGTACCTTGTTTCGAGCAAACACCGCGTAAAAGATCAGCCATGGTACGAGCTGCGGAAACTGAAACGGCCCGACCCCGGGCGCGCGGTGCGTAATCAAAAGCCACCGTACCGTCAGGATTTAACGCCCGACCGACAATTAACGGGCGCATGAGCAAGCCATCGGCCGCAATCGTGGACATGGCAAAATGCATCTGCATCGGGGTCGCACTCACACTGTGACCCATGGGAACACGTGAAATGGTCAAACCATCCCAGCGCTCGGGAGCATGGAGGATGCCACGAATTTCTCCGCCTGATACAGGCAGACCTGTCTCGGCACCAAAGCCAAAACTTTTTACTAATTCATGAAAACGGGCTTCTCCAAATTGCTCTGCGTAACGCATGCCAATTTGCACGGTGCCCCGGTTAGAGGACTCCCAAACAATGGTGCGAAGATCCTCTAACCCCATAGGGTGGGAGTCGCGTGGCAACGAAACCATCCGCCCGCGATAAGGAACCGTTGCGGCGGCACAATCGATACGCGAGTCCGGTGTTACCAAACCGGCATCAAGCGCCCCGGCCACTGAAACAATTTTGAAGACTGAACCTGGTTCGTAAATATCGGCTAAGGCACGATTGCGTTGAGATTCGAGCGGTGCGGCAAAACGATTGTTAAAGAGATTTAAGTCGAATGTAGGATTACAAGCTAAGGCGAGAATTTTGCCGGTGCGGGGCTCACTCACAATCACCACCGAGCCAATCGGCGACATTTCACGGGCTACGCGCTCTAGGGCTTTCTCGGCGGCACTTTGAATCACAGCGTCGAGGGTTAACTCAAGATTAAGACCGTGGACGGCGGGAACATCGCGCAGGCGGCGGGCGACAATTTCTCGCCGGCGACCATCGCGCTCGGACTCAACCCAACCATCCTGTCCGCGTAGTAAATCATCAAAGGCCCGCTCAACTCCAGCGACTGCGACCCCTTCTTGGTTAATGTAACCAAGCACATGGGCGGCCAAAGTCGTCTGAGGATAGGTACGACGGAAACGAGGCTGACCGTAGAGTGCACGAATTTTAAGTGCATCCACCTTGCGCTTAGTTGGTTCGTTGACGTCTTTAACTAGGACAATCCAGCGGACTTCACGCGGGGGTTGCCCCGGCTCAGCTGCAGGACGGAATGCCCGAGCAGGGTCGAAGGCGGCTAACAACTGAGCGGGAGCGAGGCCGAGGGCAGCAGAAATTTCCGGAATACGTTTGTGGTCCTCAGGCAGTAAAACTTGGGGATCGAGACCAATATCCCAAACCGTGTCGGTAGCGGCTAAGAGATTTCCTTGGCGGTCCCTGATTTCGCCCCGTCGGCTAGGATGCTCTGAACGCTCACCACGATTTTCCATCGCCTTGGCACGCAGACGAGGACCATCGATGACATGTAATTGAATAAGCTTGGCCAGCAGGATGATAAACCCGGCGGCAATAAGCCAAGCCAGGAACCCGAAACGCGGACGCCTGGCCTGAGCAAGGCTCATCGTGAGGCTGCCCCTCCCAGTCCGCTGGTCTGACCTGCAGCCGAATTCAAGGCCGCCATTCTTGGACTCAAAGGCGTCTGCGCCGTACCGGTACGACGTAGAGCCGTCAGAGGCGGACGGATCCAGACCACCTGATTGGGTTCGGGAGGTCGTAAATCATCACCGACACGACGGGTGAGTTGTAAAACATCTTGGGCACGAGCCCGCTCTCGCTCGAGGTGATCTAATTCCTTACGCTCCGAAGCAATTTTGCGTTCGAGCTCACGAATGCCTTGGCCGACTTTATCCGCACGTAAACGTACCTGCATGATACTGATGACGCCTGACACCGCCACGCCAACAAAGGCGAGGAAGATGAAGAGAGCTAAGGTGCGCGTACGGTTCATGGTAGGCGGCGCACGGCGCGGAGACGGGCAGAACGGCTGCGAGGGTTTTGGGACTGCTCGGCTTCAGAAGGAACCACCGCTTTACGGGTCAAGAGTTCGGCTTGCACCACACGCGTGTCTTGGGTGCGAGCGTCATCACGATCAACCGGCCGACCTGCGAGTCCATTGAAACAACGTTTAACTCGTCGGTCTTCTAAAGAGTGGAAGGAGATCACCGCCAAGACACCGCCCGGGGCGAGGGCGGCAAAGGCTTTGGGTAACGCTTCCTCAAGCGCACCTAGCTCGTCATTGACTAAAATACGAATGCCTTGGAAGGAGCGCGTCGCAGGGTGAATCCCGCGTGGGCCCGGAGGAGGGGGAGCGGCTTCACCAATCAATGCCGCCAGCGTGGAGGTACGAGCCAAGCGCCCCGTACCGCGAGCCCGCATGATGGCATCGACTACACGACGCCAGCGAGGTTCTTCACCTAAATCCCGAATCGCACGCTCTAATTCGGGACGAGGTGCGGTCTCCAGAAAAACGGCGGCGGGCATACCGCGGCCCGTATCCATACGCATGTCCGCCGGTCCATCCTGTCGAAATGAGAATCCGCGCTCGGGTTCATCAAACTGGAAGGAAGAAACGCCGACATCCATCATAATACCAGCGAAAGGAGGTGCGACTTGATCCAGGTTGCGAAAATCAAGCGAATGAAAGGTAAGCCGATCGGGATAGACCGCAGAGAGTGCCTGCGCACGGGCAACCGCAGCGGGGTCACGATCTAGCGCCACCACTTGGGTACCAGTTGAACGTGCGAGTAAAGCACCGGTATGGCCACCGCCGCCAAAGGTACAATCGAGATAGCGCCCGCCCGCACGAGGTGCGAGGAGACTGAGGGTTTCCTCAAGTAAAACGGGCTGGTGTGAAACTGTGAACAAGCTGTGAAGAGTGTTAGTAACTTCTGGATACAAGTTAGAGACCGAGTTGACGAAGGGCTTCGAGTATCGCGCGCGTGCGCGGGTCGGTATCATTTTGGCGCACGAGTTTTTCGCCGCGGATTTGGAAGGTCGTGAAAGCGCCGCTAAAGGTGATGTCGCGACCGAGCCCGGCCTGAGCGACGATGCGCTCGTTGAGTGTAATGCGACCGGTTTTATCGGTACTTACTTCAATACTGTTTTCTCCTAAAATCGTGAGGGCATCGACTTTCGCAGGATCACTCATGGCCACTTGCGAAGCGGCCTGAGCAATACGCTCTACCATCACCGGCGGGAAAACCATTACCGCACCGACCGCGGGATGAAAGATAGCCAAGTAACGTTGACGCTCGAGTGCATCGGAGCGCCAAGCTGCGGGAATCGTCACACGATTCTTCTCATCTAGCTTCCCTTGATGGAGGCCAGTGAAGAGGGTTTGACGGTCGTCGGAGGACATGAAGGCGTGGCACGAGGGCGAGTGCCCCCTTTTCACCCATAACACCCCACAATTCGCCACTGGTCAAGGATTTTGCCCCATTTTCGCCTAAAGTTACTCACAGATCGGGCGCGGCCGACGTTTTTAAGCCTATTATATCACAAACCGTTCATTATCAGCAATTTGTGATTTTATGTCCTAATTTAAGCATTTACCCTGCCAATCCAGGAGCGATTTGTAGTTATAAAGTCATTACAAAACGAGGGCCGACCGGGCTTAGGGCCGTGAAAAAGGGCGTGGTTTGCATTTGCCAAGTCGAGTTAGCCGTGTCTTAAACAACCTTAACTCGCTCCTCCTATGAAGCATCTCCTCACCCTTACCGCCCTAGCTAGTATTTTGGCCTTCACCGGCTGCTCCACTCAAGTGGGCGTGAATAATCCCGACAATCCTTCAGCCACCTACTCGGTTGGCACCCTGACCACGACTTACAAGTCCGACGTTGCCACGGTGTTTGGTGCTACGAAGCGCGCTCTCGACTCCATGCGTGACGTTGGGGTCATCGGTCGTACTGGCGAAACCCCTCGCAATGACGCGCTGGGAGAATTGGTCGGCATGACGGTTTTCGCCCGCGCCCAAGGCGATGTCTCGATCAAAGTTGAAATCACCAAGGCGATTGATGCCAACACCGGCACCGATTGCACCCAAGTGAATGTTCGCTGGGGTGTAGCTGGCAATTGTCAGCAAAGCCAACAAATCATCCACCGCATTTCGGATAACCTCGGTCGCTGAACGGCGGCGTGACTAAGGAACGCCGCCCGGCCTTTGGCCAGGGCGGCTTCTTTTTTTGATATGGGAAACATCTTCGGCCAACTCCTTCGCATCGCTACCTTTGGTGAATCGCACGGGGTTGCTTTGGGCGTAGTGATTGAAGGCTGCCCGCCGCGCTTGCCCCTTGACCTTGATTTCATCCGTGCCGAGCTCGCCCGACGTCGACCCGGTCAAAGTGATTTAACCACGCAACGAAAAGAAGCGGATGCGGTAGAAATTTTATCAGGGGTTTCGCCTGACGGGCTTACTCTCGGCTCACCTATTGCGCTGGTGATTCGCAATACCGATCAACGCGGCTCAGCTTACAAAGAAATGAAAGCAGCGTATCGTCCTTCCCACGCTGATTTCACTTATGATGTAAAGTACGGCATTCGCGCAGTCGAAGGCGGCGGTCGAGCTTCGGCGCGAGAAACCGCGGCTCGGGTTGCAGCCGGAGCGGTGGCAAAACTTATTCTCCGACACGCCCGTCGTACCCGCATTACCGCCTGGGTTGAGAGCGTCCACGATATCCAAGCCCCAGCTTGGAAGAAAGTGCCCACCCTAGCGGCGATTGAAGCTTCGCCTTCACGCTGCCCGGACCCCGCTACCGCCGCCCGCATCGAAGCCCGTATTCGCCAAGCTCAAGCTCAAGGCGATTCGGTGGGCGGCGTGATTCGCTGTGTCATTGAAGATGCCGGCACAGGCTTAGGCTCGCCCGTATTCGACCGACTCGAAGCTGATTTAGCCAAGGCCATGCTTTCCCTGCCCGCTACCAAAGGATTTGAAATTGGTAGTGGCTTTGCTGGCACCCGCCTCATGGGGAGTGAACATAACGATATCTTTATCCGCAAGGCAGGCCGAACCGGTACGGCTACGAATCGCTCGGGTGGTATCCAAGGCGGTATCTCCAACGGCGAGCCGATTGAGTTCCGCGTCGCTTTCAAACCCACTGCTACCGTCTTACGTAAGCAGGCCACAGTGGACCGTAAGGGCAAGCCTACCGAACTAACCGCACGTGGACGGCACGATCCCTGCGTACTCCCTCGGGCCGTACCGATTGTCGAGGCGATGGCTGCACTGGTACTTGCTGATCATTGGTTGCGCGACCGAGCGCAGAATGAGCCCTTTGGTAAGTGTGGACGTGGTCGATGAATGACCTTTGCTTGATTATAGGGGCAGCTTGCCCTGCCCGTCTTGAAGTTGCTTTAGATTTAGCCCGCTTTGGTTGGCCGGAATCGGTAGCAACCGAAGTCATTCTACCCGGTAATGAAACGGGTGAAGGGCGGCATTGGACTTGGGAAAAAGGCGTCGCTCAAATTCCTGAGGCAACAGGTAAGGCAGGACTGCTCATAACCGATGGCACCACCTCGCAAGTCGACCAACTGGAAGTTCTCTTTCGCGAAGTAGGCGCAAAAGGTTGGTCGATTCGACGTATCGTTACCGTCATCAACCTCCCCCTACTCCATCGCCGACCAGCCCTTGATTCGTGGTTCCGAGCTTGTGCACATTTTTCAGATGTGGTCGTACTCGCAGGTCGAGCGGATGTTCCCAACGCTTGGTTTAGCCAACTGCAACGCGCCTATGATGAAGACTTAGGGCCTTGTCTGCGCGTGGCACTACCCCGCACTGGTGGCCTTGCTAAACCAGCAGAAGTTATTGAAGGCGACCCCCGGCGCATGAGCCTAGTGCTCGATGACCTCGACGCCGTTGATGAAATGGAATTTGACGAAGATAACCTACCGGATGAACCCTTCGACTTAGTCCGCCCAGCCGATCCTTATTTTGAACGCGATTCTGCCGGACGACGCGTAAAACACTTACCTGATATTGCTGAAGAACTGCGCGAAGCCAACCGCACCGCTTAAGATTATTTAACGCTCGGAAATAACAAAAGCGGCAAGCGCCTCGGCATCATCGAGGGCAGGAAGACTCAATTCATACTCCCCCGCGAGTTGCACTAGTTGCTCAACTTCGGCTTCATGAGCGGAATAAAAAAGCGGTAGCACCAACATCCAACAGGCAGCAGCAGCCAAGGTGACTTGGCTAAAAATAAGAATGCGGGCTCGGGTCCGAGCCGCCCGTACCGCAGCCAAGGCCCTAGGGGTAAAGCCAGGCGGGCGAATCTCACGCTGGGCCCTAAGGGCAGCGTCGATGGCATCGTCGATGGGGTGGCGGTCGTTCACGGTGAGGTATAGGTGTAACCCTTGAAAAGGTCTTAAGTTTCAGTTCTGAAGTCAGATCCCATTAATTCGCGCAACCGAACCCGAGCCCGGTGAATCCAGGTCTTAACCGCAGGTACCTTGACCCCCATAATTTCAGCGATGGCTTCATAGGATAGGTCTTGTTGCACAAGTAAGAGGATGGCGGTGCGCTGGTCCTCGGGTAAACCCCGTACCGCAAGGGCAAAAGCCTCTTGGATGTCGGCCAAGGCGCGTTGAGAACTCGGGGTTAAATCGCTAGGTTCGGGCGTGTTATCGAGATTGCTGGCACGTTTGCGCGACTGACGCCGAAATTCGTTAAGCAGCAAATTGTGCGCAATATGAAAAAGGAAAGTGGAGAGCTTAGCTTCGGGGCGCCAGCGTGAGGCGGAACGATGCAGGCGGATAAAGACTTCGAAGGTTAACTCCTCGGCGGTCGCGGCACTCCCTAGCTGGGCAGTTAAGTAGCCAACCAGACGGCCATGATGGCGATCGATGATGAGGCGCAGGGCAGCGTCATCCCCCTCAGCCACGAGGCCCATGAGACGGCGATCATCGTCATCCGGATTAACCTCGAGCTCTGACATCTTGAGTTTAACCCCGGAAGGGCGCCCGCAGTTTCAACGACGTCACTTAGCGGCAGGAACTAATGCCTTGGTACCGGCTTCAAGAAAGCGCTGTAACGTAACAACGGGGACAACTACCGGTGTCATTCCCATACCTCCATCGCCAGCTTCCGTTTCTGTTCCTGGCTTAAACGAGGTTAAACCAGCGAAGCGACCTTGAGCATCAAATACGGGGCAACCAGGATAAGGCAGGTGAATCACCGCCAAAGGCCGAGGCTTCGAGATAGTGGCACAAACCGAGTCGATATCGACCCGAGGGGCGCGCTCGAGACTTTTACCCATGCGACCTAATACTAAAACTTCATCTGCTACCGCCAACTCACCTGAGACCTTGGTGTCTATGGCCACTAAGGGGCGACTTGGTGCCGTGGCGGGGGCGAGTAAGGCGAGATTAAGATCCTTATCTTTTAACACTACCTTAGCGGGAATTTCCGTGCCATCAGCTAAGACTAGGAATGCTTCCTTTACTTCAGAGACAACCGAAAGGCGCATAGGCCCAGAAGGGGAACGCACGGTGCGCCCATCAGCAAAGGCACCGGGATCAATTTCCGAAGCAGGCAAAAGCACGAGGCCTTCAGGGGTTACGACCGTGCCCATCGACTCCACCGCCCGATCTTGTGTCTGGGAAGGCTGGTCGCCCGCGGTGACAGTCAAAGCCACCGTAGCTCGAATCACGACCACGCTGTCAGCCTTGGCGGCTAAGAGTGCACGGGCCGCTTTTTGAATAGGCTCATTTTGCGCCCAGGTTGGGGCAGCTGAGATTGCAAGTAAGGCAAGCAGGAGGAGGGGGTTGTACATGGTAAAATTAGCGGGCTTCGGCGGCAGCGAGCGCAGCCCAATCAGGTTCACATTCAAGAATGGCACCCGAAATGCCCCGATGAACGCGGAAAATAACATGGCGTGGACGTTCAGTCGCTAGCGTTGCGAGTAACTTGGAAAGACTTTCGCGATCCGTGACGGGCTGACCGTTTAACTCTACTAAAAGATCGCCTGCTCGTAAGCCGGCAAGATCCGCCCAACCCGAACGCTCTACCCGCGTAATAATGGCCCCTTGATCTTCGGGAGCGAGTTGACGCTCGTTGCGGTCATCTTGCGCTAGGGCACGCGCAGAAAAACCTAAACGCGTTTCACGTAACGCAGGTAACTCAGAAGGGGGCGTGGGTCGTTCTTCGAGATTGAGGGTCAAGGTCACCGCTTTGCCCTCGCGGAGAACCTCGAGTGTGACTTTTGCAGCGGGATCATACTCACGCAGCGTACTACCAAACCAATCGGCATCCTCTGGGCGGCGTGAAGGAATTGGCCGATCATCCAGGCGGGTGAGAATATCACCAACTCTTAAATCCGCCCGGGCGGCAGCAGTATTGGGTAAAACTTGGGTGATGCGGATGCCACCCCGCGCCTCTAAGCCGAGCGCCTTAGCTAGTTCAGGCAGTAAAACTTGGGTGGAAACACCTGCCCAGGCTTTGGGGACGCGCGGAGCGGGCACAGGGTCGGTTTCAGGAGCAACCCGCACGACACTTAGCCATTCCGCCTCGCCACGACGCAACGTAACTAAAACCGGTTGGGGCTCGGCACCCGCTAAGGCCTCGCGGGTAATGAGACGCAAGTCGGCAAGATTCTTGAGCGGCTTACCATTAGCGGTCAGTAAGAGGTCACCCAATTGTAAACTGGGTTTCGCTTGGTCGGCGGGCCCTCCTGCGCGCAAGGAGTCGACGATAAGGCCGTCGGTGGAATCGCGGCGTAATTTACGAGCGGAGAAAGCGGTGAGTTCGCGAAAAGTTGCCCCCCATGCGGCCAACTCGGCCTCGCGCGCCATCCGCGGCTGACGCTCAACCGGAACAAGCGTGAAGGTCATTTCCTCAAGACCGCGCACGAGTCGTACCGTACAGGACTCACCCAAGGGGAGACTGGTTTCAATCCGAGCGACTTCTGGCATACCTTCAGCATCGGCGGCGTGGACTTCAGATTTACCGAAAGCAAGAATACGGTCACCTTGCTGAATTTTCGCATCAGCGGCGGGCGACCCAGGTAAAACTCCAGAAACTAAAACGCCGCGCTGTCCGGTCATGCTTCTTAGCAAGGGACGGAACTCAAGACCCGTCCAGCTCCGGCTAACCCGACCCTCTCGAATCAAATCAGCCGCCACCTCGCGAGCGGTTTGTGCAGGAATTGCTCCCCCTAGACTTCCGACACCAATTTCATTTACGCCCACAATACGCCCAGACAAGTCGACCAAAGGTCCGCCAGAGTTACCGCCAAAGATAACCGCGTCGTGACCAATCCAGCGGACTAATTCGCCCACGGATTCTCCATCAAGATCCATCTCGCCCACAAAGCGCGTCATAATCATCCGCGGATTCGCCACAATGCCGCGGGTGACGGATTGGTTTAGTCCAGCCGGACAACCCATGGACAAGACCACATCACCGGTCTTAAGCAGGGTGGAGTCGGCGAACTCCGCTGGGGGTGGCAAGGTAACCCCGGCAGGTAAACGCTGCAGATCGAGACGAATCACCGCCAGATCGGTCATGGCATCGGCTCCCACTAAAACGGCAGGAAGTTCGGTACCATCGGCTAAACGACAAACGAAAGCGGTACCGCGGCCCGCCACATGATAATTAGTTAAGACGTGACCCTGCAGATCGATAATCGCGCCCGAACCTACACTCGACTGACGGCGCATCCGCCCACCTTCACCTTCTTCAGAGACGACTTCAATGCGCACCACCACGGGCGCCATGCGTGCAATTGCGGTGGCTTCATCCGCTAAAAGCGGCAGCGAGGCGAAGAGTGCAACGAGGATACACGACAACCAAGAGCGCATGCCCTAGCATGGCGTGGCCAAAAGGGAGGGGTCAACAGAGGAGGTAATTATCCTCGGACTAAGGCCCTTAAAGCCCCCAATAAAGCAGCTTCGAGGGCACTAACGGCAGGCACATTGAGCGTCTGCAGGCGATGATCGGCGGTCTCAAGGGCGGCCAGCGCCTGAGCATAAGCAAGGGCTGCTTCCGGGCGCTGTCGTGCCAGCGAGCGCAGGCGTTCGGCTAAACCTGCGAGGGCAAGCGAACGGCACTGACGTTCAATTCTTGATTCATGGGCCTCGCGACGATGTTTGCGTTCATCGGAAGGCTCATCTTGAATTTCAATAAAAGGATCGGCGTCCAAGCTGCGCTGATTGAGCAGTTCATGACAATGCTCGATGCGACTCAACAAACCGTAAATTTCTAAGATCATGAGGTTCGCTTCACGACCTCGCGCCTCGGCTGCACGCTGCATCACGCGCGTAAACGTATCCTCGACATCATGCCAGGCCGGCAAACTGAGTGCGGGCGAAACGCCGCCGATTTCAAAGCGGGCACAGCGACTCAAAATCGTGGGCAAAAGCCGATAGGGGTGAATCGTGACTAAAATAATCAGCAGACCACGGGCGGGCTCTTCTAAGGTTTTTAGTAAGGTGTTAGCTGACTCACTCTTGAATCGGTCGGCTTCGCGCACGATGATGCATTTTCGCCCAGAGTGAGAACTCAAATGAGCGAAGTTCACGGCATCCAGTGCATCTTCCTGTAAAATCAGCCGCATTTTTCCTGCGGGCTGGAGTTCATGAACATCTAAGTGGCCAGCGGCAACCGATTCACCGATATGCGCCTCGACCACTTCACGGGTAAACGCCAAGAGACCGGTTAAATCACCTCCCGATAGGAGCAAGGCATGAGGCGACCGACCTGCCTTAACCGCGGATAATAAGGTGCGGCGCGCGAGCGTCGGACGATCAGGCGAAGCAGCGACGGCGGACTTCATCCCAAATAATGTTAGCGAGTTCGGCAGTGGGCCGCAACGCATCTAGCACCAAGAAGCGCTGGGGCTGAGCCTGGGCGAGGGCGTGGTAGGTTTCACGAACCCGACGGTGAAAAGCTAAATCGAGCGCTTCGAGGCGATCCACTTGACCATCATCTCGAGCGGCGGCGCGCGATAAACCGAGGGCTGGATCTAAGTCTAGTAAAACGGTAAGCTGGGGCGTGACCGTACCACAGGCGAGGCGGTTGATGGCGGCAATGGCATCAGGCGGCAGACCGCGCCCGCCTTGCTGATAAGCTACCGTAGAGTCGGCAAAACGGTCGCACAGAACTATTTTGCCCGCTTCAAGCGCAGGGCGAATCACATCATCAACCAACTGGGCACGGCAGGCCGTAAAGAGTAAGGCTTCGGAGGGAGAACAAATGCGACTGTCTGGACGTTTAAGAACCTCACGAATGCCTTCACCCAACACCGTACCACCTGGCTCGCGCACCCGTTGAATCTGTTCGGGTCGTAAGCCAGCTTCCGACTGTAGACGCTCCGCCAGCCGACCAATCTGGGTCGACTTACCAGCGCCTTCACCCCCTTCGAAGGTGATTAAGGCACCCTTTAAAAGCGTGAGGGCGGCCACGGCACTATTGGCACGTGACCGCCCTCGGGGGGCAAGCCCCAAGCGGCGTTATCCGCCGCTGGGTGAAAGATTATCCTGATTTTCTTTCTCAATGACTTCCTTGATGAGGTCATTGATAGCATCCCCGGGAGGGTTGGGAGGCGGGTTAGGCGTAGGCTTGGGGACAGTAGGAACGGTGGGAGGTTGAGGCGGCGTATCGTCACCGGGTTGACCAAGGTCGTCATCTTCAGGCCCGGGAGTGCCTGGAGGAGGGGTTTCTAAGTTTTGTTTAAAATCATTTACGATTTCCTTAATCTTTTCAGGGTCCGCCACTCGGGGTGTAATCACGGGATCCTTGGGCAAGGAAGGCGGCATATCGCCCGTTAAGGGCTCGTCTTCATCGAGGAATAGACGTGGGGGCTTGGGTGCGGGTGCAGAAATAATCACCTCCTGGCCTTTAATAATCGGAATCGGTAATGAGCCCTTGAGATCATTAACCTCAACTTGCCCCTTCACGCAAACCGTAGTCTGCTGACCACTCTGCTTTTGCTCGTCAAAGATATACTCGTCGCTCCAAACCGTACCGCGCACGCGGGTCAATCCCACGGGCGTCTTAACCGTAAACTGTGTGCTAGGATTTAATTTACGGGCTTCACCGATAATTTTTCCGCGAAAGAGTTCGATTTGAACAATCGAAGGCGAGGGCTCAGCCTGTAATTCGAGATACTTACCTGCCACGATCAGGGGCGAGGCCACCTGAGTGAAGACCTTGATGGCGATTTGAGTTTCGGGAGTTACGAGAATCGTGGCACCGTTAGAAAAGATTAATTGGACCGTGGTATTCGCTTGGGTCTCAATCCGGGTGCCTTCCTTGAAGGTCTGACCTTGGGTTAGATTAGCTTTACGACCGGAAGCATCCTTGGCTACAGCGACACCCTGCGTCTTGCCCACTTCGATAATGCCTTTTTGCAAGGCGGCCGAAACCGCAGCAGGGGACGCAAGCCCCAGCGCGAGCAGGAGCATAAGGATGGGGCGCATCGAAAGACTCATAACGATACGAGACAGGATGCCCCCTAGAGCCTTTAAGGCAACGAAAAGTAGGTCCACCTGGGACCCTATAACCCTAAAAAGGCTTAACCGCTAAAGGGCTCGAGGGACTTTTTTACGCGAACGGCCGCCAATTGGGCATACTTAGGCACCCCATTTTCGTAAGGAAGGGCAATTTCGCCCTGAATGAGCGGGGAAGCGTACTTAATGAAGGGAAGCTCGATCGACATGCGGTCCGAGCCAATCCAGTTAGGAGGGAAGGCCTTAACCCCATTCGCCACGTCAGCCAAGGAGGCTAACGCGGTTTTAATGGCATACTGTTCTTTACCCTCAACTCGGGCGAGAACCACCATCTTGCCGGACTCACCGGCAATCGCCGCTTTGACCGCAGCCTGACCGCACATGAAGGCTTCATCAATGTCGGTTAAGGAAGCGGAATGGGAAGCCGCACGCTGAGCAATGCCGAGTTTCGCGGAGCGAGCTTTAACGCCTTCGATGCGCGACTCGACTAAGCTGCGGAGGTATTCACCAGCACCGCCGAGTACGGCGTGACCAAAGGCATCGGTATTGCTGGCATCGGCACCAAGATAGGCACCGGCTTCATCTTGTACGCCTTCGGAAACAACTACGAAGCAATGCGAATTCGCTTTGAGCACCTCGAGCACACGCGTCACAAAGGTCTCAGGATTAAAAGGTACTTCAGGCAGTAAGACGATGTGAGGGGCGTCGGCATTTTGACGATCCTTGCGACGAGCCAAAACCGTGGAAGCAGCGAGCCAACCAGCGTTGCGGCCCATAACTTCTAGGATGGAAACGAAATCGTTTTGTCCCATCGCCGCATTATCCAAGGCCATCTCGCGCACGGTCGTGGCGAGGTACTTAGCTACTGAACCATAACCTGGACTGTGGTCGGTAACGGTTAAGTCGTTATCAATGGTCTTGGGTACACCAATGACCCGGAGATCATAACCGCGCTCTTGGGCTAACTGATGAATCTTATGAGCGGTGTCTTGGGAATCATTACCGCCGATGTAATGGAAGTAGCGGATGTTATGAGCTTCGAAGACCTGCAGAATGCGGTCAAAGTCCTCTGACTTACGCACCTTGTAGCGGCAGGTGCCCAAGGCAGCACCGGGGGTGTGACGGAGGGCACGAACGGTTAATTGGGACTCGGACGCGAGGTCAACGAGGTCTTCCTTGAGGATGCCATGGATGCCATTGAGGCCGCCGTAAATCTCGGGAATGAATTCCTCGTGGTTTAGAGCCTCGGTTAGGACGCCAGCGAGGGAGGCGTTGATTACCGGGGTGGGACCGCCGCTTTGCGCGACGAGGAGATTGCCGTTAAGTGACATAGGAATAGAACGTTTGAACCTAGGGTTGTGGGAAGCCCTAGCCCCAAAGGCAAGAAAACTTAAAGGAGCCTTCCAGGTCGGACCGCTGCCGCCTCAGGGACACGGACCGACCAGGCGGCGGCTTCCACTGCAAAAGCGTCCACTTGGGCACCCGCCGTGCCCGTCAGCTCAGGCGCACGGTCTAAAACTGCCTGCACCCGGGCTCGGTCGAGCCGGAGGCGGGTATCAGCGGCGAGACGATCGAGTAAATCATTACGCTCGAGGGTCCCTGCCCTTAATTCACGAGCCACCGCTACAGCATGCTCTTTGATGGCCTCGTGGGCAGACTCCCGTCCCGCCCCCGCCTTAACCGCCTCCATGAGCAAGGTCGTGGTAAGCAGAAAAGGAAGATAATGCCGTGATTCACGAGCAATCGCCCCAGGATAAACTTCCATTTGGGCAAGAACGGTGAGGAAGGCTTCCAATAAACCATCTGCCGCCAAACACGCATCGGGTAAAAGCACGCGGCGCACCACGGAACAGGAGACGTCGCCTTCATTCCATTGGTCACCCGCTAATGAGGCCGCCATCGCGAGGTAACCCCGTAAAATAACCTGTAGACCATTAATGCGCTCGCAGGTACGAGCGTTCATCTTGTGCGGCATGGCGGAGGAGCCGACCTGACCGGGCAAGAAACCTTCGCTCGCAAGATCATGGCCCGCCATAAGTCGGAGCGTGCGCGCCAGCGAAGCCGGACCTGAAGCCATGACTAACAAAGCACTCACGACTTCGAGATCCATGGAACGAGGGTAGACCTGTCCCACCGCTCCCAAAGCACGGGGAATCCCGAGGTGCGTTAAAACTCGGCGCTCCAACTCAGCCACTTTCGTTACATCACCTCCTAAAAGCGTGAGCGCATCAAGTTGCGTCCCCACCGCACCTTTAAGGCCACGAGCGGCAAACGTCTTTAATACCCCATCAATCGAGGCAACGCCGCGAAGACATTCTTCGCCAAACATGGCCCAACGCTTACCTACGGTAGTGGGTTGGGCGGCAACATTGTGGGTGCGCGCGGCAAGCAAGAGATCGCGCGATTCAACCGCGCGGCGCGCTAGGGCTTGAGTCGCCGCTACCGCTTTAGCAAGTAGGAGCTGGAGGGAGCGATGGAGTTGCAGTTGCTCGACCGACTCAGTGAGATCGCGACTAGTAAGACCTTTGTGAATGTGTTCCTGACCAGCCAAGGCACAAAAGGCATCGATCCGCGCTTTAACATCGTGACGGGTCACTTCCTCACGCCGACGAATGTCTTCGAGGTCCACCTCACCCTTAACGCGTTCATAAGCTTCGATGGCACCCGCCGGCACCGCTAAGCCTAAGTCGCGCTGCGCACGCAGCACCGCAATCCAGAATTCACGCTCGAGAATAACGCGACCGCGCGGCGACCATAGTGCTCGCATCTCGGGCGAGGCATAACGGTCAGCGAGAATGTTAGGGACAGTATCCATGGTTTTTTTAAAAAAGTTTTGGTTTAAGCGGTAACGCGACGGCGCGGAGCCAAAAGACGCAGACAGGCAGCACGGAAAGCAGCGGACTCATCGCCGCAGGCATAAACCGCGAGCAAGTCACTTTGAAAATCAATCAGTTCGCGCAGGGAAAATAAAGCGGCAGCGGGGGCGAGCTTGGTGCCGACGTACCAAGGATTTTGACTGAAAAGATTGGTCGAGCTCTTGCCGCCCTCACCATGTAACGCGCTATAACGACCCGCAGCGGCTTTAACTTCTTGATCCGATACCCCGCGAGTCGTGAGACGAATCACGCCAGCATCGGCCAAAGCACGAATTTGCAAAAGGATGCGCAGACGATTGAGCAAGGAAGCTAAAAGCGGTCGAGGTGAGCTATGGTTAAAGAAAAAGCGGTCGAGCGACTCGAGGGTCCAATCCAAGTCACCTGCAAGTACCGCATCTACCGGCTCAAAGACTTCGGACTCCCCAAACACCGGGGTAAGACGGCGGACATCGTCCGCCGTCACCGTGCCTCCTGGCCCGACATAGACCGCAAGTTTTTCGCACTCAGCAAGGAGAGCCCGAGTCGAACCGATAACCCGCTCTTGCACGGCGTCGACGGCGCCGGGCCCCGCTTGAACCCCCGCCTCGCGAAACAACTGCTGAATGAAAGCATGGGTCGCCTCGGGGGTGGCGTCGGGAATATCTTTAAAAACGCTGGCACCGGCTTGAAGTTTTTTAAACTCCGACCGCACCCGGTTGACGGGGTTGAGAGAGACCACCAGCCGTATCGCAGGGTCGACTTGGAGAATGAGCGGCACGAGGTGGTCTTTGAGAATTTCAGCCACGGATTCCGAGCCGCCCTGAGCCTTGGGCAATTCAAGCCAGTTGAGATTTCGTAACCACACGACCTTGGCGGTACCGAAGAGTCCCATGGAAGTGAGGGAATCCCGTAAGCGGGCTTCAATCACTGGTGCATCATCCACCACGCGCAAAAGCCCGTCGATGATTTCAACATCGGCCTCTGCCCCCGCCTCGACCCGGGCCAATTCAAAAAGGCGACGGGCCTCACGGTCGACGAGGAACTCGTCTTTCCCGGCCACAATGGCAAGGTTAGTGGGCATAGAAACAAGCCTTCGCTTTCCTAAGCCCGGAGGCAACCCCGAAGCCGTTTAGGCCCCGTTAATCGCATCCTCAACCGCATAACGGGTGAGCCGGCGACGGAGCCAATCGAGGGCGGTATTAACCGCGCGAATCTTCACCTGCGCACGATCGCCCGCGAGCACCACGCGCTGGGACCAGACGCCCGAAGGGCTGGCGTAACCAAAATAAATCGTACCCACGGGATCTTCGGGCGTACCTCCACCCGGACCAGCAAAACCCGTGACGGAAAGTCCATAATCGGCACCGAAGCGCTCCGCCGCAGCCGTCGCCATCGCCGCCGCAACTTCGGCCGAGACTGGGCCGTGCTGGTCAATGAGCGCTTGGGGGACGCCTAGAAGCGTAATCTTAGCATCACTAGTGTAAGCCACGAGCGAACCTAAGAGGACTCGTGAGGCACCAGGAATGTCGGTTAAGCTGCTGGAAAGTAAACCGCCCGTACAGGACTCCGCTAAAGCCAACGTGCGACCCATACTACCGAGCCGCTCCACCGTTAAATGGGCGAGGGAGGAATGCCCAGTACATAAAAAGTCATCCCCCACCGCATCGCGAACTTTGCAAGCAACCTCCAACATACGATTGCAACAGGCCCCGCTTGAACCGGCAGACAAACGGGCATCCACCACTCCGGAATGCGTGCCGAAGGTCAGTTGCATACCGGGAATTAAAATCGGGCGAATGAGCGACTCTAACGGTGCAGCTCCGATACCAAAGGTGCGCAGTTGAATATAAGCTTCACCTTCGCAAGCAGAGCCGACCGAGCGTAAACGCGGTACAACTTCGCTTTCGAAGAGCGGGCGTAATTCAAGGCCCGGACCTGGGAGCATCACGAGGGTGCGATGCTCGAGATGCAAAAATAAACCTGGCGAGGTTCCCCGAGGATTAGGCAAGGAAATGGCTCCACGCGGAAGACAACATTGACGGAGATCAAGCGGGCCAACCTCGCGACCAATTTTCGCAAAACGATCACGCAAAGCCGTTTCAGCTGCAGGGTCAGGATCGAGGGGAAGGTTAAGCGCTAAAGCTACGGCTTCGCGGACTAAATCATCGGTGGTGGGGCCCAACCCACCCGTGGTAATAATTAAATCGCAGCGTTCCCAAGCCTGACGGATTTCAGCCACGATGGGAGCGAGCTCATCACGGACAATTGAAGCCTGTTCGAGGCGAATGCCACGACGCGCGAGCTGTTCGCCAATCCAAATGAGATGTCCATTAGGCCGTACGCCCTCTAGAAGTTCATCACCAATGTTGATAAGATGGGCGCGGGTCGTCCCTTGGGTTTGCGTTTGCGCCATAGCTAAACACTACACCTATTCCTACCCTAACAAAAATGCAACCCGAGCCAGCAGATTTGTCCCCTGGGGCCATGGCCCGTCAGGCTCCGCGGGACCCTGGCGTCTATATTATGCGGGATAATACGGGTACGGTAGTTTACGTGGGTAAGGCTAAAAATCTCCGGGTCCGCCTTGCGAGTTACTTTCGGGCGGGGGCACGTCATGGCCCCAAAGTTGCCGCCCTGGTTGCCTCGGTAGCGCGACTGGAATGGCATGTGGTACGCAGTGAAACCGAAGCCCTACTGCTGGAGGGCAATCTGATTAAGCGCTGGCGGCCAAGGTGGAACGTGCTCTTACGCGACGATAAACAGTTTCTGCAAATTCGCGTCGATATTGAAGACCCCTTACCTCGCTTTCGTCTCGTACGTGCCCGTACCTCCGACATGGCTCGCTACTTCGGACCCTTTCCTCACGCTCCCCAAGTACGCAAAACGCTGCGTGAAGTCCGGCGACGTTTTGGCGTGCTCGGTAGTGATGGTGAACCCGAACAACTACCGGATGGACGTTGGCGACTGTACAACGACGCCCGAGCCGAAATTCAAGATCACCCTAACGAGGTTACTTTAGAGGAATACGCCCTGCGCGTGGATGCAGCGTGTGCCGCTTTAGAAGGCAAGGTGCGGGACTGGCTCGAAGGTTTAGAAAAAGACATGGCGAATGCCGCCGAGGCTCGCGACTACGAGCGCGCCGCGGGTTGCCGCGACCTCATTCAAGCTCTGCGCGCAACCACCGAACGGGCACGACGCTTTCTCCGCGAAGACGCCCTGCCCCGTCCAGCAGGTGATGGGGGATTAGTGGCGCTGGGTGAAGCGCTGGGACTGGCCCAACCGCCCGCCCTTTTAGAGTGCTTTGATATTTCCCATATTTCTGGAACCTTAGCCGTCGCCTCTATGGTACGCTTTGTGGCGGGACGGCCGGACAAAGCTGGCTACCGACGCTATCGCATTCGCACCTTTGAAGGTAATGATGATTTTCGTGCCATGCGCGAAGTCGTCGGTCGACGTTATGCCCGAGTGGCACGCGAAGGCCGCCCCATGCCGGACCTAGTGGTAATTGACGGGGGGATTGGACAAGTCGATGCCGCCCGTCGTGCCTTTGCCGATGCTAAAACCCCCTGCCCCCCACTCATTGGCTTAGCCAAGCGCGAAGAAACCGTGGTTGGCATCGACGGCAGCGAATTAAAACTCCCTCGACATCATGAAGGCCTGCGCTTGCTGCAACGACTCCGCGATGAAGCGCACCGCTTTGCTAACAACTTTAATGCGGAGTTACGCGGTCAACGCTTACGCGAATCTTTACTCGATGAAGTCGAAGGTTTAGGCGCCTCGCGTAAAGCCGCCCTCTTAGCCCAGTTTGGTTCTATCCAAGCTTTACGCCGGGCCAGTGCGGAAGCGATTGCGGAAACGCCTGGAGTTGGGCCTCAACTAGCCGCACGGATTGTCGCCCGATTGGCGCGGTGAGCCTCGAGCTCACGCCGCACCAAATCCGCCACTCGGTCGGCACCTAAGGGATCGCCGAGGGACGCGAGGGACGCCTTCCAACTTCGCCAGAGACGACGGTCATCGGCGAAGGCAGCGCGTACCGCAGCGGCAGCCGCCTGTGGGGTTAACCCCATGGCCCCACCTCCGCCCTCAACGACTAAACGGGCATTGCCGGCTTCTTGTCCGGGAATGACCTGAGTAAAGACCAAGGGAATGTGCGCGGCGATGGCTTCGTGGGTAGTGGCGCCTCCGGCTTTGGTTAAAATTAAATCTTGGGCGAGCATGAGTTCAGGCAAGCCATCCGTCCAACCCACCACTTGCACTTTCGGTCCGACCGCTGCTTTGACCGCACCTTGAAAGGCAGCATCCCGCCCCACCGTAATGGTTAAAGCTACGTCACAGGCCGCAACCGCGCGCGCGAGTTCGACCGCATCGCGACGGCCCGGGTTTAACATCAACAAGACGCGGGGTTGCGCGGTGGGTGCAGGCGCAGCGGCGCGCAAACGGTAATCCACCGGAAAGCCTAGCGCGAGCACGCGCTCCGCGGGTACACCTTGACGCACGAGCACTGCGGCGGTGGGCGCATTGGGGGCAACCCACCAATCCGAATGAGCCCGATGCCACACTCGATTCACCGAAAGCGAATCCGTCACTACCGTAATGACCTTAGTACGCGGCGCGACGCGTTGTAAAAGAAAGGGATAAAGGGGATAGGTGGTTACAACCACAGGCGGTGCCTCGGCACCGAGCACCTCGACCATGCGACGACGCACCGGACCCATGAAAGGAAGGGCAAATGATACTAAGGGCAAATGATCGAGCGCCCAATAGATGCACGCCCAAAGCCAAGGCGCACGATTGGCTAACTCTAGGTAGAGTTGGCGCTGACGACCAAATTTTTTCGGGCCATAGGCTTCCGCAAAAAGGTCGTGCAAATCGGGCACCTGCACCCCCGCTCCCGTACGAGATAAAGCCTCGGCCACCGCACGGGCAGCAGCATTGTGGCCTTCACCGAAACCCGCGGTGAGCACCGGAACGCGTGTAGGAGTCATGAAAATTTAAGCGACGGCGACGCTGGCTGAGGCTTCAGCAGCGGCCCGAGCGACTTGGATCCGGGCCCTTAACTCATGCTGATCGACCACGCGCAAGCGACCATCTAGCTCTTCGACTAAGGCGGTTAACGACTCGACCCAATCGCCCGAATTTAAATAGCGCACTTCGCCAATCATGCGGTCCTCCGCTTTGTGAATGTGACCGCAAATCACGCCTTCACAACCGCGACGTACCGCGAGCGTGCGCAGATGGGTTTCAAAGCTAGAAATAAAATTCACTGCAGATTTAACTTTGCCTTTGATCGCCTGAGAGAGGGAAAAATATTCCTTACCCCGCCAGCGACGCCAGACATTGTAGAAACGATTAAGGCCTAATAAAAATTGATAGGAAATATCACCCAAGATGGCTAACCAGCGCATTTTGGCGGTGATGGTATCAAAGGCGTCTCCGTGAATGCAAAGGTAACGACGACCATCGGCACCAATGTGCACATGTTCTTCGGCTAACTCCATCCGCCCGATGGCCAAGGGCAGGAGGCGACCGATAAAGTCATCGTGATTGCCCCGAAGGTAAACCACCTGAGTACCATCTTTTTCAGCCATCTTTAAGATGCGGCGGATGACCGCGGTGTGCGCTGGGGCCCAGTGATTTTTACGCTGTAAGGACCAAAGATCGAT
>CAZEDB010000009.1:18402-24343 GCA_964510855.1 uncultured Enterobacteriaceae bacterium | reverse complement strand
GCCTTTTTTAAGCCTTCGACCTTGCCACCACGGTCGACCCTCCTACGTTGCGGAAACAACGCTATGGGGAACACCGAGTATGCCTATAACAGTAAGGTCGAAGGCGAGGTCATCGTGACCCGCGCCGACGCCGTGGTCAATTGGGTGCGCAGTCACTCGGTTTGGCCCATGCCGATGGGTTTGGCCTGCTGTGCCATTGAGCTTATGGCCGCAGGCGGCTCGCGTTTCGACATCGCACGTTTTGGCATGGAAGTGATGCGCTTTTCTCCTCGGCAAGCCGACTGCATGATTGTGGCAGGCACCGTCACTTACAAAATGGCCGAAGTCGTCCGGCGGATTTACGACCAAATGGCCGAACCTAAATGGGTGGTAGCCATGGGTGCGTGCGCTTCTTCCGGAGGCATGTATCGCTCTTATGCTACGTTGCAAGGGGTAGACCGAATTGTGCCGGTGGATATTTATATTTCCGGCTGCCCTCCTCGTCCTGAAGCCTTGCTCGATGGCATGATGCTACTGCAGGAAAAAATTCGCCAAGAAGGCGGCTCGTTACGTCGGACCTTTAAAGGTCGGACGATTGAAACCAAGGTGGTGGGCTAAGCTCATGGACGCCGCCACTTTGATCCAAGCATTACAGGGTACCTGTTCGGGCATCACCGAACGCGCCAGCCGGGATATGCCTGGCATCCAAGTACCCGCCGCCGACCTCGCCCGCGTGGTTGAGCGTCTACGCACCGACCACGGCTATGATTTATTAGCGGACTTAACCGGCGTGGATGCGGGAGTGAACGTCTCCCCGCGCTTCACCGTCGTCCTACACTTACTCGGTTCGGCTCACCATCACTACCTGCGAGTCGCAGCCGATTGCCCCGATGATGCCGCCCCTGCGGTACCCACGGTGAGCACCAGCCATCCGGGAGCGAATTGGCATGAACGGGAATGCTTCGATTTACTCGGGATTAACTTCACCGGCCACCCTGACCTACGCCGGATTTTAATGTGGGATGACTACCCTTATCATCCTCTACGCAAAGAATTCCCCCTCGCAGGCATTCCAGTCGATCTTCCTGCGGCCGACGTCGCCGCGGTGACGGGACGACAAGTCGAAGCTGCGCCCATGATGGGAGGGCCGTTCGTTTCTTCCGGAGGCACGATGGCCAAAGCCGAACCCATTGCCCGCGATGAATCGTGGAGCGAAGAAAATCCCAGCCGCTAACCTTCATGGCTAAGACCACTAAAGAAATTTCCCTCGGTGATATCGGGGCACGCTCAGAGGAACTCGGTGCCGAGCGGATGCAGTTAAACCTCGGCCCCTCGCACCCTGCTACCCACGGTGTCCTCCGGCTTAAAATAGAACTCGATGGCGACACCGTCACCAGTTGCGATCCAGTGATTGGCTATCTGCACCGCGGCGATGAAAAAATTGCCGAGGCTATGACGTATAACCAATTCGTACCTTACACGGATCGCTTAGACTACCTCGCCCCCTTAGCGAACAATGTGGCCTACGCCTTAGCCGTAGAAAACCTCGCGGGCATTCGCGTGCCACCCCGGGCCGAAGCCATCCGCGTCTTGTGCTGCGAAATGGCGCGGATCTCGTCCCACTTACTCGGTATCGGTGTCTATGCGATGGATACCGGGGCTTGGACCGTGTTCATGTATACCTTCAATGAGCGTGAAAAACTTTATACGCTCTTCGAAGAACTCACAGGCGCCCGCTTCACCACCAGCTACACCCGCATTGGGGGGCTAGCTCGCGACGTACCTGAGGGCTGGACCCAACGCGTTGGGACTTTCTGTGATGGCGTCCTCAAAGTAATCGATGAAGTCGATGGCCTGCTCACGCGTAATCGCATCTTCCTCGATCGCACCGAAGGACTCGGGGTGATTTCTAAAGATCGTGCCCTCGCCTATGGCCTAACCGGTCCAAACTTACGCGCCACCGGTGTGCCGCTCGACTTACGCAAGGACCGGCCTTACTCTGGTTACGAAAACTACGCCTTTGATATTCCGGTTGGCACCAAGGGCGATTGCTTTGACCGCTACCTCGTCCGCATGGAAGAGATGCGTCAGTCCGTCAGCATCATTCGCCAAGCTTTAGCCAAGTTCCCCGAAGGCCCGATTAATTGCGTGGATCAACCCCGCATCGTTTTACCACCCAAGGCTAAAATCATGACCAAGATGGAGGAGCTAATTCAAAACTTCATGCTCGTGACCGAGGGGCCGCAAATTCCCGCGGGCGAAACCTACTTTGAAGCGGAGAACCCCAAAGGCGCCCTAGGCTTTTATTTAGTCTCCAAGGGCGGCGGCGTTCCCCATCGCTTACGCATCCGCGGCCCAAGTTTTGTTTCCCTTTCCATCTTGCCGGAAATCGTTCCTGGCCACCACCTCACTGACATTCCTTCCATCTTGGGTTCGCTCGACTTCGTGATGGGAGAATGTGACCGTTAAGCTATGTCCCTCAAGCCTGAGACCCTCGCCCAAGCGGACGCCATCATCGCCCAGTATCCTGAGCGACGCAGCGCCACCCTACCCTTGTTGCACTTGGTGCAAGAAGATCGCGGGCACATTGCTCCTGAAGACGAAGCTTGGATTGCCGAAAAAGTCGGCGTCACGCCGATACAAATTCGTGAAGTGGTCACGTTCTACCCGATGTTCCGACTCGCCCCGATTGGCCGTCGACACATTCGCGTCTGTCGCACCCTCTCCTGTGCTTTAAGAGGTTCGTATGCCCTGATGGCGGAATTAGAAAAATCGCTGAATTGCCGGCGCGGCGAGACCTCACCCGATGGCAACTACACGCTCGAGTTTGTAGAGTGCATTGCTGACTGTGGTTGCGGACCGGTGGTGCACATTGACCATGCCTTGCATGAAAATGTAACCCCCGAGCGTGCGGCTGCACTCGTCACGCAACTACGCGCCTCGCTCAATGATGCCAATTACGGCAAAACCCCACCCGTCCCCGGTACCCCCGAGTGGAACGGCTAAATTTTTTCTGATATGTCCGCCCAAGAGCGCCCTCTCATTTACGCTAACTTACGTAAGCCCGATTACGGAGTAGATATCGATTGTTACCTGCGTCACGGCGGTTACGAAGCGCTACGTAAAGCCGTGGCGATGAAGCCCGAAGACGTCTGCAAAGAAGTCGAGACCTCGGGCCTACGCGGGCGTGGAGGCGCGGGCTTCCCTACCGGCATGAAGTGGAAGTTCCTCGACCGTAAATCCGGCAAACCCGTCTATCTGGTGGTCAACGCAGACGAATCAGAACCTGGTACCTACAAGGACCGCCAAATAATTTATAAAGATCCCCACCAGATGCTGGAAGGCATCGCCATCACCGCTTGGGCCATTCAAGCCAAGCAGGCTTTTATCTATATCCGAGGGGAATTCCAACAAGGTGCGAAAATTTTACAGCGCGCGATTGCTGAAGCTAAAGCCAAGGGGTTTTTAGGTGCCAACATCTTAGGCTCAGGCTACTCCTGCGAGGTGGTGGTGCATCGCGGCGGCGGCTGTTATGTCTGCGGTGAAGAAACCGGCTTAATCGAGTCTCTCGAAGGTAAGCGCGGCTACCCACGGATTAAACCGCCTTACTTCCCGGCGGTGCTCGGACTTTATAACTGCCCCACCATCGTCAATAACGCTGAGACCATGGCACAGGTAAAGCAGGTGCTGGCGTTCGGCGGCGCGGAATTCGCCAAGATTGGCATCCCAGGTGACAGCGGTACCCATATCTGGTGCGTGAGCGGCTTAGTGAAACGTCCGGGCCTCTACGAAATCGAAGCCGGCAAAGCCACTTTCGGACAATTACTTTATGACTTCTGCGGTGGACCGCTCGACGGGCGCACCTTCAAAGCCATCATCCCCGGGGGCTCTTCGACTAAAATCCTCAAGTTCGGCGAACGCTTCAAAGGCAAGCTCGCCAATGGCACGGAGTTCGACTGGGCCGTCGAAGATATCCCCCTAGACTCCAACAGCATCGCCGCGTGTGGTACGGGTCTCGGCACTGGCGGCACCATCGTACTGGATGATTCGGTGGAAATGATCCAAGCGCTTTCCAACCTCAACGCTTTCTACGCGCACGAGACCTGCGGTCAGTGCACCCCCTGCCGAGAGGGTTCCCTCTGGCTCAGTCGTATTTCTAAGCGCGTGGTCGCAGGGGGCGGACGTGATGAAGATGTACCCCTCTTACTCGACATCGCCAATCAAGTCGCTGGCCGTACCATTTGTGCCCACGGCGAAGCGGTGGCTTGGCCCGTACAATCTGCGGTACCCAAATTTAAAGAAGAGTACCTCGAATCGATTCGCCGGCGCCAGCGCGGTGAAACCGTTACGGCAGCTCAACTGATCTAAGGATGCGCCTTGAAGTAGTTGCCGCCGAGACGAACGCCAATCTCTACTTTGAGGGCAAGGTCGTCTCGCACACCGTCTACCTAGCCTCGGGTGCAAAAAAAACCCTAGGCATCATTTTTCCGGGAGAGTTTTACTTTGGCACGCAAGTGGCTGAGCGCATGGAAATTAGTGCGGGGACCTGCCGCGTGAAGCTCAAGGATTCCGACCAACTAGCGACTTATACGGCAGGACAAAGCTTTGAGGTCCCAGCCCAGTCCGGATTTACCATCTGGGTTGAGCGCGACACCTGCCAGTACGTCTGCAGTTTCCTCAGTTAAGCGACCCGGGCTTGCCAGCAGCGGCGGAGGGACTGACGCTTAGGGCATGTCTGACGTCCCTCCCCTTAAAACCGAAAGCCTGACGCCCCCTGAGGCCGACCGGGAGCGCCCTTGGGTGCAGCTCAAGACTTACGTTTCGAAGCCAAATATTTTCCGCACCATGATTGGGAAGGTATCGCCCGACGCACGGATTGGAGACGTCGTTGCCACCTATGATAAAGACGGGCGCTGCATTGGTTATGGTTTTTGGAATCCCGGCGCACCCATTGCGGTCCGTATTTTTAAACACCAAGCAGGTAAGCCTGATGACGCTTGGTTTGACGCTGCGCTCCGTCGTGCGGTTGCCCTGCGGCGCGACATTTTAGGACTCGATGCGACCACCGATGCCTACCGGGTGATTAATGCCGATGCCGATGCCTTGTCGGGCCTTGTGGTCGATCGTTTCGGCGACACCCTTTCGATCGAAGTATCCTCTTATGCGGTATTACGGCGACTTCCACGCTGGACGGGCGTTTTACATGAACTCCTCGGGACCAAGCGCGAAGTGGTGCAAGTCGATAGTCATGTCGGGAATATTGAAAGTATTTCCCCGCATGAAGTTCCCCGCTCCGCAGTGCGTGAAGCACGTTTTCGCGAAGATGGTATTCGATACGAAGTCGACTTTGCCCATGGGCACAAAACGGGCTTCTTCTGTGACCAACGCGATAACCGCCGTCGGCTAGCCCGACTAGCTAAAGGGAGAACCGTGCTCGATCTTTGCTGCTACAGTGGGGGATTTTCGTTGGCAGCGATTATGGGGGGTGCCACCGAAGTGACAGGGGTGGACTTAGATGAAAAGGCGATTGCGATGGCGAAACGGAATGCGAACTTGAATCAAGCCCGGGTCGAATTTGTGCACGCCGACGCTTTTTCCTGGGTGCGGCAGATGCAAAAAAACGGCAAGACCTGGGATATTGTCCTCTGTGATCCTCCCAAGTTTGTGGAAGGACGCGATGAGGTGGATGTCGCCGATGGTCTAAAAAAATATAATGACCTCAACGTGCTCGCTCTGCAGTTAACTCAACCTGGCTCCTTCTTCGTGACGTGCTCCTGTTCTGGGTTAGTAACGGAAGAACAATTCGAAGACCTCGTCACCAAAGCCGCCCATCGCTACGGTAAGCGTCTCCAAATCTTGGAGCGCACCGGCGCTAGCTTGGATCATCCCAACGCCTCGCACCATCCTGAGGGTCGGTATCTCAAGGTGCTTTGGACTCGAGTGATGGGGTGAGGGGGAGGAG
>CAZEDB010000009.1:0-18302 GCA_964510855.1 uncultured Enterobacteriaceae bacterium | reverse complement strand
CCGCACGCTGCCTTCCCGCTCGCAGCCCCTTCGCTCAGCAATCGGAAGCCATCCAGCTAAACAGCGGTCCAGCTGAATGGTGATTTGGGATGAGGGATTTGGGATTAGAGATTAGGGATTGGTGATTGGGGGGAAATTTAGCGGAAAAACTACCCTTTCCCGCTTGCCGAGAGGGTAGCCTAACCTACGTTTCAAGGCTTACTACCGCGACATGGTCACGGACAACCAACCTTCCTTAGTCACCGTCACCATCGACGGCGTCGAACATCAACTTCCGGCGGGGGCCAACTTGGTCGATGCCCTTGCCAGTATCGGCAAAGAGGTGCCGCATTACTGCTACCATCCTAAGCTAACGGTCGCGGGCAACTGCCGCATGTGCCTGGTTGAACTCGGCTCCCCCTTGCGCGATCGAGCCACCGGCGAAGTCGTGCTCGAAAACGGTAAGCCGAAAATTGGCTGGCAACCCAAGCCAGCGATTGCTTGTGCGAGTACCGTCAGTGCCGGCCTCCATGTTCGACTCGACTCTCCTGCCGTCAAAGCCTGCCGCGAGGGCGTAACGGAACTCCTTTTAATCAATCACCCTTTGGATTGCCCGATCTGCGATCAAGCGGGCGAATGCAAATTGCAGGAGTACTCAGCGCAGTATGGCCGCGGGGTTTCACGTTATATCGACGAAAAAAATGCTAAGCCCAAGCGCACCCGACTCGGGCCCCGCGTCACCCTCGATGACGAACGCTGTATCCTCTGTTCGCGTTGCGTACGTTTTTGTAACGAAGTGGCTAAAGACCCGGTGCTCGGGTTTGTGAATCGCGGCTCCTACAATACCCTAACCTGCTACCCAGGACTTGAGCTGAATAATAACTACTCGCTCAATACCGTGGATATCTGCCCGGTAGGTGCGCTCACCAGTACCGACTTCCGTTTCCGCATGCGGGTCTGGTTCCTCAAGCAAACTCCCAGTATCGATACCGAATCTTCCGCTGGGGTGAATACCATGATTTGGTCGCGCGAAGGAAAAATTCACCGCATCACCCCGCGACGCAATGATGCGGTCAACGACAGCTGGATGGCGGATTCAGGTCGCATCTTGTATCAAGCAGGCGAAGCCCAGAATCGCCTGAGGTCTGCACGCCTCAAAGGCACTGCAGCTGAGCTCGACGTCGCCCTCGCTCACGCGAGTGAAATCGTACGCGCGGGAGGTTTAGCCATCGTAGGCTCAGGCCACCAATCGATTGAAGAACAGCGCTTACTCGCCCGCCTAGCCCAAGTCACTGGAGCTCCTACCTGGGTACCAGCGCATGTCGGCGCAGGTGATGGCTTACTGATTGCTGAAGACCGTACCCCTAATTTCCGCGGCGCCCTACTCGCGGGCTTAACTAATCGTGCCGCCGACCAAGATCTGCAATCCCTGCGCACCGCTATTGAATCAGGCAAAGTTAGGGCGCTCTTAGTGTGCCACGAAGATGTGGCTCAGTTGGGATTAGACGCAGCAACCTTGAGCAAGGTGCGTCTCATCAGCCTCAGCACGCACGATAACACCACTACCCGCTTGGCAGAGGTTGCCTTGCCGGCGTTAACCGTCTTCGAACGCAGTGGTCATTTCGTTAACTGCCAATTCCGCCTACAGTCTTTTGTCCGCGCCATTCCTGGCCCCGTTGGTACCTTGCCCGATGTGGCTCTACTCGCTCGCTTACTTGGTGCGGCGCAAGGTAGCCCCGCAGCCTATGATGCCGAGGCAATCTGGAAAGATTTAGCCACGAATCAACCAGCGCTTGCAGGGATTGTGGCTGGTAAGGTTCCCGCCGAGGGCTTGAGCCTCGACGGTAGCGCTTGGTCCCACCTCCCCTTCCCTGAACGCAAGCTCCTCAAGTTTGCTGCCCGCGCCTAAATCCATGGAAGCCCTCTTACTCGACCTCCTGCGCTCACCCGACTTGTTGTTCGTGGTTATCCGCGGCGTTATCCTCATTGGCGTGGTCATGACCATTGCCGGGTATGCGGTGCTACTGGAGCGTAAAGCTTCAGCTTGGATTCAAGGAAGACTTGGACCCAACCGTACCACCTTACCCTTGGTGTCTTGGATTCCTGGGCTGGGCAGCTTCCTGCGACTCGGAGGTTTTATTCAACCCGCAGCCGACGGCGGAAAATTTCTTTTTAAGGAAGACCCCATCCCCGGCCACGTCAACAAGCCTTACTACGTCCTAGCCCCCATCATCGCCTTGGCCCCGGCGCTCGCCGTCTTGGCCATGATTCCGTTTACCCGCCTGCCCGACGGCACGCCCTTGGCTCTTTGCCCTGGTGCCGACGTAGGGGTGCTGCTGATGTTCGCTGTAAGTTCACTTGGCGTCTACGGCATCGCCTTAGGAGGTTGGGCTTCGAATTCTAAGTTTCCATTCTTAGGCGCAGTCCGAGGTTCGGCCCAACTCATCTCCTACGAATTGGCGATGGGATTATCGGTCTTGCCGATTTTTCTTTTAACCTCGGCACCGGGAGTGGATCACGGACTCAACCTAGCCGTCATTGTTGAGCAGCAAGAAGGGGTTTGGAATATTTTGCGTCAGCCCCTCGCGGCCATCGTTTTTCTGATTTGTATTTTTGCTGAAACCAACCGCCACCCCTTCGATATGCCAGAATCGGAGACCGACTTGGTGGGCGGCTTCCATACCGAGTACGGCGCCTTTAAGTTTGGCCTCTTCTTCGTCGCTGAATACGGGCACATGGTGATTGGTTCTGCCCTCTTCATTCTGATGTTCTTAGGAGGCTGGCACCTCTTCCCCGGCGTCCCCATGGTAGGTGAAGGCATTTGGGCAACCTTGATGGGCCTGAGTATCTTTGCCGGCAAACTCGCCTTCTTCCTCTTCTTCTTTGTTTGGGTGCGGTGGACGATTCCCCGCTTCCGCTACGACCAAGTGATGCGGATTGGCTGGAATGTGCTACTGCCGCTCGCGGTTGCTAATCTTGTCATCACCTTCATCCTACTTGCCCTCCAAGGTTAACCCATCATGGCCGTCAAAGTTATTACCCGCCGTCCGCTCTCTTTTCTTGAGCGCACCTATCTCCCGCAAATTTTAGGCGGCCTTCGTATCACGTGGCGTAATTTGATGCGCCCGACCGTAACCTTAAGCTATCCTGAGCAACGGCCTCCCATTCCCAAAGGGTATCGCGGCGTACCCACTTTGGTACGCGATCCCAATGGCCGCGAAAAGTGTGTCTCGTGCCAGCTTTGCGAATTTGTCTGCCCCCCGAAAGCGATTCGCATCACCCCAGGGGAAATTCCTGCCAACGCCCCTGGAGCCCATGTGGAGAAAGCCCCCAAGGAGTTTGATATCAATATGCTGCGCTGCATTTACTGCGGCCTATGTCAAGAAGTGTGCCCCGAAGAAGCGATTTGGCTACAAACCCAGTATTCTATGGCAGGTCGGACCCGGGAAGAAATGGTCCATAATAAAGCCCGCCTTTACGAACTCGGCGGCACCTTGCCCGATACCCATTTTAAGTGGGATCATAAGCGGGATGAGGCGGAACGTCAGGCGGGCGGTCAGCACTAAGTCGATTGCCCTTCCCACTTTTCGCCGGCGCTGATAGACCCGGAGGGTCTTTTGTAAACTGATTCTTTTTTGCCTGCATGTCCTTGGTGCCCCCACCTCTCCCTAACGCCGAACCTACGGCGGCTGTGACCTATGTTATCGGTCACAAAAATCCTGATGCCGATTCGATTTGTTCGGCCCTAGCCTATGCTGCCTACAAAGAGGCCATCGGACAAAAAGGGTTCGTGGCCGCACGTTGTGGAAATTCCAATGACCGGATTGAGGCGATTTTAAATCGGTTTGGGGCTGAGCTCCCCGTTTTCGTGGGCGATGTCACTCCACGAGTGGAGGACATTATGCATCGTAATCCTTTCGTGGTTACCGCCGGCAGTACCTGTGCTGAGGCACTCGAGCTCCTCGATCGGCATGATATTCGTGCCCTACCCGTGGTCGGTGCAGGTGGCCAACTCGCAGGCCATGTTTCCATTTTTGACTTGGGTGATACCTTCATTCCCAAGCCCCAGCGCGCCACCTCGATGCGCCGAGTCCAAAGCAGCGTGGGTGCGATTGTCCGCACCTTAAGCGCTGAAGCCGATTACCTGCACGACGCTGACCGGGTCGAAGAATTGCACGTGCGGGTGGCCGCGATGGAGCTCGCCTCCTTCGGCAAGGCAGCCGCGGCCGAAGGCATTTCCTCGGCTAGCAGCGTGATTGTGGTAGGCGACCGCAGTGATGTTCATGCCAAGGCCATTGAGATGGGCGTACGCCTCATCGTGGTTACGGGCGGGCATGCGATGGAACCTGCTTTGATTGCGCGGGCACGAACCCAAGGGGTTTCGGTCGCGCGCTCCAAGACGGATAGTGCGACGACTGCCTGGGCAGTGCGGGCCGCCCACTTACTCGACGGCTTGGTACGGCGCGACACCCCTACCTTCCTGCCGCAAGAGAAACTCGCCCTAGCCCGCCGTCGCATCGTGCAGTCGAACGCCTTGATTTGTTGTGCGGTGGATGAAGAAGGCACCTTGCAAGGCGTCTTCACCAAATCGGATATTCTCCGTCCCGTCGCCACCCGCCTCGTGCTGGTTGACCACAACGAACTCACGCAAGCTGTGGATGGCGCGGGTGAAGTTGAGATTGTCGAAGTCATCGACCACCACCGCCTAGGCAATGCGCCCACCCAACAGCCGATTCTTTTCATTAACCGACCCCTCGGCTCCACCTGCTCGATTGTGGCCGATCTTTTCCGCACCTCAGGCGTGCGGCCCTCGCCGCAAATTGCGGGTTTGATGATGAGCGGGATTATTTCTGACACCCTCCATTTACAAAGCCCCACCGCTACCCCGCTCGACAGCGAACTACTAACTTGGCTTGCAGGTATTGCTAACTGCGACCCTCGTGAACTGGCCGACCTTATCTTCTCTGCGGGCTCGGTGCTCGCAGGCTCAACCCCCGATCGTGCGGTGCGTTCTGACTGCAAGCACTACGCTGAAAACGGCACGCGCTTCTCCGTCGCCCAAGTAGAAGAATTAGGCTTCGCTGCTTTTTGGCGCGAAGCTGATGGATTGCTCGAGGCGTTAGGACGTTACCGTGCGGAGCATGCTCTGACCTTTGCCTGTCTACTGGTTACCGATATCGACACCCAAGGCTCCGTTCTCCTCGTACGCGGCGACCCCGACATCACCCGGGCCATTACTTACCCGGTTAAGCGGGCACCTGATATTTTTGATTTGCCCGGTATTGTTAGCCGCAAGAAGCAACTCCTACCCTACTTAACAGGATTGCTCGCCGAGAGTGCGGGTCTGAGATGACACCCGAAGAGTCCATGCTCCGTCGAATGGGTCAGCCCGGCTATCAGCCGATGCTGCTCGACCAACTCGCACGTGAAATTGGGGTCGATAAAGCGGGTTATCAACGGTTACGAAAAGTCATTCCTGGGCTCATCCGCTCGGGCGCACTTGTCACGGTAGGACGTGATCGACTGGCCTTACCGCCCCGCGAGAACCTTTTGGAAGGGACGATTCTTTTTCGCGGGAGTGGTTCCGCGCGCGTGGTTTTCCCCGCTGATGCCGAGGGTAAAGCCCGTGACCCTTTACACATTCACGCCACCGACACGGGCGTAGCTTTGCATGGCGACAAAGTAGCGGTTCGCCCCGAACCTCAGCGCCGGGAACGTGCGAGTGGCGATTGGGGCACAGGCAAAGTTGTGCGCGTGATCACGCGGGCTTTAACTGAGGTAGTCGGAACCTTACGACGCACCCGTCTTTCTTGGTATGTCTTACCCGATGACCCGCGGATTGTACGGGAAATTACCGTGCGCGACCCAGCACGCAGCAATCTCAACCCGCCCCCAAAACCCGAAGATAAAGTTGTGGTACGCCTCGACCCATGGGAACGCCGAACCACCGGCCCCACGGGAACCCTCATTGAAGTGCTGGGTGTCACCCACACGCCGATGGCCGAGTATAAAGGCATTCTTCGCCAATATCGTCTGCGACCCGAATTTCCTGCGGCAGTTGAAGCTGCCGCAAAGGCCGCAGGGGTAACCGTAGCGCCAAGCGACATTATAGGTCGGGCCGATTTTCGCACCATTCCTACCGTCACCATTGACCCCGATGATGCTAAGGATTTTGACGACGCCCTTTCGTTACGCGAGCTACCCAACGGGGGCGTGCAAATCGGTATCCACATTGCAGACGTCTCACACTATGTACGCAGCGGCTCCGCGCTCGATACCGAAGCCCGTGAGCGGGGGAATTCTACCTACCTCGTCGGTACGGTTATCCCCATGCTACCGCACGCGCTTTCCAGCGGCCTATGCTCCCTGGTGGAAGGCGAAGATCGCCTAGTTAAATCGGTCTTAATTGATTTTAACGCCGAAGGAACGCCCGGTGCGGTGCAATTTGCCAATGGGGTCATTCGGAGTCGAAAACGGCTGACCTACCGACAAGCCCTGGCCCTCTTGAAAGAGGAAGATAACGAGAAAATACGGGCGGTAGCACCCCCGCCTGCCCACCAAACCGGCTTCCCGGGACGTGCCCTGGCCAGCCTCGATGATACGGAGCTCAACACCCTGCGCGCCATGATACGTCGCTTATGGGCCTTGGCAAAGCGTCAACGTCAGGAGCGCTTTGCTGCTGGCTCGCTCGATCTCGATATGACCGAGATTAAATTATTTGTAGATACCGAAGGCTACGCCGACCGCGCCGAAGTTGTCTCGCATGACGAATCCCATCAACTCATCGAAGAGTTTATGCTACTGGCGAATGAGTCAGTAGGGCGCACCTTAACGCAGGCAAAGATTCCTCACATCTCACGGGTTCACGATGAACCTGACCCCGAGAAACTTAGCACGCTACGCGACACGCTCGTCCTCGCCGGGGTTAAAGTGGGCGACCTAACCCAGCGGCGCGAAATGGTTAAGGCCCTGGCCCTACTTAAAGACCGGGACGACGGCCACGTCCTGCGGGTGCAACTCCTACGCTCCCTTCGCCAAGCTTGTTACCGCCCCGCCGCCGATGGTCACTATGGTTTAGCCAAGCGTTTCTATAGTCACTTCACTTCGCCGATTCGCCGGTATGCTGACTTAGTGGAACACCGCATTATCGAGAGTTGGATGTCGCGCCATGGTGTGCCTTCCGCCCCACGTGAACCTGTTCGCACCCCAGGCTTGGGAGAACTCGCCCAAATTTGTGATGCGATCTCTATCAGCGAGCGCAATAGTGCCGAGGCCGAACGCGACTCAGTCAAAGTTAAGTTACTCGAACTCTTTGAGCGTGAAGCAGAACGTCCCGATAAACGCCCCTTCGCAGCGCGTATTATGGAGGTTCGAAGTCACGGCCTCATGGTCGAGCTTACCGCTTCGCATGCTTACGGGTTGGTACATGTAACCACCCTGACCGATGACTTTTATCAACTGAACGCCGCAGAAACTGCCTTGGTCGGCCGCCGTCACGGACGGGTATTAGCGGCTGGCGCCGCCGTTGAAGTCACGGTCGATAAAGTCGACCGCTTCAAACGCCAAGTAGACTTCCGTTTAGTTGAAACCAGCAAGCGCGCCCCACGGGCCCCCGAACGCCGTAAAGGCGGCGCGCGTTAAGTTTAGGTTCAACGCCAGAAGCGAAGTAAGCTAAACCACGTCCCAAGGTAGTGACCCATGGCCACGAAGGTGGAAACGCGCGAGCGGCCCCCCTCTTGCCAGAGGACCGGGATAGCCACCACGCGATAACCCATGCGATGGAGACGTGCTGTTAAGCGGGCACCAAAGGCAAAGCCGCCGTGATGCGGAGGAAACTCGGCCGAACGGAAACAAGCGGTACTAACTACCTTGAGACCACAACCTGGATCGCGCATACCTGAACGGGGGAGTAAACGCCAGAGGAGTGAGAGACCTCGCGAAAGCAGCGCACGGACCAGCGACCGGCCCTTAAGAGTTGAAAGTGCATGGTAGCGATCGCCCACCACCACATCGGCCTTGTTCGCTGCAATTAAATCGACGGCGCGAACGAGTGCCTCAGGGGCGGCCGCCATATCCGCATCACAGTAACCCAGCAAATCACAGCCTGAAGCGTAAGACCGCCAGGCACGATGAATGGCGATGCCCTTATCGGGTCGCGAAGAAACTCGGGCATACTCAACCGTAAAGGGAAACCGGCCTTGCAAACGCCCAACCTTGTCTTCGAGGTCATCGCTGGAGCCGTTATCAGCCAACAAGACTTTTAAAGCTAGGCCCTGAGTTTGTTGGGCCAAAAGTTCTAAACTTTCAGTAATACGCTCCGCTTCATCACGGCAGGGGATGACGAGGAGCAACCTAGACACGCGTATAATAGACTCTGAAAACCGTGGGGGTTCAAAACAATATCCACTGGTCTCATCTTATTGAGATTGTGTCTCAATTGTCATTGACAGCAGTATCTCGTTACCTTCTGAAATAAGAACTCCTATGCCCACACTACGTCTCACCGCCCTTTGCCTCTTAGCTGCAGCTTATGGTTTTGCCGACCCCAATGCACCTAAGGCTGCGCCTAGCACACCCGCGGCTGCTCCTAGCACGCCCGCAGCTGCCCCCACCGCACCGAGCACCCAATTAGACACGGTAACCGTAACGGGTTGGGGTGAAGGCATCCCCTCCTTGCCCGGTTCAGCTACCTACATTGACGGCGCAACCTTCCGCGACAAAGGCCAAGTCAATCTCACCAACATCGCCCAAAATGTTCCAGGGGTTAATATCCGCGACGAGGATGGTTATGGGAATTTCCCCAATCTCTCGATCCGTGGGGTCGATGGTACGCGCAGCAGCAAAGTAACCTTGATGGAGGACGGCATCCTCGCCGCACCGTCACCTTACGCGGCACCTAATGCTTACTACACCCCTAAGGCCGGCCGGATGGCAGGCATTGAATTTATCAAAGGATCGAGCCAAGTCCGCTTTGGACCGCACACCACCGGGGGCGTGGTTAACTTTCTCTCAACGCCCTTACCTACTGATAACACGAACACCGGCTACTTACGCTTAACCTACGGCAGTCATAACACCAACTTCATGCAAGTTTGGGCGGGGTCGGTGGAAGCCTTGGGCGACGGTCAGATTGCCACCTTAGTTGAACTACACGCACAAGCTACGGACGGTTATCGCACCATCGACGGAAGCTCGGCCAATACTGGCTATCACCTGCTTGAACCCATGATTAAATTGGGTTGGCAGCCCGATAAAAACCGGGCGCACCGCTTTGAATTTAAAGTCGGGATGACCGATTTAGATGCCGATGAATCTTACGTCGGCATTACCGAAGCAGACTTACGTGCCAATCCCGACCGTCGCTACGCAGCTTCGGCCTTCGATAAACTCGTGGCAGAACACTTAAGGACTTCCCTTAAATGGTCAGCTCAACCCGACGCCCTTACCCGCATCGAGAGCACGCTCTACTTCAATACGTTTGAGCGGACGTGGGACAAACTCGATGGCCTGACCAATGTCGGACCCAGCACGCCTACAAATCTTGGCCAAGCCTTGATGAACCCGACGGCTGTGGGCGTTTTAAAAGGACTTTCCGCTGGCAGCACCGTGAACCGCAGCGCCTACCGTGACCATGAGTCGATGGGCTGGCAGACGGAAGCTCGCCTGAAATCAAAAGGTACCGTGGATCACGAAGTTACCTTGGGCCTTCGCCTCCATCGCGACACCGCCACGGGCACCAATCAATCCTTTGTCCGCGCCAGCAACCAAATGGGCGGCTTCTCTAATCCTGTTGCCGGGGCTGTAACTTCTGCCGGAGAAGCCGAAGCCGAAGCCGTCAGCTTGTATGTAGAAGATGCGATGCGCTTCGGAGCCCTCACCATCCGACCCGGGGTTCGTCAGGAATGGATTTCCTACGCTAACCGTGGGAGTTCAACGCCTGCCAATAATGGCGAAGGCGACACTACCCTGACCACGGGCGGGATTGGGGCTACCCTGGATTTAACGCCCAAAACTTCCGTGTTCACGGGTGTCTTTGCTGGCGCCTCACCCGCCAATCCCTCCGGCTTCTTGTCCGGAGCCCAGGCCGAGCGCTCGCTGGGAAGCGAACTAGGTCTACGCCATAGCGACAAGGGCTTACGCTGGGAGGTTGCCCTTTTCCACACCGACTTCAGTCGACTGATTGCTCCTGAAGTAGGCGTATCGGCTGGCGGCCTTAGTCCGAGCAAGAATGCAGGCGAAGCCCAAGCCTACGGCGTCGAAGCTAGCGTGACCTACGATCATGGTCGCGCTCAAGGTTGGAGCATCGGCACACCTGTAAGTTTGAGTGCTACCTTCACGCACGCTGAATTTAAAGATCTCTCAAGTCGTCTCAGCAATAGCGCAGGACTTTTTGCCGGCGCGGAAAATGGCAGTGAGATTCCCTACATTCCTGAGTGGAAAATCGGCCTCTCAGCTGGCGTGGAAACAGAAAAAACCGCAGTAACCTTAGACATTGGATACAACTCCGCAACTTGGGGTACGGGCTACAATGAGCGCCCACGTCTCACAGACTTAGGTGCGCCAGATGCCGCCTCAGCCATTGATGGCCGGGTTGCTGCTTTAGCTACCGCAGATTTAAGTTTCCGTTACAACATCCAGTCGGGCTTTCGCTTTATCGGCGGGGTGCACAACTTAACGGACGAGCGGGAAATCATCAGTCGCGCACCGCTCGGACCTCGGGCTAACGCACCGCGGACCTTCCATCTGGGGATTGAAGCGCGGTTTTAATTCATGAAGCCAAGTGCATCAGGCTCGGAAGGATTGACAGATTGGGTCGTACTCGCCCTGAGCCTATGCATGGTAGCTACGTGTGTCGCGGGCATCCTCCGGGCGCCTGCAACCGTGGAGCTTCAAGAAAGTGTGCCAACGGTCCGGGCCGCCCTCAGCCCTCTGCGGATTTTACCCAGCCAAGCAGCGGTAACGACGGAAACTTCACCTTCGCCCCTGCTTACCAGTCGCCCACCGACCGCACCCGCCTTGGTTTTGCCTCAAAGTCAGGGCGTTAACCTGAACAGCGTAGCCAACCTTGCCGCAGGTACTGGCAACGCCCAACCGCAGTCTACGCTCCCCGCTGGCCAAGGCGGCGACCCCGTGCAACTCGAGCGAGCCCAACTCGGCGGGTTGCAACCTTGGCCCATCTACCCCCCCGATGCCCTGCGCCGCCAGGAACAAGGTACGGTTAGTCTGCGCTTCAGCGTCGGGGCCAAAGGCAACGTGAGCGACGTAAGAATTTTAAAATCAAGTGGCTGGCGTAGCTTGGACCAATCGGCTAGTGAAACGATCCGCAAGCGCTGGAGTTTTCCTGCCGCCACCCCACGCGACTACACCATCGATATCCGTTTTGAACTCCGCTAACTTACTATGATCTTCGCTAACATTATCGTCGAAACCTTCCTGCGTGGTGGCCCCATCATGTGGCCCATTCTCGCTTGCCTTGTCTTGGCCCTAGCGGTGATTGCCGAGCGTCTGACTTGGTGGTCGCGCTTACCTCGCTTGGAGCAAGACGAAGTCTTCACCAAAGCCCTTTGGGATATCCGACTCGGCAATTTTTCGTCCGCCTGGGAAGTAACCGAAGGTAAAACCTCGCCTTTCCTGTATTGCTTACGCTCGGGCCTAGCCAACGGGCGTACCGACCCTGTCGCCGCCATGAGCTTGCGCGCTGAGACCTCGTTAAATGAAGCCCGCCGTCGTCACTGGATCTTAGGCACCCTCGTCACTCTCTCGCCCTTACTCGGCCTTCTCGGCACGGTGATTGGCATCATGCAAAGCTTTGAACTCACGGGGGGTGACGCGTTGGCAATTGTTCAAGTAAGCGGCGGGGTCGCCGAAGCTCTCATTGCTACCGCCGCGGGTCTTGGCATCGCCATTCTTTGCCTCCTGCCCTATAACTTTTTGACCCGGCGACAGAGCGACTTACGCCATGACCTCGATCAAGCCATCAATCAGACGGAACTAGCCCTACGTGCGGCTGAGACCGCAGGTCACCGCTTAGCTACTTTCCAAACCCCGCCTAAGAGCGTTCAAGCATGAAGACCCGGCGGCGACTGGGAGACTCAGACCAACCCAGTGAGGAAGCACGCATCGAAATCGTGCCTCTCATCGACATCATGTTCTTTCTGCTCGCGACCTTTATTTTATCGACGCTTGGACTTCGCCAAATGACTACGCTCGCGCCGGTAACCCTACCGGTATCGAGCACCGCCACCGACACGCCTCCTGCCCTAGCGGTTAGCGTATCGCCCGAGGGTGCCCTTACATTGGAGGGTGAACCCTTAGGACGGAATGAGTTAACCGCGCGACTCAAAGAACAGCTGCGAACCCATCCCGCCACCGAGGTCGTAGTCCAAGCCGATGCCCAAGCCCCTTTTGCAGCGGTGAGTCGCTCGCTCGATGCGATTAATGAAGCGGGCGTAACCGAAGTTCGCTTCGCCGCCGAGCCAGGTAAGACGCCATGACGCTCGCACGTATTAACCTTTTTCTTTTAGTCGGAGTCTTAGGACTCTGCAGCTGGCTTTGGGCGCGCGACCGCGAAGCCCGTGCCGCGACCGCTGCCGCTCAAGCCGTACTGACAGAGGCTCGACGTGAACGCGACCTTGCTCGCGGCAATTTAGAACGCCGGGGCCAAGACCTTGAGGAACTCCGCGAAGCGGCCCGGGCCGCACGCCAACGCGCAGACGAAGCTTCAGCCCAAGCCGCTAAGCTACGCGAGGCAGCTACAAAACAGCAACGCGAGTGGACCGAAGCGCTCAAAGGCTGGGAAGCGGCGGTCGCCAAACGCGACCAACAAATCACCCAACAAGCCGCGCGTGAAAGCGAACTGCGGGCTGAGCTTGAGCGAGCAACGCAGCAACTAAGCGAAGCTAAGCAAAAACTAGAAGCTGGTTCAACCGGACCGTGATTCGCCCCGCGCTGCCTCCCAGGCAGCTAGGGCCCGCGCCAACATTTGTTCAGGAGCCAATCCGTGGGCAGCACGGAGCGTGGCCGCATCTGAAGCATGACCGATAAATTGATCGGGCCAACCCAGACGCAACACGCGCGGTGAAGCTGAACCTTCAGCAAGGGCTTCTAAAACCGCACTACCGAAACCCCCGGTTACCGCTCCGTCTTCCATCGTGATGATAAGCTGAGCGGCAGAGGCTTGCGCTTGCAGTAACGTCGCATCGATGGGTTTAGCGAAGCGCGCGTTAACCAGACCCACCGAAACGCCGGTGCGTGCTGCAAGCGCGGCGGCAAGGGTCCGACCTTCGGGCAGCATCGTGCCCAAGGCCCAAATTTGGATTTCGCGGCCAGGCTGAAGGACCTCAGCCTTACCCAGAGGAATCAACTGCGGCTGCGCTTTGATGGCGGTTCCTGCGGCAGGGCCGCGGGGGTAACGGATAAACATCGGGGCGCCACTTTGCAGGGCGGTGTGCAACATATCGGCGAGCTCATCTTCATCCTTAGGCTGCATCACCGTGGCGTTGGGCACGCAACGGAGGTAAGCGACGTCAAATAAGCCGTGGTGGGTTGCACCGTCTTGCGGGGAAAGTCCTGCCCGATCCATGCAAAAGGTTACTGGCAAGCGCTGCAGACAGACATCATGAATCACCATGTCGTAAGCCCGCTGTAAGAAGGTGGAATAAATGGCGCAGACGGGACGTAACCCCCGGGCGGCTAAGCCGGCCGCAAAGAGCACCGCATGTTCTTCCGCGATTCCCACGTCGTGATACTGCGCCGGCAAGGCACGCTTGAGTTGAGCCAAGCCCGTACCTGAAGGCATAGCGGCGGTAATACCGACCACACGCACGTCCGCTTGAGCTTGGCGTAACAGTTGGCCACCTAGGACATCTTGCCACGCGCGCGGTGCTCCCGCCGCACCCGACGCTAACGAATCGCCTGTCTCAGGATCATAGGAACCCGTACCGTGGAATTTCTCTGGGTTACTCAGCGCCGCGCCGAGGCCACGGCCTTTTTCGGTGCGGACGTGTAAGACCACGGGCACAGGCGAGTCTTTACAAAAGCGCAAGTAACGCTCGAGCGTCTCAAGGTCATGCCCGTCAATCGGCCCAATGTAGCGGAGACCGAATTGCTCGAAGAGCGAACTATTGCGAGTGAAGAGGTCTTTAAGTTCACGTTTAAGGGTGCGACCGAAGTCGAGCACCACCTGCCCCCAACGCGAACCGCCGAGGGTGCGCTTCAAACTCGTTTGCGAACGGTTGTAAGAAGGACTGACAATAATCCGGCTGAGCATCTCTGCGATGGCACCGACATTACGGTCGATCGACCACTCATTGTCGTTGAGTACGACCACGAGGCGCGAGGCGGCGCTGCGGGCGTTATTCAGAGCCTCCAAGGTGACGCCACAGGTTAACGCGGCGTCGCCAATCACCGCCACGACATGACTCGCCTCACCGAGGCGATCGCGGGCGTTGGCAAAACCTACGGCAGCAGAAAGAGCGGTACCGGCATGACCGGCGCCGAAGGCGTCGTGGGGGCTTTCATCACGGGATAAAAATCCGCTCAGGCCTTTAGTTTGCCGAATCGCATCAAAACCGGCACCGTTACGTCCGGTCAGCAACTTATGCACATACCCTTGGTGCGAAACATCGAAGACAAATTTATCGCGGGGGGTTTCAAAAACACGATGCAGGGCTAAGGTTAATTCTACCACCCCGAGGTTGGGACCTACGTGGCCACCATTCCGAGCTGTGACCGCAATCAGACGCTGACGAATCTCAGCGGCTAATTCGGGTAAGCGCTCGGCGGGCAGACCACGGACATCTTCCGGCCCGCGGATGGTAGCTAAAAGACTCATACTTAGTCGCGCTCTCCATCCTGACCTAACTCACCCAAGCGCACTTCCGCGGCTCCTAACTTCGCCTCACAAGCCTGGAGGAGGCGCATACCCTCTTCATATTGGGCGACCAGTTGATCGAGCGGTAAGTCACCCGACTCCATCGATTCCACTAAACGCTCCAAACGTTCCATCGCTGCTTCGAGCGAAAGTTCGTCGGCGGGCTTAGGCTTTTTAGGCGCGCTCATACCCTAAACAATTCCCGCTCAGGGCTTGGGAGCAAGCGGGAAGGCGAGTGGACTTAGGCAAAATTTACTAACTGAGCGACTGTGGGGGCATCGAGGCGTTTCACGAGTGCCTTGGCCAAATCGACCGTCGCTAAGAAATCAGCCACATCAATGACGGATTGATGCGTGTGGATGTATCGGGCAGGAACCCCGAGGACAATCACCGGGCACCCTAAGCCCTGGGCTTGGAAGGCCCGCGCATCCGTCCCACCACTACGCCGTACCGTGACTTGATAAGGGATACCCTGCTCCTCCGCGGTGGCGATGGACAGGTCGAGTAGGCGGGGACTTAAAATTGCCGTGGGGTCGTAGGCACGGATTTGCACCCCGTGACCCAGCGCCCCTTGAGCCGAGGCCAGCGACATACCGGGGAGGTCATCGGCAGGGGGACCTTCTAAAACGATGACCACATCGGGCTCAACTAACCGCGCGGCCGTTACCGCACCCCGGCAGCCCACTTCCTCTTGTACGGTCGCAACCGCGCGCAAGTCACAGGGCAAAGCCACACCCGCTGTATCAAGCTCAAGCGTAGCTAAAACTAAGGCAGCCATCCCCGCGCGATTATCAAAGGCTTTAGCGGCGATTAAACCCGGCTCAGCTAAAGCAGCAAAAGGTCCATCGGGCACCACGGGGTCGCCTAGGCGTACGCCAGCTGCTTGCGCACTGGCTCGCGAACGGGCGCCGATATCGACGACGAGCCGCTCAACCGTGAGGGCTTGCTGACCGCCCTGATGGGGAGGGGTCGCGGCAACAACGCCCATCAGTTCGCGACCGGTGCTTCGACAAAGAATCCGTAGGCGCTGAGCGGCAAGCACGCCCTCGGGCCAACCTCCGAGCGGGACCAGACGCAGAAAGCCATCAGGGGTGATTTCTTGCACCATGAAACCCACCTCATCCATGTGCGCAGTTAGGACCACGCGTGGACCTGAAGCGGGCTGAGCGTGAGCTAGGCTTACCGAGCCTAGCCGATCAAAGGTGGGCTTACGCGCAGGTAATGCTTGTCGGAATAAAGTACGGACCGCGTCTTCATGGCCAGGCGCACCGTGAGCCTGCGTGAACGATTCCAGATAACCCAAAGCCTGACGTGAACGTGAAGGGTTCGACATAAAGTTAGAATAGAGGGACGTGACTAAACGGCAAGACCCTCAGCGTGCGGCACCAGGAGCACGCGCTTGAATTTGGACGGTAGCACCGGCGAGTACCGCGGCGTCGACGGCGCGCACGGTGGCTCCCGTAGTTGCGCGCTCATCCGCCACCACCACGACTTCGCGGCGGGTGGATTTAGCCAACGCCTCACGCAAGGCGGTAGCTAAGGCCTCAGTGGCTACAGGCTGGGCATCCACATAAGTAGCGCCGGAAGCGTCAATCGCCACGACGACCGCTCCTTCGAGCGAGCCTTCGGCGGCAGCGGCAGCAGCAGGTGGAGAAATTTGTAAGACCCGAGGATCTTGGGTGCGCATACCGACGAGTAAGAAGAAAACCAATACAACGAGGACGTCGACTAAAGGGACGACGTTAATCCAGGCGGGGCGGCGACGACGGACTGCAATCATGGTGCAGGGTCAGCCTCAGAAAGCGTAGCGGCTAAACTCACTAACTGGTCTGCCACAATTTCAATTCGGCGATACAACCAGTTGGCGGCAAACTGCGCCGGGATAGCAATACCTAGGCCAATCACGGTGGTGCTTAAGGCTAAACCAAAGCCTGCGGCTAAACGCGAAGGGTCGGGAGCTGTACCCGAAGCAAACACCCCCGCCAAGCCCGTCACGGTGCCGAGTAGACCGAGCAGAGGGGCAATCGCGACCACGGAATCGAGCAAGAAAAGGCCGCGCTGAAGCGCAACTACTTCGGTTTCGGCGGCACGACGGAGCGCCTCGCCCCGCAGACCCTTGCGGCGTAAAGCCAGTAAACGCGCGGCGGCTGAGGCAGAAGCTTTTCCGCTCGGGTAATTCCCTTGCAGGTAGCCAAGGGGAACGGTGCGCGAAGCGGCAAGCGCAAGGGCACGTTCAGTCGCAACAAAAAGCGCGAGCGCCGAACAAATTAAAAGCGGCCACAGAAAAACTCCAGCAGCAGAAAGTAGGGAGAGCTCCATAGGGCGAATTAGTCGGAGAAACGTCCGGTCGCAAGCCCGACCCGACAGGCTTTAGAGTTCACGGCTGGCATCGGCATCCGCCAACCACGTGGTGCGTTCCGACAATGGGCGTAAGACCCGACCAGGATGCGAGGCAAGGTCCGTGGCAGCATCGCGACAAACCGCGCGCATCGCTGGCGCTTTAGTTGCACCTGAAACCAGAACCACAATGGAGCGACAAAGCCCCAGACCTGTAGGCGTTAACGTCAGGCGCCAGCCCCGTCCGGGCCATTCAGTGGCGGCAAAACGCGACCCGCCGTCTTGTTGTAAGAGCGGGCAACCCGGCCAAAGCGAAGCGACGTGGCTGTCATCGCCCATACCCAGAATGCATAAATCGTAAGCGTGGTCTCTACCCGCAACCCGCCAAAAACGTTCGTAAGCGGTAGCAGCTTGAGAGGGAGGTAAATCGACCGGCCAAGGAAAACGATGTTCAGCGCGCACCCCAAGCGGATCGAGCAGGAGACGTTGTGCGCTACCGAAATTTGAGTCGGCGTGATCAAGCGGGACACAACGTTCATCGCTCACATGCCATTCAATCCGGCTTAAGGTTTCCGGCGTGAGCGCGTGATGGGCTAAAACCCAACTAAAGAATGCCTTGGGGGTCGACCCGCCGCTGAGGGCGACGGTTGGACGAGGTCCTTTTAGGTCATTAATCAACTGGGCAAGATGGGCGAACGCGGCGTCGCGTTCGCGGCGATAAACGGTCCCTGCGAGCGTGGAAATAGCATCCGACATGACCCCATCCTCCCCTGCCCGAAAGGGGTGGCAACGCCCAAACCCTAGTCTGGTAATTAAAATTATCCGTAGACTTGTAAAAAGGGTGTTTTGAATCCCGAAAACACCCCTTATGCTTATGAGTGATGAACCCTCAGCGACGCGGCTTTTCGCTCGTCCTCGCCCTAGCGGTGATGGGGTTACTCGTGCTGGTGATTTTAAGCCTGTCAGGGTTACTCGCGGTTGAATCGCGCGTGGCCGCGGCCGGTTTAGCGGGACGACAAGCCCGCCTAAATGCTTTAGTCGCGGCCCGACTTGCAGTCGGCCAATTGCAGTTGCTCGCCGGCAACGACCAACGGGTTACAGCCCGCGCGGATAT
>CAZEDB010000008.1:40177-72747 GCA_964510855.1 uncultured Enterobacteriaceae bacterium | reverse complement strand
GAGAGGCAGCTAAGGGGCTAGAAATGCTAGAAGAGCTGGGAAAGCAGTAGGCTAACGGGGCAAAAGTGGGCGGAAATGTGGCTTTTTTGTCTTACCTTAACTAAAAGGTACGCCACGCTCATTAGCCTATGCCAAAAAAGACTAAGGTGCTCATTGCCGCTACGTTTGTAGCCGCAGCGTCGCTCGCATTATTGAGTTACGTTAAATGGCGATTACGCGGTGAGCAATTAACCCCCACGGTCAATGCGGCACTAACCCAGGCGGGGCTCAAGGGACAGGTCGCACAAATTGAAGCAACTCTGATGGGTGCCTTTACGGTGAGCGGCGTAGATGTGATTCTAGCCGATGGCACCGTAGCTAAAGTTGAAAGTGCCGCAGGCAACCTAGGGATACTCAGACTTTTAGGCGGCAAAATTCATTTAGAACATTTTGAAGCCAAGGGCATCGAAGTCGATTTACGCCAACGGCAAGTCGAGACCACCCCAACCAAACCTGCGACGGATCCTGTGCAAAGTTTAGGCTTAGGGAGAGTCTCAACCGGGCCTTTAGCGGTGAGTGGGCGACTGAGGGTCAGCGATGAACAAGAAATTCGCTTTAACGCCCGCAGCGAGGGAATGGATTTTTCTGATACCCTCGAGCTGCGTGCCGGGGTAGCTTGGAGCGGCCGCACCACCTTAGGTAAAACCGACACCGACCCGCGCGCTGAAATTGTGCTCAAGGCTAACCTCGGGCGCACCTTGGGGGACGCAGGGGTGACACCACGTGCCTTAGCTCGTGACCTCGAGCGTTTTGATGTACGCATTACCACACGTGATGCTGGGCCCCTTGCGCTGGGCGGACCCTCGTTAGTAATGGCAGGCACAAGGACCGGTGAAGGTCTTAGCTTTAGTCTCGAAATAAAAGATGCGAAGGATGCCGCAGCGCTCGAAGGTAAAGGTACCCTCTTTGCCCAACCGACAACCGCCCTTGAACTCAATGCTGCGCTCAATCTGACGGCGGCAAATTTAGGCATTCTAACTCCAGCCCAACCTGCCCTGCCCACCAGTGCTAAAGGCAAACTTACGGTACTCGTAACCGAAGAAGGCCAGTGGAATGTCAGTAGTGATTTATTAGCGACCTGGGCTGATCTAGGAAAATTTTCCGCCCGCATCCCGGCCGGCACACCTGCTGAATGGTCGGTGGTAGCAGTGGCTAAAGGTAAAGCAGATGAAGCCGAAATAACTCAAGCGGTCTTAACCGGACCTGGAGGTGTTTCGTTGCGCATCGATCAACCGCTCATTTGGCGCGGCGGCCCTCTCCCAGCAGACTCCTCAGGGAGCCCGCTACGCTTAGCCGCAGCCGATGCGCCTCTCATAACGCTGGCGCCCTTCTTAAGTTCGGCAGGCATCGTTCCGATTGCAGGTACGTGGTCTGGGGCAGTTGAAATTACCTTTACCAATGGCGAAGCTACGGTCTCAAGCTCGCGAGCGGTTGCGATCGCGGGCTTAACGCTTGAGCGCGATGGCAATCCTTGGCTTACCAATCTCAACGCCACCCTGCCCTTACGGGCGGAGCGCAAAGGGTTAGCGCTTGAAGGTTTTGAAGTTGGCATGGGCGGACGGCGACTCGCTGCAGGATCGGCCGCGATTCGACCCACCGAAAGTGGAGGCTGGGCAGCTGAAGCTTCCTTGGCGGTTGATTTAGGCGACCTCGCCGGACAACCCGGTTGGGAAACCTTACCCTTCGAACAATTACGCGGTACGGTAGTAGAATTTAGCGCCAACCTACGTGCGGCCGCTGGCAAACCTCCAGTGATTTATGCAGGTGAAGGGCTTATCCGACGCGGAGAAATTACCTTACTCAGTCTCAAGCAACGCGCGGAAGTAGATCTCGGTGCGGCGCTACCGATCGGACCGCTCGCAACTGCCAAGGCCGATAAGTTGCCGCTCGAAGCCCTCAGCGCCCTGGTTCCAGGCTTAAGTCTTACGGGAACACTCGAGCGCGCCGACCTGACCTTGGGCGCCCGGAGCAACGGTTCATGGTATATTAGAAGTGAATCAGGTCCGCTCGTCTTTGCTGGCACTAGTGTCAGTTGGGCAGGCACCGCCTATCTCGACACTTGTGACTTAACCACCGAAATGGATTTATCCTTCGGCGAACGCAGTGTTTTGCGCTTCGATAAAACCGACCTGCGTTCGCGCGGCCGCACTCTAGCCACAGGCTCAGCAACTGTTCCTCTCGATGGTTCTTGGCCCACGGGCGAAATCACGGGTGAGCTCGGTGCCCTCGCTACTCAGCCTTTCGCAAACAAGTTGGGTCAAGTAGCAGGGGGAACCTTCCGGGCCACTGTTACGCCAGGTCTTAATCAAAGTGTTAGTACTGAAGTGACTCTGCGTGATGTCGGTTTCCGTGATCGCGCTGTGCGAATTAACAGTGCACGCGTCGCCGCAACCTTAAGCACGGATGGACTTAACCGTGAAATTGAAGGGAGCTTCAAGTTGGGAGCGACAGGAGAAACTGCTGGTACCTTTATTGTAAGCTTTGAACCCGTCGGCATTTCGACGCGCTGGCTGGGTAAGGTTAATATTACTGAAGTCTTTATAGATGACTTACTGGGCTTAGCTCCGCCCGAAACCGACGGCGTTAAAACCTCTACGGAGACACTCGCCACCCCAGATACGAATCCCGCGTGGGCAGGAAATATCGGAACCTTCCAGGCTCGGGTTGGTAAGGCGAAACTTGGGGAACTCAGCGCTGAAAACCTCGAAGTTCAACTCGTGCTTGAACCTGAAACGGCGCGCATGACTTCGCTTACCGGAACTATTATCGGCGGCACACTTACGGGTGAAGGCAACCTGGTCTTTAATCGTAAGCAAGCCGGCGGACCCTATGTACTTAATCTGACGACTAAAATCACGGGCACAGATTTAGTGCAAGTTGCCAAGGCCTTACCTGGCATGACAGGCAATCTTGAAGGCAAAATTGATCTTAGAACCGTCGCGGTGGCAACTGCACCGCAACTGGGTCGCTTAGCAGATAATCTCGCAGCTGAGTTGGCCTTAGATTCAAGCGGCGGACGTGTTCGATTGCCTGCTGCCATGTCGGCCTCGGCTGATGTGGGCGGCGAAGTTGCTGAAGGTTTGGCCGGCTTAGCTGCGCTGGGGGCAACTTTGGGTAAGGGCCGTGATGCCGAACGGGCTGCCCTAGCGGCGAATTCCTTGATTGCCATTCGTGAACTACAAAAGGCGGCGACGGACTACCGCTACACGAAGTTAGAAGTCCGCGCGCAACGCTTGGCAGATGGCTCACTTAAAGTAGCTAAGGCGGAAGCGGTAGGCCCAAGTCTCAGCGTGCAACTCGCAGGACAAATCACGGCCCTACCTGCTGCTTCTTTTGCGGATTGGCCACTGCGCTTTGCGGCGTCGATTCGCGGCGGAGGCAAGTTAGGCGAATCCTTGGTAGCCCTTGGATTTGATCCGGGTACGCCGAGTGCCGATGGTATGCGACAAGGTCCAGCCTTTGATGTGGGCGGGACGATTAATGATTGGGAAACGAACCTGCTCGCCGCTCTACGCGAAGGCAGCCGCCCGGGTCGCCGTCCGCCTAGCACGCCCTCGCCCACCGAGGGTACGCCGACGGGTCCGGCTCGATTGCTGCCGTTCGGACGTTAGGCATGGCGCTCGTGTCGCGACTTTTATTGGGCTTAGCTATCGCTGCTGGTGCTACGATAACCGCACTCTTTATCGGCCCAGACGGTTGGGGAACGGGTGGTAACTTTGAACTTATTCCCGTGCGTCTTCCGCGGGTGCTCGGTGCTCTAGTAGCTGGATGTGCCCTCGGCATGGCCGGAGCCGCACAGCAAGGTGTGTTTCGCAATCCCCTCGCAGACCCAGGGCTGACGGGAGTTTTCGGCGGAGCGCTCTTGGGTCTCGGCATTTTGCTCGCAGTCGCGCCCGACCTAGCTTGGGAGCAAACCTGGCGCATTCCTGCCGCCGCAGGCTTAGGTGCACTCGCAGCTACGAGTGCCCTTTTAATGCTTAATCGTGGGCGGTCGGGAGTGAATTTGATTTTAGCAGGCTTAGGTATCAACGCGCTCGCTGGCGCGGGCACACTGTTAATCACGGCAAGTTCAGATAGTGCACGCACGACCTTGCTTTTAACGGGCGCAGGTAACTGGCTGGGCTTAATCACGCTTGAACTCGCTTGGCTGCCATTGGTTTTAGCGGCAGCGGCTAGTTTGCTTTTACTAACTCAAGCACGCGGGCTGAATCGCTTTTCGCTAGGGGAAAATGTCGCCCAGACGATGGGCACTGACATCAACTCGATCACTTGGCGTACGGCACTTCTAACCTCACTAGCAGCCGGCGCAGCGACGTGTCTGTGCGGGCCGATTGCTTTCATTGGTCTCTTAGCACCGCATGTGGCCCGTGGTTTAGTAGGCGCTACGCATCAGCATGTCTTACCAGCTGCGGGGTTAGTGGGGGGATTGCTTTTACTTTTAGCCGATACCGCCGGACGTGCGGGCTGGCTGGGTCTAAACTTGCCGGCTGGCGCACTGGTTGCGTTGGTGGGCGCTCCAGCCTTCATTTGGCTGGCTCGACGTCATGTCTAAGTTACTCGTCGAACTACGCGGGGCGACGGTCGAACTGGGCGGTCGGCGAGTTTTAGATAACATCGACTTCCTAGTAGAGGCGGGAGAACTACGCGAGGTGCGAGGTCCCAACGGTTGGGGTAAATCTACGCTACTCAAGGTGCTAGCAGGCGTTATCCCTGCGGGCTCGCTGCGTATCAGTGGCCATGAGGTCAATAAACTTTCGGTCCCGGCCTTAGCGGATTTGCGCGCCTGGCTACCGCAACAACCGACCTGTGCTTGGTCAATGACCGCTGGTGAAGTCGCCGCACTCGGCAAATCGGATGGTGGTGCGGCTCTTAGCCTACTTGGCATTGCGCATTTGCACGATCGGCCGATTGGTGAGCTTTCAGGTGGCGAAGCGCGCTTGGTGCATGTGGCGCGCTGCTTGGCGCAACTTGGCGTACCTGCCGGAAAGGTTTTATTACTCGATGAACCAGATGCGGGCTTAGATACCGAGAAGCGTGCGCGGCTTGAGGGCGCGCTACGCGCGTTTGTCGGTGCAGGTGGCGCGGTAGTGATGGCGACGCATGGGGGGTAAGGGGGATTAGGGATTAGGGATAAGGGAGTGGGAGAATTAGCTCGGTAGCTCATTAGCTCGTTAGCTCTGTAGAAATTTCTGCGGTGACTGCGGTAGCTGCGGTGACTGCGGGGAAATTAGCTCGTTAGCTCGTTGGCTCGATAGCTCGGTAGCTCATTAGCTCGTTAGCTCGTTGGCTCGATAGCTCGGTAGCTTGGTAGCTTACGGTCTCTTATCTCTTATCCCTAATCTCTTATCTCGGTGTTAGCGGAGAAATTAAAAAATTAAGAATTAAAAATTAAAATGGGGATACAGTGGTAGAAAGTAGAAGGTAAAAGGTAGAAAGCAGGGGCAGTTGACTGCGGTAACTGGCTAGCGGGCTAACCAGCGCACAGCTTTGCCGCTCGCAGCAGAGCCGCTCAGCAATTGGTAGCTATTCAGCGGCTTAGCTGAGCAGCCCGTACGGCCTTACTTGGCTTGCTTGCGGCGGCGGATAGCAGCGCCGGCAAGCGCGAGACCACCGAGAATCAGGCCGTAGGTCGAGGGCTCAGGGATGGCGGCAGTATAATTGAGGTAAATATACTGGCCACTCTGAGAGAGCGAGAAGGCAGCGCCAGCTAGGGCCTGATCAAATCCAAGACCATTGATGTCCTGCCAATTATTGGTGGAAAGCGTGAGGTTCCCAAAACCCGTGATAGTGTTACCGAAGAAAATCTGCCAGGACTGATCAGCAGACCAGAAGGTGTCATTCCAATCTACCGTCCCGCCCGACCAGTTGAAGACAAGATTTAGATAGGTGGCGCCAGCAAAATCCAGAGTGCCGGTGGCAAAGATTTGGTCGTAGGCGAGGGGTGAATTCAAGGTGGTGCTAGCGGCCAGCTCCCAGACGAGGATAGATCCCGTGGTATAGGTCAGATTGCCAAAGTTCTGGATACCAGGCGAATTACCCGGGGTATGAGTACCCGAGATAGTAGTGTCGCCGACAATCGTACCAGAGCCGCCAAGGGTGGCGCCACTGGCGACGCCGAGCGTGCTGGAAGCAAGGCTTCCATTAACGACCAATGTACCTCCGAGTACGGAAGTGCCACCCGTGTAGGTATTAGAACCGGATAACGTGAGGCTATTGCTACCATTCTTGGTGAGAGTGCCATCGCCCGAAATCACACCCGAGAAAGTTGAGTCGGCAGTGCTGGATGCGACAGTGAGAGCACCGCCGGTACCAAGCTCAATGGTGCCCTCACCCTCAATGCCTGAAAGCGATTGGGACTTACCACCAAGGTGCAAGCTGGCGCCAGAGGAGGTGATGACGCGTGAAGCGGCGTTGAAGGCACCGGCTCCGGCGAGCTGGAGGGTTCCTTGCTGGATATTAATACCTCCAGTAAAGGTGTTGGCTGCGGTGACTTGAGTAGTGCCTGAGGTGCGCTTGAGGATACCGGAGGCGCCGCCAACATCGTCGGCAAGAATTGAGCCGAGCGTACCACTCTCAGTGAGGATGAGACTTGAGACTAGTGTACCGCCGGTGACGGATCCACCAGTTTGCTCGAAGTAGCCAACACGGGTGGTACCAGCGAGCTCGATAGTGCCGCCCTCGAGAAGAACTGTGGAAGTGGTACCGAGACTAGTAGTGGTGAGAAGGCGCAGGAGACCTTCGGAGACCGTAACGTTGCCAGCGAAGCTGCTATTGTCGGCCTCGAGCGTAACGGTGCCCGCGGTCGTCTTGGTCAAGACTCCCTTACCAACGAGGCTGACCTCAATCGTGCCAGAGCGCAGATCAAGGACTTCCGCGTTCAGTTTACGTGTCCCATTAATAGCGACATCTACCTCAACTGCGCCGCCGTCGAGGACGAGCGTCGTCATCTCTGCCGTTGAGTCAGCCCCGTGTCTGAAGCGAAGGGATCCGCCAGCGACCGTGGTCGCACCTTGCCCCAGCGAATTGTACGTTAGCGTCGTAAGAACGCCTCCCTCGATGCGGTTAGTACCCGTGTGGTACCAACCATTCGAAGCAAGACGGAACTCACCAGACCCTACCTTAAGCAGCGGGGTTGCATCTAGGAGATACCCGTAGAACTCACCTTTATGAACCTCTAGGGAGGTTGCGCCCAGATTACTGGGATATAAGAAACCGTCTTCGATAGTAACCGAGCCGAGGCTGTAAGCACCACCGCCCAGAAGACCCCCACCGCGAATAGTCAGTGAGCTCCCTGGGGCGAGGGCATTCAACATACCATTCTGCAAGAGGCTAGCTCCATCAATTACGGTGCCACCAGTATGAGTGAGGCCAGAAGGGAAGAGTGCGCTCGTGTAAGCGTTAGTGCGACTCGTTCCCTTCAGCACCAACTGGCCAGCCCCCGAAGTGGACATGGTCGCCCAATGATACCTTCCATTATCGGGGTAATTGTTGATTGCGGTGTAAGTGGCACCCTCTGAGATATTCGCCCAGACAAAGTTGCTCGCTTCGGAGGTGCCACGGTTGACGACGACCTCACCCTCCTGCACAACGTAGCGCCCACCGAAGGTACTGGGGTTGGTGAATGTTAACTTGCCCGCGCCCTTCTTAACAACCTCGCCCGTTTGAAGGTTGGCGTCGATGCTACCGTGAATCGCATTCCCAATGACGATGTCGTCGGATCGATCAAAAACGAGCTGAGCGTTCGACTGGAGAATCACATGACCAGCCCCAAGAGAACCCGAAGTCCCGCTGGATCCGACCTGGATAGTGGCTCCACTGGCGACATAGAAAGATGAGGAGGAGATCGAGCCATCGATTACCAAAGTGCCGACTTGAACACCGGTGGTACCATTATAGGTGTTAGCAGCAGAAAGAGTAAGCTTACCGGCACCCGCCTTCCACAAATGGCCATTCGAGACGACGCCAGAGAGGGTAACATCTGACGCGACGGTAAGGGTGCGGTTGCCACCAAGGTCGACCGCCCCCGAGACGGTGAGGACGCCGGTGTCAGTGGCACTACCGAGGCTAGCATTGCCAAGGAAGTTGATATCGCGGGCAAGGGAGCGCGCATTGGAACTGTCGGAGGACAGCGTGGTACCGGCTGCGACATCCAAGGTCCCTGCACCAAGGGCGGAAGAATCGCCGAGTGCGAGCGTGCCGGCGCTCAGTGTGACCTTACCCGTGTGACCACCCGAGCCGCTAATGGCAAGACGACTGGCACCCTTCTTAATGATTTCGCCAGCACCAGAGAGAGAACTGAAATTCGCGTCGCCGCTACGATTATACTCGAGCGAAGCGCCCGAGGCGACAGAGATGGCACCACCGAGAGACCCACCCGTGCCGCCGTTACCGAGTTGGAGATAGCCATCGCTGAGAACAGTACCGCCCGTGTGCGTGGCGGTGCCGGTGTAGCGAATGGTACCCTGAGTGTTGATGGTCAGGGCGCCGGCACCCGAGATGTCGGAGGAGACAACCGAGCCCAGACGCGTGTCGAGATTAACAGAGCTTAGATTGAGCGAAGAACTTCCAACCGTTGAGAAAGTGTGGAGCGTGTAACCCGCAGACGTTCCAGTGCCCGAGGCGATAGTGCCACCAGTACCAGAGCCAATGCTTGCCCCCTTGTAACGCACGATGACGATGCCATCGCCGCCGTCGCCGCCTTTACCATCAGCACCCGACCCGCCGCCGCCGCCACCAAGGCCGTCGGTGCCAGATGTCGCAGCGCCTGCGCCCGAACCGGCGCCGCCACCGCCCGAGCCACCAGTACCACCAGCTGAGGTTGCGCCGCCGTTGGTATCACGACCGCCACCGCCACCACCGCCGCCATAAAATACAGAAGATCCGCTGATGTTGGAAGAGACCCCTACGCCGCCCTTTCCACCGACGCCGCTATTATGACCGTTAGGAGGTCCACCAATTTCGCCAACACCGCCGGCGCCTCCACCGCCGCCGCCTGCAGCGCGATTACCAGCTGAGGAGCGCGAGGTGCCACCACCAAAACCTTGTCCGAGAGTTCCAGCACCGCCGGCTTTTAGGCCATCACCACCACCACCACCGCCGGAGCCGCCACTGAGACCGACGCCACCGCCGTTGGCGGCGTTGTTACTTCCGGCGCCACCGCCGCCACCAAGGGCCTCGATAGAACCGAATACGGACTTAGTTCCGGAACCGCCATTAGTGGTTGAGCCAGCGCTGTAATTAGCCGCGGTACCACCTGCGCCAACCGAAACGGTGTAACTAGTGGCAGAGAGGTTAGTGGATCCGGAAAGGACGCCGCCTGCACCACCGCCGCCGGCACCCCAAGTATTCTCGCCTCCGGATCCGCCCGCGGTGCCGCCGGCACCGCCACCGCCGACCACGAGGTAGTCGATCATGAAGGCAAGCGAGAGTGTATTGCCCCCTGTCGTGTCGATAGCAGTCGAGTAAGTTTCGTTAGCAAGTCCACCTGCGCCCGAAATGATGACTTGGGCGGAAAGTGAAGAAGCGGCCAATAGAAGGCCTAGGGGAAGGACTCTACTCGAACTCATGGGAATGATAAAAGACTCCCCTTTTTTTAGGCCAAATCAAACCGAAAACTCGGCTTTTTCTGTTAATCTAAAGTTAAAAAAAAGCTACCTAAATGGGACGCCTAAAAGACTCAGGGTGCGCGTTCGCGAGGGGCACCCCAGAGGAAGCTTCGTTTGCAGGCTAAAACTTTACCCTCAGGGCTGATAATGCTGACGCGCCAGGCAATGGGGTGCCACTTAGGAGTACGAGCATCAGGGCCGGTTAGACCGACTACGATTTCTCCGAACAGGCCACCTGGATTGCGCTCGAGAATGTAGTTACGAACGGTAGGCGGAAGATTTTCCTTATCCACATACTCAATACGCACTGAGGAACCGGCGGGCGGGTCGATGCCAAGATTAATCCAGAAGTAATAACCGATGCGCGAAGCGCGATCGCTGAGAATAACCACATCGCTGCCATCAGCTGAAGGCTGGGCGCCCCAGGTTTGACTGAGGCGATGGATTTCTTTTTCGCCACGATAGCGCGTGACGACTCGGTCAATGCCCGGGACCTCGTCGGCCTCGAAAGGGACGGATTGGCAGCCAGCAAGGAGCAGGACAACGAGGACCGCCGTTAGACGGCCAAGACCTTGTCGCCCAAACGCGCTCACTTCTTGCTGCTCTTCTTTTTGGATGAACGCGCCGACTTGATACGTGCTTTGACGCGCTCGAGGTAAGCGCGACGGCGGCGGCGTTTGATGACCTTGTTGTATTGCTGTCCCATGGGTAGAGGAGTCGAGGTTGAGCGCCCAACCCGATGGAGGAAAGGTAAAAACAGCGGTTCGGGTCGCGCTTTTAGCCTAGATAGGGGTCACTTCGTAACTAAGGTCACAAGGTCCATGCGACCCTTTGCCCTGTTAATCCTAGCTGCCACCTTGGTAGCGGACCCGACCCCAGAGCTAACGGCTAAGCGGTCGAAGGCAGACATTGAACGAAAGATTAAAGCCATTGAGGCCACGGCGCGGGCCTCGAGTCCGGCCACGCCGGCCCGCCAAACCAGCAAAGATGAACCGACTAAGGTCCCTCGCCCTACCCCATCTGAAATGTCCAAAGCACGCGGCGAATTGGCCCGGCTAAATGCCTACCGCTACCTCGCAGGACTTTCGCACGATGTTAAACTCGATGAAGAGTTGAGTTGGACCTGTAAGTTCGGCGCAGAAATCTGCCGCCAGTTAGGGACGATTGATCACAAGCCGCCCAAACCTAAGGGCATGGACGACGCCACCTACCGGCGTGGCTATGAAGCGACAAGTAACTCGAATCTATTTTGGACATCAGGCCCCGATGGACTCACCGGATCGGTCGATGGGTATATGGATGACTCAGACCCTTCCAACATTGCGCGGGTGGGTCACCGACGCTGGTGCCTCAACCCCGCCATGACCAAGACAGGTTTCGGAGTCGCAGGTGGGGCGAGTGCGATGTGGGCTTTTGATGGAGCGGGCAAGCCGGCTGGTAATGCAATCATCTGTTTCCCAGCGGCGGGATTTTATCCGCTAAGCTATCTCAAGCCCAACACGGCGTGGTCGGTTAGCCTTTCACCTCAGCGTTATCGAGTGACGGGTACGCAGATAAAATTATATGAGTTGAATTTGGCTAGCCAACGTCGCTTCCCGGCCGACCTCAAAGGTTTAAAGGAAATTCCGCTCAGTGATGTTCGCCTCGACACCTCAATGATTGGCGTGGCGCAGTGTCTTATTTTTCGGCCAAAAACTTCTTTTAAACGCGGTGATCGCGTCGGCGTATTGATTGAAGGCGTGCAAGGACTACCCGACAAACGTCTCGCCTACACGGTAGAGTTCTTCTGAGGAAGACGTTCTAGAAACGAGCGCCGATACGGAACGTAGCGGTAGCCGTGCCGTCGGCCTGAAAGGCAGCCACGGTTTCATTATCGCGGCGAATCGACTGACGGTGAAAAGCATCATAGGAGAGCGCGAAGCGCGCAAACCAGGTGCCACTGGGCTCGAAGAATTGCGTGATGCCAATACGAATAGGGACCTCACCGATAGCCACGCCGCGGGGACCCTCGAGACTATCTGCCAAACGGAAGGTTAACGTTTCATAGGCGACGGAGGCATCGAGACTCGTCGACTGATCTGCAGTTACAAACCAACGAGCGAAAATGCCGTTTTGTAAACCCGTGCCGCGAAACTCAATGCGAAGATCGGGCGCTACATGCCAATAGGCCCGAAGATAAGGAACGGGGAGCGGGTTGGCTTCAAAGCGATCTTGTACCATGAGACCGAGGGCAACATCCCACTCGCCCGTTCGTTTCCAGCGATAGGCACCACCTAAGCCCCAGCGAAAACCATCAGCTAAGTCGAGCTCGCTCGCGGCGGCCCATTCCACGGCGCCGATGAGCTGTAAGTGATTTCCATTTGCGAGTTCAGATTGCACAAAACCCGATAGAATTAAGTCATCAGTATCCCTGTAGGCACGCTCTTCATCGGCGGCAAGTGGGCCCGACATTTTATGTTGGTAAGTGTAATACTCGAGATCGAGAGCGTGATTAGGTCCTTCGTTAATCAGTTCAAAGCCGGTGCGACTACGACGGTAGGCACCTTCGAGCGAGCCAGCCCGAGAGATCTTAGCTTCGCGCCCCACCTGAGCATCGACCATCGCAATCCACGGCTTGGGAGCAACTGCGGGAGCGACTTGAGCTGAAGCAGCTGCGGCTAAAAAAAGCAAAGGTAGGCGCATGAGACAGATGAAGAACGTAAGTTATAAAAAGAAAGGGTAAATACAAGGAACCTAAAAAGGGATAGGCAGTCAAAGCACTGAACCAGTTAACCCGAGATGGACTGGCTAAATCCTCGCTGCTTGCCTTTTCTCTAACCTAGATTTTCTCCAACTTATGTCGCGCCTCCCCCTCACCCCTGCCCTTGGTCTACTTGCTGCGTCCTTTGCCGCCATTGCCGCCGCTTTAGGTCTACAATGGTGGCGGGCAGCTAATCATGCTGCGACCTTAGGCATGGAATTAGCTGAACTTCAACAACCCTTCCGGCTCGCCACCGCGGCCTATCCTCGTGCCAATGATGGCAAGATGAATGAGGGCATGCTCCAACGCCATCAGGGCCAAACCGCTGCCGCTGAAGCTTCAGCAAAAGCAGGCGGGGGTGGTTTAATTTTAATCGGAGATTCCATTACCCACGCCTGGGAACAGCCACCTTATCTCGCGCTCCTTAAGGGCTTACCCAAAGTTGTGAATCTCGGAACGAGCGGTGACCGCACAGAAAATGTGTTATGGCGCCTACGTAACGGCAACTTACCCAAGGACCTCAACCCCCGTGCTTTTGTAGTGATGATTGGCACCAATAACACCGGGCATCGCATGGATAGTCCGCAAGATATTGCCGCTGGCACACTTGCTATTCTCGATGAGATCCAGGAGCGCTTCCCTCGCACTCCCGTGATTCTGTATCAAATTTTCCCGCGTGGAGAAAAGCCCAACGACAAAATGCGTTTGAATAATCAAGCCGCTAATCAATTAGTGGCGAAAGCGGTAGCGAAACGCACGCTGGTTCAAGTCCGCGACTTAGCACCCAAATTACTTCAGTCTGACGGCACCCTCTCAAAAGAGGTCATGCCTGACCTGTTGCACTTAAGTCTCAAGGGTTACGAAATCTGGGCAGCTGATTTGCACGAGGCGCTCAAGTGAGCCGAGAGGGCGTTAAGTGGACGGCTTGGCAGGGCCTGGGGCTGGCTGTGCCGATGAACGATGCTGTGCTCGCGGAAGTCCTCGACGGCGGACAAAGTTTTCGCTGGCAGCGGCAGGACAACGCTTGGGTGGGCATCTTTGGTAGACACGTCGTGCACCTACGACTCACCTCGGCCGGTTTGGAATGGCAGCAGCCCGCGGGGTTGCCTGACGCCGGACCTGCACTTGCTAACTACCTTGATGCCGAAGGCTTACAGGCCCAGATCGCGACTCATCTCCCTTGGCGTTCCGATAAATTTCTCGCGGCAGCAATGGCGTCTTTCCCGGGGTTGAGAATTCTGAAACAGGAAGCCGACGAGGCCCTACTCGCGTTTCTTTGTAGTTCGAACAAACAAATTATCCAGATACGCCGAATGGTTGCAGCGTTGGCCGAAAAACTCGGGTCCGAAATTAGCCCAGGCTTTCACGCCCTACCGGATTGGACAACCCTCGCCCGGGCGGATGCGGCGACACTCAAGGCCTGTGGACTAGGTTATCGGGCAAACTTTATCCAAAGCACCGCCAAGGTTTTAACAGAGCGCCCCACTTGGGTCGCGGACTTTAGTAAGTTAGAAACGCCCTTGCTCCTCGAGCAACTCACGACCTTGCCGGGAGTCGGACCCAAGGTTGCCGCCTGTGTAGCGCTTTTTGGTTTTGGGCGACTCGACACCTTTCCGGTCGATACCTGGATTGAGAAAGTCCTCATCAAGGGCTATCACCTCGAGGGCTGGAAGCGGCCCGCACTAGAACGTTTCGGGCATGCCCATTACGGTGCGGCGGCGGGATTGGCGCAGCAGTATCTCTTTGCCGCAGGTCGCCGGGGATAAAAAAGACCCCGCCTTGGCGGGGTCTTAAATCAGGTGTGAGAAAAGTTATCCTTTTAACGAGTAACCCTCTTCGCCGTGATCGGTAACATCGAGACCGCGGGACTCGTCTTCTTCGGAAGGACGTAAGCCAATGGTCAACTTAATCACCGTCGCGATTAAATAGGTGGCGACCAAGGAAAGCGCGAGCGTGATACCAACGGCTTTAAGCTGCTCCGTAACGAGACCACCCGAGGCAATCACATCTTTCAGATTGGTGTTTAAGTTTCCGTTAATCTCGGGCGAGGCAAAGAGACCCGTTAAGATGGCACCAAGCGTGCCGCCAACGGCGTGCACACCGAAGGTATCGAGCGCGTCGTCGTAGCCCAACTTCGACTTCATATAAACCACCGCAAGGAAAGGGATAAGGCCGGCGAGCACCCCAATCAGTACGGCCGCATTCAGTGAAACGAAACCCGCGGCAGGCGTAACCACAACCAAGCCAGCAACCGCTCCTGAACAAAGACCTAAAACACTAGCGTGGCCACGGAAGATCCACTCGAGTGCGCCCCAAGTTGCAGCTGCTACGGCAGCAGCGAGGGTGGTGGTAGCGAAGGCTTGGGCGGCAACACCATCAGCAGCGAGGGCCGAGCCGGCGTTAAACCCATACCAACCAAACCAGAGCATGCCGGTACCAATCATGCACAGTACCATGGAGTGAGGTGTCATGGGGGTTTTGCCAAAGCCGATGCGCTTACCCACCATGATGCATAGGAGTAAAGCAGACCAGCCTGAGGTCATGTGCACTACGGTTCCACCGGCAAAATCGATGGCTTTAATCGGTGCTGCAGCATTCCATACCCCATTCATAGCACCGGAAATACCCCAAACATTGTGTGCCATGGGGAAGTAAACGACTAGCATCCAAATCGTAACAAAAAGGATAACTGCAGAAAACTTCATACGTTCCGCAACCGCACCGACAATCAGTGCAGGCGTGATGATGGCGAACATGAGTTGGAACATCGCAAAAACATTTTGCGAGATCCAGTAAGCGTAATCGGTGTTAGGAGCCGCGGTTACACCGTTGAGGAAGAAATACTCTGTACCACCGAACACTAAGCCAAGTGAGGTGCCATCGAGGTTTTTACCAAAGACCAGCGAGTAGCCAACTGCCCACCAAAGGATGGCCACTAAGCCTGCAATGCCGAGGCACTGTGCAGCCACGGAAAGGACATTCTTAGCCCGCACCAAGCCACCATAGAATAAAAAGAGGCCGGGAAGCGTCATGAACAACACGAGTGCGGCACAGACCATCAGGAAGGCATTATGCCCCGGACCTGCCACAGCCGCGATCGGACCCGAGGCCACGGCGGCATCGCCCACCTTTGGAGAGGTGTTGTGAATATAAGCCTCAAGGTCAGCGACACGCTGTTCTAAGGCGGGGGCTGCTGGAGCGGCTGCGGCTTGGGCGGCCTCTTGAGCAAATGCGTTAGTCGCAAGCGCTAGGAGGGCCAGCAGGGGGAGATTTCGAAACAAGGAGTTCATGTCGAAACCTCTAATGCACCCCCCGTGCCAAGGTTAGGAAAGGGGCTAAGGAAGGGGGGAGTTGAACGAAAATGGGCAAAAGGGGGTCAGGCAGTGGTGGAAGTTGGGCAAGGAGGGGATGGTAAGTAGAAAGTAGAAGGTAAAAGGTAGAAGGGGGGGACATTAGCGGGAATAGCGGTGTTAGCGGTGTTAGCAGGAAGCGGACGTTTCTGCGGTGGCTGCGGTAACTGCGGGAGAGTTAGCTCGGTAGCTCATTAGCTCGATGGCTCTGTAGCTTGGTGGCCTACGATCTCGTATCTCTTATCCCTAATCTCTTATCTCAGTATTAGCGGTATTAGCGGTGTTAGCAGGAAGCGGGATGAGACTAGGGATTAGAGATAAGGGAGGAGGGATTATTAGCTCTATAGCTCGTTAGCGGGATAAATTAACTTCCGATCTCTTATCCCTTATCTCGTATCTCACATCGGCAGCAAAGCGGTTTCGGAGCAACCGCGCTACCTGGGGTGGACTTCAGATGAAAGACTTCAAAAAAAAGAAGATGCCCTATCTGATTTTAATTTTTAATTCTTAATTTCCTATTCGTTCTTCGCCTTTTTACTTTCTACCTTCTACTTTCTACTTCACCCCCCACCTACCTCACCCCATTATCCGTCATACGTAATAATTCTTCGGCAGCCTGAAGACCTTGCTCGGGGCGAAGACGACCAAATGCACGGCTCATACGCGCCCGCCAATCGACGGCCAATTCACCGACATAGGGCGCAGTATCTACGCGCACATTGCGGCTCAAAGCATCCCACGGGCGATTACGCGCGTAGTCAGAAGGACCATAAAGACCGATGACTGGACAACGCGTTGCGGCGGCAAGTTGCAGCACCGGGGTATCGACCCCCACGCACAAACGAGCGTCCGCCAACAGACGGGCTAACTGAGGTAGATTAAGTTTACCTGCAACTGCCGCAGTAGGACCGATTTCGGCACAAAGCGCACTCGCGTAAACCCGCTCTTCTGCGGTTGGACCACAAGTAACGACCAAGCGGTCAATTTCAGGAAGATCCAAGAGGCCTTTACCGAGTTGAGACCAGAAGGGCACGGCTAACATGCGGGCAGGATCAGGAGCAACCGGATGAAGCACGGCAAAACGACCAGTCTCTAAAAGAAGCCCATGCTCTTGCATGCGCGAAGTGGCAAACCAGTAGGGGCCAGGACGGGGATCCAATAACATAGCAGCCGCTACCACCGCATGGTTAACCGCGGCGTCATGCGGATCTGAAGTACCAGGGTCGCCCCAACCGTTAAAGAGCGGCCGGAGCCAACCGACTTTACCTAAAGACCAGCGGCGCTTGGCACCTGAAAAAGCTACACAACGAATCGCCGCTGGGGTTTCCGACAAAGCAAAGGCGTGATCAAAGTTTTGGCGACGAAGATGAAGGAGGAGCGCAGGCCCAGGGGCGTCGGGGAGTGGCAGGGCAACTTCAACCGCAGGGCAACCATCGAGCATGGGTAAGCCGGCAGAACTACAAAGCACGGTAATGCGGGCATCTGGGTGACGTTCGCGTATCGCGCGAATAGCAGGGGTAATCGCAAGCGCACCGCGCAGACCACAAGTTTTGGCGATGAGAATACGCACGGTCAGCTTACAGCCTGCTGATCCCAGAGGCGTTTGAAAAGTGCATTGGAGGCATAGACGGCCTCGCGGGTGCCATCGGCAACCACCCGACCCGCATCCAGCACAACCACGCGATCCACGTCGCGTATGGTACTAAAGCGGTGCGCAATAATCAGCGTGGTGCGACCGCGCATCAATTCACGCAAGGCCCCTTGGATGGCGCGCTCGCTATCGGTATCGAGGGCGGAGGTGGCCTCATCCAGCAAGAGTACAGGTGCATCGCGAAGGAAGGCGCGGGCAATCGCTACGCGTTGACGTTGACCGCCTGAGAGCGACGTACCTCGCTCGCCCACGGGCGTATCCATCCCCTCCGGTAAGGCTTGAATAAACTCTAAGGCACCTGCGAGACGGGCGGCATTTTCGACTTCATGATCCGTTGCCTCTAGGCGACCGAGGCGAATGTTCTCACGAATGGTTTCGTTAAAGAGCACAGGTTCCTGAGAGACGAGAGCTACCGCACCCCGCAACTCAGCCAGCTTAAGGGAACGTAAATCCACTCCATCAAAAGTAATCTTGCCAACCGAAGGATCAAAGAAGCGCGGGATGAGATTAATCAGGGTAGATTTACCCGAACCACTTGGGCCAACTAATGCCACTGACTGGCCAGCGGGAATATCGAGATGGATATCGCGGAGAACCGGATCGCGGTCGTAGGCAAAGCCCACGCCCTGCAGTTGAAGATGACCGGTCTTTTTCTCTAAGGCCACAGGGGCCTCAGGCTCTGGGACATCATCAGGGATATTAAGTACTTCTTGGATTCGATCTAAGCCTACCCGAGCAATGCGAAGCTGTTGGGTAACCCTGCCTAACTTTTTAACTGGGTCATAACCCATGTAGAGAGCGGTGATGATTAAAAGTAGGTCGGCGAGTTTGAGTCCAGAATCAGCCCCAACCCAGACAGCAAAAGCTATACCACAGGCCGCCACAAATTCGAGCAGGGGCGAAAGTGCTTTTTCGTAGCGTACGAAACGGGCGTAATCACGCAAGGCACGGAGGCTTTCTTTACCGTAGCGGGCAATTTCGCGGTCTTCTAAATTATAAGCGCGGACTTCGCGGGGAGACTGTAAATTCTCAATCGCAATCGAACTCATCAATGCCATGCCGCCATAAGATTGAGCAAGGCGACTAGCAGAAGCTTTACCTAGCTTACGTACAAGTAGTACCGAAATAGGCACAACCCCAAGGCTAGCGAGGAAGAGAAGGCCGTTTTCGTGGGAGAGGCAGGTAAATACAATTACCCCGAGGGCAAAAATAAGGGTGAAGGGCTGAACTAAAATGTCGTTAGCAACATCGACTAAAACGATGCGAACGGATTGGACGTCGGTCGTGAGGCGTTGAATAAAATCGCCTGTGGGCATGCGGGAAAATGCCCGCACCGGGAGACGTTGAATGCGGGCGAAGAGTTCGGCCCGAACAGATTCAACCACTCGCAGTCCGGCAATGTTAAGTAAAGTTCCCGCGCCCCATTGCGAAATCGCCCGCACTAAAAAAACTGTAGGGAGAAAAGCGACCGCTAAGGTAATTTCGTAACCCAAGGGAATCACCCAAGGCGACCAACCAAGCCAGTCCGGGAAACTAAGCAGGGGTTGGCCAACCAAGTTGGGATCAAGAGCGGCGGGTAAGATTCGCCCGATTAAAAAAGGAATTCCTAGTGCACTACTCGCGGCTAAGAGCAAACTCAGTAGCGCGGCAAAAAACAGCAAATGCGTATTCCCCCGAAGGTGGTGTAGGAACTTTCGCTGACTACGGAGGATCACAGCCCCAGCGTGGCAAGGTATCGGCACGAAGGAAACCGGAAAATCCCTTAGCGCTTCTTAGGAAAGGCCAGCGACAGGAGCATGGCCAGGGCCAAGACACAGCCGATCACGGCAAGGGAGATATTGGTCGGCATATGCATCCGACCCTCGCTGACCATGAAACTGGGCACCCAGCTCGCAAATTGGCCCACTGGCTGCCCGATACTGGCGGCCCAAGGCAGAATCATTTTAACGCCGATAAAGCAGAGAATGAAAGCTAGGGCGGGCTTAAGGAAGCGGAAGTAGTGAATGAAACCAGCCAAGGCAAAATACATCGAACGCAGGCCGAGGATGGCAAAAATATTGGAGGTAAAAGCGATGAAACGCTTTTCGCCGATTTCCATATTGGGTGGGAGAATGCCTAAAACCGCGGGAATAGAGTCGATGGCAAAAACCAGATCCGTGCCTTCAATAACTAAAAGCACAACGAAGAGGGGAGTATAAAGCAGCCGGTTGTTTTCACGCACCACAAAGGCTTGGCCATGCAAGTGAGGCGTGAGGGGGAAGAAGCGCCGGGCGAGACGTACAAATAAATTTTCCGCCATGTCTTTACCTTCATCCTTATCATTGGCGAGGGCGAGTTTAACGCCGGTTAAAAGCAAGAAGGCACCGAATATGGGAATCAACCAAACGAACCGTTCGACGGCTGCAACCCCGAGTACAATAAAGAGAGCCCGCATCACCACCGCACCCAGTATACCCCAGAAAAGCACCCGATGCTGATACTCGGCGGGAATTTTGAAGTGCGCAAAAACGAGAATGAAGATGAAAAGATTATCGACCGAAAGGGCTAACTCGAGCAAGTAGGCAGCGGCAAAGAGCTGGGCATCTTCGGGGCCGCGCCAGGCGTTGAGAATTAGGCCGAAACCCACCGCAAGCGATATCCACACGACGCACCAAGCTACCGCCTCGCGAAAGGAAGGCTTATGGGCCTTACGATTAAAGACCCCGAGGTCGAGCGCTAGCATGACGACCACAAAACCCAGGAAGGCTGCCCATGCCCAGCCAGGCAAAATCGATGCGGGTTCTGCACTCAGGATATACATATGAGAGGCATAGCAACTGAGGAGGGGGGTGGGAGCAAGCCCTGCTTCGGCTTTGGCTTGCCGCAGCGTAGCACAACTATTCCCTAAAGCATCTCAGGTCCCCGTAGTTCAACGGATAGAACATTGGTTTCCTAAACCGAGGATGAAGGTTCGATTCCTTCCGGGGACGCTGGGGTGGGAGGGGAGATAAGAGATTAGAGATTAGGGATAAGGGATTAGAGATTAGGGCTCGATAGCTCTAATAGCTTATTAGCTCGTTAGCTCATTAGCTCAGTGGCTCTGTAACTTGATGGCTTACGATCTCTTATCGCTAATCTCTCATCGGTAACGAAGCAGTTTCGGAGAAACCGCCCTACCCGGGGTAGACTTCAGAGGAAAGACTTCAAAAGAAAGAAAGCTGCCTGCCTGATTTTAATTCTTAATTCTTAATTTTTAATTTAGGACTCTTTCATCTGGAGTCTTAATTCCGAAATCTATTTTCATCCCTCACCGATTGCCGTCTTGCCCGGCAAAATTTGCCCGGCCGGAGCGAGTGACAAGGCGCCAGATTACGTAGAAGATAACCGCGCCAATTAAGAAAATTAAGTACACGGGAGCTGCGTCGGTAAGATTACCCCGCGCTGTCATAGGACCATCTTCAAGCCCATCGACTTTAATACCCGAGAAGCCTTCGTTGGTCGAAAAGGTGCCTTGGCTAAAGGTACTACCCTCGCCGCCAAAATTCACCCGCAGCGGATCGCCCGGCATAAAATTCTGGCGTGCATCTTGGGTGGTATCTTGGTTGATCCAAGAGTTGACCGGCATATCACCCGTAGCTGCGGGCTTCGTTTCAGCGGGAGAGGGCGTGGGCGTAGCCATCGATAAGAGCACGTAGTGTAGCTTCGACTAGGTTGGCGCTAACCCCGACGGTACCCCAGGCGGCGTCACCATCGGTTGAGCGCACAACTACGCGTGTCTTAGCAGAGGTTCCATCTGAACCCGCCAGTACACGCACTTTATAATCGGATAAGTGAACCTTAGCCAAACGAGGGAAGGCACGAATGAGCGCAAGCCGGAGCGCTTGGTCGAGCGCATGCACAGGGCCATCACCTTCCGCTACAGTTAATGACTCTTTGCCGGCGATAGAAACCCGGATAGTAGCTTCGCAGGCAGCTTGGTTTAACCCACCGCGTACAGAGACATGATAAGTCAGAACCTCAAAGGGAAGCGCTGCCGTCTTTCCTAAATGACGACGAAGTAATAAAACCAGCGAGGCATCGGCGTCTTCAAAACTCCAACCTTCGTGTTCGAGGCGTTTAAGTTCTTCGAGCGCACTACGGGTTGAAGGTGCATCCTTGTCTAACTCAATACCGAGTTCACGCGCTTTGAGGAGAAGGTTACTACGACCGGATTGATCGCTAACTAAAACGTCACGGCTATTTCCAACCGCAGCAGGATCGATGTGCTCGTAGGCGGCAGCAAACTTACGAATGGCGTCAACGTGCGTCCCACCCTTGTGAGCAAAGGCTGCCGCTCCTACCCAAGGGCGACGGGGATCGGGAGCCTGGTTGGTGACGCCGTCAAGGAAGCGCGAGAGCGAGGTTAAGCGGCGTAACGAAGCGGCGGGCACGCAGCGCCAACCGCGCTTAAGTTGGGCCACGGGAATAGCAGCGGTTAAGTCGCAATTACCCGTGCGTTCACCGATACCGTTCATGGTACCTTGGATATGGGAGGCCCCAGCATCAAGAGCGGCGAGCGCATTAGCTAAGGCTAAGCCCGCGTCATCGTGGGTATGGATGCCGATGGGTACGCCGGTGGCAGCTATGAAGTCGCGCGTACAAGCCGCAACTTCGTCGGGCAACGATCCACCGTTCGTATCGCAAATTACAATCCGAGAGGCACCGGCTTTGGCAGCGGCACGCGCACACGAGAGGGCGTAGTCGCGATCTTCTTTCCAGCCATCAACCGCATGTTCCAAATCATAGACGACTTCACGCCCGTTTTTAACGAGATAGGCAATAGTATCCGCAATCATCTCCAGATTTTCTTCTGGGGTGCAGCGCAAGACCTCACGCACATGGGTCAAAGAGGTTTTGCCGTAGAGAGTGATGACAGGGGTGCCGACTGCGAGCAGGCCTTTAACTTGTTCGTCCTCCGACGCACGGATACCTTTACGTCGGGTCGAACCAAAAGCCGCCAACTTAGCGTGTTTAAATTTAAGTTTCTTGGCTTGGGTGAAAAACTCTACGTCACGGGGATTAGACCCGGGCCAGCCGCCCTCGATGTAGGTAACCCCAAAACGATCGAGCTCTTGGGCGACACGGAGTTTGTCTTCGACCGAGAAATGGATACCCAGACCCTGGGCGCCGTCGCGCAGGGTGGTATCGTAAATCTCGATAGAACGAGCCATGGAAGGGACAACCTAGGACGGACGGACCCCCTAGGGCAAGCGGGATGCGGCTTGCTCACCCCCAATTTGAGCATGGAATAGGCCCATGCAGCGGTACCTCTTCAATCTCGGCATTTGCCTGATTGCTCTGGCTGCACCCCTTCAGGCGCAATGGGAAATCTTTGCCCAGCGCACACCCGTTGATGGCAGTTGGTCGACTTATCGTATCGTAAGCATTGAAGCCGACGGTGCAGAGAAGACAGAGGAAATCCGGGTTAGCAGTCGCGATGGCACCATCGTCGAAGGCATTCCGATGATTTGGTTAGAGATTTCACCCGTGAAATGGTTGGGTTCAAAAAATAAAGGGCGCTTAAGTTTTCTGATTCCTCGTGAAATGACACGGGAGAAAGCCGCGCGTCTCATTCACGTAGCACGTGAAATTCTCTTTACCGATCCTGTGCGCGGGCCTTGGTACATGTTCCCTGAAGATGTACGCGATGTGGTTAAACTGGTCGAGATGCGCGACAACTGGGTCTACACCCCGCTGGAAAAAAGTAGAGTTAAAGATGGCTCAGGTAAGAAATGGGATTGCGTACGTGAAACCATGCGGGGCGACCTTTCGCTTAACCCTCCGCTCATGCGGATCATTACCACTGTCATTGAAGGCGAGGTCTGGCGCTCGGATGCAGCACCCTTTGGCGTGGTGCGTGCAGAATGGACCATGAACCAAAAGCGCGGTAGCGAAACCGATATCGAGCGCCGTCGGGTAGAACTCATAGCCACAGGCATCGACAAAACACCGCCGCCGCCGATTGAACACGGCGAGCGCTTTACCTACTGGAAACTGATTCGTCGCTAGACCTCAGAGCCGGCGATTATCAATCAACCGGGTGGTCCCAACATAGGCTGCCAGTATAAGGACACTCCGGGTTGGTCGTAACTCAGTCAGAGGCTGGAGGGAATCGGCATCAACTAACGCCAAGTATTGGAGCTTTAGGCTCGGCTCGCGCTGTAAAACAGCTGAGGCAGCGGCTAAAATTTCGGGGGCGGTACGACGGCCAGCCTGGGCACAGTCATGGGCGGCGGCGAGCGCCTGCGGAATCACCGCCGCAGCCCGGCGTTCCTCGGGGCTAAGATAACGGTTACGCGAACTCATGGCGAGGCCGTCGGGCTCACGCAAGGTAGCCGCCCCAATAATGCGAATAGGGAGATCTAAATCACGCACCATGCGACGAATGACGGCGAGTTGTTGAAAATCTTTTTCGCCGAAGACAGCAATGTCAGGCGCGCAGGCGTTAAAAAGTTTGAGCACAACTGTCGCGACGCCGCGGAAATGTCCGGGCCGAAAAGCACCGCAAAGACCTTGAGAGACTTCTGATTCCTCAACCCAAGTGGAGTGATCTGATGGGTAAAAATCGGCGTTAGGCGCAAAAACGATATCCACGCCGCGCGATTCGCAGAGACGACAGTCCTCCGCAAAAGGACGGGGGTATTGGGCAAAGTCTTCCTTAGGACCAAACTGTGTGGGGTTAACAAAGATTGAAACCACACAAGCCTTGGCTTCGCGGCGGGCTTGATCGACCAAGGCCAGATGCCCCTCGTGTAAGCAGCCCATGGTAGGGACAAAGCCAATGCTCTTACCCGACGCCCGGAGCGCAGCGACGGCAGCGCGAAGCTCGGTCACAGTACGGGCAATTAACATGGTTCCATTAAGGCGGATAAGACTCGGAGGGGAAGCGGATTGAACTTCAGGGGTTCATCAGCACTTAAAAGAAGCCGACCCTCCGGAATGCGGAGGGTCGGAAAAGGTGGCCGGAGTCGGAATCGAACCAACGACACGGGGATTTTCAATCCCCTGCTCTACCAACTGAGCTATCCGGCCAAAAGAGACTAGAAATGAAGAGACGGGGTTTTCCCCCGGGTGTCAAGAATGGGCCTCGCCAGGCTTAGAACTCGAATTTCCAGGGGGAAAGGCGGCGGGCAACCTCAGCAACCACCGCAGCTTCGCCTGCTTCACCTTGGTCCGAAACAAAGGTGACCGAGAACCGCACAAAGGCCCCACAGTCATCCCAGGGTACGGTAGAAATGAGATGCTCGGTAATCATCCATTGGGAGAAGGCTTCGCCCGAATCAAAAGTGAGGCGGACACCTCCTGGACCTGCGGCGGCCTTGGGCGCGGGCATGTAGAGGAAGAAGCCCGCACCAGGCTTACGCACTTGGAAGCCCAGCTTAGCTAAAACGCCGACGAGTAAATCCATACGGCGAGAATACTTGGCCGCGATAGCGCGAGGGATAGCAACATCGTCAAGACCCGCAGCGCCTGCTTTTTGAATACCTAAGAACTGTCCGGAATCAGAGTTATCTTTTACATCGCCATACGCCTTAACCAGCAAGGCGTTGCCCGCCACAAAACCAATGCGCCAACCTGTCATGTTGTGGCTCTTGGAAAGCGAATGAAGCTCGAGCGCGACATCCTTGGCCCCCGGAATTTGCAGCAGGGAAAGTTGCTCGGCGCCGAAGTGGAGCGAGCCGTAAGCAGCATCTTGAATAACCACGAGCGCGTGCTTCTTAGCAAAAGCGACGACCTCCGTATAGAAGGCGCGCGTCGCACAAGCACCGGTGGGATTATTGGGGTAATTGAGTACCAGCACTTTTGCTTTAGCTAAAACATCGGCAGGGATGGCTTTGAGATCGGGCAAGAAGCCATTTTCGGCGGTGAGCTTGAGGTTATGCACCACCCCGCCGTAATACTTAGCGTGCGTACCAAAGACGGGATAACCGGGCGTGGTCATGAGCACGACGTCGCCTGGGTTAATTAAGCAGGCAGGGAGAATCGAGAGGGCGGACTTAGAGCCGATGGAGTGCAGGACTTCAGTTTCGGGATCAACCTCGACGCCGAAGAGCGACTTCATGTAACGGGCAGCAGCGTGCTTGAAGTCGACGCCACCATTATCGGCATAACCCCGATTTTCAGGTTTAGCGGCTTCGCTCTGAAGGGTACGCACAACCTGAGGGAAGGCCATCTCGTCGGGCTCGCCGACCCCGAGGTCAATCAAGGCGATATCGGGCTTAGCCTTCCGGGCTGCAGCCTTAGCGCGTTTAATTTTTTCGAACTTATAGATGGCCGTGGATTTACCGTAGTTGGCACCACCGATGCGTTCGGCAAAAAGTTGTTGGATGTAGGAGTCGGACATGGGGAGAGGGGAAGAGAGATTAGGGATTAGGGAGGAGAGATAAGAGATTAGGGATAAGGGATAAGGGATAAGGGATTAGGGAAAGGGGTTGGTAAAAAGTAGAAGGTAGAAGGTAGAAGAGAATAAACGAAAAACGAAAGTTAATTAGCTTAATAGCTAACTAGCTAGCTGGCTAACAGGCTAGAAATGCTAGAAGAGCTGGGAATTGGGATTAGAGACTAGGGATGAGGGAGAATTAGCTCGTTGGCTCATTAGCTCAGTGGCTCGTTAGAAATTTCTGCGGTAACTGCGGTAGCTGCGGTAGCTGCGGGGATATTAGCTCTATAGCCCGTTAGCGGGATAAATTAACTTCCGATCTCTTATCCCTTATCTCGCATCTCGGTATTAGCGGGATGAGATTAGGGATTAGAGATGAGGGATGAGGGCCTATTAGCTCATTAGCTCTATAGCTCGTTAGCGGGATAAATTAACTTCCGATCTCTTATCCCTTATCTCGCATCTCAGTATTAGCGGTGTTAGCGGTGTTAGCAGGAAGCGGAATTACCTTTCCAGCTCTTCTAGCACTTGCCAGCTTCACCAGCATGTAGCTTGGGAAATTAAAAATTAAAAGGGGGAGGCAGAGGTAGAGGTAGAAAGTAGAAGGTAAAAAGTAAAAGGGGACGAAAAAATTAATCAGCTAACCAGCACGCAGCTTTCCCGCTCGCAGCAAACCCGCGCAGTAATCGGCAGCTGTCCAGCTGTTCAGCTAACCAGCTGTAACGGGTTGGCGTGATTAGAATTAGGCCCGGAGGTTGCGTAGCAACCTCCCTACCCTTTCGTTCTTCGTTTATTCCTTTCTACTTTTTACCTTCTACCTTCTACCTTCCACCTCCATACTCCTCATTCATGCATTCTCGTGGTAGCGCGTGGCACTTAATTGGCCTTATCATCATTTGTTACAGTGTCGCAGCTTTAGGAGGCTGGGCGACGGCACAAAGCGTCAAGGATTGGTACCCGACGTTAGCTAAGCCGCCGCACACCCCGCCCAGTTGGGTGTTTGGTCCGGTCTGGACGGTTCTCTACGGCCTACTAGCGGTAAGCCTTTGGCGGGTATGGCGTGCCGATAGCGCACGCGAAGCCAAGGCCCTCTTCTGGGGCTTACTCCTAGTTAACGCCGCTTGGTCGCATCTATTCTTCGGCATCCGCCGACCCGACTTAGCTTTAATCGATATTGCCCTATATTTAATTGTTTTAGTCGGACTCATCCGCGCCTTGGCAAAACTTGATCGCATCGCGGCATGGCTTCAAGCCCCTCACTTAGTGTGGGTAACTTACGCCGCGACCATCAATGCCGGGGTTTGGTGGCTGAACCGTTAATCAGAACGACACTGGCTTACCGGTGCGGGCCGAAGCGTAGAGACCATCAATCACCTGCATAAGGCGGAAGGCTTCATCAAGGGTGTTGAGCGGCTTTGCGCGTTTCTCAATTGCCTCGATGAAATTAGCAGCGGCGGCGCAGCGACCCATGTCTTCGCAGGCAGGCGTGACTAAAGTACGGTTCACGCTGTTACCGTGTTCTTGCACATAGAGCTCGCAGGTATCGATTGCCGTTTCATCCAGGCCATCGCGACCAAAGAGGCGCTCAACTTTACCGCCAGCTTTTGTCCCTTGGAAGGTGACGGAGACTTCTTCGCGTTTGATCATCTCAGCCCAGGAGACTTGGAGGGTGAGGATTTGTCCGGTCTTAAACGTCACTACGCCATGGGCGGCATTTTCAACATCGGTGGTGCCACCTACCTTATCAGGAATCCCCCAAGGGCCCTTGAAAGATTTGTCCTGAATAAAATCATTAAAGGTGCGCCCGAGCACATGCGCAGGCTCAGGGTAGCCCATGAAGTGCATGGCAAGGTCAACCATGTGCAGGAGGTCGATAAGCGGTCCGCCTCCGGATAATTCTTTGGTGGTAAACCAGCCGCCAAAACCTGGAATGCCGGTACGACGAATCCACTTGGCTTGAGCAGAGTTAATCACCCCAACTTCGCCGGCATCGATATAAGCCTTGAGCGCGCGCGACTCGGGACGTGCCCGGTTATTAAAATTAAACATCACGGTTTTACCCGAGGACTTGGCGGCCGACTGAATACCGCGCACCTCTTCAGCACTAAGGGCTGGAGGCTTTTCGCAGAAGACGTGCTTACCCGCGTTTAAGCATTGGATAGCAAGGGGGGCGTGAAACTTATTGGGGACAATAATACTCACCGCTTGCATGTCCTTTTGCGCGCTCAACATCGCCTCAACCGATTCGTAAGCATGGGGCACGCACCATTTCGTGGCGGCCTTAGCGGCTGCACCGGGTGCAGGATCGGCGAGCGCGACGATTTCTGCACCAGCCTGACGGAAACCAGCGGCATGATACTGTAACATGCCACCAGCGCCAATAATGCCTACTTTAGTTGTCATGGGAGGGAGATGATAGAAGGTAGAAAGTAAAAGGTAGAAGGGATTAAAATTAAGAATTAAAAAAGGTGAAAAAGGGGGGCGATAGTAAAAGGTAGAAAGTAAAAGGTAGAAGGGAGAGAAATTAAGGAGGATTAGAGATTGGGGATTATTTTGCGGTTAAGTTTTCGTTCTTCGTTTTTCGTTCTTCGTTTCAGGTAGCTCGCGTTTTCTTTCTACCTTTTACCTTCTACTTTCTACTCTTTCGTTCTTCGTTTTTCGTTCTTCGTTTTAATTTTTAATTCTTAATTTTTAATTTCCCTTACCCTTCTCCTTCCCCTTCCCCTGCTTCGCTTGGTCAAAAGCGGCATCAAAGGCGACGGAGTTAACGGGGAATTCGAGGCGACGAACAAAAGCACAGGACTCGGTGGCGCCATGGAAGCGATCCATACGACCGTCTTCCCACTCAACCGAGAGGGGGCCACGATAGCCCACATCATTAAGGGCAACGATGACGCGTTCGAAATCTACATCACCCCGGCCAACGGAGCGGAACTCCCAGAAGCGACGAGGGTCGCCAAAGGCGGTATGGCCCCCGAAGACGCCTACAGTGCCATCGCCCTTGCCCCACCAAACATCCTTCATGTGGGCATGGTGAATACGCTCACCGAATTCACGAATGAAGCGGACGTAGTCGACGCCTTGGTAGGCGAGGTGACTTGGGTCGTAGTTAAAACCAAAGCGAGCATGATGGCCGACAGCCGCGAGGGCGCGGTGGGTCGAGGCGATATCGAAGGCAATCTCTGTCGGGTGAACCTCGAGGGCAAAATTTACCTTATGCTGGTCGAAGGCCTGAAGGATAGGCTTCCAGCGACGGGCAAAATCGTCGAAGCCGGCTTGGATATACTCTTGGCTGGTAGGTGGGAAAGCGTAGAGCGCATGCCAAATCGGTGAACCGGTAAAGCCATTGACGACGACTTTACCTGAGCCCTTAGCGCGACTCGCCATCGCAGCGGTTCCGGCATCAGCAAAGAGTCGGGCGGCCTGAGCCGTCAGAGCCATTTCTTCGCACGCACGCTGATTAACGCCTGCGGGGTTACCATCGCCCCAAACATGCGCGGGCAAAATAGCTTGGTGACGTTCGTCAATACGATCGCAAGTAGCTTGACCCACAAGGTGAGCCGAGATCGCCCAACAGCCGAGGTTGTTGGCGGTTAAAAGTTCCCAAATCGACTGTACATAGCCTTTTTCTTGGACGGCGCGGCGCACATCGAAGTGGTCGCCCCAGCAGGCGAGTTCGACGCCATCATAGCCCATGGCTTTTACTTTAGGCAGAAGTTCCTTGAGCGGAATATCAGCCCACTGACCAGTGAAGAGCGTGATGGGGCGAGACATGGGGTTGGAGTTAAAAGATGAAAGGGAAATTTATATTAACCAACTCCAGAGCTTACTACCGTAGGCGCTGATAAGTGAGCAGGTCCAAATTAGGCCGGCGTTGACGAAGGCCAGAAAAACCGCCGCCGAACCCATATCCTTGGCGCGCTTGGCTAAGGGATGGCGATCGAGCGAGATATGGTCGGTATTGGCCTCGATGGCGGAATTGATGAGCTCAACAATTAGAACGAGCAAGAGGGAGCCGAAGAGGAGCGCACGAACCCAGATGGCAAGGTGCGGCAACACCCAGGCTGCGATCGCAAAGGGAGCCAATGCCCAGACCTCTTGTCGGAAAGCATGCTCGTAATGATAAGCTGCTTTAAGACCTTCCCAGGTATAGCCGAAAGCACGGGTCACACGATCAAACCCTCCTTTAGATTTCATTCGCCCCGCATAGGTAGGCCCAGAATTAGATTCGGTAGGGTTCATAATTTGAAACGCTCTTTAACTTCTTTAGCTAAAGCTTCGTAGGCGGAAGCACCTGGAGAGTGATTATCGTAATCGAAAATCGTCTTACCGTGACTGGGAGCTTCAGAGAGGCGAATCGAACGAGGAATATAACTCGCAAGTACGAGTTGAGGGAAATGCTTTTTAACTTCGTCAACCACTTGGCGAGAGAGATTAGTCCGCACATCATACATGGTCATGATAATGCCACCCACGGAGAGCGACTGGCTGGCGCCGGCGGCTTTGAGTTGATCGACCACACCGAGGATTTGTCCGAGACCCTCGAGTGCAAGATATTCGGTCTGGAGCGCGACCAAGAGATGATCGGATGCAGCAAGCGCACTCATCGAGAGCACGCCGAGCGCCGGCGGGCAGTCAATAATTACGGCTCGATACTTGCCGGATTCTAAAACGGGTTTGAGGACGCCACGTAATTTACCGAGGAAGCCTTCGGAGGCGGCTAATTCCGATTCGATGGCGGCGAGATCGATTTCGGAAGGGATGAGGTCGAGCCCCTTAGTAGAGGTCGAAATAATTTTTTCTGCAGCCTTACCTTCGCCGTGTAAGACGCGGTAGAGTGAAGTACCGGGCTGTTTATCAATGCCCACCGCGCTGGTAGCGTTAGCCTGGGCATCTAGGTCGATGAGCAAGGTTGGGACACCGAGACGAGCAAGACCTGCGGCGAGATTAACGGCGGTGGTCGTTTTGCCTACACCCCCTTTTTGATTCGCAATCGCGAAGACTGGAGTAGTGGCGGCCATTAGACGTCGGTAATCGGGCGCTCAACTTCGGTGGGGAGTTCGTAATCTACTCCTGCCAAGCCAAAGCCAAAGTTTTTCAAGAAGTCGCTTTGGTAACCCGCGAAGTCACCATAAGTGTCGAGGGTTTCGGTGGTTACGAGAGGCCAGACATCAAAGACCGCTTTTTGAATTTCTGGCTTCATCTCTAAATCATCGAGACGCACGCGACCAGCATCATCAAAGTCGAGAGCATTACCGTTATACATCTGCTTCTCAAAGAGACGCTGGATTTGCTCGATGCACCCTTCGTGAGTGCCCTTGGCTTTCATAACTTTGAAAAGCAGGGAAACGTAGAGAGGAACTACCGGAATAGCCGAGGAAGCTTGGGTAACGACTGCTTTATTGACCGAAACAAAGGCACGGCCACGGCGAAGTTTGAGTAGCGCATCAATACGTTCGCCTGATTTCTCAAGGTGTTCCTTGGCTTTGCCGATGGTGCCGTCTTTGTAGATGGGCCAAGTGACTTGAGGGCCAATGTAAGAATAGGCTACGGTCTGGGTGCCTTCGGCGAGCACGCCAGCAGCGTCGAGCGCTTCCATCCAGAGCTCCCAATCTTCGCCGCCCATAACCTTGACGGTATTAGAAACATCTTCGGGGGTAGCGGCTTCGAGCGTGACGTCGTTAACCACTTTGCGATCGGTATCGAGATTCTTGGCGTGAAAGGATTGTCCAACTGGCTTCAAAACCGACTTATGCGTCTCGCCTGTTTTAGGATCGGTACGTCGCGGCGAAGCTAACGAGTAGACCACGAGGTCGACCTTACCGCCAGGGAGTTTAGATTTAATCGCCGCAATAACTTGTTGTTTGAGATCGGCGGAGAAAGCGTCGCCGTTAATCGAGACGGCTTTGATGCCGGCCTTCTTAGCTTCTTGGTGAAACGCCACCGTGTTATACCAACCCGGGCTAGCTGGCTTATCACCTTCACCGGGGCGCTCAAAAAATACGCCCAGCGTAGCGGCACCAGAGCCAAAGGCAGCGGCTACCCGGGACGACAGGCCGTAGCCCGTTGAGGCGCCAATGACCAAGACCGATTTAGGTCCCCCTTTTAGGGCGGGTCGCGACTTTACATGCGCGATTTGCTCGCGGAGAGCGGCGGCGCAACCTTCGGGGTGAGCGGTCAGGCAAATAAAGCCACGAACGCGGGGTTTGAGGACGACCTGAGACATAACCAAGGCGTAAGGCGGGGCGGAGGGACTTTAAAGAAAGAAAGGGCTTACGAGTTAGGCGTAGGTACAAAAAAACCCGCCGAGGCGGGTCTTTCGGAGGCTAGAAAAGCCTTAGGCCTTTGTTACCAGACCAGCCTTAATGGCCTTAACGGAAACCCAGAGGCGCTTAACTTGGCCGGAAGCCAACTTCACACGAATGCGCTGTAAATTGGGCTTAAAGGTACGCTTGGTCTGTTTGACGAGCTGGAGACCGATGCCGCCGCTCTTCTTGGACTGACCCTTGTGAATGATGCGGCGACCCTTGGTAGGGCGCTTGCCGGTGATGGCGCAGATGCGGGACATGGCTTTACGTGGTTTGGAGGGTTGAACGAAACACCCCAAGGGGGGCTTGGCAAGGGGATAGTGGGGAGGGGAAGGGGAAGGGGAAGGGGGATAAGGGATTAGGGAGGAGAGATTAGGGATTAGGGAGGAGGAGTAGGGAGGAAGGAGGGGGAATTAGCTCTATGGCTCATTAGCTCGGTAGCTCAGTAGACGTTTCTGCGGTGGCTGCGGTGGCTGCGG
>CAZEDB010000008.1:33628-40077 GCA_964510855.1 uncultured Enterobacteriaceae bacterium | reverse complement strand
GCTCATTAGCTCGGTAGCTCAGTAGACGTTTCTGCGGTGGCTGCGGTGGCTGCGGTGGCTGCGGGGTTCAGCGGGGGCGGGAATAGCGGGGTTAGCAGGCAGCAGGAGAAAGCCTAACTTCCTGTCTCTTATCGCTAATCCCTTATCTCTTATCCCAAGAATAGCGGGGGTAGCGTAAACGGCATTGCGCCCGGAGGTTGCGTAGCACCCTCCCTACCCGAGACAGCGGTTTCGGAGAAACCGCCCTACCCGGGGAAGACTCCAGGTGGAAGACTTCAGATGAAAGGGAATGACAAGGCGGTTTCGGGGAAACCGCCCTACCCTACCCGAGGGCAGTGACGCCATAGCGTGCCTCCATATCAGTATCGACACGGTGGATTAGCCCCCATTCTCTCCACCTTCCTATCATGCGTTGGACTCAGTTACCCGATACTCCTAATCCCCCTGGTGTGGGCGGTGCTTTTGCAGGTGCACACGGTGAAATCCTTCTCGCCGGAGGAGGATCTAATTTCCCTGACAAACAGTTATGGGAGGGCGGAGCTAAGGCTTGGCATGACACCGTCTATGCTCTGAAGCCTAAGGGGAAAACCTGGAAGACCGTAGGTAAATTACCCCGGGCACTGGGTTACGGTGTTTCCGTTGGTATTCGTCAAGGCCTGCTTTGTATCGGTGGTGCGGACGCGCTCCGCCATTACGCCGATTGTTTTGTGTTATCGATTGGTGATGAAGGTGTGCGCGTCGATAGCTTCCCCTCTCTGCCTCGTCCGCTCGCCTACGCAGCTGGCGCTTTAGTCGGTAGCAAAGTAATTGTTGCAGGCGGCAGCGAACGCCCGGACGCCACGGCAGCTTCTTCAGCAGCCTTTGCCATCGACTTAGCTAATCTTAATGCCGGCTGGAAGGAACTCCCAGCCTGGGCAGGTTCAGGTCGTATCCTCGCACAAGCCGCAGGTACTAAAGATACTTTTTATCTCATGGGAGGCGTTGCGCTTAAACCTGGAGCGCACGGCCCCGAGCGTGATTATCTCTCGGACTGTTATGCGTTTCGACTCGGACAAGCCTGGACGCGTTTAGCAGATCTACCTCACCCCGTGGCTGCAGGCGCAACCCCTTGCCCTGTAGTCGGACCCATCATCGCCCTCATCAGTGGTGATGACGGAACAAAAGCGGGTAAATTTAAACCCGCTGAACACCCAGGTTTTGGCCCTGAAATTCTCACCTACGATACGACCTCAAATACTTGGGCCAATTCAGGTGAGGCTCCGGTAGCTCGCGTGACCTTGCCCTGTGCGAAATGGAATGGCGGCTATGTATTGGTAAACGGTGAAGTGGGCCCTGGGCGACGTTCGGCAGAGTGTTGGCAGGCATCGGCCTAAAGGTCTTACCAGATAAATTAGGTAGGGGCATGCAATGTGCGCTGGACGACTTTAAGGCGCAGCCTTAGGCATAAGGAGCAATGTCCTCCTTCGCCATTCATGGCCTATGCGCCGCCACCCACACGCCTTTTGCTGCCGACGGTTCTTTGAACCTTTCGGCGGTTGAAAAACAACGCGACCATCTACTGGGTCGAAAAGTAACCCAAGTTTTTATTGGCGGCAGTACGGGCGAAAGCCACTCGGTCTCAACCGCTGAGCGTCTCGCTCTAGCCGAACGCTGGATAGCCGCGGCTAAAGGCACGGAGCTGCGGGTGATTGTCCACGTCGGCTCCAACAATTTGCGCGATGCGGCTGAGCTCGCTGCCCATGCACAAAAAATTGGTGCAGCCGCTACCTCGATGCTCTCGCCCTCTTACTTTAAGCCTCGCTCGCTGGCTGACCTCATCAGCTGCTGCGAAATGGTGGCGAAGGCAGCACCTGCCCTGCCCTTTTACTATTACGACATCCCCGTGCTCACGGGCGTAAACTTCTCGATGGAGGAGTTTCTCAATACGGCACCCGCACGCATCCCCAATCTTGCCGGTATTAAGTACACCAACCCTGATCTCATGGCTTATCAATTGGCTCTGCGCGGAGGTAACGGGAAGTTTGACCTTCCTTGGGGCTGCGATGAGTTCTTCTTAGCGGCACTGGCACTTGGGGCCAAGGGTGCCGTGGGCAGCACCTTTAACTTCGCTCCTGGTATCTACCAACGCCTGCATAAGGCTTTTGCTGCGGGCGACATGGCCACGGCCCAAGCCGAGCAATTCCGCTCTGTCCAGCTCGTACAAGTGGTAGCTAAACGCGGCTACATGGGTTGCGCCAAAGCTCTCATGGCACATTTAGGCGTACCCGTTGGACCCGCTCGCTTACCTAATGCGAATCCTGATGCCGCAGCGATCAAGGCTATGCTGGGCGAGCTAGAAGCCATTGGTTACTTCAGCTGGAAAGACTAATTAATCATGCTAGCTCGAATCGCGCTCTTGTTGCTAGCGGTGACGCTGAGCGCACAAGAGGCGCAAGAGTTGGCGAAAATTAAAAGTCGTATGGCCGACAAGCGGCCAATGACTTGGGTATTCACCGGGGATAGCATCACCCACGGTGCTCTACATACGAAAGGCTGGCGCGGGTTTGCGGAAATTTTTTCCGAGAAAGTGCGCTTCGAAATGAAGCGCCCGCTCGATCTCGTGATTAATACGGGCATTAGTGGCGATACCACGGCCGATATCTTACCTAATCTCGAATGGCGATTGACGCGCTTTAAGCCTGACGTCGCCTTCATCATGTTCGGCATGAACGACTGCGTCAAAGGGCCGGACCTTAAAGGCTATGAAGCCAACCTACGCACGTTGATTAAAGCCGTGCGCCAAGGAGGGGGCGTCCCAGTTTTAATGCGGGTGAATCCAGTTGTGCCCGGTACAGCCAGAGAAAGTAAACTTGAAGGCTACATGGAAGCGGTGAGTAAGGTGGCCAAAGCGGAGCGCGTGCTCGTCGTCGACCACTTTGGGGATTGGCGTAAGAAGCCCAAAGAAATCCGCGCCATGATGAATGACGACATCCACCCCAATGCCCTGGGGCATCAAGAAATGGCCCTACGCATCTTCTCAACCCTGGGCTTCCCACCTGGGGGGTTCACTGGCAAATTATCCGCTCCACCCCAAGGTAAGTGAACCTAGGCCATTCCCTGCTGTCTAGGTAGGCAAGACCTCTCCCAAGGACACCTTTTTCCATGAAAAGCCTATTACCCCTGCTAACCCTTACCCTCGCCGCATGCGTAGGGGCGGAACCCTCGGCACCTGCCATCGTATTTAAGGCTAAAGAAACCTCGACCCATCCCTCGATTCGTATCCCGGCTCTGCTGGCGACGGCCAAGGGCACGTTGATAGCGGTGGCAGAAGGCCGTGATGCCGCGACGGACCAAGCGTCGAACGACTTAGTTGTTCGAATCTCCACCAACAACGGCCGCAGTTGGAGCAAATCAGCCATCGCGCTCGAGCTTGGGAAAGATTGCATCAACAACCCCTGCCTCGTGCAGGATATTAAGTCGGGCAAGGTCTTCTTATTCTACCAAGTATTCCCAGCTGGTATGAAAGAGTTTGGCGGACTCACCCCCGGCCCTTCAGGTCCGACCAAAATTGCCTACATCACTTCGACCGACGAAGGTCGCACTTGGTCTAAGCCCGTAGATGTTACGGCTGCACTAAAGCCTGAGATCGCTACCACCACGGCTTCAGGCCCGGGCATCGGCATCCAACTTACTAAGGGTGAGAAAAAGGGTCGCCTCATTATCCCTTTCAATTCCCAAGGCCCAAAGGGAAATTTCGTTAACTGGGTCGCTTACTCGGATGACGCTGGGAAAACCTGGAAGCGTGGTGCCGATGTACCCCAGGAGAAGATGCAGCTTAATGAAGTGCAAATTTCCGAAACCGCTGAGGGCCACATCTACCTTAACTCTCGTCAATGGCGCGGCTCGGGTGGACGGAAAGTCTCGTGGTCAAAAGATGGCGGTGAAACTTGGTCGCCAGCCCTCGAAGATAAGAATCTCCCTGAACCTGTCTGCCAAGCCAGCTTGATCTCGTTCACTGAAGGTGCCCGTCACATTACCCTCTTCCTAAACCCTGAGGGCAATCCTCCTGGTAAAGGACGCGTGAATGGTGTCCTCAGGATGTCGCTCGACGGTGGTAAGACTTGGAAACACTCCCGCTCACTCGTTCCAGGCAATTTTGCTTACAGCTCGATAGCACGTATGAAGGACGGAAAAATTGGCGTCCTCTACGAACCAAACAACAGTAAGGATATTCTTTTCCTATCGGTTGACTTGGCTTGGCTTGAGAAGGGGCAGTGAAAACTAGCCGCCGAAAGGTAGAAGGTAGAAGGTAAAAAGTAGAAGGGAGAGGCAGTTGAGCAGCTAGAAAAGCTGGAAAGAGCTAGAAGAGCTGGGAATTTAACAGACTAACCGGCACGCAGCTTTGCCGCTCGCAGCCTACCCGCTCAGTAATCGGCAGCTGTGCAGCAGTTCAGCTAACCAGCTAGAATGAGACTGGGCTGGGATTGATGGCTAGCCCTGGCATTGCCAGACCTGACCAGGTTGGTATCTTTATCTCTCCCGATGTCCCGTCTCATTCTAGCGCTTCTTGCCGCTACTACCGCACTCAGTGCTCAGGTGGCCTTTGATCCCATGATTGGCGACGATATGGTACTGCAGCGCGACCAACCGGTGGTGATTCGCGGTACAGCTAAACCTAGCGAGGTCGTACGCGTGCGCTTAGGCAGTGACCAAGGGTCAGCGACAGCGAGCGCAGAGGGCAAGTGGGAGTTTAAGTTTCGCGCCCGACCAGCGTCATCGGCTAGCCTTGAGCTGACGGCCACCGCAGCTTCAGGAGAAGTAAAAGCCAGCAACCTGCTCATTGGGGATGTTTGGGTTTGTGCGGGTCAGTCCAATATGGAGTGGCCACTTCGCAAAGATGCTAACGCACCTGAGGCGGCGAAGATGCTAGGAAATCCGAACCGGCAAGTGCGACTGCGAGCGCACGCCTTCCCTGGGCAGTACAGCAGTAAAGCTCTGTCGCCTGCCCAGCTGGCCGACATGACCCCAGAAAAGTTCTTTAAAGGACAGTGGGGGGTTGATGGTCCCAAGGTCTCCCCTGCCTTCAGTGCGATAGGTTGGTGGTTTGCCCAAAGAGTTCAGTCCGCCACTAAGATTCCGCAAGGCATGATCAGTTGGTCAATTGGCGGAGCACCCATTGAAACCTTTATTCGCACTGAAGCACTAGCAGCCGAGCCCTCGCTGGTGGCAAAGTTACAAGGAGATTGGGAGAAAAACCCTGCTATCGATGCTTGGGTGCGGCAACGGGGAAGAGAGCATTTTGGCAAAGCGCAGTCACCACGTGACGCCATGGGCATCGACCACTTTTATAAACCAGGTTTTGCTTGGAATGCAGGGCCAGGCTTGGCCACCTGGATGCCGGTTAAAGGCGTGCTCTGGTATCAAGGGGAAAGTAATTCTCTTAATGAAACCTCGGCCAAGGAATACCCTACCCTGCTCAAGACCATGATTGCGGATTGGAGGAAGCAATGGGGCCGAACGGATATGCCCTTCCTTTGGGTACAATTGTCGTCCATCGACACCACGGGTTATAAGTCGCAGCAGTGGCCTTTCTTTCGTGATGCGCAGCGGCGCATGCTGGCGGAGATTCCCCATTCAGGCATGGCGGTATCATCAGACGTAGGGGCACAGAACGACGTCCATCCCCGCGATAAGAAAAGCGTGGGCGAGCGTCTTGCTCGCTGGGCGCTGCATCATGTTTACGGACAAAAACAAGTGGTGCCCTCGGGGCCGCTGGCGCTTGAGGCTAAAGCTTCGACGGGTACGGTAACCGTGCGCTTTGCTTACGGAAGGGGCTTGAAGGCCCGTGATGGTAAGCCCTTACGGGAAGTTGAAGTCGCAGGAGCCGACGGTGTATTAACCGTAGCCGAGGCCCAGGTGAGAGGAGAGACCTTAGTGATCAAGACGTCAGGAACGCCGACTAAAGTACGCTATGGTTGGGTACCGTGGTCGCAGGGTAATTTGGTAAATGGCGAGGGATTACCTGCGTCGACGTTTGAAATTGAGGTGAAGTGAGAAGAGGGGAAGAGGGATGAGAGATTAGAGAGGAGGGCAAGTTAGCTCGGTGGCTGATTAGAAAATTTCTGCGGTGGCTGCGGTAACTGCGGTGGCTGCGGGGTTCAGCGGAAGCGGGAGAAACAAACTTCCTATCTCTAATCGCTAATCTCTTATCTCTAATCTCAATATTAGCGGTGTTAAGGGGTGATTAGCATTGGGCCCGGAGGTTGCGTAGCACCCTCCCTACCCACGGTAGCGAAGCGGTTTCGGAGAAACCGCACTACCCGGGGTAGACTTCAGATGAAAGACTTCAAAAGAAAGATAAACCGCACTACACGGGGTAGATTTCAGATGAAAGACTTTGGATGAAAGGAAAAATCCTGACTTTATTTTAATTTTTAATTCTTAATTTTTAATTTCCTATTCGTTCTTCG
>CAZEDB010000008.1:6357-33528 GCA_964510855.1 uncultured Enterobacteriaceae bacterium | reverse complement strand
CCTGACTTTATTTTAATTTTTAATTCTTAATTTTTAATTTCCTATTCGTTCTTCGGTTATTTCCTTCTACTTTCTACCTTCTACTTTCTACACCCGCCTACTCATACCTCCCCTCGAGTAACTGCCAGCAGACATACTTTTGGCGAGGCATGTGGAAGGGCCCCTTCCACATATTACCCTTAAGCTCAGAGGTAGGTTTACCAGCGCGATCAAGGTAGCCGTACCACTCGCTGTTTTCACGATCAGGGAAGTGGGCGTAAGACCAGTCGTGGATTTGACGGTGCATCTCGGCATACTTGGCATCGCCGGTGTGAATATGGGCAAGGAGAGTCGCAATGATGGCCTCATTGTGGGGCCACCAAAACTTCATGAAGTGCCAGTATTCTTGGATGGGTTTGTCGTGGAGGTCGGTAAAGTAGAGTAAGCCGCCGTGTTGTTTGTCCCACCCGCGCGCCCACATCCAATCGAGCATATCGAGCGAAGTCTTGGCGTGGTCTTTATTACCGGTGCGGCGGGCTTCGCGTAAGATAAACCATGCGGCCTCAATGGCGTGGCCAGGATTCAGGAGGCGCCCATCGAAGTGGTCATAAATCTCACCCTGAGGTCCGACCATTTCGAGTACGGCTTTGAGTTCGGGCTTAACAAAGAAGCGGATGATTTCATCGATGGCGACCTCAGCCCACTGCGAGAGGGTTTTGCCGCGCACGGCAACATCACCAAGACATGCACGCATATCTTGGGCGGTAACGAGGGTCATCATCAGAGGCGATAAGCCTCGGGCCGGACGGAAGCTCTTGGCGGGGATGTGACCAGCCTCACGATTAAACTTTAAGAAGGTATCATAAGCTGCGAGGGAGCGGTCTTTCCACTCAGCCTCGCCCGTAGCACGGAAGGCCTCTGCATAGCCAATAGCGGCGAAGCACTCCGAGAAGACATAGCGGCGCATACGCAAGGGGTTGCCCTCGCGGGTAACGGTGAAATGAAGCTTACCGGAGGGGGAACCGCATTTGTCGCGCAAGAACCGTACGCACGAGAGATTGGCTTCGAGCCACTCGGGCCGGCGCTCGACGGTGTTATGGAGCACCCCAAAGGTCCAAGCCGAGCGACCTTGGAACCAGACGGATTTATCGGAGTCAAGGAGCTCACCCTTACGACCTAGGGCGGTGAGCATGCCGCCGTGTTGACGATCTAGGCCGTGCTGCAGCCAGAAAGGGAGGACATTGTTTAAGAGGCCATCGCGGTACTCGCTCAGGAGCTCAGGTTTGCGGGAGGTAAGGTAAGGCGTCACAGCAGCAAAGTTGTAGGGCTTGCGGAGAGTCTCAACGGCAAACAAGAAGGGCCGCCTTTTCAGGCGGCCCTTCGGCAGTCGCTTAAACTTCTAGATTAGAAGCGGAAGGCGACGTCAGCCTTGATGCCTTGACCGGACTTCGACTCCGAAGAGATCAGGGCGTCATAACCGAGCGAGAAGGCAGCCTTAGCACCGAGGTCGACGCGGACACCGACACCGACGCGGAAGATGTCTGCACCGAAGCCGGTGGAGGTCACCGCGAAGCGGGTATCGGTTACACCGTCATCAGTGAACTCAACATTGTTAAGGGTGGTTTCACCGCTGTTCTCGAAGTCATGCTCCCAAGCCACTACGCCCGTAATGGTGGTACCAGGCTTGACGGCATACTCAGCCTTGAGGCCAAGCTCTGAAACGAGGGAATCACGCTCATAACCGTCGAAGCCGACACCGACGCCGGCTGCGGTAGCATCTTCACTCACAGAACCCATGTCTTGGGTAGCGAATGAGAGACCGAGGTAAGGAGCGTAGCTCAGAGCACCGTCAACCGTAGGAGCCAGTGAGACACGAAGAGCGACACCGAGGCCGTCTTGGTTGTCTTGCTGGGTTTGGGCTGCACCACGAGCTGCAGTCCAATCCGTGCGGGTAAGGGCCACACCGAGGTCAGCCGTCCAACCCTTACTTGCAGGGATGAAGGAGAGACCTAAGCCGAAGGCCTGGGTATCGGTATCAGCGCTGAAACCAGCGGCACCGACTTCGCCATCATCGATACCGGCAGCTAGGGTGAGGCGCAGGTTAGCCGAGAGATCGCGAGCGGCGGTGAGGTGCACTTGGTCGCTGCTGACCTTGTAGCTGTTGTAGGCCGAGGTACCGTCAGAGGTGATTTGCTCACCGGCATAGCCGATAGAGAAGTCCCACTCATTGGTAGCAGCCAACTTGCGCTTGGTGGCAGGAAGCTGAGCGAAGTTACGAGTTACGCGCACGCCGAGCTCGGAGATACCTACGAAAGCCTCAGGGGAGAGGGCATCGAGGGCAGCGCCAACGTCAGCAGCAGCGAGAACCGAGACAGCGGCAGAGCCGAGAGCGGTAGACTCTTCTTCACCCGAATCTTCATTGGTCTGAGTAAGGATGAAGACCTTTTGGCCATCGTTCTCAAACTCCTCTAAAGGATCCAAGATGACACCTGAGCCATAGTTGTCGTCCTCCTCGCTGTTGTCTAAAGCGATGGACTCCATCCAGAGGGCACGACCGATTTCAGAGCGATTGGCGTTACCGGCACCATAGAAGGCAAAGGTATCACCATTAACACCCTTGATGAGATTAGTGCCATAGGCCTTACCGGTTGAGTGGTCGAACAACACACGAGCCGTAAGACCTGTGAGGTCAACGGTGTCGAAGGTGCCGATGGTGGCACGAGCTGCACCGGTGTCGGTAGCGAGAATCTGGAAGACGCCACCCCGGGTCGACTCATAGCCGTTGTAAGGCTCGAAGTCTAGGACGGCAGTGCCACCGACGGTGACGGTACCATTGACAGCGAGTTGATCATTACCATCAGGATCGTTGCCAGGGCCCTCGGTGCCACCGATTTCAATTTGGAGCGAACCAGCATTAATCGAGTAGTTGCCGAGGACAGTGAGAACATCCGTTGAGTTACCAGGGGCAACGCGGCCGCCGGTTTGGGTCAGATCACCACCAATGGTACCCGAACCCTTAAGGGTACCGTTACCACTGAGGTTAATATTCTGACCGAAGGAGTTATCCTCGTTGTCATCGATGGTGCCATTGATGATGATAGTGGAGTTACCATAGGTATCATAATCGCCGTTGTGCACAGCGTTGGCGCCGAGCGTAAGAGTAGCATTACCGTAAGTCTCAACGTCACCATTGATGACACCGTTGAGGGTAATGGTAGCTCTATCGTAAGCTTCAACATTACCATTAAGTACCCCAGCAGCGAGGCCTTCGCCGTCAGCGGCTGCGATAGTTACGATTGAGTCGTCGTCGGCAACAACACGGGAGTTCACGACGCCGCCAGCGCGGATGTCGAGGGTAGCATCATCGTCGAGATCGAGGAAGGTGTCATCAAGGGCGTTGAAAGTACCCTTAATGATAAACTTAGAGTTTTCCTCTAAGTCTCCACCAACTGACCATTCATCAACATCAAAACCGGTAGTGTTAAAGGTAGCACCGGCATCAAGCGTGACCACGGAATAGTTATTAAGGTCAATATCATCACCGTCATAATTGTAATGGACCGTGATGTTGCCCTTGATGAGAACATTGATGTCAGTGGTGTCGAATTCACCGTAGTGGTGGTTACCACGAATCTCGACTGAACCAATTGAGGTATTGGTGCCGTCGACAGTGCCGAAGATTTCCAGTTGGTCGTAGATATTATCCGCCGCCGAATCTTCGCTCCCCTTAATGAGCATAAAGCCTGCGTTAACACGGAGGTCATCGAGCTCGGAAGATAACTGGTTAATTTCAGCATTACCTGAACCATTCTTAATGATGTTATCAAGTGCACCCGTATTGCCCAAGACGTTAAAGGCACCAGCGGTTAAGCCAGAACCAGCAACATCGATGGTGATGGTATTAGAAGTAGAGCCGCCGCGCAAATTAGCGACGGTGAGTGAGCTGCTAGCAGCCACAGTGACGGTGCCTGATGCAGGTAAATCGGCAATGTCATCGCCATCGATTACCCAGAGGTTACCGGTTGTTGAATTAGTGCCAGACTTGTTGTGAAGTGCACCGCCTACGCCAACTTGGCCGGTACCTGTGATATGGATATCATCGACGAGCGAGAGGCCCGTTGCAGGGGAAACCACGTCAAGGACGAGCGAAGCGCCGCTCTCGACAAAGGTGTCACCCGAATCACCTGCGAGGGCACCCGAGTTAGTGATGCGCACGCTACCTTCTTCAACCTCAAGATTACCGGTGAAGGTATTGGAGGAATTAATGAGCAACTCACCAGTACCCAACTTATAGACATTGTTGATACCCGAGAGAATACGACCGTTCTGAGTGGTGTTACCGATGCTGTTGTAACCCAAATCAGCGCCACCTTCAGTGTTTTCACTGTTCAGGCCGTTAATAGTGCCATTGATGGTTAAGGTAGATCCAACATCCGTACCGATAACAGCGCCATCAATGAAGGGGCCAAAGCCTTCGCCATCACCAATGACTGAGATGTTACCATTTTGAACGTTATCGCCCGTGATGCTGCGGAGGGCACCGAAACTTGAGCCTTCTGGGCCAAAGAAGCCTTCGCCGTCGAAACCGTAGCCCATGCCTTGGAGCACGAGACGGTTGTCGTTCTCTGCACCGTCGCGGAAACCAAGGGTTTGGTTCCAGGTAGCAATCATGTCCTGAGCAAAGTACTCGCGAACGGAAAGAATACCGGTCTCAATGGCTAACCTACCAGCGATGTCGTAGGTACCAGGGGTGTAGTAATGTGTATAAATATTGGAGGTGATTTCGCCGTCACGGATGTAGATGGTACCGTCTGCGCCGAGGGTAAGGTCGCCGCGAATGTCGAGCCAGCCACCGTCTTTAGCAAAGAGACCTTCGTCATCAAAGAATCCGAGGGCAATGTCGGCCACAACTACGACCGAGCCAGCTAGGCTCGGACCATAATTACCTTCTCCATCAGAGAAGGCATAAGCGGTGGGAAGCACATTGCGGCCAATGAAAGTAGTGCCGTTGTAGAAAGTGCCCGAAAGGGTCTCAGAGTTGTCGAACTGGAAGGCCGTGAAGGCGTTAGCGCCTTGGTCGCCTGAACCCGTACGCGCTACTTGAACCTCGCGTTCATAAACGGTCAACTCGCCGGAGACACTAGAGCCACCATTGTCACCGTCTGTATCGTAATCGATTCCATAAGCGTTCTGGCCGATAGCTAAGTTAGTGGTCGTATCGCGACTATCGAAAAAGTATGTTCCGCTGGTAAAATTGCCGCTGTCAAAGTCGTAGCGATAGTCAGCGCTAAATACACCTGCGACCCCAGTAACGAGTTCACCATCGACATAAGCTGGGTCGTAAGATGGCCAGTTATCATACTCATTACCACTCCAGCTGAAGGAACCCTGAATGCCGCGATAGACGCCGGCATTAACGAGATCAGTTTCGTTTGTATTAGGAGAGAAAAGGAAGAACGAGTTACGAGGCGAAGTGAGCGTGGCCCATTCGGTATCCCAATAATCATTACCAATCGATTCGCTAAAATTCATGCTGGGCTGACTGTAATTCCAATTCGAGTCGTAAAGATCGTACGCCTTAGTGGTTGCAGTGGTTGCGCCAACGAGGGCAGCGGCGACGAGGAGGGATTTGGTGAAACGCATGGTATGAATAAGAACGAGAAACAAAGGCGACTTATTGGGCTAAACCAAGCCTAAAATGCTGGCTTTTGCTCAATTCGCTGGCAAAAAACTTTGGTACTTAAGCTGACTATGAGACCCCTATTTTTCCTCTCAACTTGGCTCCTCCTGAGCGGCGTCGCTGCCCTTGCCCAAGACTCGGTCAACTTCCTGATGCTGGGTGATTGGGGGCGCGAGACGATCGACTCACGGCGGGCCGGTCAAATGGCCGTAGCCGAAGGCATGGCTAAGGCTGGAAATGAACTTAAACCATTGGCAATCATAACTTTAGGAGATAATTTCTACGAAAAGGGTCCCCTAACCGCCAACGAGCCCATTCTTAGAGAAGCCTTTGAGGAAATCTACGCCGCCCCGTCCTTACAGGTCCCCTTCTGGGTCAGCTTAGGCAATCACGAGTACATGGGCTCGGTTAAAGGGGTCCTAGACTATGCCGCAGAGCGCAAAGGGTCGGGCAGATGGACCCTGCCTGCACGCTATTGGTCGCGCAAAGTAGAACTCCCCGGTGGCGGCACCGCTAAGTTTATCTTCACCGACTCCTCACCCTTCATTCGCCGCTACCATGCCGAAGGTCACTCCGACGCCGGCCAACAAGACACCCAAGCCCAGTTAGCTTGGCTAGAGCGCGAATTGGCAGAAACCGGAATTACTTGGCGCATTGTGATTGGCCACCACCCCGCGTGGTCGGGCGGACTCCACGGCGATAGCGCCGACATTCAACGCGAGCTCGTGCCGGTATTACTCCGCGGAAAAGTCGATCTCTACGCAAGTGGCCACGACCATCATCCGGAAGTTATTCAGCGCAACGGCCTCTTACAATTAATCTCAGGTAATGGCTCTGAGGTGCGCGGCATTCGCCGGCGCGAGTCGTCACCTTATCAAGGCCAACATCTCGGCTTTGCGAGTCTTAGTCTTAATGCAAAAACCTTAGTGATTCGACAGCACGATGACTTGGGTAACGTGCGTTTTAAGCTGAGCAAAGACCGCTAACACTTAAGGCCTTAAACAAAACAGCCCCACCGAAGCGGGGCTGCGTTGAACCAGGTCTAAAAGGCGCTTAAGCCTTCCAACCTGTAACGGCACCCGCGTATTGCGCGTGCACGCCCAACTCTTCTTCGATGCGAAGCAGTTGGTTATACTTCGCAACGCGGTCGGAGCGACAGAGCGAACCCGTCTTGATTTGGCCCGCATTGAGCGCCACAGCGATGTCAGCAATCGTAGCGTCTTCCGTCTCACCCGAGCGGTGCGAGATGATGGCGCTATAACCAGCACGCTGCGCCATTTGTACGGCGTCGAAGGTTTCGGTCAGGGAACCGATTTGATTAACCTTCACGAGAATCGAGTTACCGGTCTTGGTGGCGATGCCCTGAGCTAAGAACTCAGTGTTGGTGACGAAGAGGTCGTCGCCCACGAGCTGGGTAGTGGCACCCATAGCGTCGGTAGCCTTCTTCCAACCCGTCCAATCCGCCTCAGAGAAGCCGTCCTCGATGGAAACGATGGGATAACGCTTTTGGAGGTCTTTATAGAAGGCGATCATTTGCTCGGCGTTGCGCGAGGAGCCGTCGGACTTGTGGAAGGTGTACTTGCCCGTCTTCGCATCGAAGAACTCGGAAGCCGCGACGTCGAGGGCCAGGAAGACATCTTTACCGAGCTTGAAGCCTGCGTCTTTAACCGCTTTGGCAATGCACTCGAGGGCGTGCTCGTTAGACTTTACCTTAGGAGCAAAGCCACCTTCGTCGCCGACTGAAGTGGAGAGGCCCTGGCTCTTAAGAACTTTCTTGAGCGCGTGGAAAATTTCGGTGCCCATGCGCAGCGCTTCGCGGAAGGAAGGCGCGCCGCTGGGTACGACCATGAACTCTTGGATATCCACGGGGGCGTCGGAGTGCGCACCGCCGTTCATGATATTCATCAGAGGAATAGGGAGCAACTTGGCGTTAGGTCCGCCAATGTAGCGATAGAGAGGCACGCCCCGAGCTTTAGCACCAGCATGAGCCGCAGCCATGGAGACACCAAGAATCGAATTCGCACCGAGCTTCGATTTGGTCTTAGTGCCGTCGAGTGCGAGCATAGCGTGGTCGAGACCGAGTTGGTCAATGGTGTCGAAGCCCACGAGCTCAGGGGCGATGATTTCATTGACGTTAGCGACGGCTTTAAGCACGCCCTTGCCATTGTAACGGGTCTTAGGATCAACACCTTTGGCGAAAGACTTGGCCGGGACGGATGCATCGCGCAGTTCATGAGCCTCGTGGGTGCCGGTAGAAGCGCCCGAGGGAACCGCAGCGCGACCAACGATGCCCGAGTCGAGTACGACGTCGACTTCGATGGTGGGGTTGCCGCGCGAATCTAAGATTTCGCGGGCTTTGATATCAATGATGGTGGAGGAGGACATGGGAGAGGGGGATTGGTAGAAAGTAGAAGGTAGAATGTAAAAAGGGGATGAAATTAAAAATTAAGAATTAAAAATTAAAAAAAGGAAGAGGGGATGAGAGATACGAGATGAGGGAGAGAAGAAGAGTTGTATTAGCGGTGTTAGCGGCGGTGGGGGGCAATTAAAAATTAAAACAAAACTTCAGGCTCATCACCAAGTAAGTAAGACGGGTCGCCAGGCTCCTAAACCCCTCTTTCATCAGAAGTCTTTCATCTGAAGTCTAATCCTTGGAATCCACCCCATCTACCCCGAGCTAAAAGGCCTGGGGTAGATGGGGTTAAAAGGGTGGGAGTAGTAGGACTTGAACCTACGACTTCCTGCATGTCATGCAGGCGCTCTAACCAACTGAGCTATACTCCCGAAAAGTTAATACCAAGGCCTCAAGCAAAGTAAGGCGACACCCGTTGGCAAGGGGATTTAAGGCAGGCGAGGATTCTGGGCTAAGAATCCCGATGTCCTTATGATCCTGCTTTCTCCTCGGTCTTCTTGCGGAAACTATCCCAAGCAAAAACCAGCCAACCTAAGATTAAAGCGGTACCGCCCAGGGGGGTAATGGCACCTAGCCAAGTTGGTGCGCCTAAGGCCATGGCATAAAGCGTACCGGAAAAAATAAAGGCTCCGATCAACATACAATAACCGGCGACCCGACTGGTTGAGGCTAAAGCAGCGACCGTAATCGCATGCACGAGTAGGTAGAGAGTAGCGGTTTCCCACCAACCGCCAGCAGCGGGTTTATCTAAAAAATGCTGCTTCAAACCATGCGCACCAAAAGCACCCATGCCCACCGCACAGGCAGCGAGCAAAGATGCCGTGGCACGTAGCATGAAGGTTAAGCCTTAGGCTCCTTGGGCTCCTTAGGTTCCTTCGGAGCCTTAGGTTCGCGCTTAGGCTTTTCCTTCACCGCCTCTTTAGGCGCCTCGGGTTGAATGAAGGTTAAGCCTTCAGGGGAGGCCCCAACCACGATGGGTTCGCCCTTGCGGAGTTCACCGCGCAAGACGATTTCGGCGAGAGGATCTTCGAGGTGACGCTCGACCGCACGACGCAGAGGGCGCGCACCGTATTTTTCGTCCCACCCATGCTCAACCAAGTAACTACGGGCTTCGTCGGAGATTTGCAGGGTGATTTCGAGATCGACCAAGCGCTTAGTAACTTTGGCGAGCTCAAGCTCGACGATGCGATGCATGTGCTCTTTGCCGAGCTGTTGGAAGATGACAATGTCGGTTAGGCGATTAAGAAATTCCGGCTTAAACGCGCGCTTGGTTTCCTCGAGGATGCGCTCCTTCAACTTCTCATAATCGCGGGTAGCGTCCGCAGCGGTGTCAAAACCCATGAAGGAGTTACGCTGCAACACATCGGCACCAACGTTGGAAGTAAGGATGAGGATCGTATTACGGAAGTCGACGGTGCGTCCGAGCGAGTCGGTCAGACGACCATCTTCTAAAACCTGCAAGAGCAGTTGGACTACATCGGGGTGGGCCTTTTCAATTTCGTCGAAGAGGACAACCGAGTAAGGCTTACGGCGCACCTGTTCGGTGAGCTGACCGCCTTCTTCGTAACCCACATAACCAGGAGGCGAACCGACGAGACGCGAGACCGCAAATTTCTCCATGTATTCCGACATGTCGATTTGGATAACCGAGTCGGCTTCACCAAACATGCGCTCGGCCAAGGTACGCGCGAGCAAGGTCTTACCCACCCCGGTAGGACCGAGGAAGAGGAACGAGCCAATGGGGCGGCGTGGGTCTTTGAGATCGGCGCGGGAACGACGCAGCGCGCGCGCAACCACCTCGCAGGCTTTGTCTTGGCCAATGACCGAACCTTGTAAATCACGCTCGAGGTCGAGCAGCTTCTGGGCTTCCTTACGCTCCATCCGAGCCAAGGGCACACCCGTCCAATCAGCTACGATAGCGAGAATTTCATCTTCACCCACGATGACTTTAGTTTCATCGCGCTTAGCCTTCCAGGCATTGAGTACTTGTTCGCGCTCGGCCCGAAGTTTCTTTTCTTTATCTCGCAGGGCGGCGGCTTCTTCAAACTTTTGCCGACGTGAGGCATCTTCCTTCTCGGCCACGGCGGCTTCAATGCCAGCCTGAAGCTTTTCAATTTCGGGCGGAATGTTGAGCGCCCGGATGCGAGCACGTGCGCCCGCTTCATCCATCACGTCGATGGCTTTGTCAGGTAAGTGGCGAGCGGTAATATAACGGTGCGACAAGCGGACGGCCTGCTCAATCGCAGCATCGGTATACTCGCACTTGTGGTGCTCTTCGTACTTGTGACGAATACCGCGTAAAATACGCACCGCATCTTCGGGCGAAGGATCGTCGACCTTAACCGATTGGAAGCGGCGCTCGAGGGCGGCATCTTTCTCAATGTGCTTACGGAACTCCGAAAGCGTGGTCGCACCGATGCACTGAATCTCACCGCGCGAGAGGGCGGGCTTAAGAATGTTTGAGGCGTCCATGGCACCTTCGGCGGCGCCGGCACCGACGATGGTGTGGATTTCGTCGATAAAGAGGATGACGTTCTTGGCCCGCTTAATTTCGTCCATCACCCCTTTAATGCGCTCTTCAAATTGGCCGCGGTATTTAGTGCCCGCTACCATCAAAGCCATATCGAGGGTAACAACTTTGCGGTCGTGCAGGATTTCAGGGACAGATCCCGCCGCGATTTCTTGAGCAAGACCTTCGACAATCGCCGTCTTACCCACCCCAGCTTCACCAATCAGGATGGGGTTATTTTTTGTACGGCGGCAAAGGATTTGAATGACGCGGCGAACTTCATCGCGGCGGCCAATCACCGGGTCGAGCTCACCCGCTTTGGCGAGTTCCGTCAGATCGCGACCAAAGGTTTTGAGTAAGGACGAGCGTTCACCGCGCGCGGGGCGGCCACTCTCTGCTCGTGCGGGTGGTTCTTCTTCAGACTCACCAGGACCTGATGCTGAAGGACCGCTCTCATCCCCACCCTGCCCTTCCTCGGGCTGGATTTGCGCCAAGATTTCTGAACGGCAACGCTCGATATCAATGTTAAGCTCAGTCAGAACTTTGGCAGCGACGCCTTCACCTTCACGCAAGAGACCTAAAAGAATGTGCTCGGTGCCAACATAGGCATGGCCGAGCTTAGCAGCTTCACTGCGAGCGTAGGTAAAAACTTTCTGCACGCGTGGGGTAAGAGGGAGATTATCGGGTGCCTTGGCTTCTTCAGGACCCTTGCCCACATTGCGCTCGACGAGATCACGGACGCGCTTGAGCTCCACCCCCATGCGGTTCAAGACATTGACCGCCACGCCTTCTCCCAATTTAATTAGGCCAAGGAGGATGTGCTCGGTACCGACGTAGTTGTGATGAAAGCGACGGGCCTCAACCCGCGCGAGTTCGACCACCCGGCGAGCCCGGGGGGAGAAATTGCCGTTTTTATCTTTGTCCATGGTAAAGGGGTATTGCTGGGAGCGTGCCAAAGTTTGCGAGAGGTTTGCCGGGGGGCAAGCGGATGCGGGAAAGGATTACCTTTGCCTTTGCCTTGCTACGATTGGGGCTTTTTGTGAACAACCTATGGGCCTCACCCTCAATCAAGCCGCCGATATCCTGGACCCACTCATCCGGGGGCTTAAAGGCAGGAAAGTCGCCGTTTTGGGGCATATGCGACCAGACGGGGACTGTATTGGCTCACAAACCGCGCTTTGCCGCATCCTTTTAGCCTTAGGGGCTGACGCCCGCTGCGTGAATCGTCACCGCACCCCACCTAACCTCACCGCTTATGTTGCGGGCTTAACCTATGACACAGAAGAAGGCTTTGTGCGCCGGGCAGACGAACTTGGCCTGGCCGTAGACTGTGCCGACCTGTCACGCATCGGGTCACACTTGACCGAGCCCTATGGTAAGTTGGCAGGGAATATTGATCACCACGTTTCCAATAATGATTTTGCCGAGGTCAATGCGGTGGTCGAAGACGCGGCGGCTACTTGCCATGTTCTCGCTCACGCCGCGCTGGCAAAAGGTTGGCCCATCGATGCCGCGACTGCTGCCTCACTTTATTTAGGTATCGTGACCGACACCGGGAGTTTCCGTTTCCGTTCGACTAGCCCCGAGGTGCTCGAAGTTGCCGCTGGGCTGATTCGCCGTGGTGCCTCACCTGCCCTAACCACCGAGCGCGTGTTCGAAAGTGAATCGCCCGGAAAATTCAAACTCGTGCAGGCGTTTCTCGCCAGCATGCACTTAACCGAAGGCGGCCGCATCGCCGTCGGAGAAATCCCGCGCGATCTCTACGCCCGCACTGGCACCTCGAAAGAAGACAAAGAAGGCTTAGTCGATTTCCCCCGCTCGATTGCGGGGGTGGATATCGCGGTCTTACTGGAAGAAGGCGAGGATGGCGTCAAAGGCAGCTTACGCGGCAAGAACCCTGAACTTCGTCTCGATCTCTTAGCGGCGAAACTCAACGGGGGTGGTCATCGTCTTGCCGCAGGATTTAATTGTTTAGGGGCCACCCTCGAACGCGATCGTGCCCGTATCTTAGCCACGATTGCGGCGCACTTACGCGAGCGCCTACCGTAATGTCGGGCCCTGCCGACGAGCCTCATGGCGTGTTGCGCGTGGATAAACCCCGCGGACCGACGTCGCATGATGTGGTGGATAAAATCCGCCGCCTCTATCAAACGCGACGCGTGGGGCATGCCGGCACGCTCGATCCGATGGCGACCGGACTTTTAATTATTTTAATTGGGCGCGCCACCAAGGCTAGTGATCAACTCATGGCCCAGGACAAAACTTACGAGGCCGAACTTACGCTCGGCATTGAAACCGATTCCCAAGACGCAGAGGGCAAAGTTATCCTGACAGCCGACGTGCCCGCTCTGAGCTTTGAGGCGATTCAAACCGCCATGCGTAGTATGCTGGGCCCACAAGACCAGACGCCTCCGATGCACTCCGCCAAAAAAATCGGCGGTATCCCGCTCTATCGCCTCGCCCACCGTGGTGAAACCATTGCCCGGGCAGCACGGCAAATTACCCTGCACCGTTTTGAATTACTGAGTTGGGAAAATCCTCGTCTGGTATTTCGCGTACACTGCAGCAAAGGTACCTATGTGCGCACGCTCGGATATGACCTCGCCAAACGCCTCGGAACCGTGGGGCACTTGAGTGCGTTGCGTCGTACTGCTTCGGGGACCTTGCTCGCTGCTGGGGCGGCAACCTTAGATGAATTAGCGGCGCTCGATACCGCAGGGCGACACCAACGCCTCCAAGAGGTAACGGAGATTATCCCCGCTTAAAATGGCGAGTCATGTGGCGATTGGAGTTTTTGACGGCGTCCATGCTGGGCACCGCGCGGTACTCGCCTCTGCTACCGCGGCTGCACGCACCGAGGGTGGCTCCGTGGTGGCTCTTACCTTTGACCCCCACCCCAGTCGCCTGCTCCGACCTGAGGCTCCGACCCAACTCATACTTAGTGCGAGCGACAAAGATCAGCGCCTGCGTGAAGCCGGTGCCCAACGCATCGTTTATCAACCGTTCGATCACGCCCATCGCGCGATCGAAGCGGAAAACTATCTCGCTTGGTTACAAGCGGAGTTTCCTGATTGTCGCTCGATCCATATCGGAGAGAACTTTCGCTTTGGCCATCAACGACGAGGCGAGCCGACTCTACTTACAGCTCAGGGCAAGCCCAAGGGTATAAGCGTTACTGCCGTACCCGCCGTGCAAGTACACGGCGAACCTGCGAGCAGCTCGCGTATTCGCGCCGCCCTGCGCGAAGGCAATCTCGACTTGGCCAATGAAATGCTGGTGCACCCGTACGAAGCCTCGGGTAAAATTCAACCAGGTCGACAGTTAGGACAAACCCTTGGCTTCCCCACGCTCAACTTAGCCTGGGCTCCCGAACTTTTACCCGCCTTCGGCGTTTATGTCGCCGAAGTACTCACCCAAAATGGCACCGCTGAACCTGCCATCATCAACTGGGGCGTGCGCCCCACCGTTGAGGCAACGCCAGTAGCGGCTCAACTCGAAGCCCATCTACTAAGGCCGAGCTCAACGCCGCCTACTCACGGTGACTTTATTAAGGTGCGCTGGCTTTCACGTCTGCGAGGCGAACAACGCTTTGCGGACTTAGCCGCGCTCAAAGCCCAAATTAAAAAAGACTGTGCCCAAGCGAGGCATTGGCTCGGTCTCAGCGACTAATTAAAAGTCACTGAGCCTGAAACTAAGTTGGCTAATTTTTTAGCGGTAGGAGTTAGCGAACTCGCTGATAACTCCACCGAACGCGCCGTTGGAGAAAAAGATTACACAGGCAGGCTTTTTCAGACTCCGCACCTCGTCTCTTAAACCAAGGAGGAGTGCGGGGGTATCGACGGAAGCCAAGGCGCGCCGTCCCTTTGCACGCAACTGGGCGGCTACGCCTTCGCTATCAAAGCGTTCGTTGCCTAGACGCTCCGCGCGGTGCGGGGCGACGAGGTGCAAACTGTCTGCCAAGCCCAAGGCGTCACGAAAAGCTGCTTGTAAGACATTACGCGCCGCGGTGTTACTACGCGGCTCAAAGCAAGCGATAAGCTCGTGCTGAGGAAACCGAGCGCGGAGCGATTCTAGGGTACAGGCAATCGCCGTGGGGTGATGGCCAAAGTCTTCGATGACGGTAAGCTCCGGTCGATTGACGAGGATTTGCTGACGGCGGCGCACGCCTTGAAAGGTTGCCAGAGGGGCGAGACTTAAGCGGGTGGGGTCTTGGGGGTTAAGTAAGAGCCCTGCTGAGACCGCTGCCATGGCCGCATTACGGGCGTTGAAGAGACCGGGAATCGACCATTGAACGCGGCCCCATTCGCGACCTTGCCAGAGCAGCCGGAATGACGTGCCGGCGGCGTCTTCTTTAAAGTCTGCAATCACCGCATCGTGGTTAGGAGATGTGCCAACCCGTACCACCTGACAAAAATCAACCCCTTGGAGAAGTTGGGTGACATGGGCGTCATCGCCATTCGCAACCAAGAACCCGTCACGCGGCACTAGTCGGATACCGTGCGAAAAAGTGCGTAAGACGTCTTCGAGGTCGCGGAAAATATCAGCGTGGTCGAACTCAACATTGTTGAGCGCAAGAATACGCGGCAGGTAGGAAATAAACTTACTGCGCTTATCGAAAAAGGCGGAGTCATACTCATCGCCCTCAATCACGAAAGGTCCGCCCTTGTGGCCAACATAACAACTGTCGGGTAAATCACGCGGCACCCCGCCTACCAGCCAACCCGGATCCGCGCCGGCGGCCTTAAGCAAGTAGGCGGCCATACAAGTCGTGGTGGTTTTGCCGTGAGTACCCGCGATGACCAAGTTGGCTCGATCGCAAAGCAAGCGGGTGCGAAGGAGTTCGGGGAGCGACACATAGGGTGTAGCGCGGGCTTCTAAAAGCCATTCGACTTCAGGGTGACCGCGTGAGGCGATATTCCCCACCACCACGAGGTCGGGCTTAAGGGCAGCAAGTCGAGCCGCATCCCAGCCCTCTAAGATTTGTACCCCAGCGTTACGCAGGTGGTCCGACATCGGGGGATAAATGCCCGTGTCTGAACCTACCACCTCATGCCCGAGTGAGCGCATGAGGAGCGCCGCATTGCCCATGGCGGTTCCGCAGATGCCGATAAAGTAGAGACGCACAGAAGCAGCGAGGGATCTTATTCTTGCTCTACATTGAGCACGCTATAGCCGGCGTCGACCAAAGCTTGTCGGAGCGCATCGGCATCGAAGGGACGGTCAGCCCGAGTGAAAACGCGCACGATATTTAAATCCATATCGATAGAAACTTTTACTACTGCGGGATTTGTACGGAGACTTTTTTCAATGCCTGCTACACAGTGATTACAAACAATGCCTTCGGCTACCGCTTGGTAGATGGGGCCCGGAGGGTACGACCCTTCGGCTGGGGGCGGCGACGCACAGCTTGAAAGTAAGAAACAGAGGAGGAGGTATCGCATAATTAAAAGAGCCAGCGCAGGGCGACGCGGGGATGACCGTCGGAGTTAGCCCCCGCTTCTAGGCGATAAGCTTGGTACATAAGTACGAGCATGGGAGCAACCTCAACGTCACCCTCACGTCCAACCACGCGCGAAATCTCGAGCAGTAGCCAAGGTGCTACCTTTTCGTAAGGAGCAACCCAAGGAGCGAAGCCGAGGTGAATCTTTAATTCACCCTGGGCGATTGCTTCGCCAAACACCAAATGTCCGATAAAAGCGGCGTGGAGGCGGCGGGTTTCCCAATCGACTTGGAAAGCCGTGCTTACGCCGGGTTCAGTTTCAGCCGCTTCAATTTTATTTACGCCTAATCCCGCTGAGAGATAAAAGTTAGCTTGGGAGTCAGGAGTATTACGCCGCCATACTAAGTGACTGAGCACCGCGACCGTACTCGTAACATCGGGCTCACCCATGCCGCCTGAGAAGTCATTGATTTGTAGGCCAGCAGCATAACCAGGCGCGATATTCGTCACGAGTTCAGTGAAGCCATGGTCACGTCCAATATCCGCGTGCAGCAACGAGGATCCCGGCGGCGGGACAATTTGTGCCGATGCCAGTGCGGCCACAAAGAGAACCAAGAAACGCATACGTGCTAGGATGACCCAAGACTTCGCACCTGCAAACCGTTTTCTCGGGCTTGCACCCCAACTCAAAAGCCTCATCAGTTTTGCCCGATGCAGGATGTTTCGCTCATTTATACCCTAGCTGCGGCATTCGCAGCGGCTTGGGTATGCGGGCTTATCACCCAACGCATCGGTCTTTCGCCTATTGTCGGCTACCTTCTAGCTGGAGTCTTAATCGGCCCCCACACTCCGGGTTACACGGGCGACTTAGCACTTGCCCAACAATTAGCCGAAGTAGGCGTGATCCTGCTCATGTTTGGCGTGGGGATGCACTTCCATCTCGACGACTTAATCGCGGTTTGGCGCACTGCAGTACCTGGCGCTATCGGTCAATCGGCGGCGGCTACCCTGCTGGCCATACTCGTTGCCAGTGCCTTTGGTTGGCCACTCAAGTCAGGCATTGTTTTGGGCATCGGCCTCTCGGTTGCGAGTACCGTGATTCTTATTCGGGTCTTAACCGATGCCAAAGCGCTTTCATCTGAGGCAGGCCATGTCGCGGTAGGATGGCTAGTGGTCGAAGATATCTTAACCGTAGTAGCCTTGGTTCTTATACCGACACTGGCGGCGGCGCCTGGACAAGAACCCTCGCTGGTTGACTTGGCATGGCTCGGATTTATCGCCCTTGCCAAGCTTGCGGCCATGGCAGGCGTCCTCTTGTGGCTAGGATCGCGTCTACTGCCGCGCGTGATGTTGCATGTGACGCGACTCAAATCCCGCGAGCTCTTCACGCTCACCGTCTTAGTCATGGCGATTACCGTCGCAGCTGGCACTTACACACTCTTCGGCTCATCGATGGCACTCGGCGCTTTCTTAGGGGGCATGTTGATTGGCCAGTCACCGGTTTCACGACGGGCCGCAGCCGACATCTTGCCGATGCGCGATGCCTTCGGTGTGCTCTTCTTTACTTCGGTGGGTATGTTATTTGAACCTGCTTTCTTACTCCGCGAGCCCCTGCTAACACTGTCTTGCCTTGGCATCGTGGTAATTGGAAAGCCGCTCGCCGCCTTAGTGATTGTAGCACTACTCGGTCGCCCCGTGCGCACGGGACTAACCGTCGCCCTAGGCCTAGCGCAAATTGGCGAGTTCTCGTTTATCGTTTCGCAACTCGCTCGGACGAATGGGCTCTTGGACAACGATGGTCACAATGCCTTGGTAGCGGTTGCTCTACTCTCAATCACCCTCAACCCGATTCTTTTCCGTAACCTCGAGCGTATCGAACGCACCATGCAAGCCACGCCATGGCTATGGCGTGCCCTGACGTGGAGAATTCCGGCACCAAAGGCAGTTTAACGACGACGGTGTAGGGCGCGCTGCATCAGGCGCTTATCCTCACGTTCTTTAATGTCCTGCCGGCGATCGTGCTGACGTTTACCTGTGCCAATCGCGAGTAGCACCTTGGCTAAACCGTGTTTAAAATAAATTTTAAGCGGGATAATTGATTTACCGCCCGAACGCACTTCTTCGGTGATACGAAGAATCTCAACTTTCTTCATCAACAAGGGGCGCGGACGGTAAGGATCGTGGTTGAGACGGTTGGCAAAATCCCATTCCGCAATATGAGCCCGATAAAGCACCGGGCCTTTTGAACTAAGGCGCACAAAACTATCGGCAATATTCGCACGCCCTTGTCTGAGAGATTTTACCTCAGAGCCACGCAACATCATACCGGCCTCGTAGGTCGGCCCGATAAAATAATCACGTCCCGCCTTGGGGTTACTGACCTCGGGCGTCGCTGGTTGCTCCCGACGCGCGCCCATGGCAGGCAGAGGCAGCCCTGGGGCTGCCTAAAGATTTAGGCCTTAGCCGCCTGAACCTCTGTAGGCAGCTCGTAGGTGATTTTACCCTCAATAACTTCGCGCAGCGCAATGTCTTCGAGGGAAAGTTTTTCTAAGGAATCAACCAATGGGGGTTGGCCGCTGCGAAGCTGCTTCACGCGCTTCGAAACCACATTAATGAGAATGTTGGCGTCAGTGATGACTTTGTGGGCCTGCCGGAGATAGTCGTCGCGCATAAGTGGTAACCTTGGGAGGGTTGAAAGTGGGGTTGAGACGGTATATTGGCAAGCAGAATGCGGAAACTCCTCACAGGAAAGGCCTTAGGCATAATCTTGATGGGTCAGAATAGATAGCAAAAAGCCTGTACTCTTTGTACTTTGGCCACCGCAAAGCTCGGCTTTTAGAGATGTATAACGAACGCAGATTACTGGCCAAATTTAACCGCACCTACTTCATGTACGGGGCCTAACGAACTACTTGAATTAGGATAATTGGCCTGATTGTTACGAAGAGCCTAAGCATCGATAACAAGAAGTTGGGAATTATAAGTAAGGTGCACCCCAATCCGAGCTGTCTCACGCCCCGTTATCGATTACAGTTTGACAGCAGGGGGGTGCGGCTGGTGTATTTGGCTCCTTCCTTAACTGCCCGGTAGCTCAGTGGTAGAGCAGGTGACTGTTAATCACTTGGTCGTAGGTTCGATCCCTACCCGGGCAGCCAGGAAGACCTTTTCGTCAAACTACGGCTTAAGTTTGGCATCACGGGTTCTTATGAAGCTGCCGTTTTGCACAATAGATTGGTCGGAGCCCAAAGTTCACCTAAAAGGAGTCATGCCCAAATGGGTTCGCCTTAGTGCTGTTGCCGCCTCCCTCTTAGGGTGGTTGGTGGCTTCAGGCTTGGCTTGGGACGGTCTGCAACTTGCAGCTTGGACGCATATGGCGTGGAAAAATTCAGACCGTATGAATGCTCAGGCAGCGTGGCGCGAAGCGGTAACGGGCGCTCCCTGTGAGCATTGTATTACCGTGCGAGAAGGCCGGAAGCAGAGCCAAGAACAAGCGCCGGTAGGAAGTGAAAAACGTTTGTTGGCTGATCTTGAACTCCCGACCTTTTCTTTACCTCGGTGGATTCTACCCCGGGAAACCTTTGCGCGCCCGGTAAATGCTACAGCGACACGACGAACTAAGGAAGTAGACGTCCCTCCGCCCCGCTTAGTTTAGATTTAACCCCGTGCGCAGCGGTACCTGCGCAACCGGCGGAAAACTTTCAAAAACTCTCGTGACCCAACGGTCCGAGGGCGCGCCATTCTGAAACCCGCCCAGAATGGGAGCGCCATTACCCGATAAAACTATGAAAACTTTCATAACTTCAACCCTCCTGCTGGCTGCGGCTGCTTCGAGTGCCTGCCCTTGTGGTTGTGCCCGAACTCTGCTCGACACCTCACTCGAGCGTTCGCTCGGTGACACCCAATGGTCGGTCGATCTCACCCACGCTACCATCAATCAGGATGAGCGCGATAATGATGCCCATGCACACATTGCCGCCCGCCATCGCCTGACAACCTTGGCTATCGAGGGAGAAATCGACGGCGTGTTATGGACCTTAGCCATTCCTCGGGTGGAACGGCTTCTGACCGTAACCTCCACCGGCGCAACCACCCAGCACAATGGCTTAGGCGACTTAGTCTTAACCGCGAGAGTGCCTTGGAACGGCTTAGGTATTATCGGCGGCGTCAAGATGGCGACGGGTGAGTCGGATGGAAACCTTGGTGCGGTGTCACGTCGTTACCTGCAAATGGGAACGGGTTCAACCGACCTCATTGTAGGCGTACGCGCGGAGACTCAGGGCGAGAACGAAGGCGCAGCCGCCTTTGTGCAACTCACCGGTCAAGCCGCAGTCGCGAGCGATGATACGTTCCGTCCAGGTACGACCCTAGCATTAACCGCTGGGTTTAGGCAGCCGATTAACAGCGAGCTTGCCCTAACGCTGCAAGGTTCAGTGCTACGTCAGTATCGAGATAAAAATACCCAACGCCTGGTCGACTCCGCTTATAGAGAAGACCTCGAGACATCGGTTCTCAATGTAAGCGTGACGCCAGGCATTGCGTGGACGCCTAATAAGGCTACGAGCGTTCACTTCCATGTAACCGAGCCGCTAATGGATAAAAACTACGCTACCCGCCCTCAAGGTGGCATCTCCAACCCCATCCACTCCTCGCGCGTTGTGGCTGTGGGCGTAACCCGCCGGTTCTAAGCCTGAGGTAAAGTCCAAAGGGCCCGCTCTAGGGATGGGGCGGGCCCTTCCTTTGCCTTGGCGGCTGGCGATTGTGCGGCTATGCCAAACCCGTGCTTCATCTCATCCTGCACCAACCTGAAATTCCGCAGAACACCGGGAATATTGGGCGCGTTGCTGCACTCACCGGTTGTGCCCTGCATTTAGTCCATCCGCTCGGCTTTGAAATTACCGATGCTAAACTACGGCGCGCAGGCATGGATTACTGGCACGCCCTAAATGTCCAACACCACAAGGATTGGTCCGCCCTACTTGCCTCCCCTGCCCGACCCCAAAGACTCTGGCTCTTAACTACCAAGGCAACGCGTTCGCTTTGGGAGGCCGACTTTGCGGAAGGTGACGGATTGGTCTTTGGTTCGGAAAGTTCGGGCGTACCAGATACGGTTCGCGATTCTATTCCCGCCGCGTTTCGGATTCGCATTCCTCAATTCGTAACGCCTACCTCGCTCGCTCAAGAAACTGAAGCGGCGATGCGCGAACCCGCTTTAGGCACAGGTCGACCTGGGAAATCACGCGTGCTCGGGACATCTCGCGAACTGATGCGCTCGCTCAATCTTTCTACCGCCTGTGGCATCGCCACCTACGAGGCGCTACGACAAATTCATCGCAAAAAGTCCGAGTCATGAGTGAGTTTGAAGTCAATTCACTCACGCGTGCCTTGCAGGCTCGTCGGACGCAGGGTCTGCCGATTTTAGATTTAATCTGCACTAACCCTGCTGAGGTCGGCTTAGGCTGGGAACACAAGGAGCTGGCTCCCTTATTAGGCCTGCCTGGTTGCGAGCGCCATGAGCCTGACCCACTAGGGTTGCCGCAAGCCCGCGAGACCATTCGTGATTACTTAAGTGCACGCGGCGCGCGTTTACCGATTGAGCAAATAGGTTTATCCGCTTCGACCAGTGAAGCGTATGCGTGGTGGTTTCGATTGTTGGCAGAACCAGGCGACAACTTACTCGTCCCAGAACCCGCCTACCCCTTAATCAATCTACTCGCGGCGCATGCACGAGTAGAGGTCAGACCCTATCGCTGCGTATGGGACGGGACGCATTGGGCCATCGATGCGGCTACCCTCAAGCCTAATGCACGTACGCGGGCCATCGTCGTGATTGCACCCGCAAATCCCACCGGTCATTCGCCCCACACAGCGGATCTTAAACTTATCGCCCAAGCTTGTAAGCAGGCTGCCTCGGGTTGTGCGGTCTTGATGGATGAAGTTTTCTTAGATTACGGAACGGATGATACGAATCCGAAGTCGTTAATCGGATCGGACATCTTGGCTGAATTCCCCCGCGTCGTATTGTCGGGCTTATCGAAAGTCGCACTGACTCCTCAACTTAAAGTGGGCTGGTCAGCGGTCGCGGGCCCGGCGAGTTGGGTGGGCGCGACAATGGAGCGCTTGGCACACTTAGCAGATACATTTTTATCGGTGAATATGCCGGCGCAACTCGCGCTCCCTGCCCTGCTGGCTCAGGCACCTGCCAAGCGGACGTTGTTAAAGGCGCGTTGCAAACGAAATGCCGAAGCGGTGCACGCTTGGTATAAAGGTTCGGGCATAGGTTGTGGAGTCATCATCCCCAAAGCGGGCTGGAGTTTAATCTTACAACTTCCACGCGGCGTGGAGGAAGTAGCGCTCACTTTACGCGCGGTTGAGGAAGGCGTGAGTTTACACCCTGGGCACTACTATGATCTCGGCCCTGAGGTCGGACCTTGTGTCGTCTTAAGTCTAATTACGCCTCCCACTACCCTGACCCAAGGACTTGAGGCTTTAGCGCGCGCCCTAGCCCGCAGTTAGTCTTAGCGGTCGAGCGAACGGGCCCGACGTAAAGCACTGGCGAGTTGCTGAGCTAATTCATCGGTGGCCTGCACAACTTCGCGCGGGATGAGTTCCTTTTGCACGAGGCGTGTGGTGTCGGCTTGCCAAATATCATGCGGGATAACGCGGAGTTCGTCGTCGACCCGGACCTTATGGTCAGCGGTTAAGTGGAGCTCAGAAGCGACGCCATGGGCATCGAAAGCGCGGAAGTGGTGGGCATCGATATGCGCCCAGACCACGGCATCGTGGGGTTGGTTAAAAGGCACAACATAAACCCCCGCTTCGCCCAGCCGACGGCGCACCGTAGCTTCAGCTTCGCCAATTTGTGCGGCGACATCATCCGTAGCGGATAGGCGTAGGGTGACAAAGCGAACTTGGGCCAACTCAAGCGAGCGCTCGCCGGGTACGGGCATCGGCTCGGTCGCAGCGGCTTTTTCCTCGGGCGTTACCGACCAACGGCCGGTACCAAAGGCGAGTAGGCTGATAAGGGTGATTCCTGAAATGAGATAAAGGCGTTGGCGCACCTAAAAAAACTGCGAGGAACTTGCGGTCGGGTCAACGACTGACCTCACGATCAGTCGGCGGCATAAATTCGATGGAGTCACCCGCGGTAGGTTCACCCACGATATAGGTTAAACTAAAACCCTCTTTAGGAAGATGGGTAACCCTACTGACGACTGCATAGACCCATAAGTCGCCGCGCTTTAAGCGCACAATATACTGTTCTAACCGCGGATTGGGGAGTTGTAACTCGCGAGCATACCCCTCACTCGGGGCCCGACGAGGGTGGGTGAGTTCAAATAAGCTATCACGCGGGTGGGTTAAACCTAGCGAGGCAGCATAGCCTTCGCTACCTGGTACAGGTACGGCGTGCACACCGGTTTCAGGATCTGGCCAACGCAGTAAGACACCCTCGGTTAAGAGCGTGATTCTTATATCCTCCACCTGCCCTACTCCTAAAGGCGGCAGCCAACTTCCCCGCTCAAGGTCAAAGCCGACCTCCTGACCTACAGGAGGTAACTGTTTAAATACTACTTGAACCCGACGACCAGGGACAGGCACCCCTCGGGCCAGTAAACGCAATTCGGGTGGTGCGGCGTTCATCTGATGACGCCGAACTAATCTAAAATAACCCGGCGCCCATGCTTCAATCATCAGGAGTGAACCCGTGTGCCGTCCTTCAAGCCGGGCTGCACCCTTAGCATTCACTGAGATTACTTGTGGGATAACTTTGGCAGGCGCGTGCCAGGGATTTTTTGCTGCCTCTGGAATCCAACTGGCGCGCACGCTTGCGCTAGGCAAAGGGTTACCGAGCTCATCAACCACTTTGACCTCAACAGTAGTTACGGCAGCCCCAAAGATAACCATTAAGAGAGAAGCTATCATGGTGAGGAAAGGGCGAGTTGGGTTTCTTTTACAATAAAGGCGTAAGCGGGGAAGACATAGGGGTAAGCGATGCGACACCAGTCGCTGTGACGCCAAACCTGCGCGGCCCCTTCGAGGTGGTCACTCGTCTCAAGACCGCTTGGCCAACCAAGTGGAAACGACTGCAGACCCATCTTAGGGGGATCGAAGATACCTTCACCATCCATACGATAATTAGTACAGCCGTCCACCGGACCACTCCCTACGGGTGCACTTAAAGCAGGTATTGCATGGGCAAGTAACTCATCACGGACCGTCCATTGCGCACCTGGAGGTAAAGCGCGGCTTCCTAAACCTGCGGCAGCATGCAAGGTTCGAGCTACCGAGACTGAACCAGGCGCACGGGCACCCACGGCAGGGTGAAGTAAAACGGGCTCACGGAAGGGTGCAAAAAGTGGCTCGCTGCGGCGAAGCTGGAGCTGGGCTTCGCCGGTAGCAGTCGCATGACGGCGCAAGCGCCGTTGAATGTCGCGAGCGTAGCCCCAACCTGCTTGGGCTCGGCTGGGATTAGTCAGTGAACTAGTGAACCGTCCCTTCCGCCATTCCTGAAAAATCCAAGCCCCATGGTTAGCGACATCAAACAATCTAGGTTGAAACTCTGAATGAGCGGCAGGTGGCGACAAAACATCTTCGGTCCGGGCATAAAGATTAATGATGCGAGGACGGGGCGAGAAACGATCTGCCCAAGTACACCCACGGCGCAAATCGCCGACTGGGAAATGCGAAGCCCAGCGGGCTGACCATAGAGCAGGGTCGGCTAATTGGGTCTGCGTAGCCCAGTCGGTTTCAGGCGCTCGCATCAAGGTTGCCATCACTTGCTCACCCCCGAGTGCGTAATCGGCTACCTTCCACGGGGCTTGGGCATCAAGTGCTTCGGCAGGGACAGCTCCATTAACCAATACACAGGCCCGCACCGTTGGGCTACCGCGGGTAGCGGCTAAGCGCTCGGCGGACAGTAACGCCACATACGCACCCAGCGAATGACCCACTAAGACCACGGGCCGACCTGGCTGCTCGCGCGCCAGACTCATGACTAAACTGACGAGGCGATCAGCAGCCGCAGGGGCACACTCAACCGCCATGCCATAATTGGCTGCCCCTTGATCGCCGTACCAACGAAAACTTACAAACGGACTCGAGGAACCCGATTGATAGAAACGTCGGAAAATTTCTGCCCCCCAGGCCCTGCCAGCAGCGGCATCGACATTAAAACCATGGATAAAAATGACCCACGGTAGCTTGCGTGACGTAGGCAGCTCAGCCCGAGGCCGAGCCGGCACCCGCAAGTTAGTTTCTCGGGCATCAACCGCCCGATAAAAGTCCTCAATGGGTGCAACTGCCAGTGAGAGTTCGAGTTTGAAGAGAATTTCTTCAGGAAGAGGTTCACGATTTTTGGGGGTGCCACGATGGACCAAGGTAAGGTGCAGAGGCCCAACGCCCACGGCGCGACCTTCGAGCAAGACAACGCCTTCGCCGCGGCCTAAAAGCCGCGGGCCTACCATACGATCGGCAAAACCTGTGGATAAATTTACCCCCCAGGGGTAGCGCTCAGCTTTGAGAGCCCCGACAAAGTCTGAGCGGTTCGCACCATATACTTCTCTGTAGTCGTTTTGAAATAATTGGTTGGCTCGTACTATGGGTAAATCGGTTTCAAGCACATTGACTAAGCTAGCACCTGCGCCTGAGAGCCTAAGATCAAACGCAGGGAGAGACTCAGCAACTCTGCCGAGGTGGATAGAAATCGGAAACCAATCGACGAGGTCGGACATGCCCCGAGGCGCAGGTTGGGTAAAGTCGGCTTGGTCGGCAGCGGCCCCGGGCAAGTCGCGGCGCGAGTCGTCGTTAACAAACCCTTCATCGCGGTCATCGTTACACCAAAGTAAAAGGGGATAGGCGGCCGTAGCATAGGGAGCTGAGATTAAGTCGAAAGGGCGGCGGCGACCTTCCTCATCGAGCGTACGAAGCAAGTCACCACGTACCTGACAGGGTATAAGCAAAATCGCCCGCAAGGGCCCATCATAACGGCGTCCAACGGCGAGCAAAGTCCCTGATAAATCACCAGTCATAACGTGGAGCGACGTCCACCCCTCTTCCGCTGGTAGCGCACGTGCTAATAAAACGGGCTCCGCATAAGTGCCGTCAGACTTCTGCCGCCAGAGCCGCCCCGGGGGACCAACTTCCACAATATCGGGCACCACGCCTTCAAGATCACTGAAAGTCGCTGATCTCAAATCCGCAGAGTTGGGCAGGCGTTGGCGATGACCTTGTGAGTATTGTATAAAAGCCCCCTCGTGGTCGCGGGCGAGCGTGGTGCCTTCATCGCCGCGGGCGAGCGGGATTTCTAACGGACCCAAAGGCTCTAAACCAACAGGCATCCAAGCTCCATCCGTCGTGCCTAACCAGCGTGAGCCTGCACTATCCGAGACCACTTGACCGCTGAACCAGTTGCGTTCGGGCATTACAACTCCTGCCTCAGAGGCTAGCACCACATCACCCCCCATTGGCCCATCAAATGTCGTGCTTACGGGTTGAGCCCAAATCAGCAACGCCCCTGAACGCACCCAGCGCGCCGGATAAAAGTGCCAACCCAGTTGACCAGAACCGCCGTACATAAAGTTATAGCCTGGAATGTAGGTGGTCGGCTGGACCGTTCGTGTGCCTAGGATGGGCCGGCGGAACGGACCCGACATGACAACTAACTCAGAGTACGTTTCAGTTTCAGTACGCGTATCTATTTTAGCGGCGACTTCGCCTTGGGCGTTAATCAACCAGTAGTAGGCTTGCTCACCGGCTGCTAAAGGTGCGGGCGCAACCCAACCCCGCTCCCAAGACCAAGTGGTTCCCGAAGTGGTAAGTACACGGTGGCCTTCGTCTGAAAGCGATATCGGCCAGCCGTGTTGGTCTACGCGGCCTAAGTCGACGACTGCGTAACGCGTTGGTTCAGGATGGCTCTTAGGGTTCGCGAGTGAGGTGCGCGCTACGGACTCCTCGTAATCTGACCAACCATCGCGATCGGCATCACCGGCGATGAAACGCACGGCGGCGAAACTGGAGAGGAGGAGGGGCGTTATCATGCCCGACAAGTTATGTCCGGCACGCCACCGTACCAGCGCCCCCATTCTTCAGGTAAGAGTACTCACCTGCCGGTAAGTAGATAGCTCTTTAGCTCATTAGCTCTCTAGCTCGTTAGC
>CAZEDB010000008.1:0-6257 GCA_964510855.1 uncultured Enterobacteriaceae bacterium | reverse complement strand
CCTTATCTCTAATCCCAGCCGAGTAGACTTCAAATGAAAGACTTCAAATGAAAGAAGCGGTTTCGGAGAAACCGCCCTACCTATTTTCCAGCTCTTCTAGCTCTTCCCAGCCTTTTTAGCTTTTCAGCTTTCGGCGGCGCATCGCTGCCCCGGCTAATGCTAAGCCACCCAAGATCAAACCATAGGTGGAGGGTTCAGGGATGGGTGTGATAGCAACCATACCAGCCTCACCAGTTTGGAAGGTCATGGCAGCGATGAAGACGCGGCTCACACCCTGCCCGCCGGTGTCAGTAACCGCAAAGGAGATTAGATTTTTACCACCATGACCGGCGGTTGCTAAATCGATCCACTGACGGTCAATACGCGACTGAGTATAAGGGTCGTCGTAATAAGTTTTTACCGTGGTTCCATTTACGGTGTTTTGAAAAGTATCAGTAAACTTATTGAAATCCCGTAAGTGAACGCCGTTAGTGAGTTGGTAGCTATAGCTTGTGCTATCAGAGAAATTAAAGGTGTAGGTGGTAAAGGTCCCGGCTACGCCCCAGTAGGTATTAGCGAGGGTGTAAACCCCATAGACATCGTTAGCGGTTACGTTAAAGACCTGGGTGATGTCGCCTTGGCCAGTTCCGCCTGAGGCACTATAAGCAGCCCACATTTGGTTATTGGCTGAACTAATAATGAAAGGCACCCCGCCACCAGCGTAGGTGGGATTTCCGAAGGGGAAGGTCGCGGGGGTTACCTGACCGACGCCAGCCAAACTTGCGTTGCCAACCCCGAGGGCGACCATGTCCACCGTTTCAAATGCCTTTTGGGCTTTCGCGGCGAGGGGCAATACGAGGAGGGCGGGTACTAGCAGGCGCATGGGAGAAAAAACCAATCCATTAAACCGCAAAAATAATGTCAATACTTCGTGAGGTTAGGTGGCTCAAAAAAGTCTAAAAAGGGCCTTAAAATAGGGTTTAATTAGGGTAGCTTAAGTAAAAGGCAGCCTCAGTTACCCAAAAAAACTCTTACCTCAGCGGGGGTCAGAAGCTTGCCCGAACAAACAACTTTTCCGTCTACTACCAGGGCGGGCGTTGCCATCACACCATGGGCAGCGATTGCAGCCCAGTCGGTAACTTTTTCGAGTTGGTAAGGTTGGCCGGTGGCGTCAGCTGCTGCTTTTACGGCGGCCGTGAGCGCCTGACATTTAGCACAACCGGTTCCAAGTACTTTGAGATGCATGGGCTTTAAGTGAGATAAGGAGCAAGGGCGTTGAAGAGATAACCTATGAGGAGAATGCCGAAGGCAACAATACCCGTAAAGAGTGCAAGCAGAGGGAGCTTAACCACACGGCGCAGAAGAATAAGTGAGGGTAAAGAAAGAGCCGTGACCGACATCATTAAAGCTAAGGCTGTGCCTAGACCGACGCCGCGGGCAACCAATGCCTCAGCCACGGGCAACATACCAAAGCAGTCCGCATAAAGCGGAATGCCGATAAGCGTAGCGGCGGGTACAGACCACCAGTTGTTGGCTCCCAAGAAGGCATCGAGCAAGTCTTGGGGTATCCAATTATGAATGGCAGCCCCAACCCCGACGCCGATTAGAACATAAACCCAAACCTTAGAAACCACCTCGCGCGTTTGATTGAAAGCATAAGCCCCACGCTCACGACGGGTTAACTGCGGCCCATCGACACTAGTAGCCCCTATACCTGCACTGGCTAAAGGCTCCAGATAACGCTCCATACGGAGGCGATCGATTAAAGCACCGCCTATTACCGCTAGTAAAACCCCTACAGCCACATAAGCCAAAGCCACCTTCCAATTGAAAATACCTGCGAGTAAAACCAGTGAAGCGAGATCGACAAGGGGCGACGAAATTAAGAAGGAGAACGTAACCCCAACAGGGAGCCCGGCACCGGTGAAGCCAATGAAGAGCGGGATCGAGGAACAGGAGCAGAACGGGGTAATCGTACCTAGCAAAGCAGCAACTAGGTTGGCCCCGATGCCCCGACGTGAGCCAAGGAGCGTCTTGGAGCGCTCAGGCGGAAAGTAGGATTGGACCCATGAGATGACAAAAACGAGGGCTACTAGGAGCAGAAGAATTTTGACTGAGTCATATATAAAAAAATGTACCGTAGCACCCAACCGTTCTTGGGTAGATAATCTCAAAACCGCTTCGACAAGAAAGGTTGTGCCATCATGCAGCCACTGCATGCGAAGAAACAAATCATTGAGCCAACTAAAGAAATTCGCCATCAGAAGCTCACTCTATTCAAACGCAAGAGGGACGCAACACTCCGGGCTCTAGTTGTACAACAAAAGCCCAGGAAATCTCCCAGCCTTTCTAGCTCTTCTAACCCTTTTCAGCCTTTTAACGCTTCAACTTCCGGCGGCGTACCGCTGCCCCGGCTAATACCAAACCACCCAGGATTAAACCATAGGTAGAGGGTTCAGGGACGGGGTTTGAATTCCAAAAAGCCATGTCATCGATAGCACCCGCAAAACGCGTCTGGGTATTGCCGCTTTCAAGACGGATGCGCAACGCACCCGTACCATCACCGATATAGGAAAAATAGGTTCGCGTGAAACTCTGTACGCCCGCCCAAGCCCCAGGAGAGACGGTATTAGAAATCAAAGTTGAATCATCATCCCGCAGTAATTTAACCACAAAGGTATCAGCATCGAGGGTAGCCTGTACGGGATTGGAGTAGACTGTAGGCCCAAGGTCGTAGCTAACGTAGTAGGTAACACCAAGATCATTGGCCCCTGCAAAAGCGGTTTTTTGCGTAAGGGTATTATTACCAAAAATCATAATGGCGTAGTCACCTGCTCCGCCGTGAGTTGCGCCACTCAACTGAATAGCATGGGTAGCATTAAAACCTCCACGTATCCAGTCACCGAAAGTCGCGTTATAAACCAACCGGTTATTGGTTTGGTACTGAGCGTTCGAGATGGAGGCACTGACGATGTCGTCGAAGGCAAAATTGATTAACTGCGCAGCCGGGGCAGAAGCGGCAGCCAGCAGGGTGACTAAAGCAAGACGCATACTGAAATTGAGAAAAAAATCAGAAGAGATACAAAGCAAAAATGACTACAGGCAGGCAGGCTTAAGGCTTTTCCAACCCTTCCCAGCCTTCTAGCGCTTAAATTTCCGCCTACGCAACGCTGCCCCTGCTAAAGCTAAACCACCGAGGATCAAACCGTAAGTCGAGGGTTCGGGGATGGGCGCGACACCTACCACGATATCAATAGTGTCACCAGTCCAGCTATAAGTGTAAGTGCCCTCGGCTAGACCGAGGGTGTTAAATGAATGAGCATCCCATGTTGCTATACCAATGAATTCCTCACCTAAGGAATAGCTTTTAGTGAGAGAAATGCCAGATTTGGTTACCCAGATAGGATAATTAATCGAGGAAGAGCTGGCAGGGGTATAACCCACGGTAGTGCTTCCGAAGTCTGAAGGAATGGAGATCCATTGACCTGAGAATGATGCGCCAAAGTAAACATTACCCACGAAGCCATCGACATCGCTTCCCATAAGGACACGCGCTCGTGAGGAATTGACGGCGGAGCCAGCAGCAAAGCCACCATCGTCGGACGGTGCCGACAGGCCCTCTAGACTCACAATGGATCCTGAAATAGTGGCAACCACCGAAGATCCAACTTCTTGAAACTGAATAGTTACAGCACCCGGTGACCGTTCCGCAGCTAAAAGGAACAAGGAGGAGATAATGATTACCCGAGACATTGGGATAAATTATGTTTTTAGAAAAATGTAGGCAATTTTTAAATAGGTGCTGATTCCTTAGTTTCTATAAATAGGCATTAAAAAATAAAATCCATCTTAATCCGATGACTTTATAGCTAGTTTAAAGTCTTAAACTTTCACTTACCCACCGCTACCCAAGCTAAAACTAAACCACCGAGAATCGTACCATAGGGGAGGGTTCAGGGAAGATAATGAGACCTACGATAACCGTAAAGGTGTCACCTAGCCTAGCCAAAGTTTACACTCAAACCCCTGCGGCAGCAGCAGGCTCAGCGAGCGGTTCAGCATTGGGATCGCGCAAATAGGTGTCGGCCTTAGCTGAAACAATCACGCCGTAATTAATCGTACCTAACCAGCCCGACATAATAATCCCGACTGAACCGGCGTGATAGAGCCCGCCAACTTGGGTTGGGAGATCCATGGAAATTTTAAGCCCTTCAAACTTAGTACCAAAAGATGTGCCGCTGGTGTGGCGCACATAACGATTAACCGTACGAGGCGTGGCGACCTCAACGTGGTCAACTTTGGCACGAATATCGGGAATGTATTTCTCGAGACCGACAAGCGACTCTTCCGCGACGCGGGCCTTATGCGTCGCATAGTCGGCTTCAGATAGCCCCGCCCAGGGTTCCCAAAGTTGGTTGATCGAGGTAACGATGGCGTAATGGGGCACCTTGGTCTGCGGGCGGGTGTCGGAATAATAAACCGAGTAAGTGCGCGAAGTGGTGTGGAAGTCAGTGAGCTCAGTCGAGCTGAAGGGCTTGGCCTCCGAGGTAAAGACCAGGTCGCCGATATGCGGGATGCTCTCACCCTCACGCACGCCCATATAGACCTGACATGAGGAGCTATTCACGCGCACCGCTTTGGCATCAGCGATGAACTTCGGCGCAAAGGCTTCTTCACCGACAATTTTAAGGGCAGTATCCTTAACGTTGGCGTTCGAGATAACAGCCGCACAAGCGACCTCGGCTTCAGTCCCGTGACGGGTATCGCGCAACTTGACGCCAACGACGCGAGTACGTCCCGCAGCATCGCGCTCGGTGACAACCTTCTCGACGAGCACATTACGGCGAATATCCACCCCATTGCGCTTCAACTCCGCAGTCATGAATTGAATCAGTAAATCGGTGCCACCTTGGAAAATAAACACGCCCTTCGACATGAAGTTAGAGAAGACGATGCCGAAGGTGATCGCAGGGTCATCGAGGGTTGAGCCGTTGGCGTAGGCGATCGGTTCGAGCAGGAGGCGCTGAATGTCAGGGCGGCCAGGGAAGAATTGATCGAAGAGTTGGCGGGTGGTGCGCGTATCGTTGTCGTAGTAATTCATCGCCCTGAGATGAGCGAAGAAGTCTTCAACGGTGGCGGCAGGGACTTTAAATTGCTCGATGAGAATACGGGTGAAATCGGCGCGATCGAACGTGGTGCGCACATCGAAGTCAGGGTTGATGAAGCGCACATCCTTTAATTGATGAATGCGGTCGGAGATTTCAGACGTCCAGTAGCGGCGCGTCGACTTAATCATGCCGTGCGGAAAGCCGTGCAGCGAAATATCAAAGGTGTGCCCGCCCTTGCGCTTAAAGTAAGTCGCCAAACCACCAAGCTGGTAGTGGTGCTCGCAGAGTAAAACCTTCCAACCAAATTTGGCCAAGTTGTTGGCCGCCGTCATACCCCCCAAACCAGAGCCAATGACGACGGCGTCATAGCGGGGCTTGAGATCGATGAAGGAGGACATGGACGGAAATTAAGAATTAAGAATTAAAAAGGGGGTACGGCAGAAAGTAGAAGGTAAAAGGGATTAGAGATTAGGGATAAGGGATAAGGGATAAGAGATTAGAGGGGAGAGGGAAGCAAAGGAAGGTCAAGAAGGCACAAAAAACCCGCCGGGGGCGGGTCTTGCTGGGATCATCTCTTATCCCTAATCTCTAATCCCTTATCCCACTTAGGCCTTCGCAGCCAACTTCTCAGCTGCAGCAGCCTCAGCGTCGTAACGCTTTTCCTTAACCTTGGTAGCAGACTTACCCACGCGATCGCGGAGATAGTAGAGGCGGGCGCGCATCACTTCGGAGACGCGAACGACTTCAATCTTGGTGATGTTAGGGGAGTGGACGGGGAAGACGCGCTCAACACCTTCGCCAAACGAGACACGACGGACAGTAAAGGACTCGTGGATGCCGCCATGCTTACGAGCAAGGACGATGCCGGTGAAGATCTGGACGCGCTCTTTGTCGCCTTCACGCACCTTGGTGTGCACGCGGACTTCATCGCCCACTTTAAAGGTGTCGCGACCGCGACCCTCCTTCAGTTGGGACTGGGTGGCGAATTGGATGAGGGGATGGTTGCTCATGGCAGGTTGTCGTTTCTTTTCAGGAGGTCAGGTCGAAGCCGGCGGGTTTTCTCGATTTGTTGCTCTCGGCGCCATTTCTCGATTGCGGCGTGGTTGCCACTAAGAAGGACCGGGGGCACCTCGAGACCCTTGTAGTCGGCGGGTCGGGTGAACTGCGGAA
>CAZEDB010000007.1:45583-76075 GCA_964510855.1 uncultured Enterobacteriaceae bacterium | reverse complement strand
CGGTAAGGCTAACTTAACCTTCTCGATTAACAGCGATGCGGTGGCCAAGGCCGAAGTCGTGATTCAACAAACCTTACGACGCATAGGCTCAGGCACGGTACGTTCCGCGGGCGAGGTCGCCAAACTTTCCATTGTCGGGGTGGGGATGATTTCCCATGCCGGGGTCGCAGCCACCCTCTTCAAGGCGCTCGCCGCCGCCGGGGTGAATGCCGATTTAATCACCACCTCAGAGATTAAAATTTCCGTCGCCCTCGACCCAGCCAAGGCCGATGACGCAGTACGGGCCGTGCACAAGGCTTTTGGCTTAGAAAAAGCCTAGTTAGGTTTAGAGAGTCGCCAGGACCTTCACGAATTGAAGGAGGCTGAGCGGTAGTTTTAAACAGAGAAAGTCGGTATCGCTGGCTCTTCTCCCTTCTTGCCCGCCCCACCGAACCGTCCACACTTGAAGGACATGCGTTATGCTGGGTTGCTGCTGTTGGTAGGGGTTCTAACCGTAAACTCGGTTGGACAAGAGCTTCCCGTACCTGTCATCGGCGAGGCACCCGCCCTTGCTACCAACGAATTACCTGAAAGCCGAGTGCTCAAGACCATGGCAGAGGCTGCGCTCGCTGCGGGCTTATCGGGCACAGCTGCGGATCTTTTTGCCCGTTCCCTTGCCTTGCCCAATGTGGATCCAGCGGAACGAGCTGAGTCAGCCCTCGGGCTTGCCTTGGCGCATCTGGAGAGGAACCGTCCGGACGACGCCCTCCTGGCGCTCAACTTAGTTCCCGAGTCTTCACGCCGCGAACTTCGCGTCGCCCTTGCCGCCTTTTTAAGCAATGATTTAAACGCGGCTTTTGCTGGGGCACGACGCGTTGATACTGCAGGACTCCCCACCGAGGAACGACCCTGGGCTATGCTGCTACAAGCCATTGCCGATACCAGTGAGGGCCGAGAAGACGCGGCGCTGAAGTTAACCCGCGCCATCGAAGCGGCTACAGGTGAATCGCAACGCCAACGTCTTGAATTACTCGCTGCTCGCGCCCTGCTCCAAGCAGGAAAGCAAGATGATGCCACCTTAGCACGTTTAGATCAACAGGTGCGCGAGGCAGGTCCTGGAGAAGTGGGCTTTGCCTTTGCACGTTTACAAGCTTCGGTGCTAGCCCGTCGCGGCGATACGGAAGCAGCGACTAAGGTTCTCCTGCTTGCAGCTGGCGACAATCCCACCCGGCGTGCAGAAGCGGAATGGATGGCAGGTCTTATTTTGGGCGCCGATTCCGAAACCGGATTCAGTTTACTCCAATCAGCTGCCGCCAGTGTTAACGCACCCAGTTCCCTACGCGCCCGCGCCATTCGTTCGTTAGCCACCGCCTCTACCGAAGTTCCACCTGGGCGGGTCGTGCAAACCGCGAATAAAACCTATGATTTCTTAAGTAAAAGCCAGGGTGGCTGCCCTCGCTCCCCAGAAATTTTAGATACTATTCACCTCGCCCGGGCTCAAGTGATGTTAGCAGCGGGCAACCGAGAATTAGCCCGTGCCGCCGCCGATGACTTACTCCGAGAAACACCTGCCAGCCGCCTTGCACCTGAAGCGGTACGACTCCTCGCCACCGTAGCTTGGAACGAAGGGGCTTATCGACTGGCTGCTGGCCACCTCGAGCGCCTGACCGAACTTGCCGACGCACGCGATCGCGACGGGCTTAAACTTGCCACTGCGGACTGTCTCTTTTTGGCGGGAGACGCCACCCTGGCCGAACGAGCCTATGGCAATTTACAATTGAGCACGCCCGATGTCGCCATTCGTGAATTAGCCTTCCATCAAGCAGTTTTAAGCGCCCTGAAAATTACCGGGGGCATTGAATTAGCCGCGGCGCGCATTGAAGCAGCGGCTGGTCTTGCCAATGTCTCCCAAAATCGCCTGCTCGCTGCGGCTTGGAACACCGCTGAACATTCTCGGCGTAGTGGGGACGCGCAAATCTTTGCCCGTACTCTTGCCCGCTTAACTCGCGTTACCGAAGGCGCGCCCCTTACCTATCAATTACGCTTCGAATGGCTTCGTGCCCTTTCTGCCTTAGCTAATGGCGATCGCACCACCGCCTCGCGAACCGCGGAATCTCTGCTCGATCGACTCTCCAAGTTACCTCCCGATGCCGCCCCTGAGTTGGTTGAGGCCGCTCCTGAACTCCGGGCGCATGCTGCACTTTTGCGCGCACGCTCGGGACCTCATGCACAAACCTCAGTTGAAATTGAAGCCCTAGCTCAACTCCGCGAACGTTTTGGTAAGGCCTCTGCATCGGCTGCCGCAACTCTAGCGGAGGGGCGTTTGCTCGCGGGTGAAGGACGGCACCGCGAAGCGCAAATACGCTTTGAAGAACTTACCGCGCGCTTTGCTGACGACCCCGCCCTGGCGGATTACGCTGCGCTCGGACTGCATGAAGCGGCAGAACAAGCCATCCTACTCGCCCCCACTCTAGGACAAACTAAATTTAGCGAAGCCGCTCGACTGCTCGGTACGCTACGCGAGCGCTTCCCGAACCACGCCCTGGTTTATCGTGCCACCATGCGCCAAGCGGAAGTGTTTCGTCGACTCGGTGATTTTGATTCTGCTCTACGAACCTTAGATGATTTGGTGCGACTCAAGCCCGATCACCCTGAGCGGGCTCGCGCCGAACTAGCGCGTGCCGATTGCCTGATGGGTCTCGCCTCCTTACGTCGGACCCCCTCAGGCACTCCCGATCGCTTACGAATTAATCGCGCCCTAGCCGCTTACGAACGCGTCGCCTCGATTTGGGCTAAGCAACCCGACATCTTGGCAGAGGCACGTTATAAACAGGCTCAGACTTTATTCGAACGCGCCCGGGGCGAGGCCCTGGCGGATGCCGAGGTTTCACGACGCGAGGCCCGACAACTTTTAGCTGCCGAGGCTGCCGACCTCGTACAAGGCTCACGCGATACCCTAGGGGTTGAGGGGCGCATCTGGGTAGCCCGCTCACTCCTCTTGCTCGGGGAGTATTGCGAAGCCCAAGGCGACCGTAAGGAAGCCCTTGCCGCCTATCGCTTGCTACGTGACCTTAATGCGGGTTTACCTGAAGGTACGGCCCGTCTACCCGGCAGGGCTGCAGCAGAAAGCAAACTTGCAGAGCTCGAGGGAGCATCGTCCAATCCAACCCCTCGATGAAACCCTTCGCCGCATTCTCTCTGCTCGCGGACGGCGGTCCCTTTGTTTGGATCCGCCTCGTCTTCGGCGTTGTGGGTTTAATCTTTACCCTCGAACGCGCCCTCTACCTTCATCGCGGTCACGTACGTTCGGCAGACTTCATTGAAGGGGTGCGTAATAACCTTCGCGCTAACCGACCCGTCGAAGCCCTCGCTGCGTGTGAAGAATCTCCCGGGCCCGTACCGCGGGTGGTGAAAGCCGCACTCTTGCGCATGACGGCGGGCGAAGAGGCCATGCGCGCAGCGGCAACCGAAGCCGGTTTACTTGAGATTCCGGTATTGGAACGTCGATTAGGTTCGCTCGCAGCTTTAGCAACGCTTGCTCCGCTACTCGGGCTCACCAGTGCCTGCCTAGCTGGGCTCGATCTTATCACCGCTTTGCGCACGGATAGTCTACAGGCCTCGGCCGATAATGTCCTACTCCAATTACAGATTGCACTGGCTTCAGCTGCACTCGGTTTAACCCTGGCCGCTTTACTTTGGGGGGCACACTACTTTCTCACCGGAAGAGTTCGGGCGATTGCCTTAGAAATGGAAACGGCGGCGTGGTCGTTAATCACGTTTGTGCGTCATGAACTTCCTGAGGAACAAGCCGCTGAGCGTCGGCGCACGTCATGAACACGCCGCTTGGCATCGTTACGCGCGTGCCCCTAAGCCGCCCCACCCTGCCCGCCACGCCTTTAATGCTCGGTTTAGTTTGTACCGCACTCGCAGCTTTGGCGGGAACCTACCTTGCCCGCATGCCTGGGCTCTACCTCTCCCTTGATGGTCGCCCCTTAGCTTTACCCTCACGACTTCCTGCGGCCACGGCACCCGATCTTACCCGCGTAGGGAGCGTCGCCACCTTAGTATCAGCCCAAGGTCAAGGCGTGTATCTTCTCGAGGGTCGCATCATACAGGGTCGGGCTGCGCTTGAAGTCGAGCTGCAGCGCATTGCCAAAAACTCGGCACGTCGTAATCTTCCTGTGTTGATACGAGCCGACAGCAGTCAAACGTTAGGCTCACTCGCTGAACTTACCGAGAGTATCCGCCAAGCCGGTTTCCCTGGCATTCTCCTAGCCACCGATCCTCCTTAATTCTATGGCTTTGCCTGATGATGAAACGAGCCGCACCCCGGTGCATGTAGGGATTATCATGGATGGTAATGGACGCTGGGCGGAGCAGCGCGGCCTGCCCCGACTTGAAGGTCACCGCCGTGGGGCCGAGCGTTTAATTGAAGTTGTCGATGCCGCGATTGATCAAGGTATTCGTTGCCTCACCCTCTTTGCTTTTTCTTCAGAAAATTGGCGCCGTCCCGCCGAAGAAGTCGGCGGACTTTTCAAACTCGGCGAATGGGTCCTGCGCTTACACCTACATCGACTGGCCCGACGTAAAGTACGCTTCCGCGTGATTGGCGACTTAACCGCCATGCCCGAGTTTATTCGCGGACCACTCGAAGACGCGATTGAATCCAGTCGGGATAATACAGCCTTCGAACTGGTAATCGCCCTTAACTATGGTTCGCGTCAGGAAACGGTACGGGCCGCACGCTCGCTTGCCCTCGATGTGGCCGCAGGGAAACTCGATCCCGCGAGTATCGACTGGGCATGCTTTGCCAGCCGACTTGAAACCGTCGGCCTGCCCGACCCCGATCTTATTATCCGTACCTCGGGCGAATGCCGACTTTCCAACTTCCTTCTCCTGCAAGCGGCCTACGCCGAAATCGTGATCTCGCCTACTTATTGGCCAGACTTCGGCGCGGAAGCATTGGAACAAGCCCTACGTGAGTATGCTGGCCGCGAACGTCGGTTTGGTCGCACGGGAGGTCAGGTGCGCCCCGCCCCCCCTTTGGTATGAAGGATCGAATTTTAAGTACGGTGGGATTATGGACGTTGGTCGGACTCGTCTTATGGATTTCTAGCCGCTACGACGCATCACAAGTCGCGGGCTTCGCCGTCCTGCTCCTCCTTGGCCTTGCAGCGCAGTATGAGACCTACCGCATCTTGGAAAAAGCGGGCGCTAAACCCGACATCACAACTGGCATGCTCTGTGGCGGCGGCTTACTCATCGCCCAATTTCTCGGCTTCATTGCCGTCAGCAAGATAGTCGCCTTCTTAGCCTTGGGCTGGGTCGGGCTCCTACTTGCTCTCTTACACCAACCCTTACGCACCAAAGCATGGGTCTTGCGCACGCCTACCCTGTTTGGCGTGCTTTACATTCCGTTTCTCCTCTCCTTCCTCACCAGCTTCGTAAGCTGGGGGCGCGCCGGCAGCAATGAAGGGCTTTGGCTCGGCGTTTGGATCATCGCTGTAACGAAATTCACCGATGTTGGCGGGCTTCTCATTGGCGTTCCTTTCGGTCGTCGAAAAATCGCCCCCTTGATTAGCCCAGCAAAAAGTTGGGAAGGCTGTCTTGGTGGCATCTTGCTTTCTTGCACGGTCGGAGCACTGGGAGCATGGGCGCTCACGCAGTGGGGCGGGATGGATTTCGCGCCCTGGAAAGGCGCCCTTTTTGCCTTACCCTTAGCCATCTTAAGCATCCCTTCCGATTTAGTAGAATCGCATTTGAAACGCTGTGCTGGCGTCAAAGATTCAGGCGCTACGATTCCTGGTATTGGCGGCGCACTCGATTTAATCGATTCCCTGCTCTTAGTTGCGCCCGTGGCCTACCTGTTGCTAGAAATTTCGGCCCGCACTAAGATTGGTTAATCATGAGCCTGCCCGTCCTACGCCTACTGGCAGGGCCAACTGCGGCAGGAAAAACCGAGGCGGCTCTGAAGTGGGCCGAGCGTGAGGGCGGTGAAATTTTATCCTGCGATGCGGTGTGTCTTTATCGCGGTTTAGACGTCGGCTCAGCCAAGCCCACCCTTGCCGAACAAGAACGCGTGCGACACCATGGGCTGGATCTTGCTCCACCCTCGCAGCGCTTTTCTATCGCCGATTACGTTCGGGTTGCGCGGGCTGTAGTCGAGGACTGCGCCGCCCGACAACGACCTTTAATGATTGTAGGTGGAAGCGGGTTTCATCTCTCAGCTTTTTTAGGTCCGGTCGCTGATGATCTCGAAATCACCTCCACGGTTCGACTCGAAGTTGAGCGCCTGCAAGCAGCCGGACGGGAAGCCTTGCACCAACGCTTACTCGAACTTGAAGGTGGTGCGCTTCCTGCCTGGCTCGATGTTCAGAATCCTCTTCGCTTAACTAAAGCGCTGGAACGTCGACTCGCCTCGGGTCGCGCGCTTACGGATCTCCGTAACGACTTTCTAGCTAAGCCGGGACCCTTTGCTAACTTCCAAGTAAAGGCCGAGGTCCTCGACCGACCTGACGAGGAACTCCGCCTCCGCATTGCCACCCGCACCAACCTCATGCTCCAAAGTGGTATCTTGGAAGAGGCACGGCTGCTACTCGACTTACCCGACGACCTACCCGCCCCCCGCGCCGTGGGCTACCGCGAGACCCTGAACTGGCTCCGTGCAGGCGGTAAAGGGCCGTTGGAGAGCCTTGCCCAAGAGATTAACCAGTCCACCTGGCAGCTCGTTGGGCGGCAGCGAAAGTGGTTTCGCAGGCTGGGTTTAAGCCCAAATTAGGCCTTAAACGCCTCCCGGCTTGCCCTCTGTCAAGAAAGGGACAAGAAAAAGGCCTCACCCCCATATCCCAATACCATGCCCCTGAAGCCCGGACAAGCCCTCCCCGAACTCACCCTCAGGTCCAAGACCGATGCCGGTCTTGTTGACGTCAACCTCCGCCGCAACGTGGGCAAAGGTCCGACCGTTATTCTCTTCTTCCCCCTCGCCTTCACCGGTACCTGCACCGATGAAATGTGCAAAGTGTCGGGCGATATCGATACCTACAAGAGCCTCAAGGCCGATGTCATCGCGATTTCAGTCGATAACCCATTTGCCCAAGAAGCTTGGTCCAAGGCCAATAACCTCGGCATCACGGTAGCCTCCGACATGACCCTCGTTGCCACCAAGGCCTTCAAGGTCGCTGACAGCAAGGTGCTCGCGGAAAAACTCGGGGTGGCTAAACTAAAAGTTGCTAAGCGTGCAGTGTTCGTCGCCGACAAAGCCGGCAACATTGTCCACGTCGAGGCTAAGCGCGACCCTTCGCAGCTCCCTAACTTCGCTAAGATTAAGCGCGCGATTGGCGCCTAAGTCTAGCGGACAGTCCCTAACGCAGCCGGGGAAACCCGGCTGCTTTGTTTTAACGAGGTCCTAGGAGACTTTAGCGTCTTTTCAGTCGTTCGCGCCTGCTCTCCGCTCTTGCCCCCCGGCTGCGAGAACTCTTGGCTAGGGCATCCTTATCCCATGGCCCTTCCTCGCGACCCCTTCAACACCCTCCGCACCCTGACTGTCGGAGGTAAAGCTTTGCGCTATTACTCCCTGCCCGCCCTCGAGGAAGCCGGCTTGGGTAAAATCTCCCGCCTGCCTGTTTCCATCCGGCTCGTACTTGAGTCCGTACTCCGGAATTGCGATGGCGTGGCGGTGACTGAAAACGATGTTAAAACCCTCGCGGCCTATCATGCCGCCAAGCCCGTTGACACCGAGATCCCTTTCGTGGTGGCGCGTATTGTCTTACAAGATTTTACCGGCGTACCCCTCCTGGTTGATTTAGCCGCGATGCGCGAGGCAGTGGCGCGCTTGGGCAAAAACGAAGCCGTGATCGAACCCTTAGTCCCAGTTGATCTGGTGGTGGATCACTCAGTACAAGTCGATCGTGCCGGTACGGCGGACGCTTTCCGCGCCAATCTTGCCCTCGAGTTCGAACGCAACCGTGAGCGTTATGAATTCCTCAAATGGGGCATGCAGGCCTTTGAAACTTTCGGGGTGGTTCCTCCTGCCATCGGCATCGTGCACCAAGTCAATTTAGAGTTTTTAGCCAAACTTGTCTTTGAGAAAGACGGCATCCTCTACCCCGACACGCTCGTGGGTACCGACTCCCACACCACCATGATCAATGGTATCGGCGTGGTGGGCTGGGGTGTGGGCGGCATTGAAGCCGAAGCCGGGATGCTCGGTCAGCCCGTTGCCTTCCAAACCCCCGAGGTTATTGGTGTGCATCTCACGGGCGCTTTGCGCGAAGGCGTAACTGCGACCGATCTCACACTGCGCCTCACGGAACTTCTGCGTAAGGCCAAAGTCGTCGGTAAGTTTGTGGAATTCTTTGGCGAAGGCACTGCTGCCCTCTCCCTCGCTGACCGCGCCACGATTGCCAACATGGCACCAGAGTACGGTGCAACCATGGGCTTCTTCCCTGTTGATGATAAGTCCTTAGCCTACTTGCGTGCGACGGGTCGCGATGAGGCGCATGTTAACTTAGTACGCCAATACTTCGAAGCCCAAGGTCTGTTTGGCACCCCTAAGGCAGGCGCCATCGATTATACCCAAACCCTAACGCTCGACCTCGCATCCGTCGTGCCCTGCGTCTCAGGACCCAAGCGCCCGCAAGACCGTATCGACCTGCCGAAGATCAAAGATACCTTCAACACCCTCTTCACCACCGCCAAAGACAAACAAGGTTTTGGTAAGGATGCCGCAACGCGTCAGGACACTGCTCCCGTCGGCACCACCGGTAAAACCCTGACCCACGGATCCGTGGTGATTGCGGCCATTACTTCCTGCACCAACACCTCAAATCCCTCGGTGATGTTGGCTGCTGGCCTGTTAGCTAAGAAAGCAGTCGAACGCGGACTCACGGTTAATCCTCTGGTTAAGTGCTCACTCGCCCCTGGCTCACGCGTGGTCACCGACTACCTCGCCGAGACAGGTTTAACGCCATACTTAGATAAACTCGGCTTCAACTTAGTCGGCTACGGTTGCACTACGTGTATTGGTAACTCCGGCCCCCTCGATGCCGACATTGAAAAGGCGATTAAAGATGGCGACCTTGTTACCGCCTCAGTGCTTTCAGGTAACCGCAACTTCGAGGCCCGCGTTCATGGTGCCGTGCGCGCCAACTTCTTGATGTCCCCTCCCCTCGTGGTGGCCTTCGCCTTGGCCGGAAGGGCCGATATCAATCTCGAGGTGGAACCTCTCGGCACCGGCAGCGACGGTAAGCCTGTATTCTTAAAAGACATTTGGCCCTCGCGCACGGAAATTGAAGCGGCCGAACTCAAAGGTCTGCGGCCCGCAATGTTCAAAGCCAAGTACGCTCCTGAGTCGCTCGCTAACGCTACCGCTGAATGGAAATCAGTCCAAGGCGGCACGGGGGCACGTTTCTCGTGGCGATCGGATTCCACTTACATTCAGGAACCTCCTTTCTTCCAAGGCTTCTCGATGACGCCGCCCGCCGTACCTGTACTCAAAAATCTACGGCCCCTAGCTCTCTTGGGCGACTCCGTCACCACCGACCACATTTCGCCAGCAGGCTCCTTCAAGGAGGATACTCCTGCAGGTAAGTTCCTCTTAGCCGCTGGGGTAGCTAAGAAAGATTTCAACTCCTATGGTTCCCGTCGCGGCAATGACCGCATCATGACCCGCGGCACCTTTGCCAATACCCAAGTTAAGAATGCCATGGCAGACGGTAAAGAAGGCGGCTTCACCAAGCTCATGCCCGAAGGGAAACTGGAGACGATTTATGACGCCTGTGAAATCTACAAGCAGCGCGGCACCGGTCTGATTATTTTTGGTGGCGTTGACTACGGTATGGGTTCGTCGCGCGACTGGGCAGCTAAAGGCACTGCACTTTTAGGCGCCAAGGTTGTGGTTGCCCAATCCTTCGAGCGTATTCACCGCTCCAATCTCATCGGCATGGGTGTCTTACCCTTAGAGTTTTTGGACGGAAAAAATGCGGCTGACTTCAAACTGGTAGGGACAGAAACCTTCGACCTCGAAGGTTTGACCGACCCCGTCAAGCCACGCCAAGCCGTCACCTTAGTGATTCGTCGAGCCAACGGTACGGTCGACCGTGCCCCCTTAGTAGCCCGCATTGATACCGCGATTGAAGGCGCTTACTACCGTCACGGCGGTATCTTGCCCTACGTTCTCCGCCAAATCCTTGCTCGCTAACTAAGTCCTCGCCTCCGGGGTTGCCTTCCTAGGCGTTGCCCGTTGCCTACCGCTATGCCTATTAAGGTCGGCCTCATCTCGCTCGGTTGCGCGAAAAACCTCATCGACTCTGAAATCATGGTCGGGCACCTCGCGCAAGCGGGGATGATCATGACCCCCGATGCACGCGAAGCGGATGTAGTGATTGTTAATACCTGCTCCTTTATTGATGCCTCGAAGCACGAGGCGCTCGAAGCCATCTATGAAATGAGTGATGGCAAAGCTAAGGCGCGCCGTAAGGGACAAAAACTTATCGTCGCAGGGTGCATGTCCCAGCGCTACCAGGGCGCCTTACCCGTGGTCGAGGGCGTGAAAGGCCGGGTCGAACTTCCCAAGGTCGATGCCTTCATTGGCCTTGATCAGGTGACTAAAATTGTCCCCGTCATCCAAAAGGTGATGGCCGATCAAGCTCAGCCCTTGGAGTTTCTGGTTAAGACCACCACCTTCATTCCCGATTACGATACCCCGCGCTTCCGCCTCACACCGCGCCACGCGGCCTATATCAAAATTGCAGAAGGGTGTAATCACCCCTGCTCGTTCTGTATTATTCCCCGCATCCGTGGCCGCCATCGTAGCCGTACCATCGAGTCGGTCGTGCGCGAAGCCCGTCAACTTGTGAGCGAAGGGGTACGCGAGATTAATCTCATTTCGCAAGACACCACCTACTTCGGCATGGATCGCTGGACCGATCAACGCCCCAACCCGCGTAGCCCGGTCGACTCCTCGCGAGGTGAATCCTTAGCGTCGCTTCTCCGCGAACTCGACACCCTCGAGGGCGACCACTGGATTCGCCTGCTCTATACCCACCCTGCGCACTGGAGTGATGAGCTGATTGAAACCCTAGCAAAGTCGCGTCACGTCGCCCGCTATGTCGATATTCCTTTGCAGCATATCTCTGACCGTATGCTTGCGGCGATGCAGCGCGAAACCGATGGTGCTCATATTCGTAGCCTGATTCGACGCATGCGTGCGGGTATTCCTGACTTAACCATTCGCACCACCTTCATTGTTGGGTTCCCTGGTGAGACTGACGCAGACTTTGAAGAGTTATTAGAATTTATGGCCGAGGCGCGCTTCGATCGCGTGGGCGTTTTCCGTTACTCACGCGAAGAAGGCACCAAGGCGTTCAAACTTGAAGACCAAGTACCCGATGCGGTGAAACAAAAGCGCTGGGAACGCGCCATGGAACTCTTACAGCGCCTGTCGCAAGAACGGCTGGAGGGTATGGTCGGACGGAAATTACGCGTCTTGGTCGAGAAGCCAGGCATCGCCCGCAGTGAGGGTGACGCTATGGAAATCGATGGTGTCGTCGCTGTACCCCAGCACCTTGCCGTCGGCAACTTTGCCGAGGTCACGGTCACGGGCGCGAAGGCCTACGACTTAGTCGCACGCTAAGGTCTTAGGCGGTTTCGCCCCCCTCAGGGTGCGACCCGGCATCTTCCGACAACTCTTCGCTCGCCGCTGCTGAAGCTGCGGGGGCATCGGAGAGGCGTACCAAGGCATCGAGCGAGGCGAAGTGACGCGTCCAATCCGTCATATCAGGCAAGTCACCGACCAACTTAGCAAAGAGCTCACGCTTATCATGTTTCAACGCCTCAATCCGCTCCTCCACCGTACCCGGCGCTATCATACGATAAATCAAGACGCTGTTACGTTGACCAATACGGTGGACACGATCGACCGCCTGAGCTTCCACCGCCGGGTTCCACCAAGGATCAAGTAAGAAAACATACTCCGCGGTGTTTAAGGTAATACCGGTACCGCCCGCTTTAAGTGAAGCTAAGAAAATACCTGCTCCAGAAGCTTGGCGGAAAGACTCCACCGGCGTAGCTCGGTCTTTAGTTTCTCCGGTAAGTTCAAAGATGGGTACCCGAGGAAGTTGGGTTGCGATTGCGCGCTTCACCCGTTCCAAGAGAGAGACAAACTGCGAGAAGACGACCGCCTTCGAGCCATTGGCCGTAGCCTCCGCCAACTTGGTCATAAGAATAGAAATCTTAGCCGAATGGGCTAAGTCGGACTTACTATTATCGGGCAGCAAACCAGGGTCGCAACAAACCTGACGCAACCGCATGAGCAGGGTAAGCACAGAAGTAGCATCTTTACGCAGGAGCCCGCCGAGGTCACCGCTTAAGCCGCTACCTTCGGTAAGCCCAGCGTACAGACGCCGCTGTTCAGCGGTGAGCGGACAAGGTAGAATCGATTCCACCTTCGCAGGAATATCCGCAGCCACGTCGCGTTTGAGGCGCCGTAAGATAAAGGGTGAAACTTGACGGCGCACCCGACCCAGAGCAGCCGAGGCATCGCGGGCTACCATCCGCTCAAAAGCGGCACGCTTGCCTAACAGGCCGGGCATGAGAAAGCGGAAAAGCGTCCAAAGATCGAGCGGACGGTTTTCCAGCGGCGTACCCGTGATAGCAATACGATGGTCAGCAAGAATTTCTTGGCACGCTTGAGTGGTCTTAGAGTCAGGATTTTTAATCGCCTGGGCTTCGTCTAATACCGCGTAGGTAAAACGTGCGGTCGGCAATAACTTGGCGTGTCGACGCAACTGGGTATAACTCGAAATCCAAACTTGGGGCGCAGGGTCTTTGGCAAAATCATGATCAGCGGTTAAAACCGCCGTAGTCACGTTAGGCTGAAAGCGCGCAAACTCCGCCACCCAAACTGGGATAACACTAGCAGGGCAGACAATTAGGGAAGGACCCTTGCCCGGACGTGTCGCCAGCAAGGTCAAAACCTGCACGGTTTTACCTAGACCCATTTCATCGGCCAACAGCGGGTGAGCCCCGAGCTCACACATACGACCCAACCAAGCTACGCCGCGGGCCTGGTAAGGGCGCAGGTAGTCGGGCGCACCCTCGGGCTCGGGAGGCTCACGCAGAAGCGCATCCTTCCAGGTCTTAAGATCATCATTAAGCCTTAAGGCACCCACCGCGGCGTGGTCGAAAAGGGAGAGCAATAAGTAACGCGGAATGGAACCGTCTTTACCGCGCCAGTCTTCAGAGAAGTCAGCAACTGCGGCGTTATAGGCCACTACGCCTTTGCCGGGTAAAATAATCGGACGGCCCCCCGCCTTAAGTAAAAGCTTTTGCTCCGCCGCACCCAGTCGGTGCCCCCCGGCCTTAAGTCGCCAGGCTAAACGAAAACCTCCAGGCTCATCGGCGGTCGACTCCGCTTCTGCATCAATCGCTACCTGAAGTTGCTCGTTACGGAAAATCGTTAGGCAATCTTCACCTACTAAGCGGAAGCGGCGCCGCCAGTCGGCTAATTCCTCACGCACAAAGCGCTCAATCCGGCCGATATTATCAATATCCCAAGTACCCGCCGTCTTATTGTAGATAAAGCCAGCACGGTGGGCGACGGTGTTAAAACGAAAGAGGGTTTGGCGTTGTTCGTCCGAAAGTTCTTCCGCGGGAATCGCCCCGGGGCCAAAGCAACGCTGATCCTTACGCCCTCGACCCACCCAAGCACCAGCCAGGGTTAAGCGCTCTGAATCTAACTCAAAGGTTACTTGTAAACGTAGGACCTCAACTTCCGAGACTGCAGGCTTAACTTCAGGTTCAGGTGCTACGGGCTCGGGCGCCATCGACTCACCCAACGGATCAATTTCGTCGGCGAGCAATTCTTCCACCTCATATGTGGAGGCGATGGCGTAGGGAGCACCATTAAACTCCTCTGATAAAGACGTGCGCCACTGGAGGACGCCCTTGGCGACTTCGAGCACGGCACGGACGGTTAACGTTTCCGTTTTAGAAACCACCTCGGCGGCATCGACACGTAACTCAAGACTCCGTACCGCACCTTCAGCATAAAGCCGACGACCTTCAGCTAGGTCCTTCTTATTAAAAGCTTTCTCCCAGTCCTCAGGTAGGGCGGCAAACCAATGCTCAAGCGACTCGGTTGAGTAGGACCTGTTGGCCGGCCTGGGGGTAGGCATCGAATCGTGATTCAACCAAGGCGGACGCCCCCCTGCAAGGGACAAAACTGTCTGTAACCCACCTTTAACCTCCCCTTTGCAGTTGTTTTCCTAACCCATTTGCCAATGGTAAATACACCCTCTGTCGAGGGTACTCATGAGGCACCTAAGCATTGGCAATCAGTGGAATGCGGACTTGGTCGAACACCAACACGCGCAGTGGTCGAAAGACCCTACCTCGGTCGACCCCGAGTGGCGCGCCTTCTTTGAAGGTTTTGAATTAGGTCAGACCACACCTCCGGTGCGGAAAGGTGCACCGGCAGCTAGTGGAACAACCAGTGCAGCTGGAGCAGTTTACCAAGCTGCCCTTCATGCCTACCGGGCCTACGGCCATCTCCAGGCAAATACCAATCCTTTGGCGCCAACGCCGCATCACCCTGCCCTAACCGATGCAGCTCTCGGGCTCGACAAACTCCCACCCAACGAAGCTCACCCTGCAGGCGACTTGGACGGCGGCAAGGCCTTCACCCCCAGCCAACTCAGTGCCCGGCTACGCGAGATTTACTCTTCGGCTATTGGAGCGGAATTCATGCACATTCAAGACGCCGAACGTCGAGAGTGGCTGCGCCAGCGCATTGAAGCCTGTGGCCTCAAGGCCCAATACGACAAGCAGGCCAAATCCCTTTTCTTATCGGTGGTAGTTCGGGCCGAACAATTTGAGCGCTTCGTCCACCGCACCTTTGTGGGCGCAAAGCGATTCTCAGGCGAAGGCGCTGAGTCCATGATGGCCGCGCTTGAACAAGTGATCGAGCGAGCTCCCGGCCTAGGGATTGCGGAAGTGGTCTTAGGCATGGCCCACCGCGGACGTTTAAATGTCTTAGTCAATACCTGCGGAAAAAAACCTGAAACGTTGTTTAAGGAGTTTTCTGAACTGCACATCCCTGACACCACGGGTGGCGACGGGGACGTTAAGTATCACCTCGGTTATGAAAATGAACGCGTCACTTCCGCAGGTCGCAAGGTTGGTATTTCGTTAGCTTATAATCCCAGCCACCTTGAAGCGGTTAACCCTGTTGTCCTAGGTCGTGCTCGCGCTCGAATGGATAAGCGAGGCGACACCGAAGCTCGGCAATCCGCTTTAACCATTCTGATTCATGGCGACGCTGCATTTGTCGGCCAAGGCGTGGTAGCAGAAACGCTTAACCTCGCTGGGCTAAGTGGCTACCGCGTGGGCGGCACCCTTCACTTGGTAGCGAATAACCAGGTAGGCTTCACTACCGACCCTCACGATTCACGCACCTCGCGCTACTGTACCGATTTAGCAAAATCGGTGGAAGCCCCGGTCTTCCATGTCAATGGAGATGCTCCCGAGTCCGTTGTCCTCGTCACCGAAATCGCCCTAGAGTATCGGGCACGCTTCGGAGCGGATGCAGTTATCGACATCGTCTGCTTCCGCCGCCACGGGCACAATGAAACCGACGAACCCCTTTTCACCCAGCCCCTACTCTATCGGAAAATTGCGAGTCACCCTACGCTTTCGGAAATTTACGGCGCCCGCCTGGCGGCCGAAGGTAGTCTTACCCAAGAAGAGTTAAACGCGCTACGCGCAGGCTCCGAAGCCGCCTTAAGCGTGGCCCAAGAAAAAGCCCAAGCCGCTTTGGCTGCGGATCAAGCCGCACGCGGCGGTAAAACTCCGGGAGTACGCCCGTTCCAATCGCCCTATCGCTTCGATGCGGTCACGGCGGTTTCCGAAACTGAACTGGCCGCTGCTGCCGCTGCGCTCGTAAAACTTCCTGCCGATTTTAAAGCTAATCCCAAGATTCAACGTCAACTCGACGCCAAGACCGAAGCCTTCCGCGCTGGCGCTGGATTTGATTGGTCGCTCGGCGAAGGCTTAGCTTTTGCCACGCTGTTGCGGGAAGGCCATGCGGTACGTATTTCAGGACAAGACTCGGAGCGCGGCACCTTCTCGCACCGCCACGCCGTCGTGCACCACACCGAAACCGGCGCGGAGCATTGCCCCCTTGCTCACACCGGCAAAGGCCGGCTCGAAGTCGTCAACTCCCCACTCTCAGAATATGCCGTGCTCGGCTTCGACTACGGTTATTCGCTGGATCATCCCGATGCTCTGACGATTTGGGAGGCGCAGTTTGGCGACTTTTCCAACGGCGCACAAATTGCCATCGACCAATTCCTAGCTTCGGCTGAATCGAAATGGAAACAAGCCAATGGCCTCACCCTTCTCCTACCCCACGGTTATGAGGGACAAGGCCCCGAACACTCCTCAGCCCGACTCGAGCGTTTCTTACAACTCTGTGCGGAGAATAATCTGCAAGTAGCCTATCCCTCGACCCCCGCACAAATCTTCCACTTGCTGCGTCGACAACTCAAGCGCGAGCCTCGCAAGCCCTTAGTGGTCATGACCCCCAAAAGCTTACTCCGCCACAAGGCGTGCGTCAGCACCAAGCAGGAATTTACCCAAGGCGCATTCCAAGAGTTCCTTACTGACCCCACGCCCCCCGCGAAGACCAGCCGGATGATTCTTTGCTCCGGAAAAATTTACTATGACTTAGAGGCTGCGCGTTCAGCTCAGAAGGATACCGCTAGCGCCTTAGTGCGAGCGGAACAATTCTACCCCGTGCATGCCGCCCAATTACGCAAAATTTGGGAGCAGCTTGGTAAGCCGAGCAAAATTGTCTGGTGCCAAGAAGAGCCCCGCAACATGGGGGCTTGGAGTTTCATGGCTCCGATAGTGGAAGAGGTCCTAGGAGTTCGCCCGCTCTATGCCGGGCGCGACGCTGCCGCTTCGCCTGCAGTAGGTTCGATTAATGTCCATAAAATCGAACAAGCCGACCTGATTGCTCAAGCGTTCACGCTTTAATTCTCCAGTTGCAGCCAGCAGGTAACTTGGCACTCTCAACGCATGCGCCCCGAGCTTTTAGCTGCTCTCGCCCTCGCAGCTACGCCCAGCAAAGCGCTCGAAATCGTGTTTAATGATATCGGAGTAGCCCAAGGTTACACCGCACTCAGCCCCCAAGCTCTCGCAGGTTTTGAAGCCGCTGCCAGTTTATGGGAGGCGCTTTTAGCCGATCCCGTAACTGTGCGCATTAACGTCGCCACTTACAATTTCGGTGCGGGCTCATCCAACACCATCGGGCAAGCCTCTTCAGTCTTTTACGAAGGGCCTTACAGTGAACTACGTGATGCCTGGATTGGGGACGCAACCAGTACCACGGATTTAGCAGTACTGAGTAGATTACCCGCCGGACCGACTTACACTCGGCGTATCAATCGCACTTCAGACTTAGCCGATCCTGCCACGCCTATACTCGCAACTACCAACGGTATCTATATCAACGGTGCCAATGCTAAAGCACTCGGACTACTTTCTGGAGATTTCAGCGCGGTAGATGCTACCATTGAATTTAATAGCGCCTTTGCCTTCGACTATGACCGTAGCAACGGTATCTCCGCTGGACAAATGGATTTCATTGGGGTGGCCGCCCATGAAATCGGCCACGCCCTAGGTTTTGTTAGTGTAGTCGATTTCATCGATGGAGGAAGTATACCCACTAACTTCGCCTGGCACATGCCGATGGATTTCTTGCGTTACTCGCAAACCAGTCTCGCCTTGGGCGTGACCGATACCTCCATCGATGACCAGATGCGTTTTTTGGCTTTAGGTAATCTCGGTGTTTTAGTTTCAACGGGCGTAAATTTTGGTGACGGACAGCAAGCCTCACATTTTTTGGATAATGTTGGCTTAGGCATGATGGACCCTACCGCGGGTAACGGTGAGCTACGCCTCTTCACCGGCTATGATTTAGTTATTTTTGACGCCCTTGGCTGGGATCTCACCCCAGAGGCACTCAGCTTAGCTTCGGAAGCTATGGCGGCCATTCCTGAGCCCTCAACCTACGGACTCGCCGTGGGTGCCCTAGGCTTAGCTTGGGCAGTTCGTCGCCGTCGCAGGGTCAATTAAGCGAAAAATAGGCGGGTTTTCCGTTGAAACGGGGGTCAGGGTTGCCCACATTACGAGCACCTTTCCATGGCTATTGACGTCAAAATCCCCCCAATGGGCGAATCCATCACCGGAGGCCTGTTGGCAACTTGGCTCGTCAAAGACGGAGAAGTCGTCCGTAAAGGCCAGCCCATCTTCTCACTCGAGACCGATAAAATCACTTCGGAAGGCATGGCCGAAACCGACGGTACGCTTAAGATTACCGTCGCCGCAGGTAGCGAAGTTAAAATTGGTCAAGTTGTAGCGCAAATCATCGCAGGCGCAGTGCCAGCTCCCTCACCTGCTCCAGCACCCGCTCAAACTCAGCCCGCTGTGCCAGCCGCTAAAGCGGCAACTCCCCCAGTAGCCTCGGCTGCCAAAACCTTTACCATTGGCGACGTCTCACCGGCGGTTCGTCGAATCGCGGCTGAAACCGGTATCGATCCCAGCGGCGTAACCGGCACGGGCAAAGCCGGTCGCGTTACCAAAGGCGACATGCTTTCTGCGCTGGCTGCCGGCGGAACACCTATCGCCCCTACCCCAGTTGTCGCTTCCGCTACACCTACACCTTCATCTGCCGCCGCAACCGCAGCACCTGCGCCTGTAGCTAGTGGACGTAACCCTGAAACGCGGATTACGCGTCGCAAGATGACACCCTTACGTCGGAAAATTGCCGAGCGCTTGGTCATGGCAAAATCTGAAACCGCCATGCTCACGACTTTCAACGAAGTCAATATGGCGGCGGTGATGGAATTTAGAAAACGCTATGGCGAAGAGTTCCTCAAGCGCCACGGCGTGAAGCTCGGCTTCATGTCCTTCTTCTGTAAGGCCGTGGTACAGGCCCTCAAGGAAGTGCCCCAAGTCAATACCTCGCTAGAAGGCGAAGAAGTGGTGGAAAATCACTTCTATGACATCGGTGTCGCGGTTGGCACCGACAAAGGCCTGATGGTACCGGTGGTACGAAATGTCGACGCGCTTTCATTTGCTGAAATCGAAAAGTCTATTGGGGAATATGGTAAACGAGCACGGGAGGGAAAAATCACCATGGCCGACCTTACGGGCGGCGTCTTCACCATTTCGAATGGCGGCATCTATGGATCGATGCTCTCAACACCGATTCTCAACCACCCCCAGGCAGCGATTTTAGGTCTGCACAACATTACCGAACGTCCCGTCGCCGAAAACGGCCAAGTGGTTATTCGCCCCATGATGTATTTGGCGCTATCCTACGATCACCGCTTAATTGACGGTAAGGAAGCCGTGACCTTCTTAGTTAAGGTACGCGACGCCATCCAAGATCCTCAACGCCTGCTCTTCGGCGCGTAATTTTTTCACTTTTATATGTCGCAACTCGATCTCGTCATCATCGGCTCCGGCCCCGCCGGCTACGTAGCCGCCATCAAAGCTGCCCAACTCGGCCTCAAGGTGGCCTTGGTAGAAAAAGACCCGAATCTCGGGGGCACCTGCTTGAACATTGGCTGCATTCCCTCGAAGGCCCTGCTCCACTCCACCGAAGTTTTAGCCCATGCTCAGCATGGCAAGAAACACGGCATCATCGGCGGCGATAAGCTCAGCTGCGATGTCAGCGTGATGATGGCGAACAAAGATAAAGTGGTTAGCCAGCTCCGCGGCGGTGTAAAAACCCTAGTCTCAAAGCGTGGCGTAGAAATTATCCACGGCCTAGGTCGCTTAGGCGGCGAAGGTAAAGTAATTGTACGCTCGGATAAAGGGGAACGCATCCTTGAGACCAAACATACCCTTATTGCCACTGGCTCCGTCCCCATCGAATTGCCCTTCATGAAGTTTGATGGTGAGACTGTAATTTCGTCAGACCAAGGCATCGCCTTACTCAAGGCCCCTGAGCGCTTAGTGGTGGTGGGAGCTGGCGCGATTGGCTTAGAACTTGGGTCAGTCTGGGCCCGCTTGGGTTCACAAGTCACCGTAGTGGAAATGCTCCCCGTGATTGGTGGACCTGCCCTAGATACCGATATCGCCAAGGCCGCACAAAAAGCCTTCGAAGCCCAAGGAATTAAATTTGAATTAGGCGCCAAAGTTACGGGCGTGAAGAAAAGTACGAGTGGCTCGGCCCTTACCGCTGAGCGCGACGGTAAAGTACTTGAATTCCCCGCTGATAAAATTCTCGTGGCGGTGGGCCGAAAAGCTAACACCAGTGGCTTGGGCGCAGCTGAGGCTGGCCTCAAACTCGATGAGCGCGGTCGCATCGTGATTGATGCCCATTACCACAGCAACTTGCCTGGCGTACTCGCCATTGGGGATGTTGTGGTCGGCCCCATGTTAGCTCACAAAGCTGAAGAAGAAGGCGTAGCCGTAGCCGAACTCATTGCCGGTAAGCCTGGACATGTAAACTACGGCGCAATCCCTGGAGTGATCTACACCGAACCTGAAGTGGCAAATGTCGGCCTGTCTGAAGCCGACGCGCAAGCGAAGGGCATCGAGGTTCGGGTCGGAAAATTTGCTCTGCAAGCGAACGGTCGGGCCATTGCCACCGATGCCACCGCTGGCCTGGTGAAAGTGATTGCCTGCGCTAAGACCGACAAAGTCTTAGGCGTCCAGATGGTCGCCAAAGGTGCTTCAGAAATGATTGCTGCGGCTTGTGCCCATATCGAATACGGCGGTAGCGCCGAAGACATTGCCCGAACCTGTTTTGCTCACCCCACCCTTTCGGAATCCTTCAAGGAAGCCGCCATGGCCGTGAGCAAGACCAGCATCCACTCGCTCTAATTTTATGGAGGTCTATGTTGATGGTAAGTTTTATCCAAAAGCGGACGCTAAGATTTCCGTTTTTGATCACGGCTTTCTCTACGGCGACGGCATCTTCGAGGGCATTCGACTCTACGCAGGAAATGTCTTCCGCCTCGATGAGCATCTGGAACGCTTAGAGTGGTCGGCTAAGGCCATTTGCCTCGAACTCCCTTGGACGCGACAAGAGATTAGCGGTATCGTTTGCGAATCCTGCCGACGCAACGCTCTCACCGATGGGTATATCCGCCTCGTCATCTCACGCGGCACGGGTGACCTCGGGCTTTCGCCTAAAAATTGCCCCAAGCCTTCTATCATCTGTATTGCCGATAAAATCGCGCTCTACCCTGAGGCCCTTTACACTCAAGGCATGAAGATCATCACCGCCCCGACCCGGCGGATTAGCCCGGCAGCACTGCCCCCGATGATTAAGTCGCTGAACTACCTCAACAATATCTTAGCTAAAATTGAGGCGCAACAACACGGCTACCACGAATGCCTCATGCTCAATGAGCAAGGCTACGTGGCGGAATGCACCGGGGATAATGTTTTCCTTATTCATAAAGGAAAACTCCTCACCCCTGCAGCCCACTCGGGAGCATTAGTGGGTATTACCCGACAAGTTGCGATGGAGATTGCAACCGAACTGGGTCTTCCCGTGGTCGAGACCAATCTCACCCGTTACGATGTCTGGAATGCTGACGAGTGCTTCCTCACAGGTACGGCCGCCGAAGTCATTCCCGTGATCGAGGTAGACGGACGGAAAATTGGTACCGGTAAACCCGGCACCCACACGGCTCGCATCCTCCAAGTGTTCCGTCGTAAGGCGAGTGCCGAGGGTACGCGCCTGCGCTAAGCTTGAATGGGTGAGATTGCTACTGGAAGCCGGACGTCGTCAGGCGTCCTCGGTCGTCTCATTGGCATCGCCTGGGAATATCGCTCTGCCTGCCTACGACTGCTGGGTCTGCAATTCCTACTCACTATCCTGACGGTGGCGATTCTCGCCTTAACTGGCGCAGGGATTGACTTGGTACGCTGGGCAGCTGATTCCACCGCCCCTGCCCCAGCTAATCTCCACTGGCTTCCTTCAGGCAGTGCGCTCGCCTCCTGCGGTTGGTTAGCAGGTTTAATTTTAGGCTTAGCCGCGGTTCGTGCCGTTCTTTCCTATGCCTACGGCGTCGCTTCGGTGCGCTTTTTGCACGGACAAATCGTGGTTGGCTTGCGCGCTAAGGTCTATGCCCAGTTACAACAACTTAGCTTCCGCTATTTTGATACGAATGCGAGCGGCTCGATCATTAATCGCGTCACTGCCGACGCCCACTCCATTCGCCTGTTTATTGAAGGCGTGGTTTTACAGGTCGCGATCATCGTCCTAACCCTCGGTGCCTGCGCCGCCTATATGTTTGCGACTGACTGGCGCCTAACTCTGGCCTGCTTAGCTTTCCTCCCCTTACAAATTGCCTTTGCCATTCGCTTCTCACGCCGAGTCCGCCCTGCTTATGAAGAAAATCGCGAGCGGATGGACAAACTTGTACTCGCCTTTTCAGAAACTGTGCAGGGCGTACAAACCGTCAAGGGCCTCGCCGCTGAACCACGCTCCCTTGCGACTTTTGCGGCGCGAAATGAAGACGTAAGAAAACAGAAGCAACAAGTGATTGGTGAGGTGGCGACGTTCTGGCCAGTAATTGATGGGATTAATCACCTCTCGCTTGCCGTGCTGCTCGGGTACGGTGGTTGGCGCGTGATGGAAGGTGAGCTCGCCTTGGGCTCAGGCTTGGTGGCATTCGCAGCCCTGTTGCAACAGTTCGCCGGGCAAGTTGCTACCGTAGCCACGGTGGTGGATAATGCTCAAATCTCCATGACCGGGGCCAAGCGTATCTTTGAAATTCTCGATACCGAACCTGGAGTAGCCAGTCGCCCAGATGCCCGTTCGCCTGGGAGGTTCCTCGGGCGCATTGCCTTTGAAAATGTAGCTTTTGATTACCGCGAGCGCGACACAGTGCTGCGCGACTTATCTTTTGTCGCTGAGCCCGGTCAGCGTATTGCGATTGCGGGCGCAACCGGCTCGGGAAAATCCGCCCTGCTTTCCTTGATTCCACGGTTCTATGACCCCCGCAGTGGCCGCGTCACGCTGGATGGACATGACCTCCGCGACCTCCCCCTCCCCGAGTTACGCCGGCAAGTCGGCATGGTGTTTCAGGATAATTTTCTCTTTTCCAATACCGTGGCCGCGAACATCGCCTTCGGCCACCCCGACGCCAGTCGCGAACGCATCGAACGGGCAGCCAAGATTGCCAAGGCCGACTCCTTTATTCGCGAGCTCCCTGAAGGGTATGAGACCTTATTGGGTGAGAGCGGCGTCAATCTCTCAGGGGGACAACGTCAGCGCCTCGCCATTGCTCGCGCCCTCCTCTTAGAGCCGACCGTATTGTTACTGGATGACCCGACGTCGGCCATCGATGCTGAAACCGAACGAGATATTTTAGAGGCGATGGAGTCGGCGATGGAAGGACGCACCACCTTCATCGTCGCCCACCGTCTTGCAACTCTACGGCGGGCTGACCGTATTTTAGTTTTAGAACGCGGCCGCCTCGTGCAGTCGGGCAATCACCAAGAACTCATGGCCTGCGAGGGGCCTTATCGACGCGCCATCTTAGTACAATCGGAGGGAGCAACCCCATGAGCACCGCACCCGCCAAACCCGAGCTTACCATCCGTAAGCCGCGAGCTGAAGACGATGAACCCGAACGTCTACCCCTAACCTGGGCCTTGATTCGCCGCGTTATCGGCCTGCTCAGCCCCTATCGTGTGCAACGGAATACGCTCTTTACCCTATCGGGGCTGCGAGCCATTCAAACCCCTCTACTCGCTTGGCTGCTCGGTCACATCATTCGGGAGCCGATTGCCCATAACGAGCTGAGCACCCTCCCTGCCTGGATTGCTGGCTTTATGGCCGTGGTGTTGGCCACCGAAGTCACCCTCTACTGGCGCATTCGGCTCGCCCAACAACTCGGTGAGTGTGTGCTACGAGATTTACGCGATCAGATGATGGGTCACTTGTTGACCCAGCCACTCGCTTTCTTCCATGCCAGGCGTCACGGCTCACTCATCAGCCGGATGATTGGCGATATTGAACAAGTCCGTAACGGCGTACAAAATAATCTCTTCATCACTCTTATCCAAGCTGGGCAAATGCTAGGTGCGGCCCTTGCTATGCTCTTCATTCAGCCGCGGCTCTTTTTAGTCCTGCTCGCGCTGGCCCCCGCCCTCTGGGCCATAAACCGACATTTCCGCGGACGGATCCTCGATGCCTCGCGCACCCAACAAGAAAGTTTCTCCCGCGTCACCGCCGCCCTCGCTGAAACCGTGCAAGGGATTCGTGTCACACAAGGATTTGCCCGTGAAGAAACCAATGCCGGGATATTCTCCCGCCTCGTCTACACCCTCGCGGGCAATGTCGTACGCACCAGCAAACTGGTTGCTCTCTACCTGCCGCTGCTGGAGTTGAATGCTCAGGGGTTTCTCGCTGCGTTGGTGGCGGTCGGAGGTTGGATGGCGGCAACGGGGGCAGCTAATCCCGGGGATCTCGTCACCTTCTTCTTCTTAGCTAATCTATTCTTTAGTCCGATCACCCTCATCGGTACGCAACTTTCTGAGGCTACCCTCGCTATGGCCAGTGCTGAGCGGGTCTTCCGTATCCTCGACACCCCGCCGGGTTGGACTGATTCCGCTCAAGCACGCCCCTGCCCGCCTTTAAAAGGTGCGGTGGCGTTTGAAAACGTCGGCTTTGCCTACGACGAGGGCCGACCGGTATTGAATGGGATATCTTTCCGCGCTGAGCCGGGCGAAATCATCGCACTGGTCGGCCACACCGGCTCAGGCAAGTCCACCATCGTTAGTTTACTCTCTAAGTTTTACCTACCTCAGTCGGGCCGCATCACGATTGACGGCATCCCGCTCACCGAAATTTCGCAAGCCAGCCTTCGTGCGCAGATGGGTTTCGTTTTCCAAGCGAATTTTCTTTTTGCTGGCACGGTAGCGGACAATGTTCGCCAAGGAAAACCTGACGCGACGGACGCTGAAATCCTCGCAGCCTTTGAAGCCCTAGACTGTCGCGACCTACTCGAGTCCTTGCCGCAAGGGTTAGCTACTGAACTTTCTGAGCGCGGTCGGGGTCTATCGATGGGACAACAACAACTCGTCGCTTTTGCACGCGCCCTTATCTCCAACCCTCGCATCCTCGTACTCGATGAAGCCACGAGTGCCGTCGACACCTTAACCGAGGCCCGTCTACAAATTGCCCTCGCCCGCTTGATGAAGGGTCGGACGAGTTTTGTCGTCGCTCACCGTTTAAGCACGATTCGCAACGCCAGCCGAATTCTCGTCTTAGACCACGGGTGCCTCGTCGAGTCGGGCAGCCACCGCGACCTTATAGGTCAGGACGGCCCCTACGCCCGCCTCCACGCCGAATTCACCCGCCGGGAGGCCTAGGCCACCCAGCGGGGTTAAAGACGGGGCCAGGCTGACCACGGCGCACAAACTGGCGGCATCCGTTGCTTCCTTCCGGACCTGGCGGGTTGTACCGACACCCTGTCGCATGGGGCCTGGCTTACCAATTAACCTGCGGATAAAACCTAGTCTTTTCAACCCCCGACTTCCCCCCTAGCAAAAACCCTAGCAATGGCCGAAATTCCCAAGTCCTACGACCCCTCAACCGTCGAACCCCGTTGGTATGACCAATGGCTCGCCGCTGGTTGTTTCGCAGGCAAGGTGCAGCCCCAGAAAATTCCTTACTCGGTCATGATCCCGCCCCCCAACGTAACGGGGGTTTTACACATGGGGCATTTGTTAAACAACACCTTGCAAGACGTCCTCGTACGCCGCGCTCGCCAAGAAGGTAAATCGGTCTTGTGGCTCGCAGGTACCGACCACGCTGGCATCGCTACGCAATCCCGGGTTGAGCGCGATCTTCGGCAAAACGAAAAGAAAACCCGGCATGATCTCGGACGTGAAGCCTTTGTACAACGTGCCGCCGAGTGGCGTGATAAACACGGCGGCATCATCCTCAAGCAGCTTCGCAAACTCGGCGCCTCCTGTGATTGGGATCGCACCGTGCACACACTCGACGCGGATTACTCACGGGCAGTACTCCAGGCCTTTGTAACCTTACATGACCGCGGTTACGTTTACCGCGGTAAGCGTATGGTAAATTGGTGTCCGGTTTCGCTCACGGGGTTGTCCGACGAGGAAGTCATCATGAAGCCTTCCCAAGGGTTTCTTTACCGCATGCGCTATGAGCTAGCGGAGCAACCTGGTACCTTCCTTGAGATTTCCACCACCCGCCCCGAAACCATCCCCGGTGACACCGCCGTAGCGGTACACCCCGAGGACGAACGTTACCGTCATCTCATCGGACAACACGTATGGCGACCCTTTCCCCGCGAACGCATTCCCATCGTCGGGGACACCGCAGTTGACCGTACCTTCGGCTCGGGCGTGCTTAAAGTCACACCTGCCCATGACCGGACTGACTTTGAAATCGGTCAGCGCCATCAACTCCCCATTCGTGATGTCCTCACCCCCGACGGTCGCCTCAATGAATTAGGGGGTGACCTTGCAGGCATGGATCGCTTCAAGGCCCGCACGGTTGCAGCCAAGAAACTCGAAGAGCTCGGCCTGTTGGTTAAAGCTGAGCCTTACGAAAACAATGTAGGCTACTCGGAACGCGCGGATGTACCGATTGAACCACGTTTAAGCGAACAGTGGTTCCTGCGTTACCCGAAGATTGAGGAAGCTAAGCGGGCAGTTGCCGAAGGTATCATTGAGTTCCGTCCGGAACGCTGGACCAAAACCTACTTACATTGGCTCAACCATATTCAGGATTGGTGCATCAGTCGTCAACTTTGGTGGGGGCATCGCATTCCCGTATGGTATCGCAAGGGCGCAGACCGTTCGGACCCTGCCCATCGCCACGTTTCTGTCGACGGACCAACCGACCCGCAAAACTGGGAACAGGAAGCGGATGTCTTAGACACCTGGGCTTCTTCCTGGCTTTGGTGCTTGGCTCCCTTAGGTTGGCAAAAGCCTGGTGACCGCACGCCTGAACTCGACCACTGGTACCCCACCTCGACCTTAGCGACCGGTCCTGACATTATTTTCCTCTGGGTTGCGCGAATGATTATCGCCGGACTGGAATTACACGGGCCCGAGAAAGCCAGCCTGACGGATGACGAGATTCGTGCCCGCATTCCCTTCCGCCGCGTGGTCTTCAATGGTATTATCCGCGATGCGAAAGGACGGAAAATGTCAAAATCCCTCGGCAACTCGCCCGAGCCCCTCGATCTCATCGCTAAGTTTGGTGCCGATGGCCTCAGGTTTGGTCTGCTCTCCATGGCACCCAAAGGCCAAGACATTCTCTTTGCGGAAGAACGCGTCCAACTCGGCCGAAACTTCTGTAACAAACTTTGGAATGCGGCCCGGTTCCGGCAGATGTCTGGTCCAGCGGGCGAGAACACCTCGCTTGCCGCGATTATTGCGCGCATCGAATCCAAGGTGCTCGATGCCGATGACCAAGCGATTCTTGCTCGTCTTGCTGAGACCACCGATTCGGTTTCGCGGGCCTTAGCCGCGCATGAGTTTACCGATTACACTCAGGCGCTTTACAGTTTCTTCTGGGGAGATTTCTGCGACTGGTATGTAGAAATTTCTAAAGCACGACTCAACGACCCTGCGGCTAAGTCCAGCTGCCTCGCGGTCCAAGATCTCGTCTTGCGGCAGTTCCTACAACTGCTTCACCCCCTCGCGCCGTTTATCACCGAAGAACTCTGGCACTTACTCGGCTACGGAACGGAGACGGACTTTATTCAAAATCACATTCCTCCCACCGGGAGCGAGCTGCTCGCTGCGCTCACGCAAGTTGGGGTAAAACTCGATTCCGAGGCAGTTGCGGACATTCACCGTTTACGTAGCTTAGTTGCCGGTGCCCGTATGCTTAAAAGTAATGCGGGGCTGATTAGCCGAAAAGATATCACCGTCACCCTTGTACCTAAGGATGCGGCAGGCCGTCGCTTAGCGGAGTCCAACCGTGAGAAAATTCTCCGACTCGCAGGCCTTGAGGCGCTTTTGCTTGCCGACGACACCCAGGGCCGCCCCGGAGAAATTACTGATGCTGGCACTTTAGTCCTCGAACAAGCAACCGTGACGGATCCTGCCGCTGAGCGCGTGCGCCTAACCAAGGAACTTGAACGGCATGATAAAGCGGTAGCGGCCGGGGAGTCTAAACTCGGCAACGAGGTCTTTATCTCTAAAGCTCCGCCCGCGATTCTTGAGGGTGCCCGACGTCAACTCGCCGAAGCTAAGGCCAAGCGTGATGAAGTTGCCCGCATGCTCGCCGCCCTAAACTAATCTCATGGTACGCCTTCATATTCATCCTGATAAAGCCACCGCCGTCCGTGCCGTCGCAGCGGATATTGCTCAACTTATCCAAACGCGCAGCGCAGCAGGTAAGCGCACCGTACTCGGACTTGCCACTGGCTCGACGCCTATCCCGCTCTACGCTGAGCTCGTGCGTTTGCACCGCGAGCAAGGTCTCTCCTTCCGCAAGGTTACCACGTTTAATCTTGATGAGTATAGCGGACTCGGACCCGACCATGATCAGTCCTATCGCTGGTTTATGCAGCAACAGCTCTTTAACCATGTCGATATCACCGCCTCAGAGACCCATGTCCCTGATGGGCTAGCCAAAGATGTTAGCCGAGCTGCAGCCGCTTATGAACAGGCGATTCAAGCCGCGGGCGGGATTGACTTACAGGTGCTAGGGATTGGACGCACCGGCCACATCGGCTTCAATGAACCTCCCGCGGGTCCTACCACCCGTACCCGACAAGTTCATCTCGATGCCCTAACCCGACGCGACAACGCGGTCTTTTTCGGCGACCTTGAAAAAGTCCCCCATCACGCGGTGACGATGGGAGTCGGTACCATTTTAGATTGTCGCCGGGTCGTCTTACTCGCGTGGGGTGAAGGCAAAGCGGACATTATCCGACGCTCCCTCGAAGACCAACCTTCGGAGGATTGCCCCGCCAGCTGGCTACAACATCATCCTGCGTGTGATGTCGTACTCGATACGCCAGCCGCAGCCAAACTTACCTCTCGTTAACTAACTACTTCTATGACTTTCACCGTAAAGCCCCGCCACGTCTCGCCCATTGATCCGGGATTTGTCCCTGCCTCTCTTTGGACGCGCAACTACCTCGCCCTCTGTGCCCGTACCGCGGGCGCCGCACCCCTCGCTATTAGTTTAGCGCGACCGGATGGCACAGCCTCCACCCACCGCACCCACACCTTACCCCCAGGTGCAGGATTTGATGACCTCAATCGTCTCCACGTCGAACGCACGGTGAAGTTCCTGCTTTGGGCGCGCGGGGGCGACACCTTCCGACTCGCCGGCGCCCATGCAGCTTTTTTTGCCAAGCTCCTAGCCGATTTATACCGTCCAGGTGGCGAACGCGCCTTTGATGCCGAGTTCGTCCGTAAACTTTTCGACCGCCTACCTCAGTTCATTGCCTGCACCGAAGCCGAACTTCCCAAGGAGAGCGCGTCCCACCTTCCCCTAGGTCGCAACCTCGATGGTTGCCGCATTGGCTTTGACCTCGGCGGTTCCGATCGTAAGTGCGCGGCACTAATCGACGGTAAAGTGGTTTTTTCAGAGGAGATTAAGTGGGATCCTTACTTCGAAAAAAATCCCCAGTATCATTACGACGGGATTCTTCATTCCCTTGAACTCGCTGCTAAACACTTGCCTCGCGTTGATGCGATTGGCGGTTCCGCTGCCGGTGTTTATATCAACAATACCGTCCGAGCCGCCTCCCTTTTCCGCGGTATCACCGACCCAGCGGTTTTTGAATCGCGGGTTAAGAATATCTTCCTCGATCTCGGTAAGCGTTGGCCAGGGGTACCTTTCGAGGTGCTTAATGATGGCGATGTCACGGCTCTCGCCGCGTCGATGTCGCTCAACCGCAACTCGGTACTCGGTATTGCCATGGGTACCTCGGTAGCTGCCGGCTATGCGGATACCCACGGCAACCTCACCAACTGGCTAAGCGAGTTAGCCTTTGTACCGATTGACTACCGTGCTAACGGACCCGCCGATGAATGGTCTGGAGACCTCGGCTGTGGGGTACAGTACTTTAGCCAACAGGGGGTCGGTCGCCTTCTGCCTCTGGCTGGCATTATCTTACCCTCGAGCATGAAGCTACCCGAGCAACTCGAGGAGTTGCAGAAACTCATGAAGGGCGGCGATGCCCGAGCCCGCCAGGTCTACGAGGCTATCGGTATCGCCTTTGGCTACGCCTTGGCCCACTTTGCCGAGTATTACCACTATGAGTGCCTTCTGATCATGGGTCGGGTAACCTCAGGCGAAGGCGGTTCAGTCATTATCGACAAGGCACGCGCGGTGCTTAAGGATGAATTCCCTGACCTACGCATCGACCTCGTCGTACCCGACGAAAAAGACAAGCGCCACGGTCAAGCCATCGCCGCCGCCTCCCTCCCTAAAATCGTACGCTAAGTCTTTATGACCCTAACACCTGAACAAGAAGC
>CAZEDB010000007.1:27200-45483 GCA_964510855.1 uncultured Enterobacteriaceae bacterium | reverse complement strand
GTGTCATGAAGCTCAACCCTAAGGCTGATCTCTTAATCCCCGATAACAAGGCTTTGCCCGAGGCGATCGCACGGACAACGCATTTAGGTATCGGAGCACACCAGGATGATTTGGAGTTCATGGCCTACCACGGTATCGTTACCTGCTATCAACAGAAAGATAAGTGGTTTGGGGGCGTGATTGTCACCGATGGTAAGGGCAGCTCCCGCGCTGGCGTCTACAAAGACTGGACCGACGAACAAGTCGCTGCCGAGCGCGTACAAGAACAGCGCCGTGCCGCGCAAATGGGAGACTACAGTTTCATAGCGCAACTGGGCTTCCCTAGCAAAGATGTCCGGGATGCTAAGACGACCGCGACCCGCGACGACCTCCGCACCATCTTAGCCCTGACCAAGCCTGAAGTCGTTTACCTGCACAACCCCGCTGACAAGCATCATACTCACGTAGGCGTGACCTTACGAGCCATTGAAGCCATGCGGTCGCTACCTTTAGCCGACCGACCTAAACGGGTCTTGGGTTGTGAAGTCTGGCGCAGTCTCGACTGGCTGCTCGATGCCGACAAGCAAGTCATGCCGGTTTCATCCCGTTTGGACTTAGCTGCCGCCCTTAATGGTGTCTTCGCGACACAGATTGCAGGCGGCAAGCGTTACGACTTAGCGGTCATGGGTCGTCGACTCTCTAACGCGACGTTCTTCGACGCTTATACCTCGGATACCGAGACTCACCTGCAATGGGCGATGGACTTAACCCCACTAGTCCAAGACGCCTCATTGGATATCGAGACCTATACCTTAGGCTTCGTTGACCGACTCAAGGCCGACATCTCGGCAACCCTTCGCAAGTCCCTTTAATTATGCCTGCCCCTACCCTTCTTGTCCTCGCCGCCGGTATGGGCTCGCGTTACGGCGGGCTGAAGCAAATCGACCCGATGGGGCCTTCGGGCGAGACCATCCTGGATTACTCAGTTTTCGATGCGCTACGCGCTGGCTTTGGCAAAGTGGTCTTTATTATCCGCCCGGACTTCGAACAGGACTTTCGCGAGAAAGTAGCCGCCAAGTTTGCCAATCGCGTACCCGTCGACTTTGCCTTCCAAACCCTCGATAAACTTCCCGCAGGTTGGTCCGTACCTGCAGGTCGTGATAAACCTTGGGGCACAACCCATGCCATCTTATGCGCCAAAGAGGTCGTGAAAGAAAACTTTGCGGTCATCAACGCCGATGACTTTTACGGCCGTGATTCTTACGTCAACTTGGCCAAATTTTTGACTGCAGCGGATGCGAAGGGCTCAGACTTTTCCATGGTAGGCTTTACCTTGCGCCACACGCTTTCCGAGCACGGTACCGTTGCCCGTGGCGTTTGCAAAACCGATGCCAGTGGATTGCTGACGGATATTGATGAAATGACCAAGATTGCCCGCCTGCCCCAAGGTGCTCGCAACACCCGAGAGGATGGGACGACGATTGACCTGACGGGCGACGAACCTGTTTCCATGAATATGTGGGGGTTCACGCCTCGGCTTTTTGATCACCTCGATCGCGTCTTCCTCGAATTCTTGAAACGAGCCGGACATGAGATGAAGAGTGAAAGCTATATTCCCATGACCGTCGGCCAACTCGTCAAAGAAGGCCACGTAAGCTGCCGCGTTCTCCGTACCACCTCGGAATGGTTTGGCGTGACCTATCGTGAAGATAAACCGGTGGTTCAAGCCAAGCTGCTTGAACTCGTTCGCCGCGGCGACTACCCCTCTAACCTTTGGGCTTAATCGCCTCTCTCTCCATGTCTGCCCCTTCTAAAAATCACGACACCCGGGCCCTCGCTGCCCATTTCGCGCTCTTTGGTGATTATGTGTCTGCCCTACCCTACGGCAGTGGCCACATTAATGATACCTACTGCCTGACGATGAATCAGGGCGGTCAAGCGGTACGCTACCTACTGCAACGCATCAACCACACTATCTTTAAAGACCCCGACGGTTTGATGCGGAATGTCGAGCGCGTGTGTGCCCACGCTCAAAACAAACTTTTACAAGCAAACGCTCCCGATGCCTCGCGTCGAGCCCTCACCCTCATACCTACCAAGGCAGGCAAGGGTTGGCACACCGATGCGGAGGGTAGTCGCTGGCGCTGTTATGTCTTCGTGGAGCATGCCACCGGGCATGACGTGATAACCTCAGCCGCCCAAGCCCGTGAAGCCGCCCGTGCGTTTGGTGCTTTCCAAGCGCTCTTAGCTGACCTTCCCGGAGGCCGCCTGGTTGAGACCATTCCTGATTTTCACCACACCCCTAAACGGTTGGAGCGTTTCCAAAAAGCCCTCAAAGCGGATGCGCACCAACGTGCCCAAAAGGTGCAGCGAGAAATTGATTTCGTACTAGCACGGGCTGCCGACGCCTCTCGGGTGATTGATGCGCTGGCGAAAGGCGATTTGCCAGAGCGTGTGACCCACAATGATACCAAGTTGAACAATGTGCTGCTCGATAACACGACCCAAGAAGGTATTTGCGTGATCGACTTGGATACCGTCATGCCTGGTTCATCGTTGTATGATTTTGGTGATTTAGTTCGAACCTCCACCTCCCCTGCGGCTGAAGATGAAGCCGATTTGTCTAAGGTTGGCATGCAACTGCCGATGTTTGCAGCCTTAGTTGAGGGTTACCTGAGCAGTGCCAAGAACGTCTTAACCCCACTCGAGCGCGAGATGCTACCCTTCGGTGGCAAGTTGATGACCTTTGAAGTTGGCCTACGCTTCCTCACCGACTGGCTGGAGGGTGATGTCTACTTTAAGATTAAACGTCCGGAGCATAATATTGACCGCTGCCGTACTCAATTCCGCCTCGTGGAGTCGATTGAACAACAATACCCTGCGATGCAGGCCTTAGTTGCGGCTAACAAATAATTCCATGCGCGTACTTATTACAGGGGGAGCGGGTTTTATCGGCTCGCACATTGCCGAGTATTTTCAAGGTAAGGCAGAAGTTGTGGTACTTGATAACTTCCGCTCCGGTCACCGACGCAACCTTGAAGGCCTCAAGGTCGAACTCATTGAAGCGTCCATTCTTGACCGCCCCGCGCTAGAGCGCGCCGTCCAAGGAGTTGATTTGGTCTTTCACTTAGCGGCCATGATTTCGGTACCCGAATCCATGCTCAAGCCCCGCGAGTGCGTGGAGATTAATACCACCGGAACCCTACATGTCTTAGAAGCTGCCGCGGCGGCAAAAGTTAAGAAAGTGGTGCTGGCTTCTTCAGCGGCCATTTATGGCGATAACCCCACCGTACCCAAGGTTGAGACCATGTTCCCTGAGCCCAAATCCCCTTACGCAGTGACGAAATTGGACGGGGAATACTACTTAGAGATGTTTCAACGCCAAGGCAGCCTAAAGACCGCCAGTCTTAGATTCTTTAATGTCTTTGGTCCAAGGCAGGATCCAAAGTCCCCCTACGCAGCGGCCGTCCCCATCTTCATCGAGAAAGCGCTCAACCGAGAGGCGATTACCATCTTTGGCGATGGCGGCGCGACCCGTGACTTTATCTACGTAAAGGATATTGTAGAGGCCTTGGTCTTTGCGGCTACCCATGAATCCCTTCATGGCACCTACAATGTGGGCTATGGTAAGAAAATGACGGTGCTCGAATTAGCCCAAGAAGTCCTACGCCTCACCGGCTCATCTTCCCCTATCGACCATAAGCCTGAGCGCTTAGGTGATGTACGCCATTCGATGGCCTCATCGGACAAACTCCAAGGTGCAGGCTGGAAGCCTGCATACTCGGTTGCCGAGGGTCTTAAAGCAACCGTGAGCTACTTCCAGGGGCGGAAGGCCTAGGGTTATTCGCTGGGCAGCACGACTAAAGGCAGGCGGGCATAGACTTCCTGACCTTCGTCGTCGATGTGGACAAAAAAGTCGTAGGCGCCTGCAGGAGGAAGGCGCAGTCGGAAGGCGAGCTCAGGCTCGGTCGTACGCTCCCGTCCGGTAAAACTCGGATGGATGTGGGCGTATCCAGGCTTACCGTCGGTAGAAAAAAGTACGGCGTGACCGAGCGCGCCCATCAGCGGCCGAAGCACGGGGTGACCTTGGGTGGTGCGTGATAAGCGCACACGGAGCATCACCGACTGCCCGGCAAGGAGAGGTTGAGGGTCAACCCAGGCAGCCACGACTGAAGGGGGCTTCAGCACAGGCGGAGGGGTAATAATGGGGGCCGTGACGTGATCCGAGACGAGGATGGTCCGGAGGCTACGAGCGTGCACAAAATCTGCGTAAGCAGAAATGGGGCCTGATAAGAAACCCTCGGCATCGCGCTCAGGGAGCAGAAATGTCCAAGTACCATCGGGCTGTGCCGTCGGATGAAGATGCAAGTAACGGTCGCCTTGCTTTAAATGCAAATGGAGCGGCTGGGTGTGGGAGATAGCAAAAAGATGCGGGGGGACCGGACGTTTCGCTTCGTCTAAAATCCGTAATTCTCCACCGCGCTGATGCTCCGCAAGGCGCACCTCAAATTTAAAGGGAAAGCCGAGCGCCGCAGGATCATAGAAATTAGCTTCTTCATCTTCACCGCAAAACTCAGCTCCTTCAATGATTACAGGTTCATGGGATGCATGTAAAAAAGAACAATGCGTATCCGGCATATTGCGTAGACCCGCGTAAAGGAGAGCCGCGCCTACCGTTAAACTAATCGCTTGGGAGAGGGGTTTCATCGAGCCGCAAGCGTGCGCCTTAGTACGGGCAAAAGAGTTTCAGGTTCAAAGCGAGCTCCCGGTAGGCGTGCCAAGATTCGCCCTTCGGCTGAGACGACCACAGTCGCAGCGTTGTGGACCAAGGTTCCATCCTGCTCGAGCACGGCGATGCCAAATTGCCGCATTAAATCGCGCATCATCCCACGGTCGCCCGTAAGAAAACGGTGTTGTGCCAACTGCACCCCTGAGGCCTGTCCGTAAGTACGCAGAACCCCAGGAGAGTCGTGGCCGGGATCAAACGTAAGGGTGGCGAGACGGACCTTTTCACCTAAGCCCTCTTGGCGCAAGACCGACCCTAATGTAACCATGGCAGCAGTTGAGGCTGGGCACATCTCGGCAGCTTTACAGCGCGTGAAGATAAAATTAAACACCGTGGGCTTACCGTTTAAGTCCGCAGTAGTGACTAAATTACCGTCGTGATCCCAAAGGGCAAAAGGCGGCAAGTTATCACCGACTCCCCGAGCTACGAGCCGGCCACGCTCAACTGTATCGCGTCGCAAGGCTGCAGCCGTAGCCGCAATGGTCGCAACCGCGGTGGGATCATTGGGGAAAATTCTTTCGAGACGTTCCTTACCGTCGGATACGACAACCTCCGCTTTTACTGGCCGACCTGCCCAGCCGATCGCATAATCTCCAGGACCAACGCGGAAGCTACGCTCCGTCTGATCAGCTGAATGAACCTTGAGTGAGAACCCATCCGGATCTGGCCCAAGAACCTTTCCCTCAAAAGCGTGAGCGGTGAGGAACGTAGCGAGACCTAAGCAAAGTCTGATAAGGTTCACAGTCCTCAAGAAAGGACAGGTGCGGCAGCTAGCAAGTCCGCAGCATCAGAAAGCAAAAGTTGGGCCACGCCATGGCGAAGGCCATGGTGGGTGATTTGCAGCGATTCAGCCCCAGTATGCTCGGCCAAGGCGGAAACCGTGGCTAAAGCCGTAGGTAAGATATCAGCACGGCCCTGGGCCATCCCAGGAACGGCTTTACGGGCCTCTAAGTCTAAAGCAGATAAGCGGGCCAGCCAGTTACGGACCGTAAGCACGCTGAGTATCGGACCGTTCTCAGGCTCCCCCGCAGCACGTTGTAAATCAAGCAGGTTAGAAAGTGCCCCACCCGAAGCCACCAAAGGGCAGGCACGCGCACATCCCAAGGGCAAACGCGCGGCTAAAGTGACTAAGACATGTTCTCTTAGAGCACCTAAGTCAGCGGGTCGGAGAACGCCATTGGGTTGGGCCAAGATGAGTCGGCTTAAACGCACCGCACCTAAAGGTAAGCTAAGCGCTTGCACGCAATGACCGGCTTGGAGTCGGCCGATTTCAAGTGAACCCCCACCGAGATCAAAGCCGACAAAATCCTGCAGGGCTTTAATCGCCGGGTCGGTGCGCATCCCATCTAAAGCTAAGCGCGCTTCAACTTCCCCCGAAAGGAGTGTCAGCGGTAACGAGGTAACCTCGCGGAGTTGCTGAATAAACTCTCGGCGATTAGGTGCCTCTCGCAGTGCGCTCGTAGCAATCACGACTAAGCGACGGGCCCCCGCCTCCCCGGCTTGGATGGCTAGAGCCTGAACGGCTTCTACTGCCTGAGCTATAGCTTGAGATTGAAGTAAGTTACCTTGGGCAGGGAAAAGCCGCACCTCTGCGGTGGCACGTCGTAAGAGCGTTAAGTTGGGACCTTCTACCACCAAGAGCTTTAGGGAGTTGGAGCCTAAATCAATCACGCCAACTCGACTCACAACCGCATTCATAAGTTGAAGGTAAAACGGAAGGAGCCGTAAGCATGCCCCGAACCCTGCTGACCTGAAAACTCTTTGGTGCGGTGTGCAACCGAGAAGGAAAAACTTGCATGGTTGAGACGGGTGAGAATGCCGACGGCAAACTGCGCCACAATTGGTCGGGTCTCAACTGGAGCTTCAAATTCAAAATCGCTAAAGGTAGGTCCGCTCGTGGTGTAGTCATGGGGCATGACTTCAAGCGAAGCATCGGTGAAGAAATGCCATCCCTGATTGCCTGGCTCATTCGCGGTCACAGGATCCACCCAGGCATTGGACTGACGGATAAATCCGTGACCCCATCCCTGATCGAGCACACCAAAGCGCAACTGAGCGCCCAGACTCAGACCTGAACGAAGATTACCCAGTGAGCCGCGCGCCCGTACTAGTAAATCCCAGTTAGATTTTTCGGTACCGTCTAAATCAATCCGCCGACGGACTTCCGCGTCGAAATTGACCACCGGCTCATCGGGCATTTGACGATCCCAATCTAAAGCGGAGCTCCCAATCACCCGGTGAAATTCATTTTGAGCCTGACGACCTAACGCCGACGGACCTATCACCCCCACTTTAACTTCAACCGAGGCCATAGCTTGGCGCTCGGGAAATAAGTAGCCACGACCCAACGAAGCAAAGAGGGCGCCGGAATAAGGTAAGTCATCCTTACCTTCGAAGGGACCTGAGGGCACCCCCCCATCAGAAGGCGTATTAATTTCCTGAGTAATAGACCCATGCCATAAGGCCTCATTCATCCAACTAATGCGTAAGCCTTGGGTATAATAACGATCGGAATTATTAGAGGTGAACTTGTCATTTTCCTCCTGCACCGCCCAACGCATCTCGGCGGGGCAATCAGCCACCGCCAAAAGACAAAGAAGTAAAAAACGTATGCCCATGGCAAAAGCGAAGGTTCAACCTAGCAAAGAGACGGGAAGAAGCAAAAGCCCAAATCACCTACCCCTCGTAGTATGGGGCTTTGACAGCGACGCCGCCCTGCCCTAACCCTTAAAACAATGGCTCAAGACCCCCCAGCCCCTCCCTGCCTTACGGTACGGGTTCATGCTGGGGAGACCCATGTCACCTTAACCGGATCTTGGCTAAGAACCCAGACCTTACCAGCCTGGCCAGAAAATCTCGGGGCGGTCGTGATTCATCTCGATGCGGAAAGCGTCACCGACTTTGACACCGTATTACCGGCTTGGATTCAAGGTTGGGAACGCTCCCTCACGCAACCAAGCCGACTGACGATTACCGGCCTCAACGCTCGGGCCACTGCATGGTTAGAATTACGCAGCGAAGAAACCGTCGATAGTAACGCAGTAGATCGTCTCCCTTTTCTGGAACAATTAGGTCAATGGGCCTCGCTGAGTAATCGTTCCTGGGGTCGTGCCTTAGCCCACCTAGGTGAATGTGCCTTAGGTACAGGCCGTCTGCTTCTCGGGCGAGGCAAAGCCAACTGGTCCGAGTTTCCTCAATTACTTCGTACCGCCGGACCTGATGCCTTACCTATCGTTCTGCTCTTAGGATTTTTAACCGGGGTGATCATGGCTTACGTGGCCTTGATTCAACTCGGAAAGGTGGGGGCGGATGCGTACGTAGCAAATCTAGTGGGACTTGCCATGACGCGCGAAATGGGCGCGTTGATGACGGGCATTATTGCCTGCGGTCGTACGGCGACGGCCTATGCCTCCCATTTAGGCAGTATGAATGTTTCGCAAGAGACCGACGCCCTACGCGCCCTCGGGCTTAGACCCGTCGAGTACCTTGCGCTACCGCGTATTCTCGCGGTCATGATCGTCCTCCCCATACTAACAGTTTTCGCAAGTGCTGCAGGCATCCTTGGCGGCATGACCGTGGCAGTGGGTGCTGGGCTGGCCGTCGAGCAGTACATGACGCAAGTGATTGAGGCGGTCTCGATCTCAAGTTTCTTATCGGGAATCATTAAAGCCTACGCCTTTGCCGTGGTCGCAGCCTGGGCGGGGTGTTATCGCGGCGCCGTGGCACGACCCACCGCTCGCGGCGTCGGTGAAGCTGCCACTACCTCAGCGGTCTTGGGTATTACACTCATTGTTATTGCCGATGCGATTTTCGCCGTCCTCTTCAACCTCTTTGAAATCTAATGACGACTGAGGCTAAAGTTCGTTGTGAGAATCTCGCCGTCGGCCATGAAGGACGGGCGATTATGTCGGGTATCACCTTTGCCGTGGAAGCGGGTCAACTAGCTGCCGTGGTTGGCCCGAGCGGCTGCGGTAAAAGCACCCTGATGCGTGCCCTCGTAGGCTTAACTGAGCCCCTAGCGGGTACGGCTTGGCTATTCGGTCGGGCGATGGACGAGTTAACGGAGTCTGAGCGCGACGGTTTACTTCGGCGGGCAGGTTTTCTTTTTCAAGGATCCGCTCTTTGGTCTTCACTTACCGTACGTGAAAACGTGGAATTACCCCTGCGTGAGTTTGGTCAGTGTGGCCCGCGTGAGTGTCGTCTGATTGCCGAACACAAACTCGCTCAAGTGGGCCTACTGGGCGCGGCGGATAAATTACCCTCCGAACTGAGCGGAGGAATGGCTAAGCGGGCAGGACTTGCCCGTGCCCTCGCGCTCGACCCTGAGGTACTCTTTCTCGATGAACCGAGCGCTGGACTCGACCCTGTAACGGCCGCCCGACTGGATGATTTAATTTTACGCTTACGCGACGTCTTAGGCACGGCGGTGGTTTTAGTAAGTCATGAAGTCGCCAGTATTCGTCGCTTAGCTGACTTCTGCGTTTACCTCGACCCCGACACCCACAGGATGGGCCCGGTGGGACGTATCGACGACATTCTTGCAAGCAGTGGCCATGCCGGCGCACGTGCCTTCTTTGCTACCCACCTTCGCGCATGACCCAGCAAGCTAACCGTACCCTCGTTGGTCTATTTGTCGTAGGCGGCATTGCCCTAGCCTTGGCCTTTCTCGTCGCTCTCGGCGGCGGCTGGTTTCAAGGCGATCGCCCACGCAGTTTAGCGCGCTTTGACCAAGATGTAAGTGGTCTGGATACGGGTGCGGCGGTACGTCTGCGCGGGGTAACGGTCGGAAAAGTCATTTCTATTCTCGTACAAGCCGACGGCACATCCGCTCGCAGCGGCGTACCGGTAGTACTTGAAATTGATCCCGGCCTTGCCTCACGACTGGGCGCAGGGGAAATGCTCGGTAGTCAAGAGGGGTTTGAGCAAGCGATTCAAAATGGTTTAACCGCTAAACTACGCTTACAGTCCTTTGTTACCGGAGTTCTTTACGTTGACCTCGACTACACCACCGCGCGGACAGAACCCCCGGCGCGCACCTCAAGCGGCCTCCCCATTATTCCCACTGAACTTTCTGATCACGTCGCCTTAACTCAAGCTGTCGGACGTACCTTAGAAAATGTGAGTAAGGTCGACTTTGCAGACCTGGCGCAGCGGCTCGTCAAGTTAACCGACACCCTCACGCGCCTCACCGATAACCCTGAAGTTACTCAGGCCTCAAAAGATCTTTCGTCGGCCTTGGCTGCGTTTCAACGCGTAGCGACTACCCTGGACAATCAAGTCACTCCTCTAGGTGAAGACTTTAAAGCCACCACCAAGGAAGTGCGTGATTCGTTAGCTAAACTTGGACGTGCCGCGGACCAACTCGGTGACCTAGCCCGCCAAGGCGGCACCACGCGCACGCAACTTGACCAAAGCCTTCAAGACCTGGGTGACGCAGCCCAAGCTTTGCGCGCCTTAGCTGACTATTTGGATCGCAACCCTGAAGCCCTCCTGCGCGGTAAACGTGAGGCCAAGGAGCCCACGCGCGAAACTAACCCGAAATGAGAGTCTTACTTAGCGGCCTCGTCCTTATCTTCACGGGTTGCCTTTCCCCAGGCACCAGTGCGACCTCGCGCCTATGGGAATTCCCCGCAGTCGCTCAGACTTCTTCGGCGCGCATCAAGGTTGTCCTGCCTTCGAGTCTACGACGACCCACCGTCATAACCACCGAGGATGAAGCTCGAACGATTCACGACCTTGATCGCTGGTCCACTCCCTTAGGTGAGGCGCTTGCCCGCCAAGTTGCGTCGCACTTACATGACTTACCGATTCGCGAAGCTGTGCTTACGGTTGAGCGTCTCGACGTTACCCTCGACGGTAAGGTTGAATTACTTTTCTTGGCCGAAGTCGTACTTGAAACCGCGGCCGATAACCCAGGTATCCCTTTAAGCATGAATAGCGGGGTCTTAAAAGCGCCCGCCGTTCCTGTGGCCGAAGGCCAACCCACCTTGAGTGCAGCCCTTACGAGCTATCGGCAGCGCGTGCCCCGATTAATGGCCAATCGAATCCGCGCTGAGATTACGGCGCGACAAACTGGAGTCGGCCCATGAACCCAGCACCCGATCCCAAGCCGCAGGGCTTTAGCACCGCAACCGGGGAGATTTGTTATGATCTACCCTCGTCCTATATTCCCCATGCAGCAACGGGGCTACTTCACCTACCGCGCTTCCTAGCAAAGATCCGCAAACACTTAGCGGGTGAACTCCCTAAGTCGTACCAGCGTAACTTCGGTAAGGGGTTTGATCGCTTTCTATGTCTGCACCTAGGAGTCGACCCCGAACAAGTCATCGAATGTGTCCAACTCGCCACCAGCCCTGCGGACCTCGATCAACGGCTCTTAGCACTATTTCCTAAGGATTGTCGGGTTCACGTCTGGAATCGAGAGTTGGTACAAAAGGGGATGAGTGAGATGGGACGTGAGGCCCTACTGGAAGCGAAGCGAAAGATGGGGGCAGAACATCGAATCGATCTGATTTCATTCGCAGATATGATTGATTTCGATGAAGGTCGCCTCCTGTGAGCCTCGACCAATCCAATCCCAACCGGGTCATTCTCCGCACCGTGGAGTCTGTCATCGCCTGTTTTAAGTCCCACCCTCGGGCCTTACGTGAACTTCGTGCCACGCGCGATGCCGCCAAAGAACTCCAAGAAATTGCGGTTTGGATGGGAGGCCAAGGCCTACCCGCCACCGTCGATGGTGCAAAAGATGTGCGCGAGCTTGCGGGTAGCGACGCTCCCGTAGCAGCCGTAACCGCTCGACCCACTCTAGGCTTAGCCAAACTTTCTGACTTTGCGGAGTGGCGTGATGCGGGTGAAATCACCGTCATCGCCGATGGTTTTACCGATCCTCGCGAATTAGCTTCGGTCATCCGAGCGATGGCGGCGTTTGGTGCGAAACGAATTTTACTTTCGGGTGATAGCGAACGCTTAGCTTTTGAATCGGATACTTGGGACGGTGCCCGCGGGGCTCTTGAAGCCGTCCGGATGATTCGTGCCCCTGCCCTCGGTGGACTGCTCAAACTGATTGAACCCACCAGCGTGGTCTTAGGCTTCTCACGTACCCTCGGTCGTTCCCTGGTGGAATCTCCGCCCGTACGCGCCCCAGGACGGGCCAACGTACTCCTAATCGCTGCCCAGGGCGTCAGCCCTGCCCTGCAACCCAAGGTGGAACACCTCTTCCGCCTGCCTGCGGTCAGCGGCGATTACCCCCTTTCTGCAGGCGATGCCGCCGCTATTATCCTCCATTGGAATGCCTCAGCGGGCCGCCCGCGCAAGCCAGGTACCGGATTTTTCGCCCGCAAGAAAGCCAAGCAAGCCGACAACGATAAGGACGCTGCAACCGATGCAAGTTAGGCCTTTGCTGCCTTTATTCTTTATCCCGTTAAGCTCCGCCCTTTGATTAAACCCTAAGGCTTAGCCTCGCCTTACTTCTCTCGCCCATGACCCAACCTCCCGCCGAGCCTACCATCAGTTTGCAATCCATCAGCCGCAACCTGCTGATTCATCTTCAACGCCAATACGACCTCTTAGCGTTTAGCCTCGCCAACATTCGCAACGAGGACGCAACCACTTACGACCTCTACTCCGCGCTGGCCAAAGTCATGCCCGCAGCACCTGCCCACCTCAGCCACGCGCAAATGCGGACCTACGCTCGCGGCCTGCTGGTACGCACCACCATCAACGATTTACTTCAACTGGCGAATGCCGGGCTTGATCAATGCCACCTCCTCTGCGCCTTCATTAAAGAGAAGGGCAAGAAGATGGAGGCTGATGCCGAAGGCGATGCCCGGGTCGGTCAACGCCAACAGGCCTTTGTGCGCTCAAAGTTACAGGATAAATTTGAAACCTTGGAAAAAGACTACGGCATTATCAATGAGCTCGAAGATGCCCTCTTTAGTCTCGCGGCGGCCTTGCGCGTGCTCGCCAATGGCGGCCAGGTCACCAACGATGATATTTCACCCGATGGTACGCTCGTGCTCGATTTCAAAATGATGCGGGAAACCGAAAGCGAAGGGAATAAAGTCCATAAGTTAGCGGACATCAGTCGTACCTTTAAGCCCGGAGAAAACCTCGACCTTTCTGATGAGGAGTTAATTGGTCTCAATATCACCATCGCCAAATTCCTCGATAATCTCTTCCGCGCCGTGAATGATTACGGCACTAACGAACTCGGCGAGACGAATGCCTGAGTCGGCTATCAGGCGACCTTGGCTCTGGGTTGGGGCGGGTTTTCTCTTTCAAGCCCTCCCAGGGGCGATTCGTGATGAAGCACTTCCCGTGGCGCTTAAAAACGCTGGGCTAGCTGATGCCCGCATCACCCAAGTTGCGGGTATACTCGGGCTTCTCGTTGGTTTCAAATTACTCTGGGCACCCGCCGTAGTCCGCCTGGGCGCACCCCAGCGGGTAATCTCGATCTCCCAAGCCCTGATTGCCTGTCTGCTCTTTGCCTTAGCTTATGCTGCCTTGGACGCCGAAGCTGGACCTTGGCTGTTACTGGGTTTGTTGGCCACCCTCTCACTGCTTTCCGCAGGTCATGACGTTGCACTCGATGGTTACTACGTTGCGGCGTTGGAAGAACGTGAGCGCAGTCGGCTCGCAGGCCTCTTAAACTTTGCCTCTAAAATGGGTTCGGTCTTGGCGGGACCATGCTTGATTTGGCTAGCCGGAAAACTCAAAGCCGATGGCTCACCTGCGGCCGAAGCCTGGAGCCATGCCCTGATGGCTGCAGGCCTACTCGCGATTCTCGCTTGGGCCCTCACCCTCTGGGGTTTACGCCGCGAACCTGCAACCGCACTCGCACCCTCGCAGCCCTTAGCACTTACCTTACGCACGCTGGCTACCGACCGACGTTGGCCAGCCTTGCTGGGTTTAATTCTGTTATACCGCACGAGTGAGGTCCACCTCGCGCGCGTTCTGCCGCTCTTCTCCGTCGCCCCGATTCAGGAGGGAGGCTTGGGCCTAGATAATGAAACCTACGCAACCCTACGCTTAACTACGGGCGTGGGCGGACTCGCCTTAGGGGGACTCGTCGGCTCTGCCATCGTGACCCGCCTCGGAGTACGGCAAAGCTTAGTTCCCCTAGGAATCGCCATGCACCTGCCGCTCTTCGGCATCGCTTGGCTCGCAACCCATCCCAATCCCTCCCTCTCAATCATCGCCCTCGCTTTTGCGATCGAGCATATCGCTTACGGTGCCGGGGTTTGTGCCCTACTGCTGGCGATGATGAAGGTAGCAGCAGGTCCGCATGCGGCGGTACGCTATGCCACCTTGTCTACCGTGGCCTTAATCGGTGCTTACTTGCCTGGCCTGTGGGCAGGATCTGCCGCCCAAGCTTTAGGTTACGACGGCTACTTTGTTTTAATTCTTATCTTAGCAATTCCCGGTGTGATTTCAGCGATCCTTGCTCGGCGCGTGCTCGACTGATTCGGTCTTAGGTAAGAGGACTACCAAGGCTTCAACTTGGCTGCGCAGGTAGTTGCGCACGTAGGCCGCAATATCGTCCGCAGTCGCCGCGGTTAAGCGCGCCTCCCAGGTGGCTTCATAATTAGCTCCCAGTCCAGTAAGTTCACGCAACAAAGCCCCCGGAAGACGACCCATCGGGGTTTGCCGCGCTTCACGACGGGCTACGCGTAAACGCAGCTTAGCGGCTTCGAGTTCGCCGGGCTCAAGTTGACCAGCCGCAAGGCGTGCAAGTTCGCTCCGCATTTCAGCCTCTACGGTCGCAACCGCCGCGGTATGCGTACCACTGTAAAGATAGAACATTCCTTGGTCGGGTAACTCTAAGCGCGAGGCACCGACAAAATAAGCCAGGCCTTTTTCTTCGCGGACCCTACGGAAGAGACCACTCGACATCCCACTGAGCAACTCCTCAGTAAGGTTAGCCGCCGTAACTTGCGGGTCCGCAAAACCACAGTGAGGGAAACCGAGTAAAATCACCGCTTGTTCGCGTTCGACCGTTTCACGGTGCACCACGGCGGTCTGCGCTTGGTGGGGCAACAACGTCTGAGATGTAAAATGGGTCGTCTCAAGTTTCGCCAAGCGCTGGGAGATAAACGCCTCAACCTGCGCGAGATCATAATCTCCGGCAATACCCACCACGAGGTTGGCTGGACAACAAAGACGATGGTGCAACTGCTTGAGATGTTCAGGTTGCAAGGCTTCGATGCGTTCGGCCGTGCCCTCACTCGGCGTAGCGAGCGGGTGCGAACCATAAAAGGCGCTAAGCAAGCGCTGGCGGGCAAGTTCAACGACTTCATCGAGAGCTTCACGGCAGGCGGCAGCCTGAGCGGCCCGCTCCTTCGCCACGGTCGTAGGAACAAAGGTGGGCGAGAGTACCCCATCAGCCACGAGTTCAGCCAGGGCCTTAAAGTCGGCACTCAAACCTTCGGCAAGAAGCCCGAGCGAAAACTGTGAAGCATGCGGCCGGAAGGTGAGTCCGAGCCGCCCTGTCTCCGCCGCTACTTCCGCCGCAGTACGACGGGAAGTATCGCGAGCTAGCAAGGTTGCTAGGAGCGAGCTCTCCCCTTCTCTACCAGCGGTTTCATAGGCACGGCCCCCATTTAAAATCATACCGAGGGCAACTTTAGGAAGTGAGGCATCAGGCTGCAGAACCACCCGAACACCGTTAGGTAAGGTACGAACTTCAAAAGCAGCTAGTTGGGGCGCAGTCTCGCGTGCATCTTCACTCTTTGGTGCCAGCGGTTGTGCCCGCATAGAGGCGACGGTACGTAGGTTAGGTTTAAGGTAGGCTCGGGCTGCAGCCAAAACGCCTTCGGGAGTTAAAGCCGCAAGCTCGCGGGCATTGGCTAAGGCTTGTCGCTCATCGCGGGCAATGGCGGCATGATACCCTAGTCGCGAGGCTAAGCCATGGATCGTCTTACGGGCATTGACCATACCTACGGCAGCCTGGCGGCGTACTTTAGAAAATTCTTTGGCATCAATCGGCTGAGCGAGAAATTCCTCGATCACCTTCTCTACCGCAGCTTCAACTTCACGTGGATCGGTTCCCGCTTCACCACTCCACCCTACCCAAATCAGACCCATATCCTCGACCCCCCAAGTACTAGCTGAAATGGCGTGGACCAACTGCTGGCGCTCGCGCAGCGCTTTCCACAAGCGGGAGTCACGACCTGAGCCAAGTAAGGCAGTGGCAAGATCAAGCGCTAAAGACTCCGGCGAGAGAATGCCCGGGGTGCGCCAAAGTAAAACACCGCGGGCGGTCGAAACGTCGCGGGTTAAACGAACTTCACGAGGTGCGGCGGGCGGCGGCTCGGGCAGGTAGGTTGCGAGTCGAGGCGAGCAACGCGGGAATCGACCAAACCATCGGGTCACGAGCTCCTGGACGCGGGCAGCAGGGACTGAGCCTGCCACCGCGACCACGATATTCTCGGTCACATACCGCTGTGCATGATAGGCACGTAAACGCTCGGGGGTAACCGCCGCAAAACGCGCCCGATGTCCAATCACCGGGTAGCGCATGGGGTGAGTACGGAAAGCCTCGGCTAAGGCCGCCTCAGCGAGGACGCCGTCGTGGTCATCAGCGCACATATCAATTTCCCGCATGATGACCGACTTATCTAAGGCCGCGTCAGCATAATCGAGACGAGGCTCTAGGGTCATGTCCGACAGAATTTCCAAGGCACCTTCGAGGGCTTCTTCCGGTCCATCGAGGTGATAGACGGTGCGATCAAAGGTAGTATACGCGTTACTGGTACAGCCGAGTTGCGCCGTACGGTCGGTGAGCTGTCGGCTCGTCATCCGTGCCGTGCCTTTAAAGAGCATATGCTCAAGGTAGTGAGATAAACCCGCCCCTAAGTCCTCTCCCTCATGGAGACTCCCGGTACGAACCCATACCTGGGCTGACATCAAGCCGCTGCCGACCCGCTCCTCAACTAATAATTCAATGCCATTAGGGAGTAAGGTGCGGAGGGGCAAAGGGCCTGCGAGTTGCTCTAGGGTAAGGCCTTCAAGGAGTGACATAATAGAAGAGGAAAGGGTCGTGTAAGGTAACCCAGCGTGAAGCTTGGGCACAAGGCAACTTGCCCTACTTACCTAAGAAGAGGCTAAGGACTCGGATAGCAACCCCTTGAAACCCTCCGCTTTTGCTATCGCCCTTGCCTCACACCGAGGTTCCGCTTCAAGGTCTGAGGCTTTCCTAGGTCCGCTACGACCGCAACCCTGTCACGCCAGCCTAGCCCGCACGCTTCTGCAACCCTTCCTCCATGTACATCCCCCCAGAAACACGCGCAGCCCTCGAGGAAGCGGAACGCCGTGCTAACCATCTCTGGAAGTTCCTAGATGTCCCGGCCAAGCAGGCCCGTATCGCCGAACTTGAGACAAAAATGGGCGAACCCGGTTTTTGGGATAGCCAACAGGCGGCGCAAAAAGTCATTCAGGAATGTAACCTCCACAAAAACATTATTAACCCCCAGCTCGTCTATCGCCGGAAACTCGACGACGCCAAGACTCTACTTGAGCTGGTAGCCGAGACCCCCGAAGGCGCTGAGGCGGAAGTCCTCGAGTTGGGCGAACTCGGTACGGCGCTCGTCAGCGAAGTAGCCGACCTCGAAATCGCCTCCTTCCTTTCTGGGCCTCATGATAAATCGAACGCCCTGCTGACCGTCAAAGCAGGTGCGGGTGGGACAGAGTCAAACGACTGGGCAGATATGCTCTTCCGCATGTATATCCGCTGGGCTGAACGCCGTGGATACAAAGTTGAGATTGAAGAAGTCTCCGAAGGCGAAGGCGCGGGCATTTCCTCCGCAACCATCCGCATCGAAGGTCCCAATGCCTACGGCTATGCTAAAGCCGAACGCGGCGTCCATCGCTTGGTTCGCATTTCTCCCTTCGACGCCAACGATCGCCGCCATACCTCATTTGCTTCTATCGATGTGGTGGCTGAAATTGATGATGACGTAAATGTTGAGATTAATGAGGCGGATCTCAGGGTCGACGTCTACCGTTCCTCAGGCAAGGGCGGCCAGCACGTAAACAAAACTGAATCGGCCGTACGACTCACCCACTTACCTACCGGCATTGTCGTCGCCTGCCAACGCGAGCGCTCCCAACACAAGAATCGCGAGCTCGCCATGAAGATTCTCCGCGCCCGCGTTTACGAGAAAACCCTCGATGATAAACGGGCCGAGATGGAACGTTTCTACGGTGAAAAAGGCGATATCGGGTGGGGTAATCAGATTCGCTCCTATGTTTTCCAGCCCTACCAGATGGTGAAAGACTTACGAACGGGAGTCCAAACCGGCAACATTCAGGCCGTGATGGACGGCGATCTTGATGCTTTTGTGAACGCCTGGCTCCGCGCTGGCGGACCTCGCTCGCGCAATAAAGATATTAAGATGGAGGACTAATGAGACGGGATGGGTGGGTTGAGATGAGGGATGAGGGAATAGGGATGAGGGAATGGTAAAAAGTAGAAGGTGAAAGGTAGAAAGTAATAAACAAGGAGGGAGGAGAAATTAAAAA
>CAZEDB010000007.1:21747-27100 GCA_964510855.1 uncultured Enterobacteriaceae bacterium | reverse complement strand
GATTAAGGAAGAAAGTTACCTTCGTTCCTCCTATTCATTTTTAATTCTTAATGCTTAATTTTTAATTTCCAGCCCGTCTCGTTCCTCCCCTTCTACCTTCTACCTTCTACTTTTTACTTTTGCTAACCTCAGCCCTCACCGCCTTCACCTTCCAAATCTCAGAAGCATACTGGCTAATGGTGCGGTCGGAGGAGAATTTACCCATTCGAGCGGTATTTAAAATTGCCATGCGGGCCCAGCGTCGACGGTCACGGAAGGCTTCACCGGCGCGGTCTTGGGCCTGGATGTAAGCTCGGTAGTCAGCCAAGACCAGGTAAGGGTCGCCGCCTTCAATCAGGCCATGGACCACAGGTGCGAGTACGCCAGATTCACCCGGGGTGAAATGATCTGAAAGCAGCCAATCGAGTACCGCCCGTAATTCCGCATCGGCGGCTGCCACTGCCCGTGGGTCATAACCTTGAGCCTTAAGCTCAGCAACCTGATCAACGGTATGACCGAAGATGAAAATGTTATCTTCACCTACTTCTTCGAGAATTTCGACATTAGCACCATCAAGCGTACCAATAGTTAAAGCGCCATTTAAAGCTAACTTCATATTGCCCGTACCCGAGGCTTCTTTACCCGCGGTAGAGATTTGTTCAGAGAGATCAGCCGCCGGAATAATAATCTCAGCCAAGCTAACTCGGTAGTCAGGCATGAAGACCACTTTGAGACGGCCGCGTACCCGCGGGTCATGATTAATGACCTGCCCTACTCGGTTAATGGCATGGATAATGTGCTTAGCCATGGTGTAACCTGGAGCAGCCTTGGCACCGAAGATAAAGGTTCGCGGCGTAAAGGTCGCCGAGGGATCGTTAAGTAGACGTCGATAGAGTGTAAGGATGTGGAGCAGGTTGAGATGTTGGCGTTTGTATTCGTGCAGGCGTTTAATTTGCACATCGAACATGGAATCCGGGTCAACCTCCACGCCCAAGGTCGATTGAATAACCTGAGCAAGTCGGAGTTTATTGTCGCGCTTTACCGCCATGAAACGGTCTTGGAAGCGACGGTCATCAGCTACCGTCTCTAGGGCACGCAGGCGGGTTAAGTCCGTATCCCAACCCGATCCAACCACTTCATCACAGAGGGCTGAAAGCCCTAAATTACAGGCACGCAACCAGCGACGGGGCGTAATGCCATTAGTCATATTAACAATCTTACCTGGGCTCAGCTCATCAAAACCGCGCAGCAAGTGGGCGCGCAGTAAACGCGTATGGAGAGCGGCGACACCATTAACCTTAGAGGAGCCCACAATCGCTAAGTGGGCCATACGCACATGACGGTGACCCGCCTCACCAATCAGAGAGAGCTCAGCTTTACGCGCATCATCGCCTGGCCAGCGGGCCTCGACCTCAGCTAAGAAGCGGTGATTAATTTCGTAGATAATCTGAAGATGGCGGGGAACGACGGTTTCCAATAAATCCACGCCCCAAGTTTCCAGCGCCTCTGGCAGCAGGGTGTGGTTGGTATAATTAAAGATACGCGTAACTTGCGACCAAGCGTCATCCCAAGGCAGACGATGCACATCCACTAAAAGACGCATCAACTCGGCAACGGCGATAGCTGGGTGCGTATCGTTGAGCTGAATGACGGCTTTGTCGGCTAGGTTTGCCCAGCCATCATTACGACGACGGTGGCGACGCAGGATATCTTGCAGGGAACAGGAGACAAAGAAGATCTGTTGGACTAATCGCAGCTCCTTACCTGCCGCTTTACTGTCATTGGGATAAAGGACTTTAGATACCGTCTCGCCGGAAATACGCGAGCGAACGGCGTCGACATAGTCTCCTTGGTCAAAGGCACGAAAATCGAACTCGGTAGTGGCCTTAGATTCCCACAAACGCAGGAAGTTAACCGTAGCACCCCCTGAGCCGATAATAGGAATATCCCAAGGGATACCGAGCAAGTCCTTGGTCTCGACGAGTTGCGGGGAGTAATTGCCTCGGTCGTCGACGGCTTGCACAACCCGACCATACAGGGGAACGCGGGCTTGATACTCTGGCCGACGAATCTTCCAGGGCGTACCACGACTGAGCCAGTTGTCCGCCTCCTCAACTTGTCGACCGTCGATAAAGGTCTGACGGAAGAGGCCGAATTCATAATGGATGCCGTAGCCGATAGCGGGTAAATCTAAGGTAGCGAGTGAATCGAGGAAACACGCGGCGAGACGTCCCAAACCTCCATTACCCAGACCCATGTCGTTTTCCTCTTCGGTGATATCATCAAAATCTTTGCCCAACTCCGTGAGCGCGGTGCGGGCGGCTTCTAACATGCCAAGATTACTTAAATTATTTCGCAGCAGGCGCCCCATCAAATACTCGAGGGAGAAGTAGTGGACCCGACGTACATTACCGGCGGCGTGTCGACCTTGAGTAGCAAGGAAACGCTCGAGCACTCGGTCTCTCAGTGCAAAACAGGTAGCGAGCCACCAATCCATCCGAATGGCTGTGGTAGTATCGCGCGCCAAGGTATAGGTGAGGTGGCGCAAAATATCTGCCTTAAAGGAAGCTGGGTCACAGTTATGGCAATCGACGGTGAAGTCTTTTCCTTTGGCTGGCAGCGCACAGCTAGCAGCAGGTTTAGACTTTCGCGCAACAGGCTTAGACTTAAGAGCCAACTTGCGGCGCGGAGCAGCTTTAAGTGAAGAGCGTTTTCTAGAAGTTTTAGCCATGGTCCGATACGTCATTTTGCCCCTGCGTGTAAGGCGGGGGCGAGCCAAAACCCTACGGCATAAAAAAGAAACCGGTTCTTAACTTACTTGCTCATTTTCCGCCGCCAGTTGGCGAATCGCACGCAAATCCAGTTTACCCGTGCCAAGTACGGGAATCCCTGCCACCTTTTTGAAGATTTTGGGAATCCAGAGATTAGGTAGACCCGCAGCAACCAAGGAAGCGCGGACCGTCTCAGGCTCCAGGTCGACGGTATGCAAGACCACCAACTGTTCACCTTTGGCTGCATCTGGGCGCCCTGCTACCGCAATAGTCTGAGCCCCTTCAGCCGATGGAGCCACCACGCGTAAAATGGCTTCTTCAACTGTACCGTGGGGTACCATTTCGCCGCCGACTTTAGAGAAGCGAGCGAGTCGGCCTTCGAGGTGAAGAAAACCTTCCGCGTCGAGTCGGGCTAAATCCCCCGTGATATACCAACCTGAGTGTAAAACTTCTGCGGTACGCACGGGATCTTCTAAATAGCCCGCAAAAATATTAGCCCCCCGCACCTGAAGTAAGCCCACCGAACCTGCGGGCACAGGTAACCCCGTTTCGGGATGCATAAAGCGCAAAGCGATACCGATGACCGGGCGGCCAACTGAACCAACTACATTGCCGCGCCAAGTGCCTTCATCGCAGAGAACATCAGGAATGTTAACCGCTAGAACCGGGCTAGCCTCAGTCGTACCATAGCCCTCAAAGAGCGGGGTCGCTAAGTCTTTACCCCAAGCTTCAATCAGATCGAGCGGGACCTTCTCGGCGCCCGCCACCGCCCATTGCAAGGTCGCGAGATCCGCTGCTTGGGCTTTACGCAACCAGGGCCGTAAGAAGGTAGGCGTACCAACCGTTACGGTAGTCTTTTCCTCTCGCGCGACGAGAACATGTGCCGCGGTATCGACCGGTGAAGGCAACGTAATCAAAGTTGTGTCACGCGTAAGCGCATACCAAATGCCGACCGTAAAACCAAAGGAGTGAAAGACGGGGAGACTGCAAAGCAGTCGGGCTTGGCGCGGAACCGCACCTGATTCATCAATCTGGGCAAGATTAGCTAGCAGATTGGCATGCGAGAGCGGCACCCCTTTGGGCTCACCCGAACTTCCACTGGTAAAGAGCAGACCGGCTTCACGTGCACCCCCTTGGCGGGGAAGTCCGAGTACCCAAGGGAGAAGATCGGCGGGCGTTAAGCGTATGAGCAAAACTAAGAGCGCAATTTTCCAACGCGGAAGCGATTTAAGTAGCTCAGCAACATCGAGACACTCCTCCGACCAAGGGAAATCTGGGAAACGTTCGGCGAGTCGTACCTGAAAAGCCGCCGCCGTAAGCGTGGTACGAATGCCTGCCCGACGCAGACAAGACTCAGCCGCTACTTTACCTAAACTAAAATTAAGGTTAACCGGTATCTTATCAGCAAAGGTACAAGCGACATTCGCAACCGTGGCGCCTAACCCGGCAGGAAGCACCACGCCGATGCGGGCTTCGGGCAAGGATTTAAGGCGACGGGACACTAACCAAGCTAGGGCAAGCAAGACCGCACCTGAAACCGCGCGACGGCCTTGGGTGCGATCAATCACCGCTTCACGACCCGCCCGCAGACCCAAGCCTATCGCAACTTGAGCCGCGAGATGACTTTGAAATTGAGGGCGAGTGGCTATTAAGTCGGCAGAAACCTCGAGCAAGCGCAGGCGGGCTTCACCTGCTTCAGCAGCCGAAAAAGGTTTACCGTAGCCAATGCCAACCGCGCGCCGCCAACCGCGAGGTTTTTTCCAGAAAAGTCGGCCTTCACTTAAACTAAGAATCGAGCCCCACTTACCATCAATCCACGCGGGTACAATCGGACATTCGGCACGACGGGCCAGCAGCTCATAGCCCCCTCGTAACTCTTGGAGCGCGCCATTGCGGGTAACGTGACCTTCCGGAAAAATACAGACCACTTCGCCGCGACGCAACGCTTCGAGCGCCTTGGTCATCGCATCTTTAGAGCGTTGCGGATCAATCGGCACCGTCCCCATCAACCGCATAATTTGATGCATGACGGGAATACGCTCAAAGCCTTCCCAAGAGAGAAATCTAACGGGGCGTGAAATATACGTGCCAATAAGAACGGGGTCGAGATACGAGACGTGATTACAAATTAGCAGGACACCACCCGTGGCCGGGAGATTATCACAACCCTGGGTGCGGATACGATAAAACCAGCGCAGAAAAATCCGGCAGAAGGCCTGTAACGCCACATAGAGCCAACTCATTTCGGGGTGTCGGTTCCGCAGCAAAGGAATATAGACGAAGAAGAAACTTAGAATCAGCCAGACCGAGAAGACCCCAGCAGCAGCGAGAAGCAGCAGGACAGCGAAAAAGGGCATTACCGCTAGTCATCGCAAGCCCCGCCTAAGGGCAATCCCTGTCTTAACCTAAGCGACACCCTTTCACCGCAGCAGACCCCTTCCGCCATGAGACAGCAAAGCCCACCGCAGCTTCCTGAGCCTTTTTCCCTTTTCCTCCCCCTACCCTACCCCCTATGTCTTGGGGATAGATTTCAAAGCACGACTGCAAAGGACAGGAAGGCCGTGCGCCGCCCCTTTCCACCTTCTACTCCTCCTCCCTCCCCC
>CAZEDB010000007.1:0-21647 GCA_964510855.1 uncultured Enterobacteriaceae bacterium | reverse complement strand
GGACAGGAAGGCCGTGCGCCGCCCCTTTCCACCTTCTACTCCTCCTCCCTCCCCCTTACTCCCTTTTTTAATTTTTAATTCTTAATTTTTAATTTCCCTTTTCGTTCTTCGTTTTTCGTTCTTCGCCCCCTTTCTACCTTCTACCTTCTACTTTCTACTGCTTCTGCCCCCCTTCTCAATGACTTCCGCTCAAATCCGCCAGTCCTTCCTCGAGTTCTTCCGCTCGAAGCAACACAGCATCGTGGCCTCTTCGAGCCTGATGCCAGACTCCCCCAACCTGCTTTTCACTAATGCAGGGATGAACCAATTCGTGCCCATTTTCCTCGGGCAAACTAAGTGCCCTTACACCCCAGGTCGTGCCGCTGATACGCAAAAATGCATTCGCGCGGGAGGTAAGCATAACGACCTCGAAGATGTTGGGCTCGATACCTACCACCATACCTTCTTTGAGATGTTAGGGAATTGGTCGTTCGGTGATTACTTCAAAGCCGAAGCAATTGATTACGCCTGGGAGTTAATTACCCAAGTTTGGAAATTCCCGCCACGACGGCTTTACGCTACGGTTTATTCACCCGATAAAGCCAAAGGCGATCCTGCGGAGTTTGATCAAGAGGCTTGGGATGCTTGGGCAGCAAAGTTCCGTTCCGTTGGCCTCGACCCTGCAGTCCACATCGTCAACGGTAATAAGAAGGATAACTTCTGGATGATGGGTGAGACAGGTCCTTGTGGCCCTTGCACCGAGCTTCACGTCGACCTCACACCTGAGGGCGACACTCAAGGTAAACTCGTGAATGGGAGCGATGCCCGTTGCATGGAAATTTGGAATTTGGTCTTCATCCAGTTCAACGCCAACCCCGACGGCACCTTCTCCCCTTTACCCGCCAAACACGTTGATACTGGCATGGGCTTTGAGCGCGTGGCTGGCATCATTCAATGCACCCAAGGTTTTAAAGATTTCACTGGTGTGATTTCAAATTACGAAACCGATATTTTTGCCCCGCTCTTCCGTAAGCTCGAAACCCTGAGCGGCAAAAAGTATGGCTCCACTTTGCCCAAAGCGGGAAGCCAAGGCGACACGCCCGCCGAACGTGATGACGTCGCCTTCCGCGTGATTGCAGACCACGCTCGCACCCTGTCCTTTGCCATTGCCGATGGCATTCAACCCGGCAACACCGACCGAAATTATGTGTTGCGACGTATTCTCCGTCGGGCCGTACGCTATGGCCGCACCTTAGGTTTAACCAAACCCTTCTTCTACAGTTTAGTCGACGTACTCGCCGACACCATGGGTGACACCTTCCCTGAAATTCGCACCCGCCGAGCCCACGTCGCTGAAGTTATCCGCACCGAAGAAGAAGCGTTTATCCGTACCCTCGACAAAGGTATCGCCCTCTTTGAAGACGCAGCCTCCCGCGCCCCCAAGGGCGGCCAACTCGACGGTGCTTTTGCTTTCCGGCTTTATGATGAACAGGGTTTCCCGCTCGACTTAACCCAACTCATGGCCCGCGAACGCGGCCTAACGATTGATACCGCGGGCTTTGAGACGCGCATGGAAGAGCAGCGTGCCCGCGCCCGAGCCGCACAAAAGAAAGCGGTCATCACCCTTTCAGAAGTCGGCACCGAACACCCGACTACCTTCACCGGTTACGACCACCTCGCCGTGGATACGAAAGTAGCACAAGTACTTACGCTTAAAGGACGAGGCGCCGTCATCACTGAACAGTCGACCTTCTACGCCGAAATGGGCGGCCAAGTGGGCGACAGCGGTATTCTCACTCAAGGCGGTCGGAGTTGGCGGATTGCGGATACGCAAAAGTCTGGGCCCACCTGGATTCATTTTTTAGAGGGCGATGATTTACCTGAAGTCGGCCAAGCCGTGAACCTGCTGGTTGATCAAGCTCGCCGCAGCGCGATTTCACGCCACCACACGGCCACGCACTTAATTCACTGGGCACTCCACGAGGTGGTGCATGCCGAGGCTACGCAAAAGGGCTCGGCCGTAGCTGCCGATAAATTAACCTTCGACTTTAATAGCGGCGCCCTCACGCCCGGACAAGTTAGCGACATCGAACGCTTGGTGAATGAACGCATCCTAGAAAATGCGCCTGTCACCTGGACCGAAGTTAAACACAGCACCGTCAAGAGCCGGGCCGACATCATGCAGTTCTTCGGCGACAAGTATGGCGATAACGTGCGCGTGGTTCAAATCGGCGGTACCGCCGCCAAACTCGACGGCTATGCGATGGAACTCTGCGCCGGGACGCACGTTCGTTCCACGGGCGAGATTGGTCTTTTACGCATCACGGGTGAGAGCGCGATTGCCGCGGGGGTCCGCCGTATCGAAGCCGTAGCCGGCCTAGTAGCCTACGACAAAGCACGCGAGGAAGCCGAACGTCTCAAGAGTCTCGCCCAATTAACCCAGGCACCGGTGCACGATATTGTAAAGCGGGTGGAGCAGCTGCTCGACACCACACGCGAACTGGAACGCCGTCTTAAAACCTTCCGCGACCGCGATGCTGAAGCTCTCGCTCATTCCCTCGCCGCCAGCGCGAAGGATCAAGGCGGCTTACGTTGCGTGACCGCTTTAGTTACAACCGATGATACCGCTTCGCTGCGCGAACTCGGGGCAAAGGTCGCGGGCAAAATTGGTCCGGCAGCCGTAGTGGTTTTAGGAGCGGCACTTGAAGGCAAAGCGGCGTTGGTTGCCAACTGCGGCGTCGACGCCGTGAAAGCCGGTCAATCCGCGGGCAAGCTCGTCTCGGAACTTTGTGGCGCACTCGGGGGCAAAGGCGGCGGTAAGCCTGAGTCTGCCATGGGCGGCGCACCGAGCAGCACCCAGCTGGAAGCGGTATTGGCGGCACGTCGGGGTTAAACTTTACGGGTTTTCCGGCTCGCCCCTTCTTAAGAAAAGGTCAGCATAGCCTACGTGCCTATTCGCACTCTCGCCTTGGTCGTTAATCGGGATAAACCCGGTACCGAGACTATTGTGCAAGAGATTGAGCGTGCCGCAGCCGAAGCCGGCGTAGCCGTGCAATCCGTGGGCTGGCCAATCGTCCAAGCCAAGTTACAGGGCGCCGAGGCCTGCTGTGTGGTCGGCGGCGATGGCACCTTCCTCGGCGTTGCCGAAGCGGCAGCTAAAGAAGGCGTGCCTCTTTTTGGTATCAATCGCGGCAAGTTAGGTTTCTTAGCTGCCTACCCTGCGGAAGACGTGGCCGCGAGTGTGCGCTCAGTCTTAGCGGGCAACTGTCGACGTGAAGAGCGGGCCTTAATTGAAGTTCGCTTTGCTGACGGATCAACCGCCCTCGCGCTTAATGATCTCGTGATTAAAACCCGGGATGTATTTCGCATGGCTCGGCTGGCGGTCTTAGCTGATGGCGAACCGGTTAATACCTACCGAGCCGATGGTTTAATCGTATCTACCCCAACTGGTTCTTCGGCATACAATTTAGCTGCGGGCGGACCCTTGATTACTCCGGATGCCGCAGTCATCGCCCTAACACCGCTTTGTGCCCATAGCCTTTCCAATCAACCTTTAGTCTTTTCGTCTGAAGCTGAAATTCGCATCGAAAGCTTAGATGCGGTACCCCTGGGACTTTCGGTCGATGGCCGCGAAACCCTCGATGCTTCCTCGCGCCTGCCCTTAATGGTACGCACGGCCAAGGTTCGGCTGGCTATCTTACGTCCTAAGGGCCTGAGCCATTTCGACGTCCTCCGCTCCAAGTTGCGCTGGACCTAACTTAAGCCTACTTAGGCAGCGGCTTGCTCGGTCGGTTTTAAGCCCCACGCCTTTAGGCTTTAGGCAAGTTGGATTTAGGCTTAATGCCCTACCATGCTCGTTTCCTGGTATCGCACCCGAGGCCTCCGTAAGCAGGCAAAATCTCTGCTCGAAATGGCGGATAAAGTGGAGTCCCTCCGACAAGATATCTTAAGCGCTGCCGAACTCACGCAGTTGCGTCAGGTCCGTGCGGAACTTAAAGCGGTGATGCAAGAGCGACCCTTATCGCCTGACACCTTAGCCACCGCAGGCGAAGCGGTGCATCTCCACCTCAGTAAAATTGGCGGCAAAGTTTACCCCGTGACGGTGGGTACGGATTGGACCGAAATGATTGTCTTAGCTGCCATCGTTGCAGGCGGCATTCGCAGTTTCTTCCTGCAGCCCTTCAAAATTCCCACCAACTCCATGTGGCCCACCTACCACGGGATGACTGCTGAGGTACGGGCGCCTTCAGACCCCGTGCCAAGCTTTGCCGAACGGGCTTGGGGCAAGGTAACGCAGTGGAGTCGAACGATTGCCCCCTTAAGTGCGACTTCGGGCGAAGTACTCATTCCCGTGCAGAATACCTTGGTTGGACTGGAACCGATTCCCGGTAAGCAGGTGCCCGATTCCGGCATTTTAGGAACAGGTCTTTTACGCGGCATTGATCGAATTCATACCCTTCGCATTGGAGATCGCGGAGAAGTTGGTATTCAAGTGCCCGATGAATTCACCCTACGCGGCGTTTATCTAAGGAGTTTCTTCCCCACTGAAGCGGCCCTCGCGCTTTCAGAATCCGATCGCTGGCGTCGGGCGATGACGCGGGCTGAAGCGGAGGGTCGTGTGCTGGTAGCTGGCGGCAAAACCTATATTCGTACCGGCGTTTCCGTACGCGCCGGTCAGCCGATTGTTAACTTTGATATCCTCACGGGCGATATGCTTTTTGTGGATAAGATGCGTTATCATTTCGTACCACCCGCTATCAACGATCCGTTTGTCTTTCGCACCGGCAATATCGCCGAACTCAATCGCGCGGGTGAGCAGTACTACATCAAACGCTTGGTAGGTCTACCCGGAGACACCCTACAAGTTGTAGACGGTAAATTAATTCGCGCGGGTCAGCCTGACTTTACTCCAGGTTCGCCCATCGACCTCAACAATCGCAAGGCTACCGACCAAAACTATTTTGGCTACCTGGCCCGTTGCTCGCCTGCCGACGCGATGCCCCTGGAGCGCGCCCGAACCCTCTCCGCTGAGGGTTACTTCGCCATGGGTGATAACTCGAGTAACAGTTACGACTCCCGCGGCTGGGGAGAAGTCCCCCAAAACGATGTGGTTGGGCCTGCCTTCTTTATCTTATACCCTTTTACAGCCCGCGCGGGTCTGGCGAAGTAGGTTTTACCCCGTTAGCGGGCGATGCAGGCCTTAGCCTTTGTAGAGGCTATTACCCATCCCGCTTGCCCCTTAAGCCCCTTACCCTACCGTCCAACCCATGGCTCGCCCTCGTGCCCTGCTTAATCCTAACGCCCTTTGGGGGGCGGTGGTGGCACGCACCCTGGTTAACCTAGGTCTAACTCACGCCGTGGTCTCACCCGGCTCCCGTTCGACCCCCTTAGCTACCGCGCTAGCTGACGAGACGCGCATCGACCTTACGGTGGCTCTTGATGAGCGGGCGGCGGGCTTCTACGCCCTGGGTATCGCTAAGGCGACCCGACGGCCAGTGGTTCTCCTTTGTACGTCCGGTACGGCAGCGGCTAATTATCTTCCAGCCGTGGTGGAAGCGCGGCTCTCATCTGTCCCGCTCCTCGTCTTGACTGCGGACCGTCCGCCCGAACTCCGTGAGTGTCGCTCAGGTCAGACCATTCGACAAAACGGTATCTACGGTGCGTATCCGGTTTGGTCGGCTGAAACCGCCGTTCCTGAAGCGGACCTCACGCTGCTACGTCACGCGCGACAAACGTTTGTCGACGCCTGGCAACGTGCGCAAGGTCCGCTGGCCGGACCGGTACACCTGAATCTCCCGTTTCGCGACCCCCTCGCACCGCACGTCGCTTTAGCCGGCTTCCGCCTACCCAAAGGATTCGAACTCGACGCCTTCTGCACGCTCACCGCGAGCGTCAAGATTGAGCCCCAAGTCACACCCAACGCCCTGCTTCGTTTACTGGACAAGGCGAGTCGCGGCGTGATTACGGTCGGGCCGCACGCACCCTCCGAGCGCAGTCATTTTGCACGCGCCGTACGCGAACTCGCAGGCCTGACGGGCTGGCCCGTATTGGTTGATGGAGCGGGCACCTTACGCGGTGATCTTGCGGGAGAGCTCTGCGTCGTGACCGGTTATGACCGTATCTTACGCGATGCCACTCTCGCCCGTAGTTTACGACCCGATGCGGTGATTCGTATCGGTGACTTACCGGTCAGCAAAGTTCTCCGCAACTGGCTGGCGCAGCACGATGTGCCCACCCTCTTAGTCGGCCTGCCGGGAGAAAATACTGACCCCACGCACGCACGCTGGAGTCGAGTTGATGCGCGTCTAATTCCCGGCGGGACCGGTGGAGCTGCGTCCGCCACCGCTTGGCAAAAGACTTGGGCCAAAGCAGAGCGCGCTGCCGTTAAACGACTTGAGGCGCATGCCCATGTTACTTGGCCTTTCGAAGGTCGTGTCGTGCCTCTGTTGGAAGAAGCCTTAGGCGCCGAGGATCGCTTACTCGTTGGCTCGTCGATGCCGATTCGTGATCTGGAAACTTACTGGCGTCCAGCCGGCCCAGGTCCTGAAATTCTCTGCAACCGGGGCGCGAATGGGATTGATGGTACCGTAGCTACGGCCATCGGTGCAGCCAAGGATGGCCGTCGTACCACCTTGCTCTGTGGTGATCTTGCCTTCCTACACGATGGCAATGCCCTATTGCTGGCGGCAGGTTTTCGCGGACGCTTAACCATCATCGTCATCAATAATGCAGGTGGAGGTATCTTTAACCATTTACCGGTGGCGGACTCCCCGCATTTCGAGCGTCTCTGGGGGACCGAACAGCGAGCGAGCATTGCTAAACTCTGTAGTGCATTTGCCGTGCCCCATGTCGGTATCCGTGACTGGGCCCATCTCCGACGTGAGCTAAATCTCGACCGGCCAGGGATCCGGGTACTTGAAGTCGCGACCGACCGCGAACGGGATAGTGCCTACCGTCTCAAGCGTTAGGGTTATTAGGTTCGCAAAGTAGACCCTAGGCAGCTTCCGAGGGTCGAGGACATCAAGTGCCTCTCCCCTTGACCTTTTCTCCCCCTCCCCTTCCCCTCAAGTAGCTATTCCCGTGTCCGACCCGCGTATCCGTAACTTCTGCATCATTGCCCACGTCGACCATGGGAAGACCACCCTGTCGGATCGTCTCTTGGAGCATACCAAGACCATCGAAATGCGGCAGATGAAGGACCAGCATTTAGATGCCATGGACCTCGAGCGTGAGAAAGGCATCACCATTAAATGTCACCCCGTGACCATGGCCTACACCGCTAAGGATGGTCAGGTCTATCAACTCAACCTCATCGATACTCCAGGGCACGTCGACTTCTCCTATGAAGTCTCGCGCTCACTCGCCGCCTGTGAAGGAGCGGTCTTGTTGATTGATGCTTCGCAAGGGGTGGAGGCGCAAACCGTAGCCAATGCCACCTTAGCTCAGCAGCAAAATTTAGAAATTGTACCGGTTATCAATAAAATCGACCTACCTTCGGCGCGCGTTGAAGAAGCCAAACGCCAAGTCGAAGATATCTTAGCTATCCCTGCGGATGACGCCGTACTCGCTTCGGGCAAGGCCGGCATTGGTATCACTGACATCTTAGAAGCGGTGATTCGCCGCGTCCCACCGCCCCGCTGGTCCGACTACCCCCAAGCCCGGGCGCTGATCTTTGACTCAATCTTTGATACCTACAAAGGCGTCATTACCTACGTCCGCGTTTTCTCAGGGACCTTCAAAGCCGGCCAATCGATTCAGCTCCTCGCCAATGGCGTGCGCACGACCATTAAAGAGGTCGGTCGCTTCTGCCCCAAGATGGTACCTACGGGCGAGCTCGGCCCGGGTTCAGTTGGTTACATTGTGACCAACATTCGCGATGTGCATGACGTTAAAATCGGCGATACCCTAACGTTCTCTGAAGCACCAGCCAAGGAACCTGTCCCAGGCTTTAAGGAAGTCGTGCCCATGGTCTTTAGTGGCATCTACCCGCTCGATACCGCCGACTACGAAAAACTCAAAGTCTCGCTCTCCAAGCTGGCGATGAATGATGCGGCGTTAACTTACACTTCAGAATCGTCGATTGCCCTCGGGTTTGGCTTCCGCTGCGGCTTCCTCGGGTTGCTCCACATGGAAATCGTGCAAGAGCGCCTGCGCCGTGAGTATGACCTCGATATCATTTCAACCTACCCTTCGGTAGTTTACAAAGTCACCACCGCCGACGGCCAGCTCCACATCGTCGACAACCCCGTGCTCATGCCTGACCCTTCGGCTATCGCGAGCATTGAGGAACCTACCATTCAAGCCCGCATCCACATCCCTGGGACGTCGATTGGCGATATGCTCGCCCTTGTACAAGAAAAGCGCGGAACCTGCGACCGTACCGAGACCATCGACGACCAACGCGTCGTGCTCGTATGCACCTTGCCGCTTAATGAAATCTTGGTCGATTTTAACGACCGCCTTAAATCCATTACCCGTGGTTACGGTTCATTGGACTACGAAATAGGTCCCTACGTCATCTCAGATCTGGTGAAGATGGATATCTTAGTGAATCAAGATCCCGTCGATGCCTTCTCCAGTATTGTTCACCGCACCAAAGCGGAAGGACGAGGCCGTCAGCTCTGCGAGAAACTTAAAGATCTCTTACCTCGCCAGCTCTTCAAGGTTGCGATTCAGGCCGCCATTGGCGCCAAAGTCATTGCCCGCGAGACCATTGGTTCAGTGGGTAAGGATGTAACCGCTAAATGTTACGGCGGTGATATCACGCGTAAGCGTAAACTTTTGGAAAAGCAAAAAGAGGGCAAAAAGCGGATGAAGCAGATCGGCAAAGTCTCTATCCCGCAGGAAGCCTTCATTAAGATTCTCAAAAACGAAGACTGAGGCTAGTAAACTAGCCCGCCCGTTGGAGGGTTGAGGTCGCCCCAGCGGGGCGACCCTACCTTAGACAGACGCCTTACTTTGCAGTCTTCTGCTTGCGCCGACGGAGGGCGGCTCCGGCAAGGGCTAAGCCACCCAAGATGAGGCCGTAAGTCGAAGGCTCAGGAATCGGTGCGTAGTTCAGCACCAGTGCCGAGCCTGTATCCGAAAGCGTGAAGCCTTGGGTAACAAAGACACCGGACTGATCTTGGAAGCGAGTGAGGTCGATGGTGAAGAGATCAGCGATACCGCCACTGTAGGACGCAGGCAGAATGATGTTTGCGTAGGTGAAGACATCGAAGGCGTAGGTCTGCGAGGCATCGAAGCCATTCAGGGGACCTTCAGTATCGGGTAGGCCCGACAATGAGATGAGCTTGAGTACGTAACGGTTCGAAGGATCGAGGTCCGAAAGATCAAGATTCGTCGCCGAAACTGCATCATAACCTAAACCCGAGAAGCCAGTAGGATCGAAAAACTCGACTTCTAAGATAGCACCTCCCGCAGCCTCAAAGGTTGTGGTGGTTAACAGACCTGGGGAGTTACCGGGGGCGAGAATCGAGCCCGAGGATTGGATAAGTGTATCGATGGTACCTTCACCCTTAAGCGTCGAGCCCGCGGCCAAAGTAACATTGGCTTGGGTAGCATCGTTAACCGTGAGCGTTGCACCCGTTTCCAAGGAAACAGTGCCAGTATAATTAGCTAGGCCTGAGAGCTCGCCGCCCGCAAAGGCGATGTCGCGATTGAAGCCCGAAGCAATGGTGGCAGTGTTACCCGCAGTGAGGCGCACCGTACCCGCTTGGATGCCGGAGCCGAGCGTGACTCCCGAACCGACAATCTCAATATTGCCGGTGAAGTTCGCACCTGTAACCGAGCCACCCGTAAACTTGATGGTACGATCAGATGCTGTGCTACCAAAGTTCACGGTGCCTCCCGCAGAGACTTCAATTTCTCCTGAGGGAACACCCGCAGAGAGGTCAAGACTACCACCCGAGACGGTTAACTTACCTCCATAACCCGCAAGATTGGTTAAGGTGCCGCCTTCGAAGACGATGTCTTTGGTGACGCCCGTCAGATTGACGGTTGAGCCCGGAGTAACTTTAACCTCTGCGGTCGGCAGGGAGTTAATGAAGTTAGAATCGACGTTACCGGAAAGGACGACCTCAGTCGGCGCCCAGTTCTGGAAGTTCAGCAGGCTGCCACCCGAGAGGGTGATAAGGTTGGTCGGGTTCAGACCACCAAGATCAAGGAAGCCGCCCAAGACGGTGACACTGCCGGTGCCTAGAGCGAGGACGTTGGTAATCGCAAGAGTACCCCCGTTAATGGTGGTTCCTCCCGAGAAGGTATTGGAGCCGGAAATCGTCCAAGTGCCTGAGCCATTCTTAACCAGAGCACCCGTACCCTGCTCGAGGACCTTCTGGAAGGTGCCGTTGCCGGAGCCAGCGAGCGTGATGGTGGGATTGCCATTGTAGACCCAGGCGTTGGAGTCGTTGGTGGTGTCAATCGTCCAGCTGGCGCCGGCGCCGGCCTCGAGGGTCGCGCCGCCGGAGTTGACGGTCACACCGCGGCCGTAGCTGGTGGCCTGGGTACCGGCGATGCGGATAGTACCACCATTAACGACGACAGCCCTTGCTTGGGCATCAAGGCCCCCCAGCGATTGGGTGGTCTCGCCGTAGGCCCAGTTTTGCAGCTCTAGAGTACCGCCAGAGTTTACCGTGACAGTCGATGCGACAGAGCCGTAGTAGCCTCCGTGATAGAGCCGGCCGCCGGAGGCGACGCGCAGGAGGCCGGCGTCGACCGTCGTGCCGCCCACGAAGGTGTTCGTGCCCGAGAGGGTCATGACGCCGGTGCCGGTCTTACGGATGCCGTTGGTCGATCCGTTCATCTGCAGCAGGCGCCCGGTGACGTTGAGGTCGGAGGCCGGCGAGGCTGCGCCGCGCGTGACGTTGAAGGTCGTGAGGCCGCCGCTGTCCTGCAGGCCGACCAAGGCGTCGATCACCGCGGCGTTGCCTGAGACGTCCGAGGTTGCAACGACGCCGGAACCGAAGAAGGAGACGTGGCCCCAGGTGTCGCCGTTGCCCGTGCCAACGAGCGTGCCGCCGTTGAGGGTCAGGTTGTTGGCAAGGGTGGTGCGGACGCCGGAGACGACGCGCATCGTGCCACCCGAGTTAACCGTGATGATACCGCGTCCATTGGTATAGCCGAGGGCATCATGGGCGGCGATGCGGAGCGTCGCACCGCTATTGACAGTAACAGCGCCCGCGATGGTGCCGTTGGCCGTGTTGGCAAGACCTAGACTGAGCGTGCCGGCGTTGATAATCGTACCACCCGTGTAGGTATTGGCACCCGTCAACGACATCACGCCATTGCCTGTCTTAGTGAGCGAGCCCCCACTAAGCAGGGGAGCCGAGACAAGCAGGTCGACCCCAGAAGCATCACCTGTAGCGGCAACATCAAAGACATTGGTACCGCGACCGAGGCCCGACATGTTAAGGGCGTAACCGTAACTGGACTGAGCTCCCGAAATCACGGAACGCGACGAGCCGGCAACCGTCACAGTGCCGTCGAACGTGGAATACTGGTTGGAAAAAGGAGCGGCGGTAGCGGTAGCAGTAAGTGTACCTCCGTTGAGGTTCAGTGCGCCAAGGTGTTGGTGCCAGCCACTGCCAGTGTAGGAGAGACGGATGGTGCCTCCATTTACCGTGATAGGGATTTCACCATAGGCGTCGTAAAGAACGTTTAAGCCCGTGACAACGAGCGTGGAGCCTGAGCCCAGCGTGATACCAGAGGTGGCCAAGGCCTTGGTGTAGTTCGCAGTCGACAGAGTCAAGGTCGCCCCGTCTGCGATGGTGGTGGCACCGGTGTAGGAATGAGTCGAGCGAAGGATGAGATTACCCCCGGCGACCGTAAGAGTATTACCCGAACCCGAGATGGAGAGAGTGCCACCAAGGTCGAGCGTTCCAGACCCTGACTTAGTAAAGGCCCGATTGACCGTACCGCCGCCAGGATTAAAGGTCAGCGTACCTGAGGCCTGAGAGACATCAATGGTACCAGTACCATTGTTAGCAAACAGTTCGCGTGTGGTGGTAACCGAACCAGCGCCGGTGTAGCGCAAGGTTCCGTTAACGAGGGAGATGAAGCCGGTGGAGGCTGAGCCAGCACCGAGGTTAGAGGCCGACCCTTCGGCTACGGTGGCGAACTCGAGGACGCCGGCATTGATGACGGTTCCGCCCGTGTAAGTGTTAGCGCCCGAGAGCGTTAACGTGCCAGAGCCAGCCTTACGCAGCGTGCCATTGGAGACGACGCCCGAGAGGGTGACAGCAGAGTCGGTAGATAGTACGGGCCCGTTACCGCCGAGGTCAAAGGCGCCCGAGAGCGTCAAAGCACCCGAGAGTGTGGAGTCACCCAAGGTGGAGGAGGCAGTCAGACTGACAGCGTTGCTAAGCGTACGGGCGGTCGAGTTGTTCGAAGAGAGGCGACCACCGGAAAGCGTGAGAGTACCGTTGCCGAGGGCAGTAGCAGAGCCAACGCGGATGGATCCAGCCGAGAGGGTAGTGCCGCCCGAGTAAGTGTTAGCGCCGGAAAGCGTAAGGGCATTATCACCCGACTTAGTGATCGTACCGTTAGATACAACGCCACCCAGTACGAGGTCCGGGCCGGACCATGCGAGTGTTCCCCCAGCCAGGCCGAGCGAACCGTTAATGGTGCCCGTGCCTGTGATGGAGCCTGAGGTAAGCGTAATATTATTGGCGAGGGTGCGGCCATTAAGGTCGAGCGAGCCGCCCGTGAGACTTACGGCTCCCAAACCCAAAGCTGTATCGGAACCTACCCGTAGAATACCTTCGTTGATGATCGTGCCGAGCGAGTAAGTATTGGCCGCAGAAAGCGTGAGGGTTCCCGAACCAGCCTTTGTGATACCGCCATCTGAAACAATGCCCGAGAGCGTGGCGTCGGAGGCAAGGGTTAGGGTGCGGTTACTTCCACCTAAGCCGACGGTGCCGCTCAGAGTGAGGGCGCCGGTATCCGTTGCGTTACCGAGGGTAACTGCCGCACCGATAGTCACAGCATTGGCGAGGGTACGAGCCGAGGTGGAATCTGACGACAGCGCGCCACCGTTGAGGGCAACCACACCTTGACCAAGAGCGGTGTCCGTACCTGCGCGAATGCGGCCACCCGTGAGAGTCGTTCCACCCGAGAAGGCGTTAGCAGTGAGAATAGTAAGTGTACCGGTGCCAGACTTGGCAATCAGACCCGAGGAGATACCAAAGGCACCATCAAAGATAAAGTCCTTAGAACCTGTCACGGTCACGCTTGTAGGCGTGATGTTCGCTTGATCAATGGTGGCAGTGAGGTTAGTCGCGTTATCATTGAAGACGACCGCATCAGTAGCCTCGTAGTCCGTCTTCACGTTGGTGGTATCCAACTTCCAGTTGCCATCACCGCTTAGCAACACGGTGCTCCAGGAGGCACTCTCTAAACCTGTCCAGTAGGGTGTGGCACCTGAGACCACATACTGGAGCATGGAGTTATTGACTTGGAGCTCGACCGTCTGGCGCGAGGAGGCCGTCGGTTTAGTACCGAGTGTGAATGCAGAGAGACCGGTGCCTGCAATGGAGGCGCCCGAGAAGGAAATAAGATTGTAGGAACCATTGACCGCACCGCCGCCGCCAAGATTGATGGTAATGGAGCCAGCGGTACCAGAGGCAGTGAGGGTACCAGCAGTGATCGCAGCCGTAGAGGTATAGTTAGTGAAGGCACCGATATCGACAACTCCGGTACCAGCGAAGGTCAAGTTACCGACCGTGAGCGAGCCCGAGGTTCCATTACCTGCAATAATCTTACCGCCCGACTGAACGTTGACGACTCCCGCAGTACCGAAGCCGACAAGCGTCGCACCACTCGAGAGCGAGGTAGCGCCTGAGACGGAGGTGCCAGAAGCTAGACTGAAAGTTGCTCCCGAGGCGACAGACACGGCGGTGTTTCCAAGCGAACCACCCGTGCCGAGGGCGAGCGTTCCGTTATTGATAGCAGTAGCACCAGTGTAAGTATTGGCGCCAGTTAAGGTCTGAGTACCCGTACCCGTCTTGGTAAAGGCGAGGGTCGCACCAGAGTTGGCCAAAATACCGGCAAAGCTAGCGGTAGCGTTACCATTTCCGACGATGAGCGTATCGGAGCCGGAGAAGGCAACAATTGTACCCGTACCCGATAAGCCGCCTACAGTTTCGGAGGCACCCCCTTTAGCGAGGCGTAGCGTGCCGTTAACGGTGAGCAAGGCGGCATCGGGAATATAACTGGTGGTATTGGCAGCGCCTCCCCAATGCAGCTGGAGCAGAGCGTCCGAAGCAACAGTCAGGTTACCAGTGTAGCTGTGGGCACCGGTTAGGAACATCACGCGGTTGGGACCCGTGACAGTTACATTTCCTGTGCCGTCGATACCACCCGTGAAGGTCATTCGATCGGTGTTGGTACTACCTGTTAAAGTGACATCTTTAGCCAACGTGATGCGGCCAGAGAACTCGGGATTAGCCACGGCACCGTTGGCGCCGAGAGTAACCGTACCCGTGCCGTTAGCACTGACAGTAATTGCGCGGCCCACATTCACGCTGCCAAGGAGGACGGAGATATTCGACGTGCCCGTAGAGGCATCGCCGAGCGTCACAGTACCATTACCGAGACCTCCAGAATTAGTGGCAATAATAGTACCAGCGCGGTGCGTGAGACCTCCAGTGTAGGTATTCGAGCCCGAGAAGAGGACCGTGCCCTCGCCAGTCTTTAGTAGAGCACCAGCACCCGGGCGATCGTTGGAACCATTTAACAACGCAGCAGAAACGGTAAGGTCCGTCGCGGAGCTTGCGGTGACATCGGCGACCGCCAAGGTGAGGGTCCGGTTGCCGCCGAGGTGGTAGCCGCCGTTGGAGGCAGCGGAACTCGACATGGTCGAAGCTGCAGAGCCACCGACAGTCACCGTGCTACCATTGAACTCATAAGTTTGGTAGGAACCACCGTTGCCAGCTGTAGCCGTCATAACGGCACCGTTAAGGTCAATATTACCAACGACGTTATAGTTATTGTTGGTTAGCGTGCCGCCGTTGACCACGATTTTAATAGTGTTGGCCAGGGTCTGTGAACCTCCGCCCAAGACATTGGCGCCAGAGAGTGCGAGGGTCGCGCCAGAATTAACGGTTACGGTGCGAGAGCCACTTGAGACACCGAGGGTAGTATTGGTACCTCCAGTTACTCCTTGAGCAATGAGCGTGCCAGCATTAACGGTAACAGCCCCACCAAAGGAATTGCCCGTGTTGGTGAGCACCATCGTACCTGCGCCAGACTTAGTAATACCGCCGGCATCACCCCCCGAGGTATTAGGGTTAGCCAGAACCATCGAGACGATGAGATCTTGCCCCGAATCGGTTCCCGTGGTGTTAATGTCGGCGACGGCAAAGTTCTGCACCCCCTGCATGTTCATACCACCGCTACCGTTTAAGCGAGCTGCCGCAGTATAAGTACCGCTAACGGTGACGGTCGAAGCACCACCAACGTTATTAGCTAAGAGGATGCCGTAACCACCCGTTGCAATATTAGACGTAATAGTACCGCCATTATTGAGCGTTAAATTACCTACTCGAAAATCGGCGGCAAAAACAACAGATCCAGTACCTTCGGCAACAATCGATCGATTAGCGGCAAGCGCAACGCCGTGACCCGAGACAAACATGTTCGTACCGGCCAGCCTGATGATACCGCCGGAGCGTGCCGTGAGTGTGGTAACGGAGTTGATCCCTTGAAAAGCACCTAACTGCAGAGTGCCGGTACCAGCGTAGACGATGCTGCCGTTGCTGCCGTTAGAGTCGATGGTCTCATTAACGGTGATATTGCCGGTGCCGCCGAAGGTAAGCACCCCGCCGACGGCGATGTTGTCGTTGCCGTTGCCGCTGAGCGTCAGGGTCTGACCGGCGGCGGCGTTGTAGTTAAAGGTACCCGTGCTGCCGTTGGCCACCTGGAAGTTGTTGCCGGAGCTGTGCGTCGAGCCGACGACGTTGATGGTGCCGCCATTGATCACGCGACGCGCGCCGTAGTCGGCGAGCTGGCCGGTGCCGCCCGCGCCCTGGTAGGCGAACGAATCGAGCTCGAGCGTGCCGCCCGTGTTGATGGTGACGGTGTTCGAGTTGGTCCAGGAGCCGTTGTAAAGGTGGGCGCCGGCGCCCGAGACCTTGAGGGTGCCGGAGGAAACGACAGTGTTCCCGGTGTAGGTATTGTTGCCTGAAAGCGTGACGACGCCTGCACCCGTCTTCTCGAGAGCACCAGATCCAGTAATAGCACCAGAAACAACGATAGGCGCCCCTGTAGCGGCGCCAGCGGCGTTATCGAACGAGACTACGGATCCCGACAGCGTACTAATACCGCCAGACAGAGTGACAGTGGATGCGTTGGAGGAGTAATTGGCGAAGGTACGCGAAGTGCCGTCCATCGAAATCAAACCACTTAAGGTGAAGCTATTTGTCCCGCCTACCCGGAAACCTCCCGCTGCCACATTGATGGCGTTGGAAAGATTGAGCCCCGACGTGGAGGCTTGAAGAATGCCACCGCGCATGTTGAGCGTACCGGTGCCAAGCGAGGCGTTGTTACCGACGGTCAAGAAATCGGTGGCGGCGGCCGAGCCAGGCCCAAGAGTGACGGCACCAGAATAACCCGAGCTAGCGCCCGAGATTGATACATTGCCAGCGCCGCGGAAGGTAACACCGCCCGTACCCGAGAGACTGGAGAGTGAGAGATTGAATCCGCCTTTGGCGAAAGTGTAACCAGCCGTGTTCAGCGTGATAGTGCCCGCAGAAATATTTCCGCCGAGTGTGACGGTTCCCGCAGTGCCAGCGAAAATTGCGTCGTTTGCATCCGACCAATTAACCGCAGTCGCACCATCCTCCCAGCCTGAAGCACCGACGGTCCATGTGCCCGTGCCGCCGAGTGAAGTGGCATCAGCCGTAACAGTTGCACCATCCCAATAAAAGGTAGCAGCGGAGGAAGACAGTGCCGTGCCAACGAGTGCGGCAGCAGCGAGTAAAGACGACCGGGATAAGACGGAGCGCATAAATAGACTTGGGGTAGAAAAAAATTAACCAAATATTTCTGTCATGCAACAGTTAGGTTAAAAAAATTCGCCAGCGATTAGCCCGGTTTTTTTACAAGATTTTGATTATTTAAATTACCGGCCTAAAGCTTTTGTCCAAACCCTACAGACCCCGATCCAATCGCCAATTTAAAGCCCAATTCTGAGGATTAAATAGGCCTCAAGCTTACCCGCTTGCCCCCCACCCCTTAAACCCTTCCTTTTAACCGTGTCTCGTATCTTGGTAGCCCTTTCAGGCGGTGTAGATAGCGCCGTGGCCGCCCTCCTGCTTAAGCGGGAGGGGCACGACCTGGTGGGAGCTCATATCCGCACCTGGCGCAATGAGGAGGGCCTACCCTTCCCTGGCGAGTGCCCCTGGGAGGAAGATCAAAAGGCGGCTGAGGCTGTAGCCACTCGCCTCGGTATCCCCTTTCGCTCCGTGGACCTCATTAAGGACTACCGCGAGGTGGTGGTTGATTACCTTGTGGAGGGTTATCGTCGAGGCCTGACCCCTAACCCCGATATCATTTGTAACCGTGAAATGAAGTTTGGTGCTTTTCTCCGTCTCGCACGCGCCGAGGGTTTTGCCGCTGTCGCCACTGGCCACTATGCCCGCCGAATAGAACATGCCGACGGCACCGTATCCGTCGCGATGGGACGTGATCGGGACAAAGATCAAACTTACTTCCTCGCCCTTAATCGTCAGGAACAGATGCAAAGTGCGCGCTTCCCAGTTGGCGATCTTCGTAAAGCAGAAGTCCGCGCCCTCGCCATCGAAGCCGGTTTACCCAATGCCGCGCGCAAAGACAGCCAAGGCATTTGTTTTCTCGGACAAGTGCGTATCCAAGATTTCTTAGAGCGCCACATCCCCGACGCTCCCGGCCCTATAGAAACCTCCGAAGGAAAAGTTATCGGCGAACATCGCGGGCTCCATCGCTTCACGCTCGGACAACGCAAAGGCATTGGCTTACCTTCCAATACCGATCACGAACATTTCGTGGTTGTAGCCAAAGACTTAACCCGTCGCGCCCTCATCGTGGCCTTTGATAAACCGGGTATCCCCGGACTCTACACCAATCGCGCTGTAGCCGAAGGTCTCTCTTGGATCAACCAGCCCGTGACCACGCCTCACGCCTTGCTGGCACGCGTTCGCCATCGCGATGCCCCCGTCCCCGCTCAATTCCTGCCCTTGCCAGGGAATGCCGCAGAAATTCAATTCCACTCGAGTCAACGCGGGTTGGCGGCCGGACAAGTCGTGGCCTTCTACGAGGAGGACCGCTTACTCGGGGGCGGTGTCTTGCGATGAGTGACGGCATTCCTCGCGCCCAAGAGGTCCAAGCCATGTTTGGCCGCATCAGCCAACGCTACGACTTCATCAATCGCGTCTTAAGTTTTGGTCTATGTGTTGGATGGCGCAACGCCCTCGTGCGCGCGGCGGTGGCCCACCAACCGCAAAAGGTAGCCGACTTTGCCACTGGCTCAGGCGATGTCGCTTTTGCCCTAAGCGCTGCCCTGCCCGCAAGCGCCACAGTTACAGGCTATGATTTCTGCGAGCCGCTGCTCGAACTCGCCCGTGAACGTGTCGCACGTGAAGGCACGCAAGGTCTTACCTTTGCTACGGGAGATTGTCTCAAACTCCCGCTGGCTGACGCTACGCTCGACGTCGCAACGATTGCCTACGGCGTGCGTAATTTTGAAGATCGGGCACGCGGCTTAGGCGAACTGCGTCGCGTCCTTCGACCTGGAGGCGCTGCCTTGATACTCGAGTTTTCTCAACCCGCGCCGTGGTTTGTTCCCTTCCACTGGATTCAAGTACGACTGCTCGCCCCACTCGTCGCGACACTGATCACACGCGACCTCGCCGCTTATCGTTATCTTGGTGCCAGTATTGCGGGGTTCCCAGATGCGGCTGGTCTTGAGCGCGAACTCCGCGCTGTCGGCTTCACCCAAGTCACTCATCAGAAACTCTTGTTCGGTACGGTCGCGCTCCATCAAGCTATCGCTTAGGTTTCATCGGGGCGGCAAGGTTTTGGCTTGCCCCTAGGGTGGGCTATTCTCTTGATAAAAACCTGACAGTTTTACGGGCCCGTGGTGAAATGGATATCACTTCTGACTACGGATCAGACGTTTGGGGTTCGAATCCCTACGGGCCCGCCACTTTTTACCAAATATACCCATGATTTAATGGGTTCATGAAGGATAACGGCAGCGCTGCCGACCCCACCCCACCGGCCCCATCTACCCGCTTCCCTTTAGCGGCATTTTCCCTTATCCCTAGACCCGACCCTCCCGCCGCTCGCTATGTCTACCAAGTCCCGCTTCACGCTTGAATTCGAAAAGCCCATTCGGGAAATCGAGGAGAAGGTCGCCGCCTTGCGTGCTTCTTCTGAGGGAGCGGGGATGGATGCGAATAAGGAGCTAGCTTCGCTGGAAGACAAACTCGAGAAGACCCGCCGCGAGGTCTACAGCAACCTTACCCCCTGGCAGCGCGTACAACTAGCCCGCCACCCTCGCCGCCCCTATACGCTCGATTATATCCAACTGCTTTTCGAAGACTTCCAAGAGCTCCACGGCGACCGCCTCTTCATGGACGATGAATCGATTGTCGGAGGTACCGCCATGTTTGAAGGCAAGCCCGTGGTCGTGATCGGTCAGCAAAAAGGACGGGATACTAAGGAAAATCTCCGCCGTAACTTTGGTTGCCCTAACCCTGAAGGCTACCGCAAGGCGCTGCGCTTAATGCGCCTCGCCGAACGTTTTAATCTGCCCGTTATTACCTTAGTCGATACCCCCGGTGCCTTCCCTGGCATTGGTTCTGAAGAACGCCACGTCGCTGAAGCCATCGCGGTTAACCTCCGTGAAATGAGCGAACTGCGCGTGCCGATTGTTACATTTGTCATTGGCGAAGGCGGCTCAGGCGGCGCGCTCGGCATTGCCGTCTCCGATCGCGTCTATATTTTAGAAAACGCCTACTACTCGGTCATCTCACCCGAAGGTTGCGCCGCGATTTTGTTTAAAGACCGTGCGCACGCCCCTAAGGCAGCCGAAGCCCTCAAGCTCGATGCTCCGAATCTCGTACGTCTCGGCGTGGTCGACGGCATCATTAAGGAGCCTTTAGGCGGTGCCCAAGAGAACCCTGCTATCACGGCGTCGAGCATGCGCAAAACGCTGCGCGAGGCCCTGAGCGTCTTGGGTAAACTTAAAATCGAGAAGTTACTCGCAGGCCGTTACGCCAAGTTCCGCGGGATGGGTGTCTTCACTTCCTGAGCGAAGCCTTCGCCTGCTGGATAGGACGCGCGTTGGCCTTCGTAATTGCGCAGTTCAATCCAACCCTCGCGCACGCCTTCAGTGTAATCGGGGCTAATTGGTATCTTGCCGCCGCCGCCTGGAGCATCGATGACAAACTGGGGCACAGCGAAGCCCGTGGTATGACCGCGCAAGGAGCGAATAATTTCTAAACCTTTAGCGACCGGCGCACGTAGGTGTTCGGAGCCTTCAATTAAATCGCAGGCATAAAGGTAGTAAGGCCGTACGCGCATTTTTAAGAGACGGTGCACGAGTTCGCGCATGACCTCAGGATCATCGTTCACCCCGCGCAGCAGCACCGATTGATTACCTAAGGGAACGCCGGCAAGAGCCAGGCGTTCACAGGCCGCGGCAAGCTCGAGGGTACACTCGCGTGGGTGATTGGTATGAATGTTAATCCAAATCGGCCCGTGACGACGCAAACTCTCGGCGAGAGCGGGCGTGATGCGCTGCGGTAAGAAAACCGGGATGCGCGAACCAATGCGGATGACTTCAAGGTGCGGAATGGCGCGGAGACGACCTAAGAGCTTATCGAGTTTATCGTCAGAAAGCAGCAAAGGGTCGCCCCCTGAGAGCAAGACATCGCGAATCTCGGGATGGGCAGCGATGTAGGCGAGGCCCGCCTCGAGGTCGGGGTGAAAGTCATATTGCTGCGCATTGGAAACTAACCGACTCCGAGTGCAGTAACGGCAATATGCGGCGCAACGATCCGTAACGAGAAAGAGCACGCGGTCGGGGTAGCGGTGTACAATCCCTTTGACGGGCATGTCGGCATCTTCGCCCACTGGGTCGGCACTTTCTCCAGGCGAGACCACCGATTCTTCGATGCGTGGGATGACTTGTCGCCTAATAGGGCAATCAGGGTCGTCGCGATCGATAAGGTTAAAGAAGTGCGGCGTGATCGCCATTGCTAGCTTACCCGGAGCGAAGAGGCAGCCCGCACGCTCTTCGGGGGATAGGGTTATGCGTGCCTCAAGGTCAGCCAAGGTGGTGAGACGGTGACGCAGCTGCCAATGCCAGTCGTTCCAGTCGGCGGCAGGGACGTCAGCCCAGAGGCCTTGTCCACTATACCACGGGGCGCGAGGTTCGACAGGTTGCATCACAGCCCTCAATCTAAACAGAAGCTGCCATCGAGGCAATTGGAGGAAGCTTTAAGCTGAGCCCATCGGCTGAACTCCCAAGACGACTGGCGACGCACACGCAAAGCCCCTTAGCCTCCGTTACCCAACACTTGGATGCGTCGGGAATAGGACCGGCTATGCTGATGCACAATACGACGGAAGGTGCTGGTAGTGCCTTCAGTAAAAGTAGCGCTGCCGGTAACGCGCTGCAGGGCACGCAGCTC
>CAZEDB010000006.1:62929-80501 GCA_964510855.1 uncultured Enterobacteriaceae bacterium | reverse complement strand
TGTTCTCGGTGCTGACCTTGATGATCTCGCCCTCCTTGATGAAGAGGGGGACGTTTACAATCAGGCCGTTCTCGCAAGTCACACTCTTTTGCACGTTGCCGGCGGTGTCACCTTTAACCGCAGGAGGGGCTTCAAGTACTTTGACGGTTACCGAAGGAGGCAAATCCACCGTGACGGGCTTATCTTCGACAAACAACACGGTGTAGCTTTGGCCAGGGATGATAAACTCCTTGGTGTCCTCTAAGCTTTGGGCGGAAACATAATGCTCTTCGAAGGTCGTAGGATCGGTAAAGACGTAGCTACCATCCGCTTCGTACGACATCTCCAAGGTCTTGATGGAGTTATCAAAAACTTCGTAACTGGAATTGATGCCCGAGCGTACGGGAATCTTGGCGCCCGTTTTAATGGAGCGAATTTCCATCTGGCAATACGAGGCGTTATTTGGAGGGGTACGAATCTGGCATTCGAGTACCACGCACAACTCGCCGTTGTAGCTGATGATGTTCTTTTTCTTGATACGGTTGACCGGTAGGCTGGGCATAAGGGTTCTTTAAAAGCCTACCCAGCCCCCTAGGGTCAAGCCTGCTTCCGTGGTTCGGCTTGTTCAAGGGCTGCGGCTTTTTCCACCCAGGCGGCATTTACTGCCTCTAAATCCCTCTCCAGCTCGCTTAGGCGGCGATTTAGGGCCGAGGCCTTAGGCGCATCGGCATAGATGGCTGGATTCTGCAAATGCCCCGTAATCTCAATCTGCTCTGCCTCTAGGGCGGTGATCTTAGCCTCTAGCTCAGCCACTTCCTTGCGTAGGCGCTTGGCTAGCTTGGGGTCGGTCGGTGAGGGGGTTTTAGGGGCAGGCGTAGGAGCTGCTGGGGTGGCCTTGCCGGTGGGGCGGGCATCGGTGAACCCGGCGGTCAGGGCCTCGCGCTCCCCCTTAGCTTGAGATTTTTCTAGGTAGTAGTCGTACCCGCCGGCGTAGTTGGTGAGTCTGCCGGAATGGACGTGTAAGACATTGCCTGCGACGGCGCGGATAAAGTGCACGTCGTGACTAATAAAGACTAAGGTACCTTCGTAGGCCGCAAGCGCACCGACCAACGCATCAATCGAGGGCATGTCGAGGTGCGTCGTCGGCTCATCCATCAGTAAGACATTAGGCGGCCGCATTAAGAGGCGCACTAGGGCTAGGCGGGATTTTTCTCCTCCCGATAAAACGGAAACAGGTTTGTAGACATCGTCTTTACGGAACAAGAAGGCGCCTAAGACGCCGCGTGCTTGTTCCTCGGTAAAGGGGTGGGCTGAGGTGCGCCGCTCCATGACATTCTCGAGCACACTCAACTTAGAGTTTAAATTATCTAAACGATTCTGGGCGAAATAACCGATTTCGACTTGGTTACCTTCTTCGCGAATGCCGCCTTGAATCGGTACTTGGCCAGCGAGAATTTTAAGCAGCGTCGATTTGCCTGCACCATTGGGGCCAACCAGTACGGTGCGTTGTCCGCGCTCTAACTCGAGATCGAGTTTTTCATAAACCACATGGTCGCCGTAGGCTTGGCGTACCCCCGCTAAACGCATCGCCCTCAGGCTGGAGCGTGGAGGTTGAGGAAAGCGGAAAGCAATACGCTTAGAATCTTCCTCGGGTTCATCGGGGGCACTGGCCTCGAGCCGTTCGATTTGTTTTTCCTTCGACTTGGCGCGCGAGGCCATCGAGGCCTTGGCACCGAAGCGATCCACGAAGGTTTGGAGGTGAGCGATTTCGCGTTGGCGATTGCGGAAGGCGGCTCCTTGTTGCTCTTTGCGGGCGACGCGCTCGACCAGAAAATCGTCGTAGTTACCTTGGTAGCGGTGCAGGCGGCCATTACGCAGCTCGAGCATGCCGTTGCAAAGCGCATTGAGGAAGGCGCGGTCGTGCGAGATGACGACTAGGCCTCCGGGGTAGCGCGATAGATAATCCTGAAACCAAAGCAGCGCCTCAAGGTCGAGGTGATTGGTGGGCTCGTCGAGCAACAACAAGGTGGGCTCACTCACGAGCAAGCGCGCGAGGTGGGCGCGCATGACCCAGCCGCCTGAAAAGGTGCGTGCGGGTAAATCAAAGTCCTTTTCCCGGAAGCCTAAGCCTGCGAGAATTTTTTTAGCGCGCGGTTCCAGGGTCCAATCCACTTCGGGGAAAGGATCATTGGGATCGTGGATGGTGCCCGCGGTCGCAATTTCGAGCACGGTCTCTTCGCCGACCGGAGCGCTTTCTTGGGGTAAGAAACCAAAGTCAGCGCCGCGCTCCCATTGCGCAGAGCCCATGTCGGCTTCTTCTTCGCCTAAGATGATACGAAAGAGGGTAGACTTACCGGCGCCGTTGGCTCCGACCAGTCCGAAGCGGTCGCGCCGTTGGATGGTGAGGGAGACCTCGGAAAAGAGTTCCTTGGGTCCGTAGGACTTAGCGATGTCGGTTAAAGTAAGCAAAGGAGGAGCGGGAGAAGTGGTCCCCCAAGGCTCGGAGCGCAAGCGCGAAGCCGCGTTAAGCCGCTGCCGCGTTGCCCGCTAACCATCCCGTGGTCCAAGCCGCCTGGAAGTTGTAGCCCCCGGTAATGCCGTCGATATCGAGGACTTCACCCGCAAAGTAGAGTCCGGCCACCTGCCGGCTTTGCAGGGTTTTAAAATCAACTTCTTTTAAACGTACGCCTCCGCAGGTCACGAATTCCTCTTTGTGGGTGCTCTTCCCCGTTACAGGAAGCCGCGTTTCGGTTAGAGCCGTGGCTAAGGTGCGTCGGTCTGGCGCGGCAAGGTTGGCCCAGGTCATGCCCTGAGGAATGCCGGCAAGGTTAATCATGCGCTCCCAGAGGCGGGCGGGTAACCCAGCGGGGTTCCAAGTTGCGACTTGTTTGCGAGCTTCACGTAGGGCGGTTTCAGCCAGCAAGTGATCCATCTTATCGCGCGAGTAGTTAGGCGCCCAATTAATTTTTAAGCTGAAGCGATGGCCTTGGGCGGCCAGTTCGCGTGCGCCCCAAGCCGAAAGCCGCAGCACGCCGGGGCCACTCAAGCCATTGTGGGTGATGAGTAAGGGGCCGGTTTCGCGGAGGCGGTGACCTTCGACTTCCACCGTAGCTTCCTCGACCGAAAGCCCAGCTAGACCTTCGAGCAAGGGGGCACGAATGACAAAGGTGAAGAGCGAGGGTGCTAAAGGTTCGATGGTATGACCTAGACTTGAAGCCAAGACGTGCCCGCCACCTCCCGCACTCCCTCCGGTGGCGAGAATCACTTGATCGGCGCGTAACTCGCCTTCGGCAAGGGTGGCCACGAAACCCGTCGCTTCTCGACGCAAAGCACGCACGGGAGTGCGGAGACGAACCTCAACGCGATTTTGGCGCGCGGCACGTTCGAGACAGTCAACGATGGTTGCTGAGTCATCGCTCACGGGAAACATCCGCCCGTCCGACTCCGCCTTAGTGGCAACGCCATGTTTAGCGAACCACTCTAAAGTATCGCGGGGTTGAAAGCGGTGGAAGGCGCCGAGCAATTCACGACCCCCTCGAGGGTAACGCTTGGCGAGTTCAGCGGGTTCAAAGCAACTGTGCGTTACGTTGCAGCGGCCACCACCGGAGATGCGGACCTTCGAAAGCACTTGGCTCCCACCTTCGAGCAGGATGACCTTGCCGCCCGTTTTACCTAAGCGCTCGGCTGCGGTAATAGCAGCGAAGAAGCCGGCAGCTCCGCCGCCAATCACGAGTACAGTGCGCGTCATACCTTAACGAGGCACTACAGGTGCGGCTGAAGGGCCGCGCAGGGAAGGGGGCAGGGCGCGTTCGCCGGTGGGTGCGACCTCGACAGGAGGTGCGGGCAGGTCACGGGGCCGGCCCACCACTTGATCACGGGGTCCTTGGGCATAATTGCCGCCGAGAGGGAGACGGCGAACCGCACGGAGATAAATCCCCTCAGCGTTTTGTCCGATACTCAACTCCACCGCAGGCGACGTGTTGGGTTCATCGCCAAAGCGGGTGGCAGTAGCTTGACCTTCGAGGACGGCGAGTTCGATGCCGGTGTAACCCTTGGGATCGTCTGACAATGCCACAGAAACGGCAGGAACAGCGACGTCAGCCGGCAAACGATTGACAATTACCACGGTGCGTGCGGCTAAAGTTTCATGACCATCGGCTTGGAGTTGCCCGCGCCAAACCGCCCAGCGGCGTTGGCCTTCCGTATCCACAACGCCAACCTCGTCGCCCACGGTGACGGTCAAAAAGCGTTTACGCAGTAAGAGGCTTTCCGCTGGGTTAAGTTTAGGAATGTCGGCGCCCTTAGGTCGAATCGGTCCGCCATCCGCATGCGTCTGAGCTGCACCCAGCCATATCAACTTAATGGGGCCGGCGCGGTCACGGTCTAAGCTGCTTACAATACCGTAGGGCAAGCCGGTCATGAGGAGCGCAAGCAGGGTGCTAAGTACTAAGGTTTTACCGAGTGTTCGTCCTGTAGCCAGTAAAGCACCGGCAAGCGCGCCGCCGGCAAAGGCGGCTGCAGCCACCGATAGATCGAGCACGAGTCGGGCACTCGCGAGGGTAAATTCGGCTTCACCCCAAATCATCCGACCCCAGAGGTGGTGAAAGCCGAGTTGCCAAGTGATGCCGACGACGAGGCCTAGGAATGCAGCCTTACGCGGACCAAGTTGCCGGTAGAGGGGCAGGGCGGCGGCGGAAAGAAAAGCCGCAAACGCCCCGCGAAAGAACGCATCAGAAACCGAGGCGATGCCGGTCGACCAAGCCCCTAAAATAATCAGCGCCCAAGTTATCCAATAGACCTGAGCACGTTGGATAAACATCGGTTTAATCTCCTACCACCGTGCCAGGGCTGATGACTGCGTTCTTTTTAATCACTAAGACGCCATCGCGGACATACCACGCCGCGGTCTCGGCTTTCTCGGGTAGACCGATGGGCGAAAGGCGACAGTTGTCGCCGATACGCGCGTTCTTATCGATAATGGCTTTGCGAATAGCGCAACCCGCGCCGACCCCAATATCAGGCTGCCCGACCTCGCGATTGCGAATAAAGTCTTCTGGGCGTTCGTAGCGATCGGCTCCCATCATCACGGTATTCTCCAGTCGCGACCCAGCGCGAATCACCGAGCGCACCCCGATGACACAGCGTTCGAGGTCGGCATCATCGACAATGCAACCATCGGCTAAAAGGACGCGGTGGGCACGGGCACCGTTAATCTTGGCAGGCGGCAAGTAGCGCGCGTGCGTAAAGACGGGGTGACGTCCATCAAAGAAATCAAAAGGCGGTACTGGATCGGTGAGAGTGAGGTTGCATTCCCAGAAGGAACCGACCGTACCGATGTCTTCCCAGTATCCATCAAAGACGAAGCCGGTGAGCCGGTGCGATTCTAGCATGCCCGGGATGACTTCTTTACCGAAGTCCGTTTGCAGAGGATCGGAGAGTGCGGCGCGGAGGCGCTGGCCGGACACTAAATAGATGCCCATCGAAGCGAGACAGTAGTCGCGCTCGGATTTATCGGCTAAAGCTGCACGAGCATCACCTCGTAGGGCCAAATCGCGAATCAGGGCAGGGTCTTTAGGTTTTTCGACAAACTCCGTGATGCGTAAGTTGGCATCGACGCGCATAATGCCTAGACCCGAGACCTGATCCGCGGGCATAGGTTTAGCCGCGATGGTGATATCAGACTCGGTTTTGAGGTGTTGCTCAATCATCGGACGGAAATCCATGTGATAGAGCTGGTCGCCCGAAAGAATAAGTACCAAGTCGTCATCGCGGAGACCATAGTGGTGCATGTTTTGACGCACCGCATCGGCTGTGCCTTGATACCATGACTCTTTATCTCCGGTTTGTTCCGCGGCGAGAATGTCGACAAATCCCTTACCGAAGGGGTCAAACTTATAGGTCTGTTGAATGTGTTTGTGCAGGGAGGCGGTATTGAACTGCGACAAAATATAAATCCGGTTGAGGCCTGAGTTCAGGCAGTTGCTAATGGGGATGTCGACCAAGCGGTAATTGCCAGCCAAGGGCACGGCAGGTTTGCAGCGGTCCTTGGTCAAGGGGTAGAGACGGGTGCCGCGGCCGCCGCCCATAATGATGGAAATGACGCGAGGGGTCGATTTAGCCATAGACCTCCTTGTAAGCCGTCTCGGTGCTCGAGGGCGAGCCAAAGCAGGCTTTGCGGTTGGCTATCGGACATCTACCCCCTTCTGTAGCTAGGTGTCGTTCGCTTTTCACATTCTCGGTACCAGCAGTTCGGGCAATTGTGCTGTCCTCCGCGCCGGTGGCCGAACCGTCTTAATCGATGTGGGTTTTGCCTGGCCCCGACTCTCGGCTGGGCTAACTACCCTAGGTATAGAACCCCGGCAAATAGATGCCGCCTTTATCACCCACGAGCACGGGGATCACTGTAGCGGCCTGCCCGGGTTGTTGACCCGTCATCCCGGCCTCAAGGTCTTTGCCAATCGCGAAACCGCCCGTCGCATTGGCCAACTCCAAAAAATCGCCCCCATTTGGCAACTCTTCGATACGGGGTCTCCCTTTGAAGCCCTTGGTTTTCAGGTCGAGCCGTTCGCCATTCCTCATGATGCTGCCGATCCCGTGGGTTATGCCTTCGCTTGCCCAGGTGAAAGCGGCCATCCGGGCCGGCGGGTCACCTGGATGACCGACTTAGGGCATGTTACCCCTGTCGCCCAAGCCCAAGCCGAGGCGGCGGACATCCTTGTACTCGAATCCAATTACGATGAAGAGATGCTCGAGCTCTCCAAGCGCCCTTCGCACCTCAAACAGCGCATCCGCGGCAACCACGGCCACCTCGGTAACCTCGCCGCCCTTGAACTTCTGCGTACCCTCCAGGCTGAACGACTAAGCCACCTCTGTCTGGGCCATCTTTCTAAGGAGTGTAATCGCACGGTCATCGTCGAGGCCCACATGGCCGAGGTTCAAGCCGCTCGGTCGCAGCTTCGGGTGACGGTTTTTGACCCCTTGGAAGACCGAGCCGCCGATTTAGCCTAGGCGATAGCCGGGCTAATACTCTGCGCTCCGTTCCCCAATAAACCTAATAGAATATTTTAGGTCTTATTACCGCTCTCAACTTGGGTGCTTATTTGGCAGAGTTGGGACGCTATGTATCGCATTCCTAGTCTCCTGTTTCTCCTCCTCCTTTCTCTTTCCTATCTTCAAGGCCAAGCCCCGACTACGCCGCCAGTTGAAACTACTCCCGCACCTGAGGCGGAAAAACCCGATCCCGAACTGGTTGCCTTGCGCGCCTTACTCGAGCGCGTAGGTTTCACGGTCAAAACGTTAGAACGTGAAGAGGAAATAGATCGGACGGTCGCTGTAGTTCATTTTTTGACGTCGCGACATGCCCGCCTTCGCACGCAAGCGTTCACGCTTTTAATCCTAAAAAGCTTTGAAGGCTACTGGAGGGTAACCGTGCTTCTTCCCTTGGATCAAAGGCACGACCTAGATGACGAAACCTTTCAGCGGCTTGAGGCTGAGATGCGCCAAGGTCTACGTCTCTCACGTTATGTACGCGATATTCTCGATCCGGAAGAAAATGCCCAAGCCGATGCCGACGAACGCGGCGTCACAATTGTCGCCTCACATATGATTTCCGAAAATGACCCTAAGGCCTTCGTTGCCTTTCTCATGAACTATGAATTCGAAATGCAACAGTTACTTACCATTGGCAGTTCAGAAGGAGGGTTTCTTCTGACCGCGTCTGAGGTCAAGGAGCTCCCGCTTAAGTGGGCGCGTGATAATTTTTCCGAACGACTTCGTATGCGAACGATGAGAGGTTTTTCGAGTGCGGATTTGAAACCTGGTCAGCCTGCGGCCGATGATCCCATTAGTTTAGCCTCTTACCCGCTGGATCCCTGGACCTTAAATCGGCTGGAGAAGGCCGAGCATTGGCCTTCGATACACCCTGATTTAGCTTTATTACCGTTAGCTCATTTACCGGGTTATCAGGCTCTGAGTATACACTCAGCTTGGGATGGTGAGTCTGCCCCAGAAGTCGAGGCGGCGCTACGCAAGTTAGCCTACGACCCTGTTAAAGGTACCGCCCAAGATGCTTGGGCCCTTTATCATTTAGCACGTTACTTGATCAACACCATGCCTGAGGACAATTTTGAGCCCCAGATGATTGAGGCCCTAGATGTTTTACGCTTAGCGTCACGCTTAGGTAATGAATATGCCATGTTCCATTACATCAGGTTACTCGAGGCTACCAAGGGTGACTTAGTTGGAGCGGAAGAGCATTGGGAGCAACGCACCCGCTGGGAGGCTCTCTTTCATCAGTATTCGCCGCATGAGATTGATGCGGCCGCCGACGTTGAACAGGCCTATCGCCAAGCCGATCTCTCGCCCCTACCTTTGCCGATCACGGCTTCTGCTGAAGAGCTGGCGGAAATTAAATTAGCCGTTGAGGAAATGAATCACGCACGTCGAGCCCGTGGGTGGAAGACCTTTGAAATCATCCACGAGCTGCCTGCTACTGAAATGGTGGAGGGGCCGCTAGCGGTTGAAACAAAAGACCCAGCCGAAGCTGGGTCTGTGGCGGGGAGCTAAATTAAAATTATTCTCCCATGCCCATCCGGTCGGTTACCGCCGGAGTACCATCAGGACGGTGGTAATTAACCTTGAGCGCATCGAGTCGTACCAGGTGCTTGTTGAGGCGAGCTTGGAAGTTGGCCCAGTCTTTACCTTCCTTGGGAGACCAAGCGACTTCAGCTAAGGCACAAGCGCGAGGGAAGGCCATGTACTCAACCTTGTTCCAGCCGTATAAATACTCGGACCAAAGTTGGGCTTGGGTACCGAGAACTTTACCAGCCTCCTCGGGGGTAAAGTTTTCTGGGATAGGCTCGAAGGAGTAAACTTTTTCTAGCGGGAGATTGCCTCCGATAATCCCGTATTGCGGACCTTGGCCGAGCTTGCCGGGCGCGTAATCGAAGTACGTATGTGAGGTAGGAGCCATGACCACGTTGTTACCGTTTTCAACCGCGTGCTTAGCCCATTTCCAGTCGCGCCAAACCATCATGGTGGCGGTTTTGGGGAGGCCGCCCTCTTGAATTTCGTCCCAACCAATGAGACGTTTACCGCGAGCAGCCAAAAGCTTTTCAACCCGGCGAATGAAGTAGGATTGTAACTCGTAGGCGTTCTTCAGGCCTTCGCGCTTCATCACTTCTTTAGCAAATGCCGACTGATTCCACTGATCCTTCGGAGCCTCGTCGCCCCCAATATGGAAGTAGGCCGATGGGAAGATAGGGCAGAGCTCGGCGAAAATATCGTCGATGAATGCAAAGGTCTCTTCACTGGGAGAGAAGGTGTAGGGGTGAACGCCCCAGCGAGTTTGAACTTGGGGCGCATAGTTTGGGATATCGCGGTTACCAAACTGGGGGTAAGCCGCGATGGCGGCTGAGGCATGCCCAGGCATTTCAATTTCAGGAACCACATGAATGTGGCGGGCAGCGGCGTAGGCGACGATTTCCTTGAGGTCGTTTTGGGTATAGAAACCACCATAAGGCTTACCATCGAACTTATTACCGTCATAGGCGACTTGCTTACCGCCCGTGATGTGGGACTCGGCGCGTACGGAACCTACCGAGGTTAGCTTGGGCCATTTCTTGATTTCAACCCGCCAGCCTTGGTCTTCCGTAAGGTGCCAGTGGAAAACGTTGAGTTTGTGTAACGCCATCAAGTCGAGGAAGCGCTTGACCTTTTCCTTACCGAAAAAGTGCCGACCTTCATCGAGCATCATGCCACGCCAAGCAAAGCGGGGCCGATCCTGAATCTGACCCGGGGCAAGGCGATAGTTACCATCGCTACCGAGCTCGGCGGCTTGTAAAAGCGTTTGGTAGGCGTAGAAGAAGCCGGTGCGTGTTTTCGCCTGAATGATAATGTCGCGACCTGGCTCATTGCTAATGCTGTAACCTTCATTGCCGACCTCGAAGCCTTGGCTGTCTTTATCGCCGTTGGTTGGGACTAGGCGAATCGTGCTACCTCCGGTGCCTTTGAAGGCATTGCGAATAAGGTCTGCCTCGGTTTTGAAATTTGAAGGAGCTTGGACCTTAGCACCGTTAAGTACAGTGGCAGGTGCGTCGGCTATCAAGTTGACGGCAACGGGCCGGGGAATGATGGCGGGTGAGGCTACTAAAGAGGTAGCAGCCAAAACGGCGAGCAGGGTAAGGAATCGCATGACATTGCTATCAAGCAGGGGTCTTTTCGGCTTTCGATGCTAAATCGCTGCCTTGCGCTTATTTTATCTCAGTTTTATTGGGAACCATGCAGGCAAGCCCTTATCGACTCGGCCTCTTGCTGGCTCTCGTGGTATCGGCCGTGGTTGTGCCTTGGATAATCTGGGGCGCGGCCTTTGAGGCTGCGCTCAACCCTGAGGGCTTAGCTCGGGTCTTGGGTCAGGAACCCTGGCAGGCGGCTGCTATTGGGTTAGGACTCATCGTGGCCGATTGTATCTTACCGATTCCAGCCACGCCCGTGATGTCGGGCTTAGGCTTAATCTTAGGTCCTTGGCTGGGCGGAGCGGTGGCGGCTTTGGGTTCTTTTTTGTCGGGCTGTGTCGCTTATGGGCTGGCGCGTTTATTAGGTCGGAGCCCAGCCGTGTGGCTTGCAGGTCCCTCACTGCCCAGGCTCGAGGCGAGTTTTGTCGGGCATGGTGGCTGGATGGTAGCGTTGTCGCGTTGGGCCCCGGTGTTACCCGAGACAGTGGCTGCCCTTGCTGGAGTGGCGCGTATGCCGTTCGCACGCTTTGCCCTCGCGCTTGCCTGTGGCTCGCTACCCCTAGGATTTATTTTTGCTGCTATCGGTCACCTTGGGCATGCCTCACCCGCGAGCGCTCTGCTTTTAAGTGCGCTTCTGCCCGCGGTGCTCTGGCTGGGGGTGGCTCGTTGGTTTGCAGTGCGAGCGTCTACGTATTCATCCAAAAATTGAATTTACGTAGACGAGCATAGAGCGTGTTGAGGGTGTAATGCAGGTGGTTGAAGCGCGGGCCAGGTAGGTGCGTGCCAGGGCATAGATAGACATCGCGCCGAACTTCAATCATCACGCTGTAAAAGCCTTTGCAAGGAGCCATGAGGGCAAAAGGCCCGAAGCTCCACTGGGTGTGACGCTGGGGATCTTTGCGCACTACATTGGGCACCATCGTCCCTGAGTAAGGTTGGTTAATCCCCACGGTGTAGCCGGATTCTACAAAGTGATTTTTGACGATACGATCGACGCCGCGGGTCCAATCGGGATCTGTGCCGATGCAGATTTCGGGACGGCTCGCTAACGGATTCTCGGTCGGTAAAGCATCGACTGGGTAGCTATGGGCATCAATCAATACGCCCGCAGAAATCCGGCCTCTCATGGGCCCAACGATTTCATCTAAGCGCTGGTGGTGCGGGTCGTACCAGGTTTTTAAGAGACGTTCCCGCTCGGCTGCGGTAAGGTTGGGGCGGAGTAGGACATTATTGACCCCTCGCGTGTAGACTGCGCCCATGCCGAGTTGCGAAGCAGGTTCGAGGGCATCTTCACGAAAGCGTTCCACATCCACCACTAAGCGAGACACGGGGGCTTCAATCACGTAAGCATTATTGCCATCGGGAGCGAAGAGCTCGGCGGTGCGATCGTCGACGAGTGCGAGGTGTTGGCGTTCGAGTTCCTCGTCGTCAATCGCGAGACCAGCTCGCTCGGAAAGAGGAATGTAACGTGAAGCGTGGGGGAGGTGGATGATGACGTTGGCCATGAACTGCCCATGGCGAGTTGGCAGTGAGCCGTCCAGCCCCTGCTGCGTCATAGCCACCCCAGAGCCTGCACCGCAGGCTCTCAAAAGCGGACGTCAAACTCAGCCTTAAGCGTGCGGGGTGCTGACGGCGTTCGTCTTGCGATCCACCGGAATGCGCATGCCGTAGAAGCTGCGATAAATAAACACCAGACCGACGGCTACAATGACGGAGCCAATAACTTTGGCGGTAGAGGCGGGTAGATTGACGGCAATCTCAACCGCAAGCAGACCAAAAAGGGTGGTGAACTTGATGACAGGATTCAAGGAGACGGAAGAGGTGTCCTTGAAAGGGTCACCCACGGTATCACCGACCACAGTGGCGGCGTGCAGCGGGGTGCCTTTGGCTTTGAGGTCCACTTCCACAATCTTCTTGGCGTTATCCCAAGCTCCCCCTGCGTTGGCCATGAAGATGGCTTGGTATAGGCCAAAGAAGGCTAAGCCAATCAGGTAGCCGATAAAGAAGAAGGGATCAAAGAAGGCGAGTCCGAGCGCCATGCAGAAAATGGCGATGAAGATATTGGTCATGCCTTTCTGAGCATATTGGGTGCAGATGCGGACCACTTCCTTGGAGGATTCAATCGAAGCAGTGGCAGCCTCGAGTCGCATGTTCTCTTTAATGTAAACTACCGCACGGTAGGCGCCGGTGACGACGGCTTGAGTAGAAGCGCCAGTGAACCAATAAATCACCGCTCCGCCGATCAAGAGTCCCATCAAGGGCTCGGGATGTACTAGGGAAAGTTTTTCCAAGACATTAATACCCGCTGCTTTGTAGTGTTCTTGCAGCATCATGATGATGCCAAAGACCATGGTGGTGGCTCCAACCACGGCGGTGCCGATAAGCACGGGCTTGGCAGTGGCCTTAAAGGTATTGCCGGCGCCATCGCCTTTTTCGAGTTGGTGCTTGGCGGATTCGAAGTTGGGGCGGAAGCCAAAGTCGCGCTCGATTTCAGCAGCAATGCCGGGGCGTGATTCAATACGCGAGAGTTCGTAAACCGATTGGGCGTTGTCGGTAACTGGGCCGAAGGAATCGACCGCAATCGTGACTGGGCCCATTCCCAAGAAGCCGAAGGCAACTAAGCCGAAGGCAAAGATCGGGGCAGCAAAGCCGAATTCACCTGGCATGAGCGAGGCAACTGCGGGTTGGAGGGAGAGGAGGTAGGCTCCCAGCATGAGGCCGAGAATGCAAAGACCCGTCCAGAAGGCGGAGTAATTGCCCGCCACGAGGCCTGACAAAATATTGAGGGAGGCGCCGCCTTGATCCGATGAGGTGACGACTTCTTTAACGTGCCGACTCTCGGTGGAGGTAAAGACCTTGGTGAACTCAGGAATGAGGGCACCCGCAATGGTACCGAGTGAAATAATGGTAGAGAGCACCCACCAAAGCTCGGGGTGAACGCCAGGGGCGCCTGCGAGTAAGACGTGACTGGCCCAGTAGGTGGCAGCAATCGAAACTAATGAGGTAATCCAGACTAAGTTCGTGAGCGGTTGCTCGAGATTAAAGTCCGCTGCTTTACCCCAAATGAGCTTACTCGTTAAATCGTTAATCCAGTAGGAAGCCACCGCGGTACCCACCATGAGAATGCGCATGGCGAATAACCAAATGATGAGGGTGGCACACAGTACCGGACTCGCGGCGAGGGCGATAGCCAAGAAGGCAATCAGGGCGACGCCGGTTACGCCGTAGGTTTCAAAGCCGTCCGCGGTGGGACCAACGGAGTCACCGGCGTTGTCACCCGTGCAGTCGGCAATCACACCCGGATTGCGAGGATCGTCTTCAGGAAGTTTGAAAACGATTTTCATTAAGTCGGCCCCGATATCGGCAATCTTGGTGAAGATGCCGCCGCAAATCCGCAGGGCCGCTGCGCCCAGCGATTCCCCGATGGCAAAGCCGATAAAGCAAGGACCTGCCAGCGTGATGGGCAAGAAGAGCAAGATGCCGATCATGAACAGTAATTCGATAGCAACGAGTAAGAGGCCAACACTCATGCCCGATTTTAAGGGGATAAGTAGGGTGGCGAGCGGGTTGCCTTTGAGCGCTGAGAAGGCGGTGCGTGAATTGGCTACAGTGTTAATGCGAATGCCAAACCAGGCCACGCCATAGCTACCAAGAATACCCAAGACCGAGGCACCGAGAATCACGGCAACATCACGGAAGGATTTGGCTTCGAGATGACCGAAATAATATACAATACAGGTCGCAATCAGAACCCAGAGTGCGGCTAGGTATTTACCCTGTTGCGTGAGGTAGGTTTTACAAGTTTCCCAGATGATGTCTGAAACCTCCGACATTGCGGCATGCACCGGTAGGGCTCGGGTTTGTAGGTATTGCATCCAGCCATACGCCACCGCGAGTAAGCAAATGATGATACCTCCCCAGAGAATCATTGGCCCGTTGAGTTGGCCTCCAAGGAATAGCGCTTGATCGAGCGCGGGGATTTTTATGTCAGCCTCACCGGCACGCACGAGAGAGGGGAACAGTACAGCAACGAGGTTACGAATGAGGGTTGAGTTCTTCATAAAAATGGGCCTCTGGGGTAAGAGGGTTACTTTTTAAAAACCTGTCTTGGGTCTAAGGTCGAGGGAAAACCTTAGACCCAGCATTCGCCCTTAGTTTTTGGGCTAAGACTAAGCCTTACCCCGACGTTCGCTGAGGCGATCGCGCCAAAGGGCGGCAGCTTCATAGTCCTCACGGGCCACGGCCGCCGCCAACTGCCGTTCAATTTCCGCGGTACTCTTAGGGGCAGGGGTGGCTGGGGTCGGAGGGCGAATACCTTCGAGTTCGCGTTGCAGCGGGGCAACCGGCGTACCGGGTTTCCGTCCGCTGTGCTTAACTTCGGGTTGATGGCGTGCAATGAGCGGCAGGGTGTCGCTTTGGTGGGCTTCATAGCAGGCGGGACAACCCAAGCGTTGTGTGCGTTCAAAGTCCGACCACCTGAATTTACAGACCGGGCAGCGGCTGCGGCCTCGGGGCAGGGGAATGGTTAAGGAAAGTCCGGCAGAGGTGGCGGGAAGTACCGCAGTTAGCATCGCACTTGTTGCACAGGATGCGCAGAGAGCCAAGCGCTGCTCGGCCCCACCCGCTACGAGTTTAAAGAAACGGGTTGCGGGTTGACTGCAGCGTTCGCAGGCAATGAAAGGCATGACCTGAACTTAGCCTAAAAATCTCAGCATGCAAGTCGGCTCAGTTTCTTCCGAGTTCGCCCAACTTAATCGCACCATGGCTAATATTTCCGCGTTCAATGCAGGCAACATCGGTATCCGTACGGTCACCGATGATTTCACCATCACTCCATTTAAAGGTATAGCCATGGGTATCGCGATTAAAGAGGGCCCCGAGCCGAAGGATCGAGGGCACGGTGGTTTCCCATGGAGTCGTCGCGGTAGTTGAGGAGGGGAAGTTGAGGTTGTGCACGAGTAACCCCGGGTTGCCCTGGCCGACTTGCTTGAGGGCAAAGCCCGCAGCGTGAAGGCAGGCGGCTTGCAGATGCGGTAAGAGTGCCGGGGGGCAGGTTTCTTTAGCGTGACGCACTTCTTCAAAAAGTTCTTGGCTTAGATCAAAGGAAGCTGCCACGGCGGGTAAGGCCCAGGCGGCACCTTCAATGGCACCGGCGAATGTACCGGAGCTGAGTAAGAGGGGCATGGAAGCATTGTAACCGATGTTCATGCCGGAAAGAACCACGTCAGGTCGGCTCGGCACTAAATGGCTTAAAGCAATATTCACACAGTCGGAGGGCGTGCCATCCAAGGCCCAAGCTCGGTCGGCAATACCTTGTAGGGGGGTGGAAGGTACATTACGATTACGACTGAACGCTCTACCAATCCAACTACGTTCACCCGTCGGTGCAGCCACCCAAGTTTCGAAACCTACTTCGCTACAGGCCTTAATGAGTTGGCGGAGAAAGAGTGCGCCGATACCGTCATCGTTAGTTAGGAGAACCTTGGGCCTGGCCATACGAGTATCGAACCTCAGCCGGTCTCGAGGGCAAGGGAAAGGTATCGTTTTCCCTTTTCCTCGTCCAAACCCAGCCTAGGGTCTCTCTATGCGCCCCTTGGTGCCCCTCGTCTTAACTCTCCTGCTTTTAGGCTGCGCCCCCGAACAAGATACGGCGTCACGCGCTGCTCAAGCGGGTGTTCTGATTATTAATAATAGCGCCGAGCCTGCGGGTCTTGATCCTCAGATTGTTACGGGCGTGCTTGAATCCCGCATCGTCAATGCGCTCTTCGAAGGGTTGGTTGAGCCTTCACCCCAAGACCTTGAACCTCAACCTGCGGTAGCGGAGCGTTGGGAAGTTTCTGCGGATGGTAAGGTTTGGACGTTTCACCTGCGTGCTTCTGCCCTTTGGTCCAACGGCGATCCAGTACGAGCCCAAGATTTTGTCTTCAGTTACCAGCGCATTTTATCGCCTGGGCTTGCTTCCGAATATGCTTGGATGCTCTACGCCATTCGGGGTGCCCGTGATTTTCACCAAGGTCGCCTCAAGGATTTTTCTCAGGTCGGTATTCGCGCGCGTGATGAGCGTACCTTGGTGCTCGAACTCGAGCACGCGACGCCCTACTTCCTCCAACTCCTCTGTCACCATAGTTGGCTGCCAGTGCATCCCCCTACGGTTTTGGCGCATGGGCCGATGGATGCTAAGCACGGTCGTTGGACGCAACCTGGTGTCTTGGTAGGTAATGGAGCTTTTACTTTAGAGTCTTGGGAAGTGGCCCGTCGTATTCGCGTGGTTAAAAACCCTCGCTACTGGGATGCTGAGACGGTCTCACTGCGTGCGGTTGAGTTTCGTGCTATCTCCGATCTTTATACGGAAGAGCGTGCGTTTCGTGGGGGTGAACTGCATATAACGGGGGCGGTGCCGCCTTACAAAGTGCATCGTCTGATAGCCGCTAAAGATCCAGCTCTCCGGGTTGATCCTTACCTCTCGGTTTCGTATATTCGGGTTAATACCCAAGTTACAGGTAACCCTGAGGTTGCTCGGGCTTTAAGCGACGTCCGAGTCCGCCAAGCCCTCGGCAAAGTCATTGATCGAAAGCTGATGGCAGAAAAAGTCCTTCGCTCGGGCGAAACGCCTGCCTTGGCTATGACGCCTCCAGGGACTGCGGGTTACGTGAGTCGCCATGCCTGGAGTCAGGACCGTGATGCGGCCCGTCGCTTACTCGCTGACGCAGGCTACCCGGAAGGACGGGGCTTTCCGCGTTTGGAATATCTCACCAACACCTCGGAAGGTTCCATCTTAGCTGCCCAAGCCTATCAAGAGATGTGGCGCCGCGAATTAGGCATCGAAGTAGTGATTCGAAATCAAGAGTGGAAAATTTATCTCCAGAGCCTGCAAAAGGGGGACTATCAACTCGCCCGCTCAGCTTGGACAGGTGACTACAACGACCCCAACACGTTCCTAGAAATGTTCACCACCGGTAATGAAATGAATCAGACGGGTTGGTCAGATCCAGAGTATGATCGTCTGATTCGTGCCGCAGCGGCAGAAGGAAACCGTGAGCGTCGTTACGAGTTCTTCCAGCAAGCCGAAGCCCGATTAATTGCAGGGGCACCCGTCTTGCCTGTGGTCTTTAACCGTAGTAAGTTTTTGATCCGTCCTGAAGTCGAAGGCTGGCACCCAACCTTACTCGACATTCACCCCCTCAAGCATGTGCGGTTGAGGAGTGAAGTGAGATAGTGGTATAACTCATTAGCTCGTTAGCTCACTAGCTCGATGGCTTGTTAGCTTCGTAGCTAACTATCTCTCATCTCTAATCCCTAATCTCGTCTCAGCTGCTTAGCTGTTCGGCGGGTTAGCTTTCGATTTCCGAGCGGGGAGGCTG
>CAZEDB010000006.1:22621-62829 GCA_964510855.1 uncultured Enterobacteriaceae bacterium | reverse complement strand
CTCAGCTGCTTAGCTGTTCGGCGGGTTAGCTTTCGATTTCCGAGCGGGGAGGCTGCGAGCGGGATAGCTGTATGCTGGAAAGCGGATTAACTTTCCCAGCTCTTCTAGCAGATAACCCTCATCCCTTATCCCTAATCGCTAATCCCTCATCCCTCATCTCTTATCCCTAATCTCTTCTCTCCTACTCCTACTCCTTAAATCGCTTCAGGGCCGCGCTCGCCGGTACGAATACGAATCACGTCCGAAAGCGTGGAAACGAAAATCTTACCATCACCAATCTTACCGGTATGGGCGGCTTTCGTGATTGTCTCAACCGCCCGGTCGACGAGTTCGTCGGGTAGGGCGAGTTCAAGTTTAACCTTGGGGAGGAAATCGACGGTGTACTCGCTGCCGCGGTAAATCTCAGTGTGGCCTTTTTGGCGACCGAAGCCTTTGACTTCGGTAACAGTCATACCCTCAATGCCAATTTCGGCTAGGGCATCCTTAACTTCTTCGAGTTTGAAAGGTTTGATGACGGCGACGACGAGTTTCATAGGTGTAGGATTAAGTTAGGTTGTTATGGTACCTAATGCAATGTCCGTGCCAAAGTGACTTGGCGCTGGGTTTGCCTCAGATTTGGGCGAATTTACGCAAAATCTCGACACTCTCGTAGAGTTTTTCGGCAGACTTGAGTCCTGGAGCGAGTTCGACCCGACTATTTAGGTCGAGAAACCGAAAACCTGCCGCGGCAGCCTCGCTCAATGTCTCAGGGCCTAGCCCGCCTGCCAGTAGCCAGTGATGCTGGGGGTGAGTCTTTTGTAAGGTGGCGGCCCTTGTCCAGTCGGCCTTAACCCCGGTACCGCCAAAACTCCCGGCCCGATGGGCATCAAGCACCCAGGTGTCGGTTAATTTTAGCCAGGCGGTGGGAAAAGCTGCACCTTCAGCGAGTCGCGGTGCTAGCCAAAGTTTACCGTCGGCCACTTGGGCAAGTGCCCCAGGGTCACATAGAGTTTCCGTGGGATCAAAGTGGGCCTGCACCCGATCAAACCCAGCCGTTAAAAGTTCGGTCACCTCGGCAGCAGAAGGGTTGACGGTTACGGCGACGCGCTTGCCTACAGGTATCTCTCTTAAAAGTTCAGCCCGTAGGTTAGGTTTAACGAAGCGCGGAGAGCCCGCCCAAACATTAACGCCCAGCCAATCGAATTCGAGATGGTTAGCGAACGCCGCATCGGCAGAACGGGTCACGCCACACAGCTTGAGCGTAAACGGCCCGATCATGCGCTGGTGAGGGCACTCGTGACCGCGTCGCGAATACCTTGAGGCGTGGGTTGAGCTGCGACCGCACCAATAGGAATGCCGGCGCGTCGTAAGGCATCTGCGGTGGTGGGGCCGACTGCAACCGTCTTGGGCTGCCTTGCGCCGGTATCTGGCTTTAAAGAGGCAGCTTGATGGAGAAAGGATTCAACCGCTGAGGGGCTGGCAAAAACTAATACATCCGCACCGTGGCGCCGAAAGTCTTCAGCTGCTTCGGTGCCGCCTACGTCACGTGCGTCCGTGATGTAGGTGCGTAAGACATCAACAATTGCCATACCTTGATTGGCAAGAAGTAGGGGTACTTCGTTGCTCGATAAATTACCCGTCACTACTAGGAGCTTTTGATTCTCTACATCGAAATCCGTCATTAACTTTCGCGCCAGCGTAACGCCGTCGGACTCCAACGGGGTTAAATCACTTTCTAAATGGTAGCTAAGTAAGGCCTTCTCTGTAGCGGGTCCAACGCAGGCGAGGCGGGCGCCCCCGATAGAGCGAATATCGCGAAAACGTTCGAAGAAGCGGTCAAAAAAACCTTTCACGCCATTGGCACTGGTAAAGACAATCCAGTCATACTCACCAATGCCTTCGAGTACCTCATTGAGCATGACTTGGTCGGGTTCGTAGGTAAGGGCGAGGAGGGGAAGTTCAGAGACCTCGGCTCCGGCGGCTTCCAGGGCAGCGCGCCAAGCTGCGCCTGAACCTTCAGGACGGGTCAAGACCACGCGTCGGCCTTTGAGCTTAGCAGATGACATGCAATTAAGTTTTAAGGGTCCGCAGGATTTCGGCAACTCGTGGTAACGCTTCGTCGGCGTTCTTCGCTAACATGGGGAATTCATGTCGGCCAAAATCGTCACGAAAAAGCATGACCGAGGTGTCCTTCACATGGCAGGCAAAGGCGGTATGGCAGCCTTCGCCGAGTTGAGCCAGAAAGAGGCGCTCAATGGTAACTGCGCGTGCGGTTGGTTGATCTAAGACGCCTGCATATGCGGATGCTTCCGCTGAGCGTACTTGCAGGGCTACCGCCCCTTGTCCCGCAGCTGGTACCATTTGTGTGAAACTTAATGGTGTGAAGATGAGCCCGGGCCAACTGGTGATGCCGAGTCGGTTAAGTCCGGCTTGGGCGAGGAAGGTACCATCCGCTTGACCCTCTGCTACTTTACGTAGGCGGGTGTCGACATTTCCGCGCAGTTCCATCCAGGTTACGGGAGAAAATAACTTCTGCCCTTGGGCACGTCGACGGGGGCTGCCCGTTGCTACGGTGTGAGGTTGCGTGCAATCGTGCCGACAAATCCACGTATCGCGCGCATCTTCGCGCGGTAAATAACCTGCGAGGGCCAGACCTGGGGGTAACTCCGTAGGTAAGTCTTTCGCGCTATGCACCGCAATGTCACCTTCGTGGCGTAATAAAGCTTGTTCGAGTTCAACCGTAAAGAGTCCCTTGCCACCTTGTTTTTCTAGCGACCACTCCGTTTGACGGTCACCGGTGGTAACTACGATACGGATCTCGGTTGGCCGGCCAAGGGCAGCGCTGAGGTGCGCGGCCGCAAGGTCCGCCTGGCGTCGGGCTAGGGGGCTGCCTCGGGTTAAAAGTACAAGCGGACGCATCAGATGCAGAGGTAGCCTCGTCTGGTAAGGTTAGGAAGAAAAAAGGGGTTTGGCGGGGATAAGAGATACGAGATGAGGGATTAGGGATTCGGGATGAGGGATGGGGGATCAGGGATGAGGGAGGAGGGATAAGAGATTAGAGAAGAGGGAACTGGTGAATTGGGGAATGGGAAAGAGTAGAAAGTAGAAGGTAAAAGGTAGAAAGTTGAGACAGGCTGAATGGCTTAATCGCTAGCCAGCTGAGTCGAGATTAGGGATTAGAGATGAGAGATAATTAGCTAGGAAGCTAGCGAGCTAGTGAGCTAATGAGCTACCCAGCTAATCCCTACCCTCAGTGTCCCACGCCTTCGTGTTCCTTGATGTACTCTTGTTTGAGTCCGAGCGATTCAGGGGCGTGTAACACGAGCATCTTCATGCGTATATCCTTGGGTATTTCCTGGGCCGTTGCCTTAGAGACCATCCACATTAAACCAATCGCGAGCGGAACCGCCCAAATAGCGGGTTGCTCGCAAAGAATACGAGCGAGGGGTTGGGCGGCCCAGAAATCCGCTAAGGCTTTAGCGACGGGACGGTCAGCCCAGTAAGCGACCACGTCGACTGCCGGAAGTTTCTTCGCACCTGCAAGCGCGATATCGGAGAACGACGTGAGTGAGATGGCGGCGAGTGCGGAGAGTCCACCTGCTAACATGCCAGCAGCTGCTCCCGGCATAGTCATGCCGCGCCACCACACGCTTAAAAAGAGCAGCGGGAAGTAGCTCGCGGCGGCGATGGCAAAGGCTTGCCCGACCATGAAATTAATTTCGAGGGCTTCAACTTGCATGCCTAGGCCAATCGACATGCCGCCGATGAGAACCGCACACCATTTGAAGGCGCGTAGGCGTTGTTCGGGAGTCGATTGCGGGCGAAGGATGCGGCCGTAGACATCGTGGGCGAGGGCACCTGTCATTGAGACCAGCAGGCCAGAGAAGGTGGACATAAACGCAGCGAAGGCGCCGGCGCAGGTGATGCCACTTAGGATTGAGCCTAGTAGGGAGAGATCCTTAGCGGCCAGGAGGGTGGGGAGTTCTAAGACAATTTTATCCGTCCCTTTTGCGCCTAAGCCCTCATAGAGGTAGGGCGCGAGGGAGCGACCCATCACTCCATAGATGGGCGTGAAGAGATAAAATACCCCAATTAAAATCATCACCCACATCGTGGTGCGCTTGGCGGCCACACCATCGGGATTAGTGTAGAAGCGAACCAAGATGTGAGGGAGCCCAGCTGTGCCGCAGACTAAGGCAATGATGAGCGAGTAGGTGTAGAGGAGGGAGAAGGGACGTTTATCCGCTTCGAGTGCGGCCTTAGCCTCGGCGGTGGGCGCAGCGGCGATGGCGGTGTCGACCGCCTTAGTCGTGAGCCGTCCAAATGGTGTGATCCACTGCTCATCGCTCGGGGCCTTGGCAGGTAATGCGTCCCGAGAAATTTCTGAAGTAAGCGTTGAACCCGTTTCTTGGCTGGTGCGATTCGCACCTAAGTGTTGGTGGTAGTGGCCTAGTACGGACGCTAAGACAAAGATGGGCAGAGCAATGGCGAACATCTTGAGCCAATACTGAAACGCTTGTACCAGGGTGATGCCCTTCATGCCGCCGAGTGAGACGTTGAGGGTGATTACCGCACCGACTACGACGACGCCCGCCCAATAAGGCAGACCTGGGAAGATGTAGGCGAGGGTCGTACCCGCACCTTTCATCTGCGGCATGGTGTAGAAGAAGCCGATGAAAAGCACAAAACAGACCGCGATCTTGCGGAAAACCGGCGAGTCGTAACGTCCTTCAGCAAAATCAGGAATCGTATAGGCTCCAAATCGGCGCAGAGGACCCGCGATGAATAAGAGTAGAAATAAATAACCGCAGGCGTAGCAGACGGGATACCAAAGCGCATCATAGCCAACCGCCATCACCATGCCAGCAATGCCCATAAATGAGGCAGCCGATAAGTACTCCCCTGAGATAGCGGAAGCATTCCAACCCACCGAAACGGAGCGGCCAGCGACAAAGAAGTCGCCCGCAGATTTAGATTTGCCCGCCGACCAAAAGCCCATCGCCACCGTGATGATGACCGTGACTAACGAGAAGATCGCAATCCAGGGGTCAACGCCGCCCCACAGAGCCAAAACTGGGTTCATCGTCCAGCCTCCTCTTTAGCAGCGGCAGCCTCGCGCGTTTCTAGTGCGAGTGAGCGACGAATGAAAATCCACGACAGCAACCATACATAAGGAAAGAATAGTACCCCGAGAATGAGCCAACTAAGGGTAAAGCCCCCGACGCGTTGGGCCATTAAGTCCGACTGATAATAATTCATCAACGGCAGGGCCACTAAAGCGATAACGAAGGCCACGGCGCAGGCTATTGAGAGGCGCAGTTGATTACGCATGAGTCGGGCCAAGAAGGCCTCACTGTGCAGGGAGTTATCTTTCATAGGCTGGGGTAGGCCTTTTGATAACACCCTACGCGCTTAGGTCAGTCGTAAAATGCGCTTATACCGACCACTCGCTAGCTAGGGTTTTAGCGTGAGCTTCTAGGCGTGCGACAATCTCGGCTGGAAACTCATGGGGAAGGTTCATGCCGATGCCGATGACGCCCAGGACTGCCCCACGTGGGTCTAGGATGGGAACGGCGAGGGAGCCGTTGACGCCGGTGGCTTTGGCTTCCGGCCGAGCGATTCCTGAACGGTCGGTCTGGAGATTGCAAAGCTGTACCGGCGCTTGGCGTTCTGCCGCACAGCCGGCGATGCCCTTACCGAAAGGGATGCGTGCAATCTTGGGGAGTAGAAATTCGGGTACGCCCACTTGGACAATGAGTTCCAATTGACCATCCGAAGCTGTACGATGAATGGTTCCCGTTTGGCAGCCGAATTCAGCGAGGATACTCACGAGGCGCTGTTGCATCTTATCGGGTAACACGTGAGAGGGTTTCGGCTAAAGCCACGTAGGGGCGTCTCTTAGCCCTCGAGTTCGACCCACCGCGCCACCGCTGCCGCGTGAGCTTGTTCGGCGCTAGCGAGTTGGGCTTGGATGCTTTGAGCCCGAGCTGGACCTTGCTTATAAAGTTCAGGGTCGTTGAGTTGCGCTGATAAATCCGCCTGCTGCTTTTCCAAGAGCGCAATCTGGGCCGGAAGTTCAGCGAGCTCGCGTTGTTCCTTATTAGAGAGTTTGCGAGGGGTTGGGGTGGATGGACGTGTCGGTGCTGCGGTTGCGGATTTGGCTACAGGCTTAGCAGCTGCAGGCGTTTTGGCCCGTCGGGCAACCTCGGCCCGCCAATCGGAGTAACCGCCCGCATGCTCGGTGATGCGACCGTTACCGGCAAAGACCAGGGTGCTCGTGACAACGTTATCAAGGAAATCTCGATCGTGACTGACGAGTAAAAGCGTGCCGGGGTAATCGACGACTAACTGCTCGAGGACATCGAGGGTATCGGTGTCTAAATCATTGGTGGGTTCATCGAGCACGAGCACATTGGCAGGCTTAGCTAATAGCTTGGCCAATAGCAGTCGGTTGCGCTCGCCCCCGGAGAGCATGCGGGCAGGGGAACGGGCGCGGGAGGGTTCAAAGAGGAAGTCTTCGAGGTAACTAATCACGTGCCGGCTTCGCCCTTGCACCTGAATACTGTCGTTACCTCCGGCAACGTTTTCCGCTACGGTTTTAGAATCATCAATCGCGGAGCGCATCTGATCGAAGTAAGTGACTTCAAGTTGCGTCCCAAGTTTAACCGTACCCTCCGTGGGGGTGAGTTGTCCGAGTAATAACTTAATCAAGGTGGTTTTCCCTGCGCCATTGGGCCCAATCAGACCAATTTTATCACCGCGACGTAAAACAAGATTGAGTCCCTTTACTACCGGGGGCTGTCCAGGGTAAGCGAAGCCCAAGTTTTCGGCATCGACTACCCTTACGCCGGAGAGATCGCCTGCACCCAAGCCCATTTTGGCGGTACCATCGGCTTGGCGCCATTCCCCGCGTTCAGAGCGTAATTTACGTAACGATTCCATCCGAGCCTCTGAGCGTTTGCGCTGAGCGCCCGGACTGCGGCGTGACCAAGCCTCTTCTTGGGAAAGTTTTTTCTCAAAGGCAGCCCGACGTTGACGTTCGACTTCTTCAGCTTCGACCTTGCGTTGTAGGTAGGTGTCGTAGTCGCAGGGCCAGTTGGTGAGTATCCCGCGGTCGAGTTCAACAATGCGTGAAGCCATCCGGCGAATAAAGGCCCGGTCGTGCGTCACGAAGAAAATCGGAATCCGCGACTCGAGTAAAAACTCCTCCATCCAAAGAATTGATTCGAGGTCGAGGTGATTGGTAGGTTCGTCGAGTAAGAGCAGTTCGGGTTTAGCCGCTAACGCCCGGGCGAGCAGACAGCGTCGTTTCAAGCCGCCGGAAAGTTCATCAAAAGCACGGTCTTCGGGCAGGCCCAGGCGGGCGACGAGATCATCGACCCGTAAGTCCCGCTCCCAATCTTCTTCGGTAGCATCGTTGGCGACTAATCCCGCGGCGACGACGTCGCGGACGGTTCCAGCGAGGGTATCGGGGATTTCTTGGCTTAAAAAAGCTTGTCGGGCAGAACGCCCAATTTCTCCGCTGTCAGGTCGCATCGCCCCCGTGGCAATGCGAAAGAGGGTGGTTTTTCCCGCACCATTGCGGCCGAGTAAGCAAACGCGTTCACCTTCTTCAATTTGCAGGTTAACTCCGTCGAGCACCGGCGGCCCCCCAAAGGCGAGATGAACATCGAGCAGAGATAAAAGAGCCATGCAGAGTGAGGAGTAGAAGCGAAACTTACTAAAGTAGAAGAACGAAAAAGAGGGCGGGGTAGAACCTGTTCCAAAGAAAAAGGCCGGCAAACGCCGGCCTTTAAAAAGTAAGGGCGAGCTTTACTTAGTAGTGTAATCCGCCTGAGCGCCCTTGATGTTGCGCTTTTGCACCCAAGGCATGAGCGCGCGGAGGCGTTGGCCGGTCTTTTCGATGGGGTGATTCTCTCCCTGCTTGAGGAGGCGGTTATAGTTCTTCAGGCCACCCTTATACTCCTTAACCCACTGTTGGGTGAATTTGCCCGACTGAATTTCTTTGAGAATATCTTCCATCGCCTTGCGCGAGGACTTGTTGATAACGCGAGGACCGCGCGTGATATCGCCATACTTGGCGGTTTCCGAGATGGAGAAGCGCATACCCGAGATGCCAGACTCAACCATGAGGTCGACAATCAGTTTCAGTTCGTGGAGGCACTCAAAGTAGGCCATCTCAGGTTGGTAGCCGGCCTTTACTAGCGTCTCAAAGCCGACCTTAACGAGTTCCGAAGCGCCGCCGCAAAGTACGGCCTGTTCACCAAAGAGGTCAGTCTCGGTTTCTTCCTTAAAGGTGGTCTTGATCACACCCGCGCGGGTAGCACCGATACCTTTGGCCCAAGCCAAGGCGGTCTTGAGCGCGTGGCCGGTGCTGTCTTGTTGGACCGCAACTAAGCCAGGGACGCCTTTGCCTTCAACATACTGAGCGCGAACCACGTGGCCAGGGCCCTTAGGAGCGACCATGGCGATATCGACATTCTTACCGGGCTTAATCAGTTTGTAGTGAATCGAGAGACCGTGAATGAAAAGGACAGTCTTGCCGCCCTTGCCGAGATTAGGAGCAATGCTGCTAGCCCAAACATCGGCCTGCTTCATGTCAGGGATGGCGACGAGCATGACGTCGGCGCGGCGGACGGCTTCGCCCGTTTCGTAGACTTTAAAACCTTTCTTGGTAGCGGCTGCTACCGACTTTGAGCCCTTATAGAGACCAACGATGACCTTGAGACCGCTGTCGCGGAGGTTCATGGCATGGGCGTGGCCTTGTGAACCGAAGCCAAGCACCGCTAGGGTCTTGCCCTTGAGGTTCTTGAGGTCGGCATCGCGATCGGTATGGACTTTGGCGGGCATGGGTGTGGGGGAATAAAGCCCAAAGAGGATAGAAACCTGCCACGGGGGCGAGAGAAAAAGGCGAGATCCCTGACCTGGGATAAGTCCCCAGGGTCGGCTGGCGTTGCGTCTCAAGGAAAAGGGCAGCTCATGGGGTGGGCTATCGGGGCGCGGCGACCCTCGGGTCTTGACCCTACCCGTAGTGCTTTAGTCTTCCTTCTCTTCGTGGGTATCGATTGCCTCCCCTTATGTTTATCGACGAAGTAAAGGTCCATCTCAAGGCCGGTAGCGGCGGTGCAGGATGCCTATCCTTCCGTCGCGAAAAGTTTATCCCCAAAGGTGGACCCGATGGCGGCAATGGTGGCAAGGGGGGTGATGTGGTATTACTCTGCGATCCTAACCAAGGAGATCTTGAGTCTTATCGCTGGCAGCCCAATCGCGCTGCCCAAAATGGTCAGCCAGGCATGGGACGCTTACGCACAGGCTTTGATGGTAAAGAACTTATTCTCCCGCTGCCCCCCGGTACGCAAATTTTAGATTTAGAAACGGGTCGCCTGGTTGCTGAGCTCACGGATGTGGGCGAGCGCGTGGTCTTGCTGCGCGGCGGTCGAGGCGGAACAGGTAACACCGCCTTTAGAAATTCCGTTAATCAGGCGCCGCGTATGACGACGCCAGGTAAGGTGGGTGAAACCGGCTCTTTCCGCTTAGTGATGAAGACCATCGCCGATCTCGGTTTGGTGGGTTATCCTAATGCAGGTAAGTCTTCGATGACGCGGGTGCTAACCTCGGCGCGCCCTAAAGTTGCGCCTTATCCCTTTACCACCCTGCACGCTAACGTGGGCGTGATTGAATATCCGGATCGTCATGGTCGGATTTATCTAGCGGACATCCCGGGCCTGATTGAAGGTGCGAGTGAGAATCGCGGTCTGGGCCATCGCTTCCTTAAGCATATAGAGCGCTGCTCCCTACTGGTCTTTATGTTGGATATGTCGGGCAGCGAGCAACGCCGACCTTGGGATGACTATAAGGTACTCGACCGTGAGTTGCGGCTTTATTCCAAGATTCTGGCGGCGAAGCCGCGTTTAGTTGTGTCCAATAAAATGGACCTACCTGCTTCGGCCGAAAATCTCGCCCGTTTCCGCGCCAAATTCCCTGTACCGGTGGTCCCCATCTCTTGCGTAAGCGGGGAAGGGCTGAATGAACTACGTGAGGTACTTTGGAAAGCGGTGAAGGAGAATAAACTTTCTCTAGCCGCCAAGGACTTAACTTTAAAGCGTATGGCTCAGCCTGCAGCTCCGTCCCGAAAAAAATCGTCGGCGAAGACCAAGCGCGTGAAGTCTCAGGCCAAAACTAAAGCTAAGCAGCTGGTGAAGGCTAAGAGCCAAGTTAAGGCCAAGACTAAGCTTAAAAAGTCAGCTAAGCTTAGTCGCTCCCTGCGCTCTAAGAAGGTTGCTAAAAAATCTTCCCGTCGCGCCGCGCCATCCAAGGCGCCATCCAAGGCTAAAAAGAAGTAATCTTAGCCGGCGAAGTCGGGCGCCGTAAGGTTACTCTAATCCGCAGCCCTGTTGGGTTTCGCGCGTAGGGCGCGCCACTAAGCCAGGATGGGGTTCCTCGGGATAGGCTTCGTCGGCCCGGGTTCCGAGTAGGTGTCGGTCGCAGCAGGTCATGAGTTCCGTCATGCCTTCGGTGCGACGCATCTCTTTGAGAAATAGGCCTTCGGGATCGATGGCGAGGCCGATAAAGTTGAGGAACTTTTTCAGCCGTGAAGCCCGTCGATCATCCGCTACATCGGCGTCGCAGCATTCGCTAGCAAGATCCTCAAGGTAGGTTCGGACTTCGGACAAGGTTGGACGGTACACGGGCTGTCCTAATTGGTGTTCGCGCCACTGGCGGAAAATCCAGGGGTTACGAATTGCATGTCGACCCATCATCACCCCCCAAGCGCCCGTCGCTTCGAGAATGCGCGAGGCTTTGGCGGCACTCCAAATGTCGCCATTGGCAATGACTGGACAAGGCACCCGCCGTACCGCTTCTCCAATCGCGGTGTAATCTACCTCCGACCAATATAAGCCCTTCACCGTCCGACCATGAACCGTGAGTAAATCAACCCCGTGTCGGGCTACCGAGTCGGTAACGGGCGCGAGAGCGGCATGACTATCAAAGCCTAAGCGCATTTTGACCGTAAAGCGGCCAGGAATCTCTGCCCGCATCGCGCGCAGTAGTTCATCAATCTTTGCTGGATCGCGCAGCAGGCCGCCACCTACATTCTTGCGATAAACTTTGGGGGCAGGGCAGCCGAGATTAAGATCAATCCCGGCCACGGGCAACCGGGTTACAAGCCAGCGAATGGTTCGGATGATGTGGGTAACATCTTCCCCGATGAGCTGGGCAAAAACAGGACGGCCCGTACCGTGGCTCTCAATCGATTCAACGATGTGGCGCTCAGGGGTTGAGGATTCATGGACGCGCAGGTACTCAGTCACAAACCAATCGGGAGCACCGCGGCGGGCGACCACGCGGAAAAAACCCGTGGTGGTAACGTCCTGCATCGGCGCCAGCACGGAGGGACGTGTCCCTGCCACCATCACATCGGGTAGAGCGGATTTCACCCTTCTTCCTTGCGGCGGAGTTTTGCTAAAGCCTCCGCCATATCTTCACAGGCATCCGCTACGGCGGGCATGACCATAACGGGGGCACGAGATTTAACCGCGAGTACCAAGGAATCGGAGGGTCGTGCATCGACCTCGGCAACTTGAGTAGCAGTGGCACCCTCGTGTTTAATAACCACCCGGGCAAAAAAGACACCCTCGCGCATATCGCTAATCACCACGCGCTCAACTTTAGCGTCGAGCCCTTGCAGGAGTGCGAGCATGAGGTCGTGAGTTAAAGGACGTTCGGCCACTTTGCCCGAAATTGCCGCTTGTAGGGCTTCGCCGACCGCAGGGTCGACTTGGATGACGAGGGTTTTATGAGGCAAAACCAGAAAGACCGCCGTCCCTTGCTGGGTGGGCACGACATGAAGGTGTTCGACGATATGGGCTTCGGGTGAGGCCATGACGCTATACTCCCGGCGACTTTCTGAAGGGCAAGCGTGATGCGACGGCTTGCTCACCCGTAAAAGCCGTATCAATTTAGGGTATGTCCTTCCTAGACCCCGCATTTTTGCCTGATTGGTCACGTCTGACCCCGGAGCGTGCCGAGCCTGATATTCGTCAGGCGCTGCAACATGCCCGTCTCCAGCTTGCGACCTATCGCGCACAGGATCACGCCACCTTAAATTATGCTAGCGCCTTGCTCGGTCTTGAGGCGGCGACTCGGGAGCTGGATGTGGCTTGGGGTTTGGTCGCTCACTTAGATTCAGTTTTAAATTCACCAGCGTTGCGCAAGGCCTACAATGCCTTGTTGCCCGAAGTCACCGCCTTCTATTCTTCGATTCCTCTAGATGCTGGAATTTGGGCCATACTCAAAGCTTATGCAGCATTACCTGAGGCGCAGCAGTTGACGGGGGTTAAGCGTCGGTTTTTAGACGAAACCCTCGCAGGTTTTATCGACTCGGGCGCCGATCTTCAGCCCGCTGCCAAAGAGCGCCTTGCGGCCATCCATGCTCAGCTTGCCGAAGTTACCCAGAAGTATTCGGAGAATGTTTTAGATTCAACTAATGCTTGGGAATTAGTGATTGAAGATGAGGCTCGCTTAATCGGTTTGCCTGAGTCTGCGCGTGCTGCCGCGCGACAATCGGCGACTAACAAAGGCCTCGCCCACGGCTGGCGCTTCACCTTGCACGCCCCTTCACTCTTTCCGATTTTAATGTATGCCGAAGACGTCGCTTTACGCCGACAGGCTTGGGAGGCGAGTGTGGCGGTTGGCGCCCAGGCACCGTATGATAATACGGCGCTCGTCGCTACCATCTTAGCCCTACGGCAAGAGAAAGCCCAACTTTTGGGTAAGGCCCATTTTGCTGATTGGGTCTTGTCACGTCGGATGGCACGTCAGGGTTCACGGGCTTTAAGTTTTGTTGAGGATCTCCATGCCCGCGTGCGCGATCGCTTTAAGGCTGAGACGGCGGAGTTGGAGGCTTACCGTGCGGCCCAGACCGGAGACGCGGTTCGCCCCTTGCATCCTTGGGAGTTTACTTTTTGGGCCGAACGCTTGCGCAAAGAACGTTGCGGCTTGGATAATGAAGCGCTCCGACCTTGGTTCCCTGTTGATGGGGTGGTGAATGGGATGTTTCAGCTCTTCGGTGATTTAATGGGCTTTAAGGTCTTAGGTCGTGATACTTTACACATCGATACCAGCACGGGAGTACGGACGGTGGTTCCTGCCAGTGGTGAGCGGGCTGAAGGTGCTCCAGTATCGGTATGGCACCCTGAAGTTCGTTGTTATGAACTGCACGATGGGGCCCGTCATCTCGGCACTTTCTATACCGATTGGTTTCCTCGCGAATCGAAACGTGGTGGAGCATGGATGAATCATCTCCGTACCGGTGGGCCTCGACCTGATGGTACATGGGTGCCGCACTTAGGCTTAATGTGCGGTAACTTTACTCCGTCCGTAGCTAGTCAGCAGGCCCTGCTTACTCACGATGAGGTCACTACCGTGTTCCATGAGTTCGGTCACTTGCTGCACCACCTTTTAACCGAAGTAGAGATTGAATCGTTGGCGGGAACGCGCGTGGCGTGGGATTTTGTCGAACTCCCTTCCCAAATTTTAGAAAATTGGTGCTGGTATCGTGAGTCGCTCGATACCTTTGCTCGCCATCATGAAACCGGAGAGCCTTTGCCCGATAGCCTGCTTACCCAATTGGATGCTTCTGCTACGTTCCGCGCCGCCTCGGCTGCGATGCGTCAGCTCGCCTTTGGTAAACTCGATTTAGACCTTCACCTGCGCGCCGCGAGCGGAACCGTAACCGATCTGGATCGTCACTGGAATGAAACTTTAGCCGATTGGTTCCCGCGTTCGAGTCAGCCCATACCTTCGATGGCGCGTCGTTTCACCCACCTCTTTGGCGATGCGACGGGCTATGCTGCCGGCTACTACTCCTATAAATGGGCGGAAGTGCTCGACGCCGACGCCTTTGGACGATTCCGCCAAGAGGGGTTGCTCAATCCCAAAACGGGTCTGCAGTTTCGAAAGAGTGTACTAGCCCGCGGTAATGATACGCCTCCTGAGGCCCTATTCCGTGAGTTTATGGGCCGAGATCCTGACCCCGAGGCTTTGCTGGTTCGCGATGGTTTAGCCTAGGGCTAAGGGTTTGGGAGTCTAATGGCTTAGGCACAGGCTTGGTGCTTGGGGGCTTGCTTTATGGGTAAAGTCCTCAGCCCTAAAGGTCTGAAGCCTCCTTTCTGTTAACTTTACCCTTCCCCCCTACCTATTACCCCTCTACGCCCCTAGGATAGAGAACTGTCCATGGAAATCCGCAACCTCGCCATTATTGCCCACGTCGACCACGGTAAAACTACCCTGACCGACCGGCTTCTTTATCAGTCCGGCATGTTCCGAGCTGAAGACCTCGACAAACTTGCGGGCGGTCAGCACGGCTTGATTATGGACTCGGGCGACCTCGAGCGCGAGCGCGGCATTACCATTACCGCGAAAAATTGTTCGGTACGCTGGACTGATCCGCGCAACGGCAAGCCCTATAAGCTTAACCTCATCGACACTCCTGGCCACGCCGACTTCGGCGGCGAAGTCGAACGGGTGTTAAACATGGCTGACGGTTGTTTGCTGGTGGTCGACTCCTTTGAGGGTCCCATGCCACAAACGCGTTTCGTGCTCTCCAAAGCCTTAGCCCTCGGCCTCAAGCCTATCGTTGTTATCAACAAGATTGATAAATCATCGGCCCGGCCCGATGCCGTGGTTGATGAAATTTTTGACCTCTTGGTGGCGCTCGATGCTCCCGAGTACGCGCTCGATTTCCCCATTGTCTATGCTTCAGGTCGTGAAGGTTGGGGCACGCTCGATCGTGCTAAGACCGAAGAAGGTAAGCGCCCGAAAGATTTGATGGAGCTCTTCCAAGCAATTGTAGATTTCATTCCTGCTCCCTATGCGCCTGGTTCGCCTCGTGGTGCGGCTGCAGGGTTTAAGTCCCGTGAAGAGGCCTTAGCTCACTCTTTGCAGATTATGGTGACGACCATTCTTTACAGTGATTATGTTGGTCGTATCGCAGTCGGTCGGGTCACCGCTGGTACGGTGCGCCCGGCTATGCCCGTGAGCATGGTTTCTCGTACGGGTGAGATCTCGCGCCAGCGCACCTTAAAAGTCGAAGTCTTCGAAGCCCTAGGCCGGGTCGAGGCTCAAGAAGTTTCCGCGGGCGACATTGTTGCCGTGGTAGGTCTCGATAACGTGGAAATTGGTGCGACCATCGCGGACATTGATAATCCTGTAGCCTTGCCGCCCGTTAAGGTAGACGAGCCTACCGTGACGATGGCTTTCCGGGTTAATGACTCTCCTTTTGCTGGCCGCGATGGTAAGTTTGTTACGGGTCGTCAAGTCGGTGACCGACTCACCCGCGAACTCGAGCGCAATGTCGCCCTCCGAGTTGATCGTGAGCCCGGTGCCGACGCCTTCCAAGTTTCCGGTCGTGGTTTGATGCACCTTGGCGTGTTGATTGAAACCATGCGTCGCGAGGGTTATGAGCTTCAAGTGGGTAAACCCCGCGTCATCTTGCGTGATATTGACGGGGTCTCTTGCGAGCCGGTGGAAACTCTGGCGGTAGACTGCCCTGAAGCTAGCCAAAGCGATGTGATGTCGCTCGTCCTCGGTCGTCGGGGTGAACTCCGCAGTATGGATGCCAAGGCTGGCACCAGTGGCTGGATCCACATGGAGTTTAAGATTCCTTCGCGTTCCCTCTTTGGTTTGCGCACCTTGATGCTGACCACCACGCGAGGCGAGGCGGTGATGTATCACACCTTGCTTGGCTACGAGCCCGTCCGCGGCGAGCCACCCCGTCGTTCCGCTGGCGTGATGATCGCAGGCGAGCCAGGTTCCGTTTTCGCTTATTCCCTCGACCGTCTCTACGACCGCGGTGACTTCTTTGTCTCACCTGGAGATGAAGTTTACCAAGGTATGGTAGTGGGCGAACATTGTAAGGATAATGACTTGGTGATTAACTTGTCGCACAATAAAAAGCTCACCAACGTGCGGGCGGCAGGTTCCGACGACTTGGCCCGCATTAAGCCCCCTCGTAAGATGTCCCTCGAGGCTTGCCTTGAATACATCGAGCTCGATGAGCTCGTAGAAGTGACCCCTAATTTTATTCGGATGCGTAAGCGCTACCTCAATGAGAGTGACCGCAAGCGCTTCGAGAAAACCCTAACTGCCTAAATTCTTTAGCCGCGACGACTTCCAGGACGTTCTGGACGTGGCCAATGGGTCATGCCTAGGGCGATGAGGATGGTCCCTAGGACAAGGAGGGGCACCAGACGCTCCTCGGCCAAACCCAGGGCATTGCGAGGGCTATTGGCGGTCGCCATCAGGGAGCTTAAGGCGAGCAGAATACCGACAAGGGTGAGCCCAAGGCAGAGGCGGCGAACCTTGGTCCGGTTACGAGTTGCAAGCCGTAAACTAAAGCCGACTAAGACAGCGAGGATGGTTGCACCCGCACCCGCTACCAAGGCTAGGAAAGTAGAAAATACGAAATTTTCAGGATCTTGTTCCCAATCAAGGGTGAGTAGTTGCAAGACGAACGTCGGGAGCGCGGCTAGGGGCCAAGCGAGAATAGCCCGTCCTCTTAGGTGCTCCGTCGCAGCCTCAAATTCCATGTCTTGTCGTCGCGTTGGCACACGCCTTCAAAATAAATTAGTTTTAAGACTACAAGTCCGAAAGTCTGTTAGGCTTCTAGGAGTCTAATATAACGTCCACCTTCAGCCGGGGATGTAATTTGAATGCGAAGGGCACCTTTGGGAAGGGCATCGTCTAAACGTTCGGGCCACTCGATGACGAGGAGGTCTTGCGCCTGCACGAGTTCATCGAGCAGGAGTCCTTTAAGTTGTTCGGGTCCAATCAAGCGATAGGCATCGACGTGTACTAAGTGTCGTCCGTCACGCCCATCATAGATTTGTACGAGAGCGTAGGAGGGGCTGGTGATGGCCCCCTTTACTCCCCAGCCGCGTGCCAGCCCACGAGTGAAGGTGGTTTTACCTGCGCCCAAGTCTCCGTAGAGCAGGAGCGTGCTTCCTGGCTCTAGCTGACGGGCGAGCGCTTCTCCCTCGGTTTCGAGGGACTCGGCGGTGGGACAACTCACCCCCTTCTGCCAACGCGCGCGATTAGCGTCATCCATAGTCGTTAGTCTTACGGACTCGTCGGTGTGGGCAAATGCAAAGCAAGAGGCCCAGTCGTGGACTGGGCCTCGCGTCTGAAACTCAAGATCCTCTTTTAGCTAACCACTTCTAGGGGCTTGAGATCCTTCCACCCGCCGCGGGTGAAGTCGGGGCATTGCACTGGCATACTGCCATTTTTCACCGAGCAGGCAGAGATTTCTAAGATGCAGGACCAGTCGGCGGCATCGTAGACATTCATGTCAGGAGTGATACCTTGGCGAATACAGTCCAGCAGCCGGTAATTCATGATGTAGTCCATCCCGCCGTGACCCCCAACTTTGCGCGCGAGATCACCAACCTTCTTCCATAGAGGGTGAGCGTTCTCTTGTTTAAACTTGGTCATGGTAGCTCCTTCGTAGGTCCAGCGGTGGCTGTCGCCATCAACCGCCATCCGGTCAGGGAAGCCAAAGAAGGTAGCGCGGGTACCACAGAGTGCATTGATGCGGGAATAGGGACGGGGGCTGACCACGTCGTGTTGAATCATGATGGAGCGACCAAGACGGGTTTTGATCAGCGAGGTATTCATATCCCCGCAAATATACTTCTCATCTTTATGTCGGCCGCCGTTGGGCTGATGTTTATCGCGATACTGGGTAAGGTTGTACTCGGGTGAAGACATCGACACCACGTAGCCAAAGGCATCCCCGCGATTCGTGCCGAGATACTGGGCAACCGGGCCTAAACCATGGGTAGGGTAGAGGTTGCCATCAATGAAGGTATGATAATTGCGGCGCCAGGCACCTTCAGCTCCGAGGCGGAACATCTGTTCTTCGCGAAGGTCGTGAATATAGGCGCACTCGGCATGCTTGAGTTCACCAAAGAAACCTTGGCGTGCGAGGTTGAGGACAAATAACTCGCTGTCGCCATAGCAGCAGTTTTCCAAAACGACGCAGTGCTTTTGGGTAAGTTCGGAAGTGTCGACCAGCTTCCAGCATTCATCAACCGTGACCGCAGGGGAGACTTCAACGAAGGCGTGTTTACCTTCCTTCATCGCCTTGACGCACATGGGCACGTGCCATTCCCAAGGGGTGCTGACGTATACCACATCGATGTCGGTACGCTCACAAAGTTTTTCCCAGGCATTTTCATCACCTGCATAGACCACCGGGGCTTTCCCAGTTTTAGCTTTGATGGTATCAGCTGCACGCTGAGCCCGGTCTTGGAGCAGGTCGCAAACCGCTACTACTTCTACGAAGGGTAAGTTAAGGCAGTCGTTTACATGCGTCATGCCGCGCGCCAGACCGATATGCCCCACGCGCACTTTCTCGAGAGGTTTGGTGGTTAAGTTCCAAACGGGTTTAGCTCCTGCGGGGCGAGGGCGAATTTTGCCCATCTCGGTGATGCCGGTATAAAGCAAGGCGCGCGGGTCGGGTGCGGCCTCAGCCTTAGAGGTTAAGCCGTTGGCCATGCCCAGACCGAGACCGGCTAGGGCCGCGGTGCGGAGAAAGTCGCGACGGGAGGAAGAGGCGTCAGGTGTGCTCATGAGGGTAAGATTGGGACAGCAGAAATTCGTTTAGGTTGCGGGTCAATTCCAGCTCACAAAACCTTGGACATCTTTAATGCCAAAGACCGCAAGATTCCTCACGGTATGGCCTACCAAAGAGGGGGCCAGGGAGCGGGTGGGATTGAGGGGGTTGAAGCGGCAAAGGTAGAGCCAGCACGAGATAGCAAAGGCCGAGCCGCCCGAAACCAAGGCCTTAGCATCTGTATTCAGTACGAGGCCACCCTCGGCAAATTTTACGACGTGCCCATGAAGCAGCATGAAGACGAGCGATCCAACTAAGACGGTGGCCAAAAGGCGCACACCTGCTAGGCTTTCTGGGGCTGCAAAACCTCGGAAGGTTATTTCTTCGACAATCGCGGCCCCCATCATGGCCATTAAGAAAGAAGCTTCAATTCGGCTTTGTTCATCGCTGACCCCGAGTTGAATCTCGAGTACTGATTCAACCAGGGTTAAAAGTAAGGCTCCCGCCGCCGCCAAGAGCATGGGTTGCCAACTGCAACGCGTTGTGCCGGGCCAAAAGGGTGCTTCCTCTGAGGGGGTAGCCCGGACCTCACGCAGCCAGAAAACAAACACACCTAATCCAAGGGCGAGGAAGACTACGTGTTCAATTTGAGTGGGCGACATAACGGGCGAGGACTGCTGGTTCGTAACGACCTAAACCACCTGCGGCAAGCCTCACTGATGCTTTGACGACTCGATGGTAAAACTTACCCAGCCTAAGCTGGTTTAGTCGCGGGTACGACCCTCGGGCGACAGGTAGAGGCGCTTCATTTCACTAATTAGGAAGTCACGTGCCTCCTCGACGCTGTCCACATGTTGATAGAGCTGATGATCTTCGGGGGAAATCATCCCCCAAGCTTCCATCACCTCGAGATTCATCACCGCTTTCCAGTAATCGGAGCCAAAAAGTAGAATCGGAATGCGTTTACGCGTCTTCTTGGTTTGTACCAAGGTAAGCATTTCGAAAAGTTCATCGAACGTGCCGAAGCCTCCAGGGAATACCACCATGGCCTTCGCGAGGTAGAGGAACCAGAACTTACGGATAAAGAAGTAGTGGAACTCGATGTCGAGTTCGGGTGTGATGTAGGGGTTGTGCGACTGCTCAAAGGGTAGGGCAATGCCAAGTCCAACCGAACGGCCGCCGGCTTCATAAGCACCACGGTTCGAAGCCTCCATGATACCAGGGCCCCCGCCTGAGCAGATGTAGAAGCGTTGCCATTCGGGCAGCGTTAAGGACCAGCGGGTGAGTTCGGCGGAAAGTCGACGGCAGGCTTCGTAGTGTTTCGAGGCGCGTAAGGCAGATTCCGCCCGGCGCAGCAAGGCCGCGTCGGCGCCTGAACTCCGAGCCGCGGTTAAACGTTCTTGGGCAACATCAGTGGGTAAGGTTCGGGCGGAACCAAACATCACGAAAGTATTTCGGACCCCATGGCGCTTAAAGCGCATGTAAGGCTCTTGCATTTCGCACTGCACGCGGATGCTCCGCGCGAAGGTTGAGTGCATGAACTCAGGATTGTCGTAGGCCTTTAGGGGTGTCACCCGAACAGCTGGTGGGGTGGGTTGGGGGTCAGACATGGGGTCATCCTGCCCTAAATTTGGTGCGAGCCAAGCCGGGAAGGTGGTGTTGCCCGCTTGACACTTATTGCTGGGCAGGCTTGTCTCGCCCCCTAAGGCCATGCAACCGACCTACCGTCCCTCCAAAATCTCCCGCGCCCGCAAGGTAGGGTTCCGTGCCCGTAAAAAGACCCGCGGCGGCCGTAAGGTGCTTCGTAACCGTCGTCGTACGGGACGTAAGCAGCTGACCAAGGTCTAAGGCTTGCATGCGACTTCCCCGGGAGCGGCGCATCCGACTCCAGGGCGATTTTAATCGTCTGCGTCACGCTGGGGTTCGCCTCGAGTGTGGCAGTTTTTTCCTTAATGCAGGGTTAACGCCCGAGACGGTGCGTGCCTCACGCCTCGGCATCGTGGTTGCCAAGAAGCAGTTGCCGCGTGCGGTGGATCGAAACCGCGCTAAGCGTTTATTGCGTGAGGCTTTTAGAGCTTGTGCCGATCTTTTTCCTGCGGGCTGGGATGTCATTCTTGTCGCTCGTCGTTCAGTCATTACGCAACCGCTTCCGCGTCTGGTTGCCGCGCTTAAAGAAGGGGCACGTCGCGTGCTAGCCGAAGGCTCCCATGGCTGAACCTTCACCCTCGTGGATCGTGCGCGGTTTGCTGCTTGGGGTTGAGGCTTATCGCCGCTGGGTCTCGCGCCCTCTGCATTTACTCGTGCCGGGTTCAGGTTGTCGCTTTCACCCCACCTGTTCGGCTTATGCCGCACAAGCCCTTCGTCGCCACGGTGCTGGGCGTGGGAGCTGGCTAGCGCTACGACGGCTCGCCCGCTGTCACCCTTGGGGAGGATGTGGTGAAGATCCTGTGCCTGATTGAGTCTGAACGACCACGGGTGATGCCCTTTTACTTTAAAGAAACTCAACCTGAGCCTAGAATGCTCTATGGCTTAAATCGCAACTTAACGACCCGACCAGTTCGTAATGTTATCGGAGCGGTTAAAACCCTCGCCGCTTTCGAAGTAAGTCGGAGGAATCGTGCCTTCGGTCAGCATGCTCGGGGTTGCATCTGTGTCCCAATATTCCTTGATCGCGGGGATGTGGGGTAGGGCACTGTCGGTACTTTCAACAAAATCTGCCCCGCAGCTTACGAGCAAGAAGTCGGGTGAGAGCCAGGGATTAAAACCCGAGCCGGCAATTTTATAACGGTAGTCAAAAGCATTTCCCCACGCATCGATAAACTCAGTTTTGAGAGCGGCGGTGACGTTTTCATTACCTGTGCCATCGCTCGCGGGTACGGCGGTCTCGTCGAGAATGGGTCGTACGACACGCTTAGCTCCATTGCTGAGTCGGCTATCGTTGTGATTCACCAATTCGGTGGTGCTACCGCTCGTGGTAGCGGTGATGAGGAGTACTTTCGTGCCGTTGAGTTGGGCGAAGAGATCACGCCGGAAGGCGTCCGTCTGGCTGCTGGCACTTGCACCCGAACGGGCGTTGGGGAAGTCGCCATAAAGCTTGCGAAAGGCGTCACAGCCTGAGGCCAAGGCTTTGATCGCTCCCGTGGTCCGAGCTTTGCGCTGGGAGTTGATGGCTGACATCGCCATGGGAATGGTAGCGGCCGATAAAATCGCAATAATGGCGATCACGAGCAGAAGCTCGATGAGGGTAAAGGCGGGGCGGCGGCGCATCGTCGGCTGATGCATTAGATATGGCGGGAATCGTCCGCGTCTTTTTTTACATAGCCACTGTCTTGTCGCTGATGGTTAACCGCATTCTTCTTTAAGTAGGCTTGATAGACGTCATCAGCTGACATCCCGAGTACTTGGGCAGTAGAAATCAGGAAGTGAAAGAGATCGATGACTTCGACGCGGGCGTTCTGCTCGTCGAACTTTTGGTACTTTGCCCACCACTTCCAGGGTACGGAGTCGGTGAGTTCGGCCATCTCTTGTTGCATGGCGCGGATGTAATTAAGCGTCCAACGAATTTTCTCCTCTTCGGACATCCCTACGGTGTTGACGCCGATGCGCTGATTGAGCGCGGCTTGCATTTGGAAGATTTCGTCGAGTTTGTCGGCCATACCCCTATCAAAGCAGGCTGGGGCAGGGAGGAAAGAGGAAAGGATGCCTCCCCGCTTGCCTCCCGGGCTTAAGGGGTCAGCCTTCGCCCATGTCTGCTGTGCCCGTGTTGCGTAAGCCCGAGGTCCTTTCCCCTGCTGGGGACTGGGATTGCGTGCGTGCTGCGGTCGAGAATGGGGCCGACGCGGTCTTTTTTGGCGTGGGGCGCTTTAACGCCCGAGTCCGAGCCAAGAATTTCACCACCGAGGACCTGCCCGAGCTCATGGCCTATCTACACCGTCGCGGGGTGCGGGGTTATGTGACCTTCAATACCTTAATTTTTACCGAGGAACTCGAAGAAGCTGCCCAGACCTTGCGGGCCATTATTGCTGCGGGCGTGGATGCCGCGATTGTGCAGGATGTGGGGATTTGCCGACTGATCCGTCGGTTGTCGCCCGACTTCCCCATTCATGCCTCCACGCAAATGACGGTAACCAGTGCGGCAGGTACCGATTTTGCCCGTTCGTTGGGTGCCTCGCTCGCCGTCTTGGGTCGTGAGGTTTCCTTGCCGGAAATGGAAAAAATTCAAACCGAGCAACAGGCAGCGCCGCAACCGCTCGACCTCGAAGTCTTTGTGCATGGCGCCCTGTGTGTTGCTTACTCGGGTCAGTGTCTAACCAGTGAGTCACTCGGAGGTCGCTCCGCTAACCGCGGAGAATGTGCGCAGGCCTGTCGTATGCCCTATGAGTTAATCGTGGATGGCGTACGTCGTGACTTGGGTGACCGGGCTTATTTATTGTCGCCGCAAGATCTTGAAGGCGTCGAAGCCGTACCTGATTTAATCCGTGCTGGCATTAAATCGCTTAAAATTGAAGGGCGTCTTAAATCTCCAGGTTACGTGGCTGCGGTGACGCGTGCCTATCGTCTCGCGGTCGATGCGGCTTGGGCGGCCCTGATGGGTTCAGGGGATGCTCAAGGGGCGGTGCAACGCGTGCGGCGTGAACAAGACTATCCCTTGCAAATGGCCTTCTCACGCGGGCTTCATTCGGGCTGGCTACGCGGCATCGATAATCAACGTCTGGTGCATGCACGCTTTGGTAAAAAGCGGGGCGTGCGTCTGGGCGAAATCCTTGCCATCGAACCGCCGCGTTTACGGGTTCGCCTCGAAGCCCCTGCCAAAGCCGGCGATGGCGTGGTGTTGGATGACGGTCGCCCTGGGGAACGCGAAGAAGGTGGTTTCTTACATTCCGTCGATCCCGGCCCTGGCGGTGTAGCAACTTTGCGTTTCGGTCGTGAAGCGTTGGATTGGTCACGCGTTGCTCCGGGTCAGATTATTTGGAAAACGAAAGATCCTGAACTCGACCGTGAACTCGAACAGACTTGGAATCGCCCCAAGCCTAACCATCGCCGCCCGATTCGTGCCACGGTGCACGGTGCGGTAGGGCAGCCCTTGCGCGTCGCTTTCATCGATGAGCAAGGTCGGGTGGTGGTGGCCGAGTCCGAGATGCCTTGCGCCATCGCCGAAGTGCGCGCCTTAGATGCCGAGATTTTACGCGACCAACTCGGTCGTCTCGGCGAAACCCCTTTTGAGCTGCTTGCGGTTGAGGCGCATCTTGACGGGGCGTTGCGTCTGCCCGCTTCAGAACTCAATCGCCTCCGTCGCGATCTCGCGGACCGTCTCGCGGCGCAGTGGGAGGCGCCCCAGCGTTGGACGGTCTTACCAGTCAATCCAGCCGCTACCCGGCTCGCCGCCCCGCCTGCTCCCCGTGCGCGTTTAAACGGCGAAGTTATTCCCGTCATCCGCGAGTTAGCGCAACTTCCTGCAGCCCTGAGTTTCAAACCTTCAGCGCTCTATATCGAACTCGAAGACCCCAAGCGTCTCAAAGATGCAGTGGCGCAAACGCGTGCCGCAGGGGTAGAGGCTTGGGCGGTGGGTCCCCGCATTTACAAACAAGGCGAAACATGGATCATCGATCAGCTACTCGCTTCGCAGGCGGATGGTTTCTTGGTGCGTAATCACGAACACTTGCGCGCCTTTGCGGGTCAGCGCCGCCGAGGCGACTTTTCACTCAACGTGGCGAATCCCTTAGCGGCCGAGTGGCTGATGCTGGAGCATGGGCTGGAGGGTCTCACCGCTTCGTATGATCTTGATGCGCGTCAACTCGCTGCGCTCCTTCGTGCAGCTCCGCCCGCTTGGTTTGAAGTCACACTGCACCAGCATATGCCCATGTTCCATATGGAGCACTGCGTTTTCTGTGCCTTCTTAACTAAAGGGAAAGATTATCGCGATTGTGGTCGACCCTGCGAAAAGCATCGCGTGACGTTGCGCGACCGCGTGGGTGCCGAACATTTACTTAAGGCTGATGCCGGGTGTCGAAATACGCTTTTTAACGCCCGAGCCCAGACGGGGGCGGAGTTTGCGAGCGAATTGCTCGGGTTAGGGGTTGGCCGTTTCCGGGTCGAATTTGTTGATGAAGACGCCGCAACCGTAACGCGTACTCTGAATCGTTACCGCGATTTGTTGGCGGGCCGAGTGGACGGTGCCCAGTTATGGCGCGAATTAAAAATTATGAATCAACTGGGCGTGACACGCGGCACAATGGCTGAGCGCGGGGCGCGCAGTGTCGAAGGATAAGCCTACAACTTAGCGTTGGCTTTCAGCTAAGCGCGTGGGCAAGCCAGTCATACGACGGGTATCGGCCACATTGCGCACCGCCATGGCATAGGCGGTGGGGTCGCCCACGATAATGACCTGACGTCGTCCACGAGTGACCCCGGTATAAATCAGATTGCGCGCGAGGAGAATGCTGTGTTGGCGAAGAAGGGGGAGTACGACGACGGGGAATTCGGAGCCCTGAGATTTGTGGATACTAATGGCGTAGGCTAATTGTAGGTCGTTGGCTTGGCCGCGTTCCATTTCGACGCGCGTGCCATCAAAATCAATTTCGAGTCCGCCCCCTTCATGCAGAGCTGTAACCACGCCTAAGTCGCCATTGAAGATACCGAGGTCATAGTTGTTACGGGTTTGAATAACTTTATCCCCTGGTGCAATTCGCCCAGGCGTGCCCGGTCCTTGGCGTAAGCGTTCTTGTAGCGCAAGATTCAGGGCGTGAATACCGCCTGAGCCCTTGTGCATGGGGGCCAGCACTTGAATGTCGCGCAGCGGGTCGATCTTTAGGCGACGCGGTAAAATTTCCGAGCAAAGCCGCACCGTAGTACGTACACAGGTCTCAGGATCGTCGGCCCGAACAAAGTGAATATCAGTGCCTTCAAAATTGATGCCCGTCGGGTCGGCTGAGGCGGGAGGTGGTTCGCGTTCGCCGCCTAAGATGCCGTGAGCTATTTGCACAATGCCACTGCGTGCCCCTTGTCTGAAAATGGTATCCAATCGAGTCACAGGTACTAATCCCGAAGCGATAAGATCATCGAGTACGCTGCCTGCACCCACCGATGGAAGTTGGTTAACATCACCAACGAACAAAAGGTGGGCGCGATCTGGTACCGCCCGTAGCAGGGCTGCTGCTAAACGGCTGTCGAGCATGGAGGATTCATCGACGACTACCATATCAGCCCCGAGTGGGTTATCGGTGTTATGGGTGAACCGTCCTGCCGCGGGATCAAACTTAAGCAGTCGATGGAGGGTACTTGCGGGCATGCGGGCTGCTTCAGCCATGCGTTGCGCCGCGCGACCCGTAGGTGCAGCTAAGACCACGCGGCAACGCTTGGCCCCGAGAATATCACACAAGGCCCGCAGGATGGTGGTCTTACCTGTGCCTGGTCCGCCGGTTAAGATACTTACTTTGCTGGCGATGGCGGTAGCCACGGCGTGTGCCTGCAGTTCCGAAAAGTTAAAACCTGCCCGCTCTTGTGCCCAGACTAAGGCACGATCAACCACAATCGCGGGTAAGCCCCCCGGCGCAGCCAGCAGTCGATTGATGGTGCTGGCGATGGCGGTTTCAGCGTTGGCTAGAGGGGTGAGTTGAATCAAGCGCTCCGGTCCTGTTCCCAGCACGGCTACGGCTCGCTCGGCAACTAAAGCATCGAGACGTTCGGCGACAATCGGGCGGTCGACTTCGAGTAGCTCAGTCGCTTGATCTACTAAACGGTTTTGCGCACAGGCACTATGCCCATCCGATTCTAATTCACCTAATGTGTGCAGTAGGCCTGCATCCACGCGTTGAGGACCCGCAGTGGGGAGTCCTAAGTTGCGGGCAATTTTATCCGCGGTAATAAAACCTATGCCTTCAACTTCTCGGCAGACGCGGTAGGGTTCTTTGGTCAGGACAGTTTTAGCACCTTCGCCGTAGGCTTTGACGATGCGCAAGCAGAGCGCATTGGTTACGCCATAAGTTTGGAGAAAAACCATCACCTCGCGCAGGCTACGTTGTTCGTCCCACGCAGCTTTGATCGATTTAGCGCGTTGCGGGCCAATCCCCTCAACCTCGCGTAGACGTGCCGAGTGGTGAGAAATTATTTCAAACGTCTTAGCACCAAACTTTGCCACAATCTTGTCGGCATAAATTTTACCCACCCCATGTATCAGACCGCTCCCGAGGTATTTGCGAATACCATGGACCGAAGAAGGTAAGCGGGAGGTGAAGGTCTTGACTCTAAACTGCGGCCCATGCTGCGGGTGACGTTCCCAGCTGCCTTGCAAGTCGACGGTCTCGCCGCACTGCAAACCCGCAAGGTTACCTAGAATCATATGCCGGCCATTTTGTTCGTCGGAAAGCTCGGCAATGGTGAACCCCTTTTCTTCATCGAGCCAAACGATGCGGTCGACAACGCCCGAGAGCGTTGCCGGGTCGCCTGCATCGCGGCTAGTTCGGTCCATGCCTCAACGTGACGAGGCTTAGCGTCGCTGGCAACCTTACGGACAGAAGGCGTTTTGCCTGGGGCTTTACCGAGGGAGCGAGCGCACGAGGCGGATGGCCTCGGTCACTTGCGGGCGATTATCTGCCCAGTCATTCTCGTGTTCGACCACGATTGGGCCCGCAAATCCACCGGCTCGGAGCTCGGCTAAAAAGGCTGGGACATTTAAGACCCCCTTGCCCACGGTTACCACGGGGGCCTCGCCCATGGCGGCTTTATCCTTTAAATGAACGGCGACCACCCGCCCACGGAGTATGCGGAGCGCGGCAACCGGATCTAAACCAGAACCACACCAGTGGCCACTATCGGCGCAAACTCCCAGCCTACGGTCGCGACTTTCAATCACGCCCAGTAAATAGAGCGGGTGCCAGACTTTGTAGTCAGGGCGATTCAAGGATCCAGGGTGATGGTGAAAGCCTACTTTTAAATCGAATTCTCGCACGCCTACTTCCCAGTCTGCGACAATCTCGGTCGATTCGGTCGACACCATCGCCATGCCCATGGCCTTGGCAAAACTCAGAATTTCTCGGACTTCTTTCAAATTACTCGCTTTGACCACACCGTAGCTTACAGGTTGCACCCCTACGCGGCGGCACTCCGCGAGTAGTAATTCTCGGTCAGCCACACTCATGGTGTGATGGACTTTAACCTTCGATCCAGGTTGGAGCACTTGGCCCGGGAAAAGTTCAATCACATTGCCTCCTGATTCTTTTGTGCGGGTGATAGCTTCAAATGCGGTGTAGCGATTAAAGGTCCAAGCTTGGGCTCCAATCCACCAGCCGTCTTGCTTGAGGTTATCGGGCAGTGGGTTTGCTTGGGTGGCGGTAATGCCTTGGAGCAGGAGGCTAAAAACTAAAATAAGGTGTTTCATGGTTAGGAATAGGTTGTAGCCAAGGTAGGCTCCTCAGGGAGTCAACCTCATGCGGGCAGGCTGGTCGTCCCTCCCGCAGGGTTTAATTGGGTGCCATGCAGCGTTTCATAACTTGGCTTAAGCAGCTCTTTAACCCGCCCTCTCTAGGAGCAAGAGGGGAGTCCCTGGCTGCGGTGCATTATCAAGCTAAAGGGGCAGAAGTATTAGGCCGAAACTGGCGGTGCGGGCGGGATGAATTGGACCTAATTGTGCTGGAGCGGGGCGTCTTGGTCTTTGTTGAAGTCAAGACCCGGACGGCTGAAGAGGCTGGGGCAGGGCGGCGCGCGGTCAATGCCCGTAAGCGCCGGGCGCTACGCCGGGCAGCCGCGGCTTGGCTCCGGTCGATTGGGGGTGCCCCGCATGTTCGTTTTGATCTAATTGAAGTTCTGGTTTGCCACTCCCTCCCACCCCGCATTGTCCAACATGTCGGAGTTTCACTCCTTCGTACCCGCCGCCCCTAACTTTTATGTCCGCCCCCGAGCGACACCCCTTCCTCTCTGGCCTAAGCAAGCACCGTGGTGCTCCGCCGACCTGCCTCGTCATCTTTGGGGCTTCGGGCGACCTTACCTCGCGCAAACTTCTTCCTGCGCTTTACAACCTCGCGGTTGATAATCTGCTCCCCGCTGATTTCGCTCTGATTGGTTTTGGTCGTAAGCCTTTACCTGATGACGCTTTTCGCGCCTCGGCGGCAGCAGACCTCGCGAAGTTTTCCCGTCGTCCCTTTAATCCCGACATTTGGCGTCGGGTCGAAGCCGCCGTCCATTATCAAGCGGGTGCTTACGACGACCCCGCTGCATTTGTTGCCTTAGCGAATAAAGTTTCTGCTATCGAGCGCACGGCGGGTCGCCCTCTGCAACTGGTTAGCTACGTTTCCACGCCCCCTTCCGTCTTTGTGCCGATTGTTGAAAACCTGGGAGCGAGCGGGCTCGCCGCTCGAGGGCTGGGAACGCCGGCGGAAAGTAAAGTCATTATCGAAAAACCTTTTGGCCACGATCTGGCTTCGGCGGTTGAACTTAATTCGGTGATTAACCGAAATTTCCGCGAGAACCAGGTTTACCGCATCGATCACTATTTAGGTAAGGAAACCGTACAGGACTTACTCGTGCTGCGTTTTGCCAATCCGATTCTCGAACCGCTTTGGAACCGACGCCACGTCGACCACGTGCAAATATCGGTCGCCGAAGAGCTCGGCGTTGGGTCACGTGGGGGGTATTACGACCAGTCGGGGGCGACACGGGATATGATTCAAAATCATACCATGCAGTTGCTGGCTTTGACGGCGATGGATGCCCCGAGCTCGCTTTCACCTGAAGCCATCCGCGATCAAAAGGTGCGTTTACTCGATGCCATTCGGGCGCTCCGCTTAGGTTCGGGTGGCGATGCGGTACGAGGTCAATATACCCCTGGTTTAGCGGCAGGTGAACATGTCCCAGGCTACCTTGAAGAACGTGACATCCCTCAGACCTCAGGAACCGAGACCTTTAGTGCGGTGCGCTTGAGCGTCGAAAATGATCGTTGGGCGGGCGTGCCCTTCTACTTACGCTCGGGGAAACGTCTTGCCCGACGCGTCTCTGAAATCGCCATTCAATTTAAACAGCCGGTGGATGGTCTGTTTGCAGTGGACGGTCGTTATGACAATATTGCTGCTAACCGTTTGGTGATTCAGATTCAGCCAGACGAAGGTTCGACCTTAATTTTGAATTCCAAAGTTCCCGGACTTGAACCGCGCACCCAGCCCGTGCGACTGAGCTTCCGATATGCCGCAACCTATGGCTCGGATACCCCCGAAGCTTATGAGCGCCTCATCCTCGATGCTATTATTGGCGACCGCACCCTATTCATTCGGGGCGATGAAACTGAGGCCTCATGGCGTCTCTACACGCCTCTGCTTCAAGATTGGGCTCAGGCAGGACGAAAAGGTTTAGAATCCTATCCTGCAGGTTCGTGGGGTCCGGCTGCGGCCGATGCCTTATTAGCCAAGCAGGGCCACGCCTGGCGCAACGCCGGCCGCTAAGTGATGGCTTCAGACGTCCTTGCTGCCTTGCCGGGCTCCCCGGTGCCCGTTCGCGAGGCCTTGGCTACCTTAGCTCATGCCTGGGCGGCAGAAGGTGATGAAGTCGTACGGGCTTCGCAGATGAATGTCGTTTTGCTATTAGGTGCAACCACCCCGCCCGAAGAAGCAGCCGTTCTGTTTGAGCAAGCTCAAGCCTTTGCCCGTCGTTACCCATCGCGCTTAATTGTTCTAGTCGAGCGCGGCGGGACTGAAGCGCCTGAGGCGAAAGTTCATGTGGCTTGTTTCTTAGATACGGCACGACGAGGTAAGCGTTGCTGTGAGGCACTCTTACTAGCACATGGTCGACACACACCTGAGCTCGAATCCTTACTCTCAACTTGGTTGGAAGGCGATCTGCCCGCTTACCTTTGGACGCACCGGGTGGCTGCTGAGGAGTTGACCCACTGGATGGGTTTCGCTGCTCGCTTCACACGCGTGGTGATGGACCGATCGGTTGACGGTGATGCTCCTTTTGCGCTGGCTTGGCCCCGGCCTGATGTTGTGCGTGATTTAGCTTTTGCCCGTTGTCTGCCCGTGCGTCAGGCCTTGGGTCAGTTTCTTAGTGGTCATACCCCGACGGATTTAGTTCGCGGCTTGAGTTCAGTGCGCGTCATCCATGGACCAACGCACCGGGGCGAGGCCTTTGGCTTACTGGGTTGGATGCAAACCGCGCTTACGGCTTGTGCTACGCAATCGCGTCAGCCTTTAACCGCGAGTTTCACCCTTGATAGTGCCTGTCGGCTGGGTTCCTGCCTGGCGGTGGAGTGGGATTACGACAACGGCAATCACTTTGCTTGGGAGCACGCCGAGACCGGAACTAAGTCTACCGTGGCTCTTGATTTTGCCACCACGCACCGTGCCTTTGATCTCGCGGTTCCTTTTTCGTCGCCTGAGTTTGCGCTCGGTGAGGCTTTATTTTTCTAAAGTCTGTTTGTGATGCGTCTCATCTTGGCCACCGGCAATACGCACAAGGCAGAAGAGTTTGGCCGACTTTTTCGTGAAGCAGGTATCGTCTGCGAGGTTTTGAGTGCACGCGCCGTAGGTGGTATGCCAAAAGTCGACGAGACGGCGGGGACGTTTCACGGCAATGCCCGTTTAAAGGCGGAAGCCCTAAGGCGTCTTGCGCCGGCAGATGCTTGGGTGCTCGCCGATGACAGTGGGCTTTCGTGTCCTGCGCTCAACGGGGCACCCGGCGTAGACTCAGCTGTGTATGCGGGGCCAAATGCGACCGATGCTGAGAATCGGGCTAAGCTACTCCTGGCGCTTAAGGAGGTGGCGCCCGAGCAACGTCAGGCACGTTTTACCTGCCACTTGGTACTCCTAGGTCCCGACGCTGAGGACGTTGAGTTCACGGGCTACTGTGAGGGAAAAATTTTAACCGAAGCCCAAGGTGAGGGAGGTTTTGGCTACGACGCGCTTTTTGTACCCCAAGGCTATGTGCATTCCTTTGCCCAACTTTCTCCTCAAGTAAAAGACCAGCTTAGTCACCGGGCGCGGGCTTTTGTCGCTCTAGCGGCTTGGTTAAATCTGGACTGACCCGAAATTGAGTCGGCGCCATTGCTTTCCGCTTTCCGCAAGCGTGGGAGTCGTTATGAATACAGCGTGGCTTTACGTTGCCTCATAACCGCAGGTCCAACTCGAGAGTTTCTCGATCCGGTACGCTTTTTGAGTAACCCCTCGACCGGTAAGATGGGGTTTGCGCTGGCCGCTGCCGCACGTGAGCGGGGTTGGACGGTTGATCTCGTGGCTGGGCCGGTGAGTTTACCTGAACCCGAGGGGGTGGTCTTGTATCCCGTGGTTTCGGCCGAGCAGATGCTCCACCAAGTCGACGGGCTTTTTGGGGCCAGCGATATTTTTATAGCCACCGCGGCGGTGAGCGACTGGCGTCCGCTAGCTCCCCAGGCCCAAAAAATTAAGCGCGAAGCAGGCGTGCCTAAGCTCGAACTCGAAGCCTGCCCGGATATTCTTAAAATCATGTCGTCCCGTCGTACCTCGCAGCAGTTGCTGGTGGGGTTTGCGGCCGAAACCAGTGACATCGAAAAGCACGCCCAACACAAACTAGTTGCTAAGGGGCTTGATTTCATCGCTGCCAATACTGTGAGCGGGTCTGGAAGTGCGTTTGGTGCCGACACCAATCGGCTCGTAGTCTTGGGTCGCGACGGCTCACGCGTGGTCTTGGGGCCAGCGGCAAAATCGGTTGTAGCCCGCGATTTAATTGCCCACCTTGCAGCGCATCTCGTGGCCCGATGAGTCGCCGTCGCTCCAGTCGTTTTGATCGTCTCCTCGGACGGGTTGAAGATTTAGATTCCCACAACTTAGCGATTTTGGCCCGCCGCCTCGACCGTGAGCGCAACTTAATGGAGACGGTTTTAGAAACCCTGCGTGAGGGCGTGCTCGTCTTGGAGGAGGGAGGTCGAATTGCTTATGCGAATCCTGCTGCCTTAGCCATGACGGGCTTGGGGGCGGATGATGCTGCGGGCGATAACCCGCCGCGCTTCTCACCTGAGTTGGCCGCAGCCCTTGAGCCTACGGTGGGTGCGGCTACTCAATCGCGTGAGGTTGAGGTTGCTTACCCTGAACCCAGGATTTTACGCGTCCACCTCGCGGAAGTTGAAGGTCCAACCCAAGGTCAACCGCTACGCGTGGCGGTCCTAGCGGATATTTCGTCTGAGCGCGTTGCCACTGAAGATCGAGTCGAGAGCGAGCGAATGGATTCGATTATGACGCTGGCTGCGGGTGTGGCACATGAGATTGGTAACCCCCTAAATGCTCTGACCTTGCATTTGCATGTGTTGCGTAAGCGTTTGGCGACCCAAGGTAAGGAGGGGGAGAAGGGGCTTGAAACCGTAGAAATTTTAGAAGGTGAAGTGCGTCGCCTTGATGGCATCGTGCGAAACTTCCTTGGGGCGGTTCGTCCGATTCGCCCTAATTTAGTCGAGACCCAACTGCTTGAAGTAGTCGCAAGTTCGTTGGCGCTGCTGCGTAATCAAATGGAGCAACTCGGCGTACGCGCCACCGTTGATGTGGTAGGCGATTTACCCGCGGTGCTTGCGGATCGCGATCAGATCCAGCAGGCGTTTTTCAATGTCCTTAAAAATGCCCTCGAAGCTATGGACCGCGGAGGTGATCTCATCGTGCGTGCGCGCTCAGAAGACGACTGGGTCGTGCTTGAAGTAGCCGACAGCGGGGTAGGCATCGCCGCCGATAAATTGACGCGAGTTTTTGATGCTTACTACACGACTAAGCAGGACGGCTCGGGCTTAGGTTTACTCATTGTATTGCGCATTCTTCGCGCCCATGGCGGCCGGGTTGATATTGCCAGTCAGCCAGGTAAGGGCACGACCGTTACCCTCCGTTTTCCTCAGCGCCACCGGCGTGTTCGTCGCTTAAGCTAAGGAACTTGCACCACTCTCTTCTTGTCTAACGCACCATGTACCTAAACTTTGCCCTTATCTGCTTAGCCAGTGTTGCCCTCGCTGCCGAGGCCACTAAGCCGTTGCCCCTTGAGTTACCCAAACCAGCGGTAGCGGGCACCCCTCGCCCGATGACGGTCACGAATCTGGAACCCGCCGCCAAGACCCCACGCGTTTTACCCCAAGTGCCTGCCCAAGCGGTGAATTTAGCTTTGGGTAAAGAGGTCACCTCGAGTGCCCGTGAACCCGTAGCAGGCGACTTAACCTATGTGACTGATGGCGATAAGGCGGCTGATGAGGGGTACGAGGTTGAGTTACCCCGGGGCCATCAATGGGTACAAATTGATTTAGGTGCGCCTGCCGAAATTGCCGCGATTGCAGTCTGGCACTTTCACCGCGAGCTTCGCGTCTACTATGCCGTGGTTGTTCAGGTTTCCTCGGATCCTGAGTTTAAGACCGACGTCACCACGCTCTTTAATAACGATGATGCTAACAAGCTAGGTTTCGGTAAGGGTAAAGACCTTTGCTATATTGAAAGCCATGAAGGTAAAGTTATCGTGGGTAAAGGGGTGAAAGCTCAATACGTTCGCCTTCATTCCCATGGTAATACTTCCAACCCCTCGAACGACTATGTCGAAGTCGAGGTTTGGGGTGTGCCCGCTAAGAAGTAATCGACTTTGATTTATTTGCGGACGACTAAACGCCGTACCGTACCTCCGCCCATGTTGCAGAAGAGCAGATCCCCATTGGCGGGATTAACACCAAAGGCTGCCACCGAGCCATCTTTAGCTAGCGTCTGATTTTGCCAGCGGCCTGCGCGTTCGCGCAGCGCGAAGATTCTGCCTGAGGCGAAGTCACCGTAAACATAGGCTCCCGTTAACTCGGGTTGGGCTTTCCCCCTATAGACCAGTCCTCCCGTAATCGAGGCCCCTAAGTCCCGTCCGTACTGAAAGATAGGGTCGATGATGCGACCTCGACCAACGACACCTTTGGCGCGGCCAAAGGCTTTGCTCCCTTCGCGGATGCTCCAACCATAGTCGCCTCCGGGTACGAGGATATTGACTTCCTCAATTTCATTTTGTCCGACATCACCCGTGAACCAACGACGCGTGGGTGCATCGTAACTGATGCGCCAGGCATTACGAAGACCCGTAGCCCAGGTTTCGCCCCGCAGATTTGCTACCTTAACCTCTTCTCCGCGATGGTGTCGGGTGCGTAGAAAAGGATTATCTGCTGGAATTAAATAGTGGGCTTCGCCATCGGCGCCGCGGATGACGGCTTCATGCGGGTTGGGTTTGAGTCCACCTACGCGTTTATCGACATCGATACGGTAGACAGCAGAGAAGAAACCGCCATCGATGCGCCGCGAGGTATCAAAGCGGTCATCTGCGGCGCCGCCATCGCCACAGGCAATATAGAGCATGCCATCGGGTCCGAAGTGAAGATCGCCCCCGTTATGATTAGAAGCTGGGTCGGGTTGAGAAATAAAAACTACTTCGCTGGAGGGATTAGCGCTACGTCCATCACTCGCGGCGGTAAAGCGTGAGATGCGTTGATGGAGTTTACCCCCAACCTTAAGACTATAAAAAACAAAGAGGTGTCGGTTGCGTTCGTAATTGGGATGGAACGCTAATCCTAGGACTCCGCATTCGCTGGAGGTCTCGAGTTTCCCATCCCGCGGTTGGGTGAGATCTAAGAAGGGCTGTTTCGTGGGTTTCCCACTTGTGAGACCGCGGACTGCTACAATCACTCCGGTTTTCTCCAAGACGTAGAGCGTGTCACGGTCATTAGGGGCGTAGGCTAGTCCGAGAGGCTGAGAGAAGGTAAGACCGTCCAGAGCGTTTTCGGTGCGGTAGGGCAGGTCATTGGCCACGAGCAGATTCGCCAGTAGGCAAAAAGGCAGGATGAGACGCATAGGTAAGGATTTAGGAGCAAACTGGCAGATGTCTAGTCTCGCCAGTGAGTCTGTCTTGAAACCCGAGTCTAAGCCTGTAAGGTCAGTTTTATGAAGGTGCTGCGTGCCAAATCTGCGGGTTTTTGCTGGGGGGTCGAACGTGCCATCGACATTGCCCGGGATTTTGCGCGTGCAGGGCGGCACCCCGTCTACACCGACGGTCCTTTAATCCATAATCGCCAAATGATGGAAGTCCTGACCCAAGAAGGGGTGCGGGAGGTCGGTGACTATCAAAGCCAAGCGGAAGTTTCAGTTACGGGAGATGCCTCTAAAGCCGTGATGGTGGTACGTGCTCACGGTATTTCTCCTGAGCGTCGGGCTTATTTAAAGTCTTTAGGCATGGAATTTCGTGATGCGACTTGCCCTGACGTTGGGATCATCGCGGGAAAAATTCGTATGCATGCCAAGCGCGGCTACGCCACGGTGATTTTTGGTGACCCCAAGCACCCTGAAGTTATCGGCTTATTGGGCTATGCGGAAGGCAAAGGGCATGTGATTCGTACCGAAGCTGAAATTGATGCCTTACCAGCACTCGGTAGCCAAGTTTGTATGGTGTCGCAATCGACCATGTTCACCGATGAATTTGAGCGACTTGCGGCTTACCTTCGTACGCTTTATCCCCACGCGCTAGTCTTTGATACTATTTGTGGCGCAACCAAAGACCGTCAGGGTGATATCCAACAACTTAAGTCAGAAGGTGCCGAAGCTGTGATCGTGATTGGTGGCCGTCACTCAGCCAATACCGTTAAGCTCGCTAAGTTGGTGGAGATGTCGGGTATGATTTGCTTTCACATCGAGACTGCAGCTGAACTCGATGATACGACCTTGCGGCGCTTTGGCACCGTGGGCGTAACCGCGGGTGCTTCAACGCCGGCGTTTTTAATCGATGAAGTCGTGCGCCGTCTCGAGTCCCTAGCTTAAGCTAGGCGTAAACTCGTCCCCGTCATTTCTGGAGGTTTGGGTAAGCCCATTAAATCCAGCAGCGTGGGCGCAATGTCAGCGAGTCGTCCTGTAGGCCGAAGTTTAGCGCCCTCTAGACCTTTACCATAAAGCACCACTTCGACGGGGTTGAGGGTGTGGCGGGTGTGAGCCGAGTTTTCTTCGGGTTCCCACATTTGATCGGCGTTGCCATGGTCAGCCGTAACCAGAGCCTGACCACCGACCGCATCTACCGCCGCAAGCAATTCGCCCAAGCCGCGATCCACGGTTTCACAGGCTTGGCAAACCGCGGCCAAGGAGCCGGTATGGCCAACCATGTCGGGGTTAGCATAATTCACGACCACCAAGGCATATTTACCAGAGAGGAGGGCTTCCTTGGCTAATTGGGTGACTTCAGCAGCCGACATCTCAGGTTTTAGATCGTAGGTGGCAACTTCCTTGGGGCTTTGGGCCATGCCACGCTCTTCACCAGGGAAAGGTTCTTCGCGGTAATCGTTAAAGAAGAACGTAACATGGGGGAATTTTTCCGTCTCAGCGGTGCGGAATTGTTTCAGGCCTTTTTGCGCAATCCATTCACCCAAAATATTTACCATCTTAGGGGGCTTATCAAAAACGACATTTGGGCAGAGACCTTTTTCGTAATTGGTCAGGGTAGCGTAAAAGAGGCTTAACTTTTTCGGGCGAGGGAAGCCTTGGAAATCGTTATCTAAAAACGCACGCGTCAGCTCGCGCGGGCGATCCCCACGGAAGTTAAAGAAGAGCACCGAATCGCCGTCTTTAATAAAGCTGGTACCCTTAATCCGAGTAGCGGGTACAAACTCATCGCCCACCATGGTAGGAGCCGAGGGCTGGTCATAATAGGCCTGTACCGCCGCGGCTGCCGAGGGTGCCTCAGGTGCGGGGGCTCCGGTCAAAGCTTCGTAGGCAGTCTTAACGCGGTCCCAGCGATTATCGCGGTCCATTGCCCAGAAGCGACCGGCGACGCTGGCGACTTTACCTAAGCCAATCTTAGCGAGTTCGGCTTCGAGCTGACGGAGGTAACTGAGCCCACTGGTCGGAGGGCTATCACGACCATCCATGAAAGCGTGAATGAGTACTTGGGTAAGACCCTCTTCTTTAAATAGGCGTACGAGGGCGTAGAGATGGGGCAGGGTAGAGTGGACGCCTGCCTCGGAGCATAAGCCCATGAGGTGGACGGTGCCGCCCGTGCGTTGCACGTTTTCAACCAGTCCGCGGAAGGCGGGGTTACGGCGCATCGCTGCAGGGTCGGTTAGGCCTTTGTCGATGCGGACAATTTCCTGATCCACAATGCGACCCGCCCCGATGTTCTGGTGACCGACTTCAGAATTACCCATGATGCCAACCGGGAGACCCACATCTAACCCGTGCGCCAGGATCTCTGTCCGCGGCCATTGCTTAGTTAAGCGGCGTGAGACGGGGAGGTTCGCCACGCGAATGGCATCAAAGGCGGCATGAGCGGGATTTGGGTTTTCCCCCCAGCCATCACGGATTACGAGCAAGACGGGCTTAGTCATCCCTAAGGGTTAAAGGCAGAGAGCCCAAAAACGAAGAACGAAAAATAGCGTAAAGCTTTCTAGGCTTAAACAAGCCTGCTCCTCGCCTTGCCTTCTGGTGACTTGGGAGCCATTTACAACCTGTCATGACGGACCCTGCCTACTGCTCCTCGCGCTTGCGCTCGGTACGGCGTTTTACCCGTGAGGTCCTAATTGGCGGAATTGGGGTCGGAGGCGCCAATCCTATTCGTGTCCAATCCATGACGACCTCGGATACCGAGGATATTGCCGCTACCCTCGCGCAGTGTATTCGTCTTGCCGAGGCCGGCTGTGAATTTATCCGCATCACCGCTCCGAATAAGGCAGCCGCCTTTGCCCTCAAAGCCATTCATCAACAATTCCGGGCCGCGGGTTTTAATCAGCCCTTAGTTGCGGATATTCACTTCTTGCCGGTAGCGGCGATGGAAGCGGTCGAGCACGTAGAAAAAATTCGGGTTAACCCTGGTAATTATGCCGATAAAAAGAAATTTGCGGTTCGCGAATACACCGATGCGCAGTACCGCGAAGAACTCGAACGCCTTCATGAGGCCTTCTCCCCTTTAGTCCTGAGAGCTAAAGCCTTGGGTCGAGCCTTACGTATCGGTACCAATCACGGTTCGCTTTCTGACCGCATCCTTAATCGTTTCGGCGATACGCCTATGGGAATGGTGGAGTCGGCGTTAGAATTTGTACGAATCTGCGAGACTCACGGCTTCCAGGATATCGTACTCTCGATGAAAGCCTCGAACCCTAAGGTCATGGTTGAGGCTTATCGACTGGCCGCTAGGCGCATGGCCGATGAGCACATGCATTATCCCCTCCATCTCGGCGTAACTGAGGCAGGGGAGGGTGAAGACGCGCGGATTAAGTCGGCCATCGGTATCGGCTCCCTGCTCGCCGATGGTTTGGGAGACACCATTCGGGTCTCGTTGACCGAAGATCCTTGGTATGAGATTCCGGTCTGTCGCGAACTGGCCCGCCGCGCTGAACGCCTCTGGGCTACGAGTGACCCAGTGGCGGCAGCCGCAGACATGCGCGATGCGGTTGACCCTTACGTGTTTCGACGCCGCCCTGCGGCGGAAATCTTCTTAGCTCCCGGTTGTGCCGCCGGAGCGGCCCATCTGCCCCGCGTGATTGTGGCGACCCATCATAGTCTCGAACAATCTGCTGCCATCGTGCGTGAAGTTGTGGCGGTGCATGCGGGTCAGCGTGAAGCCCGCATCGAGGGCTTACTCGTACCTTTCGCTGGCGCCCACCAAGCAGCGGGTTTGGCTGCGCTGCGTGATGCGCTACGTACCCATGTACAGGCGATTTTGGTTGAGACCACACCAGAAGTCACCCCGACCGACCTAGCGCTGAGCGATATCGGCGTTCCCGTTATCCCCGTGGTGACGCTTGAGCAGCTTGGACGTTGGGAAGCCTTTAAAGGCCTAGTGGCGGTTGATCTTTCGCCTGACACTCTGGCTAGGCACGGTGCCGCACTGCAAAAGTTAAACCCTTCACGCCTACTCGTAACCTGCTCGACGCTACCGAAAGGCTTACACGCTGCCGGTACCTACCGTTGGCTGGCTGAGGAGCTGCGTCGGTTAGACTGCAAGGCGCCGATTTGGATTCGCTGTCGCGAAGTGCATGCCACCGAGCTCGATGAGAGTTTTAGCGGCAGACTCCTCGAGGCTTCGTTGCATGCGGGGGGTCTCTTGGTTGATGGCCTAGGCGATATGCTCTCCTGTGAAACGCCGGCTGCCATTGAGAAGCGACTCACCCTAGCTTACGACATTCTGCAAGGAGCACGTGCCCGACAAATCAAGACCGAGTTTGTTGCCTGTCCAAGTTGTGGACGGACACTCTTTGACATTCAATCGACCACCCTGCGGATTAAAGAACGCACCGGTCATCTCAAGGGCGTCACAATTGCGGTCATGGGTTGCATCGTTAATGGCCCAGGAGAGATGGCCGATGCAGACTTTGGTTATGTCGGCGGTGCCCCAGGAAAAATTAATCTCTATGTCGGTCGTGACCCGGTACGCTTTAATATCCCGCAAGCAGAAGCCGTGGAGCGCTTGGTCGACCTCATCAAGGAACACGGCAAGTGGATCGAGCCGAATTAACCTCACGGTTACCCTAGATAGTGTCTGAGCGGTTTCGGAGAAACCGCCCTACCTGCAACTTCTTTTTTTAATTCTTAATTTTTAATTTCATACCCCTCATCCCTAATCCCTAATCTCTCCTCCCCACTCCCCCCTCACTTAAACTCTACCGGCCGGACGACGTGGCGCTGGAGGAGTTCGG
>CAZEDB010000006.1:0-22521 GCA_964510855.1 uncultured Enterobacteriaceae bacterium | reverse complement strand
CTCCCCCCTCACTTAAACTCTACCGGCCGGACGACGTGGCGCTGGAGGAGTTCGGCGGAGAGTCGAGCATCCCCGTCGCCTGAGCAGCGACGGACGTCGTTAAGCAGGACGTAGGCCATTAGGCCCATCAGGGCACCCACGAAGACGTACTGCGTCCAGATGACTAGCCGCGAGGGTAAGGAGCGTCGCATCAAGCGCTCTACCGTAGCTTGCAGCATGTGGCCGCCATCGAGCACCGGGATGGGGAGAAGGTTGAGAATCGCTAAGTTGATGTTGATGATGACCGAAAACCAAAGCACGAGACGGAAGTCGTCGGACAAGGTGACATACATTTTAGCGATACCAATCGCTCCCATCAATTGGTTGAGTTGAATATTAGAGTCGCGATCAATCAGGCGATCGAGCGTCGCTACGGTGGAGCGGAAGGCTTGGCCGGCTTGTTCAAAGGGCGTACGGTGCACTAAAATACGGCGCGTTTGGATGTCGGCCCCGATAGAAGGAATCGGCGCAGGTTGAATCACACGCACCGAGGCGGCACGGAGGGTGACATTGCCTTCGCTGCCCGCGCGGCTCCAAAAGATTTGAAAGTCACGTCCATTCGGTGCGGCTGCATCGATCAAGTCTTCCGCTGAATGAATCGCGACAATTTCTCGGCCGTTGGCTTTATCTAAGACCGCACCCAGTTGTAAGGCTTGGGTAATTTCGGGAGTGCCCGTGGCACTAAGTACCACTAACTTATACTTACCTTCTTGGCCTTCCACCGGTACGGGGATGAGGACGACGCGCTCCTCGCCCGTTTCGCCGTGCGTGATAGCGACTACTGGATTGGTGCGCAAAATCGCCTGAGGTGTGACCGCGAGATTCGCTTGCGTGCCGTCTTCACGCTCAACCACGAATTGGCGAGGGCCAGGCTCAGTAGAGCGGAGAAGTTGGCGAAAGGATTCAGGTCCACGTACGACTTGACCATCAACTGACAGCACGCGGTCGCCTTTGCGGAGACCGGCTTTTTCGGCAGGTGAGTTGGCAATCGGTTCACCTAAAATGACTGAGCTCTGGGGTTGGAGACCTAAAACTCGAATGCGATCACTGGTACGACTATTACTAGGAACGAGTTCGGGTAGGGCGGTGATTTCTAGATATTCACCGTTGCGCTCGATGGTTAAGGTGCAACTCGGAGCACCTTCGGCGGTGCGGCCTTTGCCGAGTAAAATCGCTTCGCTGACTTGTTGCCAGTGCGACACGCTCGTACCGTCGATGGCGACGATGCGATCGCCGGCTTTAAGACCAGCGGCTACGCCTGGTCCAGGGAGCGTTCGGCCTGCACCAATATCAGCCAAAGGCCCCCCCGCACCAATCACGCTTTCAACGTGCCCGATAAGGGTGGTCTCTGCACCTTCTTGTACGGGGGTGCCTACACGCCAAAGAATGATGGCGAGGAAGAAGGCGAAGAGGACGTTGAAGACTGCCCCAGCTACGGCGACATACATCTTGTCGGCGTAGGATATTGGTGGGAGTCGCTCAGCTTGATCGTCGGTCGTGCCTTCCACCGCCGACATGTCCGCCATTTGCGGGAGTGCTACATAGCCGCCTAGGGGAAGGAGCGAGATGCGGTAGTCGACGCCGTCTTTACCAGTCCAACCAAACACCCGCGGTCCCATACCAATTGAAAAACGCTCAACTTTAAGTCCGCGCCAGCGAGCGGCGAGAAAGTGTCCCAGCTCGTGAACAAAGATGGCGCCGCCAAAGAAAAGTACCGCTAGGATAATGCCCCAGCTATTAGAGAAGAGTTCTTGAAAGGAGGGCATGGATGAAAGGTACGAGAGGGTTAAGGGGAAAGTTTGAGATAAGCGAAGCGAGAAAGCCTTTAGCCAGTTACTTAGCGCCGGCTGATGGATTCAAGCGCCCGCAGGCGGGCTTCGGTATCGGCAGCCATGGCTGCTTCCAGAGTTTCATCAGCTACGGGCGTAGCCGCTACAGCCGCAAGCACCACGGAGGCGATTTCAGTAAAGGGTAAGCGGCGAGCGAGGAAGGCCTCAACGGCGACTTCGTTGGCGGCGTTGAAGGCTGCGGGTGCGGTACCGCCTTGGCGGGCAACCTCGCGGGCACCCTCGAGTAAAGGGTAGCGGCTTGGGTCAGGGGGCAGGAGTTCGAGATTAAGTGCTTGGGCAAAGTCTAGGCGTGGGGCAGGGCAACTGGGTCGTTCGGGAGCCAGTAAGCAGTCTTGAATGGGATAGGCCATCGAGGGCGTGCTGAGCTGGGCCTGGAGGCTCCCGTCAGCGAGCAAGACTAAGGCATGAATAATGCTTTGAGGGTGGATGACGACGTCGATGGCGGACTCGGGTAAATCAAACAACCAACGCGCTTCGATCACTTCGAGTCCTTTGTTTGCCATGGTGGCGGAATCGACCGTGACTTTCGGGCCCATCGACCAATTAGGATGACGCAGGGCATCTTCAGGCGTGACGCTGCTGAGTTGAGCGAGGGAAAGATGGCGGAAAGGTCCGCCCGAAGCGGTGAGTACGAGTCGGGCAATTTCTTGTCGATCCTTCCCGCGTAAAAGTTGATGGAGCGCATTGTGTTCGCTATCAACCGGCAATAAACGCACGCCGTGCGTGCGTGCTTCGGAGGTAATGGTCCGACCCGCCATGACCAAAATTTCTTTACTCGCGAGTGCGATGGTTTTTTTCGCACGAATTGCCGCAAGGGTTGGACGTAAACCTGAGGTGCCAACAATTGCTGAAACTACGGTATGAACTTCGGGTAGGCAGGCAGCTTCGCTTAAGCCCTCCAAACCTGAGAGGATGCGCGTGCCTGCGGGAAACACTTGGGCGCGTCGGGCAGCCTCTGCCGCTTTGGGGTCACCGAGGGCAATCACGGGGACCTTAAACTCCCGGGCTGGCTCAACTAAAGCCTCCCATCGGCTACCTGCCGCCAGACTGGCCACCCGGAGACGTGACGGATGGGCCCGAACCACCGCAAGGGTTGAGGTGCCGATGGAGCCAGTGGCCCCGAGGATGGCGATGGGCCTGGGTTCCATGCGCAGGAGCGTGGTTTGAGGCAACCACTCAGGAAGCATGAGGCAAGTAGTAAGGTGAATGGAAGGAAACCTTGTCACCCGCCCGGGTCCTGTTTCCCTAGGGGTATGGCCACTCAGCCCCACGACCTCACCGGTCTCTCGCACCTCGGCAATACGCAGAATCAGCCGCAAAGCACCCTAGAGACCTTTCCCAATCGCCACGAGGGGCGCTCGTATGTGGTCGAGCTTACCACCTCGGAGTTCACCTGTCTTTGCCCGGCTACAGGTCAGCCCGATTTTGCCACGCTGACGATTCGTTACATTCCAGGGCCACGCATTGTGGAATCCAAGTCTTTGAAACTCTACTATTGGTCCTTCCGTAACCAGGGTGTTTTCCATGAGCATCTGACCAATAAGATTCTCGACGATTTGGTTAAGGCACTCGACCCCGTGTGGTGCGAGGTTACCGGTGCCTTTGAGGTTCGCGGCGGCATCGCCATCACGGTCCGCTCGGAACACGGCCGCAAGCCCGCTTGACCCGTCGTTCGCGCCAACCGTCGGGTGCATCGGATAAGCCTCCGGGTCTTAATGCCGTGGCGGCGTTTCTCGAGCGTGGTCGTGTCGGGCGTCGTCTTTCCCCACGCACCCTGGAGACCTATGGTCGATCCCTGCGCGATTTGACGCGTTGGTTGCAACGCCAAGGCTGGTCAGGTGAATGGTCGCAACTCACCGCCCGCAATTTGCGCGACTACGTGATTGAACTGCAACGGACGCATGCCCGGGCGTCGGTGCATAATCAACTTTCGGCGGCGCGAGCGTTTCTTGCCGATTTACGTCGCCGCGGTGAATTAGCCACCTCGCCAGCTGCGGGTTTAGCTTTACCCAAACTTCCTCGTCGGTTGCCGAAGTTGTTTACCGAAACTCAAGCGGCAGGATTACTCGATGATCCTAAGACGGTTGCGCGTGTTGCTGAAACCCCGCTGTCCTTGGCTTGTGACCGGGCTGCCCTTGAACTCCTTTATGGCGGAGGCCTACGGGTTTCAGAACTTTGTGGCCTAAAAATCGGTGACTTAGATCGGACGTCGGGTCTGGTTCGCGTTGTGGGTAAAGGCGCTAAGGAGCGCGTCATCCCCGTAGGCGATATGGCACTGGCAGCAGTGCAGGCTTATCTTGCCCTGCGCCCAACCTCTAACCGTGACGACCCGCTCTTAATGGCTCGTCGCGGCGGTCCGCTTCATGCCCGTGCCGTGCAACGTTTAGTTAAAGACCGTTTACGTGCGGCAGGTTTACCGATGGATCTTTCGCCCCATAAACTTCGCCACGCCTGTGCTACGCACCTCTTGGCTAACGGTGCTGACCTTCGCTTGGTGCAAGAGCAGCTCGGTCACGCCTCGCTTTCAACCACGCAAATTTACACCCATCTTACCTTGAGTCGCCTGAGAGATGTTCACCGGAAAGCGCACCCACGTGCCACCTAAGAGCTTAGCGCGGTTCGCCTAGATGGGCTCGGAAGAATTCGGCCCGTCGTACGCGCGCTCCAGGCAGTTCGCCAGCACCGTGTCCAGCACCTTGGATAACATCTAAAGTCACGAGGTGGGACTTGCCTGCCGCACGGAAAGCTTGAGCGAGTTGGATTGTGGAACGCGGGTCCACGTTGTTGTCCGACTCTCCTACCGTGAGCATGAGGGGCCCGGCGAGACGATGGGCCTCATTGGCGCAGCGGCTTTGGTCATAGGCGGGTCCAACGGGCCAGCCCAGCCACTGCTCATTCCACCAGAGTTTATCCATTCGATTATCGTGGCAGCCACAGTCGGCAACGCCTGCACGGTAGAAATGTCCGTGCCGCAGCAAAGCCCATACCGTGCTCTGTCCTCCCGCTGAGCCGCCATAGATGCCGACGCGGTCGAGGTCCATCTGCGGGATGCCCCTGCCGGCCTCGCGTAACCAGATGATGCGGTCGGGTAGGCCGGAGTCGGCAAGGTCGCCAAAGGCCTGCGACTGGAAGGCGCGTCCACGGCCGAACGTTCCGCGCGCGTCGCATTGGACAACGAAGAAGCCCGACTGGGTGAGCTCGGTCACGTTTGGTTCCCACCACGGCGCGAAAGTATGGGACACATGCGCGTCATGCGGACCTGCATAGATTTTTTCCACGACTGGGTAGCGTTTGGAGGGATCAAAGGGGTAGGGGAAATGCACCACGCCCCAGATGTCGAAGGATCCATCGCGGTCCTTTGAGCGCACGACTTTACGTCCAGCCCAGCCCGCCGCGCGCGCGCGACTATCGTCACCCTTACCCAGTGTCGCCATGATTTCGCCGTCGGCGAGCCGTCGCACCAGAAAGGTTGGCGTCAGATCGGTGCGCGAGGCTACATGCAGAAACCAACGTCCGCAGGGCGAGAATGCAAATGTATGGTTGGCGTCGCCGGGAGTGAGGTCCTTTGGTGCGCTTGTGCCATCGATGCGGACTTGTAAGAGGTGTGCGTGATAGGGGTTTTCACCTTGATGAAATCCGGTGGCCACAATCCATGCGAGTCCTGCCTGCGTGTCGACTTTAGCGACGGCGCGGACCTGCCAAGATCCCTTGGTGATCTGCGTTAAGGTTTTGCCCGTGGCGAGGTCGATGCGCTCAAGGTGTCGGTGGCCCGTACGCTCTGTGCCCCAGAGCGCTGTGCCATCGCCTAGGTCGAGCCGGTAGTGCGTGCCATAGACGAAGAGCGTACCACCTGGTTCCTCTGCCCGGAGTTTGCGCCAGACTCCAGATTCGTAAGTGAGGATGCCGTGGCCGGTGAAACCACGTCGCACATATTCCGTTAGCAAACGCTTACCGTCGTCCGACCAATCTAACCTCCATGCCTTGTAGATTGGCCCGGTCAGTTCGGGATCGGGCGACGAGCCCTTGCCGTTTGCGAGGTCGATGACGAATGGTTTTGGCTCGGCGAGTGTATCCCCAGCGACGGGGTAGGGAACGTTCACGAGCTTTCCCTCTTTGTCAGGTAACTCAATCGTCCGATGACGAACCTCTCGCTTATGCCAGAGCGCAACCTTAGATCCATCTGGAGACCAGCTGGGCGGTCCTTCCCACTTACGTCCACTCGGCGCTGTGGCCATCGTGAGCGTTGTATCCCCACCGCGCAGAAGCAGCACTCGATCGCCATCGATACGGAGTTCGCCAGCATCGCCCGGTCCCTTCCATCCTACGATTCCTGCATTGCGCTCGCCTCTTGGCTCCTTCCATCCCCGACGCAGCAAATCAGCTAACTCGGCCTCGGGCCGCGTCGTCTCGCGGGGGAGGTCTGTGACTATTCCCTCGGGTAATCTCACGGTTCGGCGTACCGTCCCCTTGTTAATAATCGTCCACAGGCAAGAGAAGACCGTACCATCCTTGGACCATGAGGCATCATGCAGGAATCCATTGTCGATGCCGCCATCCACTTGCATCCTGGCTTTTTTCCAGGCCTCCATGCGGGTCTCATCCGCGTCTCCGGCAAGGCAAGAGATGGCTAGTAGGCACCAGAAGAGTAGGGTGCGCGTTCGATACATCTTATTTACCAGACAGCAGCGGCCTGGGTCAGTTCCCGCATTGCCTGCAGGCTTCGCCGCCTTCAGCCTGCGGATGTGGTCCTCTCCGAGTCCGCTCCTGCAAAAGTTAATCTCTCCCTGCGCTTAGTAGCACGGCGCGACGATGGCTTTCATGATTTAGTGAGTGTCGTGGCCCCGCTCACCTTAGCCGATACGCTAGAATTTTCTCCTGGTGGCTTAGCTGACCAACTGATTTGTAATGACGCTTCGCTTCCCACGGATCGCACTAATTTAGTGCTTCGAGCCGCCGAAGTTTTTCGACGCGTAGTGCCGGGAACTCCCTACGGACGTTTTTGTTTAACTAAACGCGTACCCCATGGCGCAGGTTTAGGCGGAGGCAGTTCAGATGCCGCTGCTGCCCTTCGTTTACTTAATCAAGCAGTGGGCCATTCCTTGAGTCCCGAACAATTGCGTTTAATCGCAGCCGAGATAGGTTCTGATACCCCGCTTTTTATTGAACCCCAAGTGGCGATTATTCGCGGTCGTGGGGATGAGGTCTCACCCTTACTCGTGCCTAACTGGAAAGGTCAGAAGCTCCTTATTGCCAAACCGAGCTTCAGCGTAGCAACCCCCCAAGCCTATGCTTGGTTTGCCGCTCAAGGTCGCCTGACTCCGGTGGCTTTGGCCGAGTCCGAGTTATCTCAAGCTTTAGCTACGGGTCAGCTGGGCTCGGTATTGGCCCTAGGCAATGATCTCCAGGCTCCGGTTTTTGCCCAACTCCCCCAGCTTGCCGCCGGGGTTAAGGCCGTGGAGAACCGATTGGGCCTGCGTTTGCAGCTTACGGGGAGTGGCAGTGCCTGTATCGCGGCGGCGCCGTCTCAACTCGATTTAGGGGCTCTTCGGGAGGTACTGACGCCTCACTGGGGGGGTAATCTCTTTCTTTCTCTCACCGATTTGGCTTGAGGCAAGTGCCTTAGGTCTTCAAATCACCCCTTTCACCCATGGGAAGCCTCAAGAAAAAGCGTCGCTTAAAGATGAATAAGCACAAGCGCCGTAAGCGTTCTAAGAACTCGCGCCACAAGAAGCGTCTTTGGGGCTGAGCCCGTTAGGGCCCCGACCGAGGCGACCTTAGGGTCGCCTCTTTCTTTTTAGGAGTCTTGCGAGTGTCCGTCGCTAGGGTAACTTTCTCACCATGCGTGCTGCCCTTGTCCTTACCTGTCTCGCTGCCTTCCTTCCTGCGTATGAAGACATTTCGTTTGCGGGTCCCGATCCCGGTCCAGCACAAGCTCGTCTCGATGCTCGTGGTGCTGAGCTAGGAAATAAAGCGCTCGCTATGCGCTGGGAGTTTAAGGATGGAGCTCTCCGTCCCGCCGAACTGATTCATCGTCTCACGGGCGAGCGCCATAACCTCTCGGGTGCAGAGCTCTTCCGTCTCGGGACGCGTCCTTCCGATCCCGTGGGAGAGTCTCACGAAATTCTCGTCGAACTCGGGGTTGCTGAAGTTCGCGTGCTGGCAGGTCGACAGGGTGGGGCGCTCGCCCAAGTAGCAGCGTTTCCTCGGACTGACTTTCCTGGCGAGCCGCGCCTGATTCGTTACGGCAAACTCGATCCAAAGGGCCAAGCTAAGGATTCCGCTGGTCCAGCGGGCGAGATGGGCTCGAGCCGTGTGACGCTCGCTGCGCCTGCGACTGAGACCTTTGCTATCGAAGCGGCAGCCCATCGCGCCGCCGCACGTGAGAAACCTTTTCCAGCGGGACTCACTCGCGTCGTTGCGACGATTGATCGAGGAACCGACCAAGGCATGTCTTGGGGGCCCTCCGTTGCCTTAGTTTGGGAGGACGGTGCTCGCTTCCTTTTGGTGGGGGTGCGCCATCAGAGCGGGGTTCTCAATATCACCACCCAAGCGGGTGAGCGTGAACGTCGGGCGCCATCGGCCGCTACTGTCCCCACCGATCTCGCCGCATCTTCCTTCCGTCCGCTCGGTCCACCCAAGGTCGTTAATTTAACGCCGAATGCGCGGGCGGCCCGTCCTGCTGAGCGACTTGCTGGCTCGGCCATTGAGCAGGCGTTTGTTGATGCGGTCGGACGTAAGGTGACCTGGCGTGCGGAGCTTCGACAAGGCGCCAATCACCTGCGACAAGTGGTCCGCGTCGATTTTCCACCGTCGCTTCCTCCGCTCACGGGTGTTGAATTGATAGACCTTCCTATTCGCGGACTTCAGCAAGTGGGCACCGCCCCAGGCAGTCCTCTTGCGGGTCGTGGTTTATTTGCGGGCGTTGAGATGCCTGGATCCGCCGCGCGGGAGACGGCTGATGGTGCTCGACATGCTGTCGCTTGTCTTCTTGGCCCGACGCCCGCCCCTGTCTTCGGTTCGGTCATCGGCGTTGCGCCTGAGGGACAATTGCGTCGGGCCTTCCTGCGTTATGTCGAACGTGAGCGTGCCCGTGAATCGGTTCCCTTCCTTCACTACAACGGTTGGTACGATATTGCGCCGACGCGCGAGCGTATGGTTGAGGTGGTCAAGGCCTTCGACGCTGAACTCGTCCGTAAGCGTGGCGTCCCTATTCGTTCCTATCTGATGGATGATGGGTGGGATGATTATGGCAAAGGACTGTGGGTCGACCATGAGGGAAAGTTCCCCGAGGGTGGCCTACCTGGACTCGCCAAGGAAATGGGTCGTGCCGGTGGTAAGCTCGGCATTTGGATTTCGCCCTTGGGTGGTTACTCAGGCGATAAAGAGCGTACAGCGCATGCACGCCGTATGGGGCTGATTCCCTCTGACGGTCAGTTGGACTTCGTTCACCCTCGCTACCGCGATTGGTTTGAAGCTCGGTGCCTCGACCTGATGCGCAAGTCGGGCGTTAATACTTTTAAGTGGGATAAAGCTGGCGAGGGTGTCGGACCGCACTTCATGGCCTTGCTGGGCATCGCCCGTCGTCTGCGCGAGGAGAATCCTCAACTGCTTATCAATGTTACCGTCGGTACCTGGCCTTCGCCCTTCTGGCTCAATCACATTGACTGCACTTGGCGCAATGGCAGCGCTGATGTCGGTTGGATGGGTAAGGGAGACGACCGCGAGCAGTGGCTAACGTTTCGCGATGCCGAGTGCCGCGCACGGTTCGTTGTCCCTGCTCCCCTCTATCCCCTTAACTCCGTCATGCACCACGGCGTGGTCCACGGTCGCGCCTACCAAGCCGTGCGGGTGAGTAAAGCGGGCGCGGATCTCCGTCGCGAGGTTCGTTCCTACTTCGCTACGGGTGCGATGTTACAGGAACTTTATCTCACTCCCTCGATGATGACCCCGGCCGGGTGGGACGATGTCGCAGCCGCCGCTAAGTGGGCTCATGCTCGAGCTTCTATTCTTCGCGATGCTCATTGGGTTGGGGGTGACCCTGCAAAGCTCGAGCCCTACGGCTATGCTGCTTGGACCCCGGCCGCCGGCACGCTCATGGTTCGTAACCCGGATGATGCCCCTCGTAAGATTCGGCTCGAAGCGGGCGAGGTCTTTGATCTGCCAGCTTCAGCCCCAGGTTCTTACGACCTCGTCACGCCCTACCAAGACCAACGCGTGGCGACCCTCCGCCTGACGCGTAGTCAGCCGCTGGAACTGGAGCTTAAGCCCTTCGAGGTCCTCGTTTTCGACGCGAGGCCCTCTAAATAAGGCTGTTTCCCTAGGTTACCTACCTTTTCCCTTGCTCGAGACTCTGAGACTCCTATTCCCCATACTTTCATACGACCACGACTATGCCCCGCGAAATCATCATTCTCGAGTGTTCTGAAGCCCGCAAGGAAGGTAAACGCCCTTCTCGCTACATGACCACGCGTAATAAAAAGATTAAGCAGGAGAAGGTGGAGATGAAGAAGTATAACCCTTCGCTCCGTCGCCATACGCTCCATAAGGAGATTAAGAGCTAAGTCTTCCTTGAGGCTTAAGGCCTAATTTAGGACCGCCATTGGCGGTCTTTTTTAGCTTAGTCGGAACGCTGCGCCCGAGCTTGTTCACGCCAAGCGGTGCGGTGATGGCGAATCCAGTCAATAAGGGCTAATTCGAAGCCGACATCGTAACCGGCCTTTTCAGACTCGAGCCATTTATGCCGTAGAATCTCATCCCGCTCCGCTAAGTATTGAGCGTACTCGTTAGCGATGTTGGGTGTAGGTTCGTTGGGAACGTTCATTGGCCGAGAAGTTGAAGGAGGCGCAAGGCTAGGGCATGAAAAGCGCGTGCAGCTAAGGCATCGGGATGGCTAATCACTACCGGAATACCGTGGTCGCCACCCTGACGTACTGCAGGCTCAAGGGGGACTTCACCTAAGAACTCGGTATGGAGTTGTTGGGCAACTTTTTGTCCGCCCCCTTGACCAAACAAATACTGACGCCGGTCTTGATCGTCGGCAAAGTAACTCATGTTCTCAATCACCCCGAGGATAGGTACATTTACCTGACTGAATAAACCTGCACCCCGGAGGGCTACATTCACCGCCGCCGTTTGGGGAGTTGTGACAATCAGCGCACCACTCAAGGCCATCGACTGGGCGATCGAGAGCTGGGCATCGCCTGTGCCTGGAGGTAAATCGATGAGTAAGACGTCGAGCTCGCCCCAGCGAACATTCGTAGCAAACTGTTGAATAGTTTTCATAATCATCGGTCCGCGCCAAATAACCGGTGCGCCTTCATCGACCAGTAGCCCCATCGAAATGGTAGATACGCCAAAGTTAGAGGGAGGTAAAAGAGTATCGCCTTCAATCAGGGGGCGGGAGCGAACACCTAACATCAAGGGTACTGAAGGGCCGTAAATATCACAGTCCATTAAGCCGACCTTGCCGGGTCGCCCACGGTCGTTGAGGACCCGGGCCAAGGCACAAGCAAGATTAACGGCCACGGTGGACTTGCCCACGCCGCCCTTGCCGCTGGCAATGGCAACGATGGCTTGCACCTTGTTTACCCCGGAGTTCCCGGTGGGTCCGGTAACGACCTGAGGGGCGGTGGGGGCAGTTTTGGGTACAGTTACTGAAATGGTGACCTCGGGTTCGGTAAATCCGGCCGCCTGGAGGGCTGCAACCACGTCGGCATGCAGTTTGCGGGGTATCTCGCGGTCAGCAGTGGTGACGGCTAGCCCAACCGTGACCTTGCCCTGGGCGGTTACCTCTACCCCCTTGACCAGGCCGAATGAGGCGATGTCCCGACTGAACCCCGGGTAGCGTACGGTACTTAGAGCCTCACGGGCTTTTTGGACATCGAGGGACATGGTGCAGGATTGAACTTTAAAGCGATTAGGGCAAACCTTGTCAGGAACTTCTCCCATTCCAAACCCTTTCGTCATGTATCGCACCTTACTGGCTCTCGCCCTCTTTTTCAGCCTTACCGTACCCACCCGCGCTCAGGTGCGTATCGATGAGGACGTTAATGCCCAGCTTGCTGCGCAACGTATTCAAGTCGCCGTCGAGGGGAGTGATGCCGCGTTGGTCAGTACCGTAAGTCAAGCGCTCGCTCTCCATGGTGCCTTTACGCTCTCGGCTTCTGCTTCCGCACGCGTTAACTTAGATCGTGCGGGTTTGAGTTGCCGCGTGAGTTGTGAGCAAGCTGGCTACGCGTTTAATAAAGAAGTCCAAGGGCGTGATGGTACGGAGTTGGCCCTGCGCGTGGCGGATGAGGTGGTAGTCGGGTTAGGTCGTCGTTTTAACTTAAAGCCGATTTTTGCGGATACTCGAGTCGCGTTCCTCTCCACGATTGGGGTTGGACGTCGTGAAGTTTATGCCGGCAATCTTCTCATGCTCGGGGTGCGTCAATTGACGCGACTCAACTGTGATAACCTCGGGCCCCGCTGGTCCGCCGACGGCACGCGCGTCGCCTTTGTTTCGCATACCCGTCAACTCCCTGACCTCTATGTCGTAGGTTACCCTATGGGACAGCCCCGCCCTTTGATTGCAGGCATGCGGGGTACGCTTACGGGCGGCGCAGCCTCACCCGATGGCCGCCGTCTCGTTTTCTGTTCGTCGAATCTAGGCCGCACCCTCGACCTTTTTGTCTCCGATGCTAACGGGGGTAATCGTCGCTGCCTCTTGCGCTCAGATGACCGCGTTGAATCCGACGCTTCTTGGTCGCCCGATAGTCAACAAATCATTTTCGCTTCAGGTGCCGCTGGCTCACCGCGTCTTTTCGTTATCCCTGCTTCGGGCGGAACACCCACCCAACTGGCGACGGGTGGGGGCTACGCCAGTGAGCCTTCTTGGAGTCGCGTCGAGCGCAGTCGGATAGCCTTTACTCAAGCGGGTGAGGGCACGAACAGCGTCGCCGTTTTAGATTTATCTAAAGGAACCGTCGCGGTTGCGGCCCAAGGTAGTGCCAGCTTAGCCCATTCACGCGCTTCTTGGTGTGCGGATGGTCGTCACTTGGTGGTGCAAACGCAGCAACGCGGCACCGACCGCTACTGGTTGTCGTTAGTAGATTCCGTAACGGGTAAGGTCTCGCGTCTCACGGGAGATCAGCTCCGCAGCTGCACGCAGCCGGATTGTTGGTACCCCGTACGCTAACGGTTATTAAGTGCTCGAGCGCTGGCGCAGGCGATCCACCGCTACTGCTGCCACAATAATCGCCCCGGTAACAATCCGGGTGGTGCTTTCTTCGATACCATTAAGACCGCAGCCAACGCGAATCACGGTCATAACTAGGGCACCGATAAGTGAACCTAAGAGTGTGCCTACGCCGCCATTGAGAGACGCGCCACCAATCACCACTGCAGCGATAATATCTAATTCGTAACCTGCGGCCGCCGTCGGATCACCTTGGCCTTGATTAGAGGCCAACAACAGGCCAGCGATGGCGGCAAATAGTCCGCCGAGAACATAGACGGTTAATTTGATACGATCGACCGCAACGCCGCAGAGTCGCGCGGTTTGCTCATTGGAACCGACCGCAAAAACATGTCGACCGAAGACGGTGTAGCGCAAGGTAAGCGAGGCTAGGCAGGCCAGAACGAGCATCAACCAGCCGCCGGGAGGAATAATCATCCACTCGTAACCTGCAGGTACGCCATTCAGCCAAAAACGGAGCCAGCCAGCTGATTGAATATTAATGGGTTGGGAGTCGGCGAGTGCCAGGGCGACTCCGCGGAAAACTAACAATGTACCCAAGGTGGTAATAAATGGAATCAGCCCGCCGCGCACCACTAACAGCCCGATGAGCAAGCCAATGCCCATCCCTAGTGCAAGCGTAGCGGCTACGGTTAAAGTTGCCGAGCACCCCAATACGATGAGCTTGGCCGCAATCACCGAACAGAGGGCGATAGCTGAACCTACCGAGAGGTCGATGCCAGCAGAGATAATGATGAAGGTCATGCCAATCGCGCCGATGCCAATAACTACGGACTGTTGCGCAATGTCGGCTACCGCCTGGCGTGAGAAAATCGCACTATCAAGAAATGCTGTACCAGGATTAAGCCGCCATTCTAAGAGACCAAAGCCTAACCAAACCAGGGCAAGAGCGAGGATGGGACCAAAGCTCGCAAGCAAGCGACTGAGGGTAGGGGTTTTTGCGGAGGATGCTGCACTCATAAAGGTTTAAAGCGTGGCTTCAGCCATCAAGCGATCGGCGGTCAGTTCTGCCACGGGCCGGGCAGGGCCAAGACCGTTACGACCCATAACGGCAATACGATCACAGGTGCCGAGGAGCTCGGGTAAGTAGGAACTAACCATCACGATGGCACGGGGTCGGGTAGGGTGGGTAGCGAGTCGGTCGATGGCTTGATAGATGCGGGCCTTAGCGGCGATATCAATGCCTCGGGTAGGTTCGTCGAGCAGCAGCACATCGCATTCGGCTTCGAGTAGGCGAGCGAGTGCGACCTTTTGTTGATTCCCTCCGGATAGCCCTCCGATGACTTGCTCAGGTCCCTGGCAACGAATGTCGAGATCGGTTATCCAATGTTGGGTGTGTTGGTGCCGTAAACTCGGTCGTACTAAGTTGGCGGGGCCGAGTCGCTGCAGCGAAGGTAAGCAAAGATTATCACCAATGGTGAGGTTGAGTGCGAGCCCCTCGGTTTTTCGATTTTCTGAAACCATACCCATACCGGCTTGCCAGCTCGCGCGGGGTTGAGAGGGTACGCTTTGATCTCCGATGGTACGTTGGCCTGGTTCGAGTCCAAAAATTCCTCGAAGGAGTTCGGTGCGCCCCGACCCCACTAGGCCACAAATGCCAAGGACATCGCCCCGTCGGACTTCAACGTCGCCTCGGCCCTCAACCTTGGCCCGTAGTAGTATCTCACCTGGTAGGCGAGGTGAGCGCGGGTAAAGTTCAGCCACATCACGACCCACCATGCTCGCCACGATGGCTGCGTCGCTCACCGCGGACGTGACATGGGTCGCAACCGAGCGACCATCGCGTAAAATGGTTAGGCGGCGAGAAAGTCGGCGCACCTCCTCAAGAAAATGAGAAATATAAATAATGGCGATGCCCTGAGCGGCGAGCCGATCGATGAGTTCGAAGAGTCGACGTACGTCTTCTTGGGCTAAGGAACTCGTAGGCTCGTCGAACACCATCACCTTGCAACCGAGCGCAAGGGACCGTCCAATCTCCACAATCTGTAACTGACTAATCGAAAGGCTGCTAGCGGGGGCGTCTACATCGATAGATTCATGACCGAGACGCGCGAGCGTCTCTTGGGTGAGTTGACGCGCTGCCTTGCGATCAAATTGCCAGCCCTTTTTGGGCTCAACTCCTAGAACTAAGTTTTCCGTAACCGTGAGGTGAGGCGCAATCGATAGCTCTTGATAAATCATACCGACGCCTTGGCTTCGGGCCTGGTGCGGGTCGCGCGGGGCATAGGGCTGGCCGTCAAGCCACATGCTTCCACCATCAGGTGCATGCGCGCCCGAGAGCACTTTCATGAGAGTGCTTTTGCCCGCACCATTTTCTCCTACGAGGGCTAAAACTTCGCCTGCCGCAACCGTAAGGTCGATGCCGTCTAAGGCACGGTTAGTGCCACAGCTCTTCACGATACCCCGCATCTCAAGGCGGGGTATCGGGCTGCCGGCAACGGCTTCCACCTTAATTAAGTTGGGGTTTTATGACGGCTTGGACGGCAGGGGTGTCGACGTTGGCGGGGGTCACTAAGACGCTGCCGGTATCCGTTTTCTCGGGGATGGAGTTACCGCGAATTTTGGCCACCGCCGCTTGTACGGATTTCTTACCCATGGTGAAAGGATCCTGCGCCACGATGCCTTGAATTTCGCCGTTACGTAAGGCGGCTACCAGCGCGAGGGTCGGGTCAAAACCAATAAAGGTTACCTTGCCTGCTAGACCCCGCTGCTGAAGGGCTTGGAGCATACCGATGGTCGTACTTTGGTTGGCGCAGAAGATTCCTTGGGGTGCTTTGTCACCCGAAAAGCGCAAGAGTAAGGATTTCGATTTTTCGAGAGCTGAAGCAATACTCACGCCGCCATGCTGATTAGAGCTGATTACCTCAATCTCGGGATAAGCCTTTAAGCCCTCGAGAAAACCCTCTTCGCGTTGTTCGGTAGAGGCGGAGCCAGGATTATAACGTAGCATTAGAACTCGACCCTTACCGCCGAGGGCGGCGGCTAAACCTTCCGCACCCTTCTTGCCCGCAGCTAAGTTATCGGTGCCGAAGTAGCCCGCTGTAGAGACTTCGGGTTTCGCTAAGGGTGAGTCAAAAATAATCACGGGGATGCCTGCCTCGGTGGCTTTAGCGGCTTTATCGCGGAGGGCGACGGCGTCGAGCGGGGCTAAGCAAAGGGCGTCGACTTTACGCAGCACCAAGGTGTCAACCGTGGCCATTTGTTGAGCTCGGTCGTCTTCTTTGGCTGGGGCCGACCAGAGGATCTCAACGCCCAACTCAGTGCCCGCTTCGCGTGCACCCGATTCAACAGATTTCCAGAAGACGTGGCTGGCACCCTTAGGTACGAGCGCGATCACAGGCTTACGCGCTTCTTCAGCGTGAGCTGCAGAGAGAAGGAGACTAAGGCAGGTAGTGAGGATGGGGTATTTCATAGGAAAATTATTCAAGGGTCAGACCCTCGGCCGGAGGGGACTCGAGGGCTTTTTCAAAGATGGCTAACTCGGCGAGTTCGGTCACGGGAATCTGCTGGCCTAATTGGGCTGCAGCATAACGTTCGGCACTCACTTTAAAGAGTAGGGGTTCAGTATCTCGCTCCCGTCCGACGGATAGGTAGTGCCACTTAGGAGATTCCCGGAAAATTTTTAGGGTGCGACCGCCAACCTCTGCACGCACACTATGTTTGCGACCACCCGTTTCGATTTTTCCGACCACCCGATAAATTTCGCGTTGGAGAAAAGTGGCGTTGGGTATGCGGGTAGTCTCTTGCTCAGAAATGGTAAGGAAGGGCGAATCCCAAGGCAGTAGAATCACGTCCTCTTGTATTCTGAGACGTACGAGCAAGCGTTGGGCCGCCTCGTCGGGCTTAAGTTGGGCAATTTCTTCAATTAAAACCGTCCCCTCAGCAGGAATTTCAAGGGTTCGGTTGGCATGGGCCAGGGCCCAGGCAATCAACTCAGCCCCTTCACCGCGGTTAAACTCGCTCCAAATGGCACGCCGGGCGTCAGGGTTAACCTGAATACGGAGTTGATCGCGAAGTTGGGTAAGCCGATCGGCAAATGACCAAAGCTCACGTGCCCATTTGGCGTATTCTTCAGCATTAGCTTGCTTGCTACTTGAGCTCTTGGCGTCGCCGAGTTTTTCGATTTCACGTGCCCGGGCTTTGACCTTCTCGAGCGTTAAACCTACTTCGGTAATTTTAGGTTCGCCGAGTTCGGTGCGAAGACTTGCGGATTCAGGAAGATTAGCCGCCTCTGGGTAGGTGGCCATGGTTGCGGCGATGGTCTGCGCAAAATCGCCCTTAGTTGTTATCTCCGAAAGAATCAGGCTTAGGGTGGCCGCAAGGGTGCGTGCCCGGCGAAGTTGTTCTTCAGGTATTCCCTGTTCAAAATACAGAACTGCCAGTTGCTCTCCGAGTGAAATGGAATGGTTGTCGAGCGGCTTGACTAAGTTATCTTCAGAAACTTGGACCTTAGCACGAAGATTGAAGGCTAGGTTTTCTCGGACCACTAAGCGTTTAAGCAAGACCGGCGCAGATTCTAGGTTGCTCTTAGGTTCGGCAAAAGGTGCCGCCAACGCTAACGTGCTCGTGCGCTCGAAGCGCTTAGCCTCATTGCGTAAGCGTTCCCAGCGTTTGAGATTGGCAGGCTCGTCGATGGCTGCGGTATCGGCTACGGTGCCTAGGGTCGACTGTGCAGCAGGTGTTTGAAAAGCTAGGTAGCCACCGACCAGACCTAGGGATAAGCAGGCGATAGCTGCGATACGGTGCACGAAAATCTTCCGACGGAGCGTGGTCTCAATTTGGGCAATGAGCACTGTAGCTTGAGCTGGGGCGACTTGATCCACCGTGGCTGCATCTGCCAAACCGTAGAGTAAGAGTTGGCGTCTTAGGTCAGGGTCGAGTCGGGGGGTCGCGGGTTCAGCGTTATCGTCTGTCCGGACGTCGTTGGCACGACGCGATAACTTTAGGCCGCTGCCAAAGGTGAATTGGGTTGAGAGGGGTTGCCAATCCTCGCTTCCGAGAGGCGCGCAAAGCGTATCAGCGTTTACTTCTCCAGATTGTATCAGGTCCTGCACCTCATATTCGGTGAGCGGACCCTTGACTTCGTTATTAATAAAGAGAGCGAACTGACGCATAGAGCCAGAAGAGGGTAGTTAGAGATTGATAAGGGGGGGGTGGGTGGCAAGCCCCGAGCAACCTCACAGGGGGGCTTGGCAAGGCGGCTTCTGTCGTTATGGTAGGTTGAGATGTCGCAGAATGGTCTCCAGCCAACCCAGAAGCAGGTTCAGGGCCTCGTCCTGACCCCGCAACTGCGCCAATCCCTGCGTATCCTGCAAGTCCCAGCTACTGAACTTCGTCAGGTGATTAGCGAGGAACTAGCTGGTAACCCGCTCCTAGAGGAAGCTGAGTCTACGGGGTCAACCCCTGAGGGTTTACCCGCAAGCGAACCCGAGACCCTTCCTGAAGGACCGGAAGAGTTACGCTTAGGGGATGAAGATTTTGATGCCTTGCGCCGGATGAAAGAGGATTGGGACGAAAGTTATTATGAAGAAATCCGCTCCCAAGGTTATGCCGCCGATGAAGAAGATCAGCGTCGCCACCAACTCGAGTCGGTAACGACCGAGGCTTCTTTGAGTGAACACCTTTTGGGGCAAGCTCGACTCGCCACCTCCAATCCTGAATTACTCGAAGCCTTCACCGTACTGGCAGGTGCCTTAGATGAGCGCGGCTTTCTGGATGAAGATCTCTCAACCCTAGCGCTTGCACGGCAGCTTGATTACGGACAACTACGCGAAGCTCATGCCCTCATGTTGGGTTTTGATCCGCTCGGTATTGGTGCGCGAGATTTGCGCGAATGTTATTTAGCCCAATTACGCAGCGAGGGGTCACAACATTCTCCTGCTCGGCGTTTAGTGGAAGAAGCTTGGGAGCCATTGATGGCGCGTCGATTGGATGCAGTGGCGCAGCAACTTGGCTATGATCCGGATACTCTGCGCGTCGCGCTGGATGATTTAGCCCGATTAGAAACCGCCCCTGCGCGTCGTTTCGCTCGGGATGAAAATCGCGCGGTCACGGCCGATGTCACGGTGGAGCGCGGTCCCGACGGTACTTGGCGTATTACCCTAGACGATCGGCATGTTCCCCGGCTGCGCATCGCTCCCGCTTACAAGGATATGCTGGCAGGGCGCGCCCTGTCCGATACGGATCGCGCTTACATCCTTGAGCGAATGCGACAAGGGCGCTTCTTAATTGGCGCGCTGGAGGAGCGTCAGCGTACGATTGAGCGTCTCACCCGTATTTTGCTCGACCGTCAGGCAGAATTTTTTGAACACGGTCCTGCGAGTCTCCGCCCTCTAACTATGGCTGAGGTGGCAAAAGATCTAGGTGTGCATGAAACCACTGTTTCACGCGCTGCAGCTAATAAATGGATGCGCACGCCCTGGGGTTTACGTGAACTGCGCAGTTTCTTCTCTTCGGGTGTAGCAACGGAGGAAGGCGGGGCCATCGCTGCCTCGGGCGTACAAGAGGTTATCGCAGATATTTTAGCCCGAGAAAATCCGGGAGAGCCGCTCTCCGATGAGGCCATTACCTTGGAGTTGCGTAAGCGGGGCATGCGTATCGCCCGTCGTACCGTGGCTAAGTATCGCGATGCTCTGGGTTTGCCCGCCGCCCACTTACGTCGTCGGCGCTAAATTTTTGCCTCCCTAGGTAATTGGGCTAAGGCTTGTAAGGTTGCCCAGTCTCGGGCGATGAGTTGGATGCCAGCGGTAAGGCCTTGGCTTAGCGGTACGGGGAGAGCGACCACGCCAAGCCCCGCAAGGGTTGCGGGCGCATTCAGTTGTAAGAGGGCGCAACGCTCGTCGTTGTCGTGATGGCCTAAGCGTACCGCTGGTCCACGCGTGCAGGGTAGGGCAATCCAGTCCCACCCAGCTTGAAAGCAAATGTCTAAGGCGTTCCGTACCTTACTTTGAATCGCTGCCGCTGCTTGGCGGGCTTCAAGGGTGCGGCCTGCTCCGGCTTGCAGTCGGGCACGCACGTTGGGGTCAAGCGCTTCGGCATGCGAGTTAAGCCAGTGGGCATGGACTTGGGCGGCCTCCCAACTACCAAGGCAGGCATAAGCATCCCCGGCGGCTGCGAAGGCTAAGGTTAACTCAGCTGCGAGTTGGGCATCTTCTTCTGCCCCTAACGTACGTGCAAGGTGGTGTTGGCATTTTAAAATATCCGTTGGAATGGAAACGTTTCCTGCACCTAACCATAATCCTTTACCGGTAGTTTGCGTCGGAGCTCCCATGAGTTCTTGGGTGAGTAGGCTTAAGTCAACCGCACTACCGGTTATCCAGCCCGCGGTATCATAGCTCGGTGCTAAGGGGAAAATATCTGAGGTGTGATGACCGACAGGTAGCCTTAATCCGAAGACGCCGCAGTGGGTGGCGGGCACGCGAATGGAGCCTGCGGTGTCAGTGGCTAGGGCAAAGGGGACCAGTCCAACTCCCACTGCCCAGGCTGAACCTGAAGAAGAACCCCCACTCAAGCGCGTCGCCTCTTGAGGGTGCGGACAATTACCCACGTGCGGATTTTCCCCGCTCAAACCGAAGGCAAGCTCGTTGAGTTGAGTTTTTCCGCAGCAGACCGCTCCCGCCTGGTGTTGGGCTATCTGCAACAACTCACTATCGTGCTGGGGAGTTTCAAGGATATCGGCGAGGAAGGTTGTGCCCGCGCGCGTTGGGGTGCCAGCCAAGTGAAACAAGTCCTTAGCTAAAAAAGGCACCCCGCCTAGCGGTTGCTGACGATGCTCCCACGCGGCCTCAAAGCGCCGCAGCAAGGTACGCATATCAGGCAAACCTACTAAGGCAGCGCGCTGAGTAGCGGCGGGAATTTCTGCAAGGCGCAGGAGCCAGGCTTCAGCGGTAGGCCCAGGCCCGCGGTCAGCAAAGTGGTTATGCCACTGAGCGAGCCCGCGGGGTAGGGTACTCATATTAAATCAATAGGTCGGCCTGGCTCAGGGTCATGCACCTGGGTTTGGGGCAGAACTTCCTTTAACTTCTTTATCATCCATTCGCGGGCGGGAGGGTCGCCATGCGTCAGTACAATGTGCCGCGGGGCTAAGTCTTGGGCAAAGGTTATCAGTTCCTCACGGTCGGCGTGACCACTTAAATGAAAGCGATCAATTTCTGCGTTCACCTTGGCCACATGATCGAGACCTTTAAATTCGAATTCGCCCCCTTTGGGGGTGCCAATGAGCTGACCACCCGGAGTGTCGGGGTCGCAGTAACCAGCGAAGAACACCGCGCAATCTTCGTGATCGAGTAAATTGGCGGCCATGCGCCAAGCGGGAGTTTTTTCAACCAACATACCGCTTGAAAGTAAGTAGATGCCGGCCTCGCGAGGGCGCTTACCTGGGTCGGTGTATTGTTTGCGCAGCGCAATGATGCCCAAGTGGTCAAGCACGTTGCGATCGAAGGTTACTTGTCGGGTCCGACGGGAGGCTTCGGAAAGATAGTCGCACAAATCGAGACCGAGGCCTGAGCAGAAGATAGGACAGTCGGCGAGTTCCCCGCGGTCAGCGGCCTCAGACAAGAAAAGTAAAAGTTCCTGCATACGACCAAAGGCAAAAGCAGGAATTAGGACCGAGCCTCCGCCATCAATGACGCGGTTAATGGCACGAAGGAGGCGCTGCTCTTCCGTGGCACGACTCGCATCAGGAATGGTCGTGGTTGCCCCCCGAGTACATTCCATAATGAGAATGTCGACGGGCTTGCGCGGAAACTCGGCGGCAGGAATGGTGCGCTGGGGCGTGAAGTGTACATCGCCGGTAACAAAAACACGTTGGCCTTGATGCACTGCCGTAAACCCTACCGCGCCTGCGACGTGGCCTGCGCGGTGGAAGGTGAGTTCAATTTCATCATTCCCGCGACCGATACGGCGCGGTAGGTTAAGCGGGACAGCGCTGAGGGCGGCTTCCACGCGCTCAATATCGCTGGGGGTGTACATGGGGAGCTCGGTGTTGCCGAGTTCCTCGCGTTGCCGTCCCATCACACTATAAGAGTTTCGCAGTAAGCGTTGGGCAAAAAGGGTATTGGCTGCTGAAGTCAAAACGCGGGTGCGGGGGTTGCCTCGGACCAGTAACGGCAGCGAGCCTAAGTGATCGAGATGGCAGTGGGTCAGCACAATACTGTCCACTTTCCCTTCCACGAGATTGAGTCGTGGCAGCGAGGCGCGCCCAACGTGTTTAGGATGCATGCCGCAATCGACGACCATACGGTGGTCGCCAAATTCTAGCAGCAAGCTGTTGGCGCCGATATCGCGGCCGCTATTAAGATCAGTGAGTCGCATGCTTAAGATAAAGGGGGTTCAATGAGAAACTCAGGAATGCAGGTGTGGATGGCCAGACCTTGAGCATCGTGCCCGTGAAAGGCT
>CAZEDB010000005.1:65350-89124 GCA_964510855.1 uncultured Enterobacteriaceae bacterium | reverse complement strand
CTATATGGAATGTCTATCATATTTTTGATTTTATCAATTTTATGAAAGATAATCAATACATAACCACATCAAAACACATAGATTTTTATTATGCATGGGTACCACATCATGTAAGTCTAAATAATATAAGTGATATTGAAAAAGAAAAAGTAATAATATTTTTAGAAAATGGCATAAAAACATTAGATGAACAAAAAACAATTTCAGAAATACATAATCTAATAAATTTTATAAAATCAGAACAGAATATTGAAAATTCAGTAGAAACTGTTGTTGGATTTACTTCCACTTTAGATAAAATGTTTGATACTGATGCAACTAAACTTGGTGGTATTGATTTTAATAAAATGAGAGAAGAATTATCAAAATAAACAACGAAAAGTTTGGTATTCCCAAACTTTTTTCGTATCTTTGTAGTCTAACGATATATAAATGGCAAAGGTAAGTTACTCACAATACTCAATGTGGACATCATGTCCCCAACAATTCAAGTTAAACTATATTGATAAGTTAGGAGAATCATCCGCTAACATTCATACAATTTTTGGTTCTGCGATGCACGAAGTAATCCAACATTTCTTGGGCGTTATGTATGGTGTAACCAAGAAACAAGCAATGGAGTTGGATTTGGAGATGATGTTAAAAGATAAATTAGTAGAACATTTTACCCAAGAAAAAGAAAAACTAACCGAAGGTACTCCCAACTCCGCTTCTTCAAGCGCACGGGCGATATCGGTGCCTGCAACCGGTATCGCTCGCGTATCGGTTTCGCCTAAGACTCGGAAGAACCCGTCGTAGTCCCGGGTGAGTGGGCATTGTAAAAAGGCCTGACCCGAAAACGCTACTAACCCGACACTACCCGTGCCTTTGCGTCGGACAAACGCAGCGATGGAGGTTTTGGCACGCTCGAGCCGTGAGGGTCGCATGTCCCGAACCAACATCGATTTCGAGGTATCTAACACAAATACTACATCTTCTGCGGCCGGCTTTTCTTCTACCGTGGTCGCACCCCAACGCGGTCCAGCCGCGGCTATGCCGAGGAACATGAGGGCTAGAAGTGCGAGGGTGGCGCGTAGGCCTCGACGCAGCGAAGAAACGCCGCTCAAGTGACGCAAGAGGGCGCGCCCGGAAAGGAATCCTGCTAAGCGCTCGGGTCGTCGACGGGCAGCCGTCGCAAGGAGCACGGCGAGGATTAGGACGCCGGCAGCGCTAGCTCCAAGTACCCAGGGCCGAACAAAATGTGGGTCGGTAAAGTCCATCTTAAGGTGAGCGCGGCCGGAGCGCGCGGTTAAGGAGTTCAGCCCACAAAAGTAATAAGGCGGCGGCAATCCACCAAGCTCGATGGTCTTCGTAGGCAACAGATTCACGAATGCGCACTTCGGTACGCTCCATGCGATCAATCTCAGCGTAGACCCGACGGAGCTGCTCACGATCTAAGGCCCGGAAAAACTGTCCCCCACCGACCTTCGCCATCGTCCGCAGCACATCATAGTTAGCTGGGTTAATGGTTTGCATGGGGATTGGTCGCCCCAGGGGGTCGCGTAAGATTTCTCCGTTCGCAGGATTAAACTGCGGTAGCATGGTAGGTTCATCTTTACCTAAACCAATAGTATGAACGCGGATGCCGAGGGCGGCGGCGAGTTCAGCTGAGGGTACAGGTAAGACCGCCCGACTTTGGTTATCATCTCCATCGGTTAAGAGTACGATGACCTTGGAGGATTTCTTGGGCAGCCCCTTCATGCGATCGACTGCCATGGCCATGGCGTCGCCGATGGCGGTGCCGGTTTCACGAATGGCCCCGATGTGCATGCGCCCCATCCCTTTTTCAACCCACTCTTTATTAATGGTGAGCGGGCTGAGCAGGTAAGGTTTACCTGAAAAGACTACGGCGCCTACGCGGTCATCGGGCCGTCCACTCAAGAACTCTTGAATCACCACTTTAGTCGCTGACCAGCGCGTCACTTCCTCATTTTCGCCGCCCATGTCCATGGCCAACATCGACCAGGATAAATCGACCACTAAAAGAATATCGACGCCTTCAGAGTCGCGCTCCACTTCCTTGCTGGCCGTGCGAGGTCCGGCCAAAGCTACAATACAACACGCGGCCGCTAAGAGACGAAAGAGAGGACGTAAGCGACCGCGGGCTTCGCGCACCGGCTTGCCAAGTTTGCCAACTAAGGATGTGTCAGGAAAGGGAAGGGCGGCCGCACGACCCGCACGTCCCAACCACCATGCCCAAAGCGGAAGCAGGGCGAGGAGGAGAAGAGCCTCGGGGTGAGTAAATTGAAAACCTAGACCTTCGGGATTCATCTTAAGGCCTCCTTCCATAGGGCGCGACGTGCTAACTCAACGCGAGCAAGGGCATCTTCCACTTGCTCGAGTAGGCGTTGGTCTTCTACGGCGGCACCAGCAAATTTCGCACGGTCGGCAGCCCGTAAGGCCCGAATCACTGGGTCAGCGGCGGTGGCAAGAAGAGGTGAGCTGCCCACGCGAGCCGTTAACTGTTCGGTACTTAAGCCTGCTGGTGCTTCTGCGCAAACCGCGGCCAAGTACGCCCGGAGAGCAGCCGTGGCCGCCGTTACGCGGGTTAACGCATCAGGGTTTTGTCGGGCCCGCACCAAGGCACGTTGGCAAGTTACGCCAGGGTCTTCTGGCTGCATTCGTCGTCCAAACCAACGCCATGCTAACCAACTCACCCCTAAGGCTAAAGTTATACTCGCGAGTAGGATGCTTCCATGGGCTTCCAGCCAAGGTGGCGGAATTTCAGGCTGGGGGCCAAGTAGGAAAGGAGCTTCTGGATTCATCGACGGCGTTTTCGGTTTTCCAGGAAGCGTGCGAGGGCAGGAGCGGGTCTTACAGTTGACGCAAGTCGTAGGGTGTCGATCTGGGCGCGGCGGAGCGCGGTTTCAATCGCCGTCAAACGTTCCGTGGCTTGCGTGGCATATTGTGCCCGCACGCTTGCGTCATGGGTATTCACCTCAACGAGTTCCCCGGTTTCGGTATCTTCGAGCGTGATCCGCCCAGCATCTGGGAGTTCACGTGTACGTTCATCAACTAAGTGTATACAGGCCACATCGTGTCGGGCATTGAGTTGACCTAAGGCAGCCACCATCGCCTCGGCGCCCTCGGGGCCGGGATGAAAATCCGAGAGTACAAATACTGAGGAGCGTCGGCGTGCGGCTCGGGCTAAACGCCGAAGGGGCGCAGCAAAGGCGGTACGTCGTGAACGAGCAGGTCGTTCGAGAATATCGCGCACCACGCGTAAGACTTGCCGGCGGCCTTTGCGCGGGGGGATCCAGTGCTCAGCGTGATCGCTAAAAAGCAAAAGCCCCACTTTGTCGCCTGCTCGCAGAGCGGACAGACCGAGAATCGCGGCGACTTCAGCAGCGCGTTCGCGTATAGAAAAATCCGAGGAACCAAAACTGGAGGATCCTGAAATATCGACGGCGAGAATTAATCCCAACTCACGTTCCTCACGATGGAGACGAACAAAAGGTCGGCCTGTGCGGGCGGTTACATTCCAATCAATCGAGCGTACGTCATCCCCAGGAATGTATTCACGGAGTTCTTCAAAGTCTGTACCTCGACCTTTAAAGCGCGACAAGTAAGCCCCCACCATGGCGTCGGTCACCAGACGCGCTGCCCTTAGTTCAACCCGGCGAGCGCGGCGGAGAACTTCCTGAGGACTGAGCGTTTCGGCTTCCAAGCGTGCAGGCGCTTAAGTTCAGGGAACGCGCACGGTGTCGAGGACGCGGCGCACAATCGCATCTGCATCGATACCCTCAGCATCCGCTTCGTAGGTAAGGATGAGGCGGTGACGTAGAACATCGGGTGCAAGGTCCTTAACATCTTGCGGCACGACATGGTCACGCCCTTGTAAGTAAGCCCAAGCTTTAGCGGCCAGGGTGAGATTAATGGTGGCGCGAGGTGAGGCACCAAATTGTACCAGCCCCTTGAGATCAGGCCCGCCGGGTTCATGTCCGCGCGTGGCAAGCACCAGGGATACGATGTAGTCGCGGATGGAATCTGCTACGCGTACGGCATCAACTTCGGTACGGGCGGCTAAAATATCTTCGGTGCCAATCACCGCTTCGACTTCAAGGCGAGGTGAGGTCGTTGCCATCGCATCGAGGATGCGGCGCTCTTCTTCGCGCGTTGGATAACCAATGTTAAGTTTGAGCATGAACCGATCGACCTGCGCTTCGGGGAGTGGGTAAGTACCTTCTTGGTCGATAGGGTTTTGCGTGGCGAGGACGAGGAAGGGCGTGGGTAGGCGGTGGGTTTCACCTCCGAGCGTCACTTGTCGCTCTTGCATGGCTTCGAGCAGGGCCGACTGAACTTTAGCTGGAGCACGGTTAATTTCGTCGGCTAAAACTAAGTGGGCAAAGATTGGACCCCGCTTGGCGTGGTAGTTGCCATCTTGAGGATTGTAAATCAACGTACCCACAATGTCGGCGGGCAATAAGTCGGGCGTAAATTGCACGCGTGAAAAATCAGCCCGAATGGCGTGGGCTAAGGTTCGCACTGAAAGGGTCTTGGCTAAACCTGGGACGCCTTCGAGGAGCACGTGGCCATTGGCCAGTAAGCCGACCAAGAGTCGGTCGACCAAATATTGTTGGCCGACAACGACGCGGGCGACTTGCTCGCGAAGTCGAGGGACCCAGGAGGCGGAGGGGGTAGTCATAGGGTAAGAAGTATAGCCAATCTCTAAGAGAGTGGCTTGCAACCCCTAGCGCCCCAAAACTAAGTTTTTGTCTGAGCCGCTAACAGGCCTTGGTTGCCCGGTCGAGTGCGGCGCGAATGAAAGCGGCAAAGAGCGGATGGGGTCGGGTGGGCGAAGACTTAAATTCAGGGTGATATTGGACACCTACCATCCAGGGATGATTGGCGACTTCGACAATTTCAACCAACCCCGTCTCAGGGTTGGTGCCTCCGACTTTCAGGCCCGCTGCCTCCAATTGTTGGCGGTAGGCACCATTGTATTCAAAGCGATGGCGATGCCGCTCACTGATGCTGGTTTGACCATAAGCCGCTGCCGCCCGTGATCCCGCGACTAAGTCACACTTATAGGCACCCAGTCGCATAGTTGCCCCCTTAGTAACTAGACCTTTTTGCTCCTCCATGAGGTGAATCACGGGGTCAGGTGTTACTGGGTCAAACTCCGTTGAGTGGGCGCGTTTTAAACCCAATACCGAACGGGCAAATTCAATGGTGATGACCTGCATTCCTAGACAAAGACCGTAGCAGGGAATCTGACGTTCGCGGGCAAATCGGGCCGCGAGAATTTTACCTTCGATCCCCCGATTGCCGAAACCGCCCGGAATAAGAATGCCATCAAGCCCAGCGAGTGCTTGCGTGCCTTCGGTTTCTAAAACTTCAGCATCAATTCGAACCACTTCAACCGCTACTTCATTAGCAATGCCGCCATGAACCAGTGACTCGTAGACCGATTTGTAAGCATCTTGCAGCTCGATGTATTTTCCAACCACGCCCACGCGCACCCGACCCTTGGGTTCTAGGAGACGACGCACGGTTTCGCGCCACGGACGTAAGTCGAGCGGCCCGCAAGTTAAACCTAAGCGCCGTACTACGAAGTCGTCGATACGTTGCTCGGCGAGCATGAGCGGAAGCTCGTAAATGGAATGGGCAACGTCGCGACATTCAATCACCGCCTCGAGGGCAACATTGCAGTAGAGTGATAGCTTCTGCCGGTTTTCTTCGCCGATGGGACGGTCCGTGCGGCAGACTAAAATATCAGGCTGGATGCCGATTTCACGGAGTTTGGCTACGGATTGTTGCGAGGGTTTAGTTTTAAGTTCAGCCGCGGCCTTAATGTAAGGAACTAAGGTGCAATGGAGGAAAGCGACGTTTTCACGCCCGGCGTCGTGTTGGAACTGACGTAAGGCTTCGAGAAACGGCAGACCTTCAATGTCGCCCGTCGTGCCACCAATTTCAGTAATTAAAACATCAACCCCTTCGCCGCCTTCACGAATGCGTTTTTTAATTTCATCGGTGACGTGCGGGATAACCTGCACGGTTTTTCCGAGATAATCCCCGCGCCGTTCTTGTGAGATGACGGTTTCATAAACTTGACCTGAAGTGAGACTATTTTTTCGCGAAAGTTTTCCCGAGGTGAAGCGCTCGTAATGCCCGAGATCGAGGTCGGTTTCGGCGCCATCATCGAGAACATAAACTTCGCCGTGTTGGTAGGGGCTCATCGTGCCCGGATCGACGTTAAGGTAAGGATCGAACTTCTGGATGCGCACTTTTAGGCCGCGACATTCCAACAGCGCGCCCAGGGCTCCGGCGGTTAAGCCCTTGCCCAGCGAAGAGATGACGCCGCCGGTGACAAAAAGGTACTTCATAGAGGGTTAGGTCGGTAAAAAGCAAAAGACCGGCGGGTCCATGGATGGGCCGCCAGTCTGGACCTAGGTATTTCATGTCACGGGCCTCTCTTGGCAAGGATAGGATACATCCCTCCCATCACTTTTGCTTAAGTTCAGTAGCCCCCCTGCTAATACCTCCCCTTCTCTTGGTCCGCGGGGTGGGCAAATGGGCTATTCCCCCTTCCAATAGAGCCTACCTACTATGTCCAGCACTCAGTCTGAATGCCGCGGGCCTTCCTCGCTCGTAAAAAAAGCTATTATGGCGATCACCGGTCTTGTGCTGGTGGGCTTTGTTGCCGGTCACATGAGCGGCAATTTACTCTATTTTGCCGGCCCCGCAGCCCTCGATGCTTATGCGAAATGGCTGCATAGTTTAGGTCCAGCCCTTTGGATTGCGCGCCTTGTCTTATTGGCTTCGGTGATCGCCCACGTTTGGGTGGCAATTTTGCTCACGGCGGAAAATCGTGCTGCCCGCGCGGGAGGTCCCTCGCTCGATGCCACCCGGGTAGCGAGTAAGTCGTCGCGCACCATGCCTTACACGGGAATCGTCCTCTTGGGCTTCCTCATTTTTCACCTGCTTCACTTTACCTTCCGTACTGTAAACCCTGAGGTTACAGCAGCCGGCGATGCAGGTCAGGTGCACGCGATGCTCATCCTAGGTTTTAAATCGGTGGGCGTCTCTGCCTTCTATGTCGTCTCCATGGCGCTCTTGTGCCTGCACTTAAGCCATGGTGTTGCCAGTATGTTCCAGACCTTAGGCTTCCGCAATGAACGCTGGCGCGGTCGCATCGACAAGGCCGCGGTGGCTTATGGGTGGGTAATCTTTTTGGGCTTCGCCTCCATCCCTATTCACGTGTTGGCCACCGCTAAATAATTCCCATGCTTCCTGATTCCAAAATCCCCTCAGGTCCCCTCGCCCAAAAGTGGCAGAGTCATAAGACTAAGCTGCGCATGGTTAATCCTGCTAACCGCCGGAAATATCATGTGATTGTGGTGGGTTCAGGTTTGGCTGGTTCCGCCGCCGCGGCTTCGCTTGGCGAACTCGGTTACGACGTTTCATGCTTCTGCTATCAAGATAGCCCGCGCCGCGCCCACTCCATTGCTGCCCAAGGTGGCATTAACGCCGCTAAGAATTATCAAAACGACGGCGATTCAGTACGCCGACTTTTCTTGGATACGATTAAGGGGGGCGACTATCGAGCGCGCGAAGCCAATGTGCATCGCCTCGCCGAACTCTCCACTGCCATTATCGACCAGTGTGTGGCTCAGGGTGTGCCCTTTGCGCGCGAGTACGGCGGCGCCTTGGCCAATCGCTCCTTCGGCGGTGCCCAAGTTTCTCGGACCTTCTATGCCCGCGGTCAAACCGGTCAGCAGCTTTTGCTCGGTGCGTACTCGTCACTCTCGCGTCAGATCGGAGCTGGGACCGTGCGCATGTACCCGCGGCATGAGATGCTCGATTTGGTCTTAGTTGGTGGACACGCCAAGGGGATTGTAACGCGTAATCTTGCTACGGGTGAGGTGCGCTCTTGGGCCGCTGACTGCGTGGTGCTTTGCACCGGCGGTTATGGCAATGTCTTCTACCTCTCGACCAACGCTCAGGGGTGTAATGTGACGGCGACTCACCGGGCGCACCGTCGCGGCGCTTTATTCGCTAATCCTTGTTACACCCAAATTCACCCTACCTGCATTCCTGCCCACGGAGACGATCAATCGAAGCTCACGTTAATGTCGGAATCCCTGCGCAATGACGGCCGCGTTTGGGTACCCAAAAATGCGGCGGATGCGCTGAAGGATCCCTCGCAAATCCCCGAGTCCGGACGGGATTACTTCCTCGAGCGTAAATACCCCAGCTATGGTAATCTTGCCCCGCGTGACATTGCCTCGCGGGCCGCGAAAGAAGTTTGTGATGCTGGTCTCGGCGTTGGCCCCGCGGTGGATGGCCGCCGACTCGGTGTCTACCTAGACTTCTCGGCTTCGATTTCTCGCTTAGGCGAGGCTACGATTCGTGAGCGCTACGGTAATTTGTTCGATATGTATGAAAACATTACGAACGAGAATGCCTACCGCCGCCCGATGCGGATTTACCCTGCGGTGCACTACACCATGGGCGGTCTCTGGGTAGATTATAACTTGCAGTCGAATATTCCTGGCCTCTTTGTTGGCGGCGAAGCGAACTTCTCCGATCACGGTGCCAATCGTCTCGGGGCTTCAGCTTTGATGCAGGGATTAGCCGACGGTTATTTTGTTCTCCCGACTACCGTGGCAGATTATCTCGCCGGCGTCGGACTCAGCGGGCGACCTTCCGGTGAAGGTGCTGAATATCGCCAAGCTCTCGCCGAAACCCAGGATCGGGTTAAGCGGTTACTTTCGGTAGGTGGTAAGGAAACCCCTCGCTCGTATCACAAACGCCTCGGACGTATTATTTGGGAGCAGTGTGGGATGGCGCGCTCGAAGTCGGGCTTAACTCAAGCCATTGCCGACATCCGCGCCTTACGCGATGATTTCTGGACCAATGTGAGCGTGCCCGGTGATGGCGAAGGCATTACGCCTGCGCTTGAGCATGCGGGCCGGGTGGCCGATTTCTTAGAGTTCGGTGAACTCATGTGCCGCGATGCGCTTACGCGTGAGGAGTCCTGTGGCGGTCACTTCCGTACCGAGTATCAAGATGAAGGTGAAGCCCGTCGCGATGACGCGAAGTTTGCTCACGTTGCCGCTTGGGAGTGGAAGGGCGAGGGAGCGATTCCTGTCCGCCACACCGAGCCCCTCACCTACGAGGAAGTCGCCTTCACCACTCGCTCTTACAAGTAATCACTTACAACCATGGTTAAGGAAAATCATTTAGATTCCACGCCCAGCGCCTCAACCCCTGCGGAGCACACGACCCACTTGCGCTTGAAGATACGCGTTTGGCGTAAACGTCCCAACACTCCTGGGGCTTTTGAAGAACACAACCTTGCGGGCGTGCCGACCTCCGCCTCCTTCTTGGAGATGATGGATTTGCTCAACGAAGGTTTAATTCGCGCGGGCAAAGAGCCGGTAGCTTTTGACCACGATTGCCGTGAGGGGATTTGCGGGATGTGTTCAATGACCATCAATGGCATGCCTCATGGTCCCTTGCCCGGTGTCACGACCTGTCAGTTACATATGCGCCATTTCCGTGATGGTGAGACCATTACTATCGAGCCTTGGCGTGCGCGCGCCTTCCCGGTGGTGCGCGACTTAGTCGTTAATCGCTCGGCTTTTGATAAGGTGATCCAAGCCGGTGGTTTTATCTCCGTGCGCACAGGTTCTGCACCTGAAGCCAATAACATCCCAGTGCCTAAGCCTCTGGCGGATGCGGCGATGGATGCGGCCGAGTGCATTGGTTGTGGGGCGTGTGTTGCTGCCTGTAAGAACGGTTCGGCCATGCTTTTTGTGGGCGCCAAAGTAACCCATTTAAATCTTCTTCCCCAAGGTAAGCCCGAAGCGGGCCGTCGTGCCGTTGCCATGGTTAAGGCGATGGATGAGGCCGGCTTTGGTAATTGCACCAATTACGGTGAGTGCCAAGCGCACTGCCCCAAAGGCATCACCCTCGATGTCATCGCTCACCTCAACCGCGATTATCTCGCTGAGCGGGTGCGGGCTTTCTTCGCTTCTACTGGTAAACCTCGCCGCGGCGGCGACTAAGCTAAGATTAAGTTCCGCCGAGGGCAGGGAAGAGGGCGAGTAAGCCTGCGGCCATAATTTCTACGCCTACGGCGGCGAGAATGAGGCCCATGATGCGGGTCAGGACATTGATGCCCGTCTGTTTTAAGAGACGGGTGATACGCTCTGCACTCATGAATGCAATGAAGGTTACGAACGCGCCTACGATTCCGTAACCCACGAGCAGGGCGTAGTCAGTCGGACCTTTCGCTTGCTGCGAATAAATCACCATGGTCGAAAGCGTGGCCGGACCAGTTAACAGTGGAATTGTTAGCGGACTAATCGCCATGCTATCACCCGCATCGAGTTTGGCTGAGGCGGCAGCGACTTCGCGTGGGTTACTATCTGCCGGCTCTGCATTGAGCATTTGAATGGCGTTGATTAAAAGTAAGATGCCGCCTCCCACCTGGAATGAGGCTAACGAGATACCAAAGAACTCCAGCACTTGCAGTCCAGCGACGCCACTCACGGCCATGACGGAAAATACCGTTAGAGCACATACCCAAATCGTCCGTCGGCGTTGGGCGGGGTTTAAATCCCGGGTGAAGTGAATGAAGAAGGGGATGACGCCAATCGGGTTAAGTAAGGCTAAGAGGGTAATGAGTTGTTTGAGCGGATCCACGCGCTGTCTTTAGCGGGGAAGGGGGGTGCCGCCAACCCAAGGATTGACAGCCCTCATTTAATTGCAAAAAAGTTGCGTTAGTATGAAAGCCCTACTCCCCCTGCTCATCGCCGCGTCTTCGTTAGCCCAAGTTGGCCCCCCTCCGGCGCCTGCCCCTAACCCCGCTGCTTCTGCCTGGGACACCCGTGCGGCTTTGGTGGTGAGTGGTTCGCTGGCAAAAACCACTGCGGGCGATGCTTACGAGGACACCCTTGCTAACGCGCATACTGACCCAGCGCATGAGGACCTTGCTTTTGGGGGTGCTGAGCTTTTTGGACGGATGTCGCGGGACTGGGCAGGCGGCCGTCTTGAAGTCGCCGCTGCTTTTCATGTGCATCGTCACCCAGGCGAAACCACCGAAAGTGAACTCGAAGAAGTCTATGCCGAGTGGAGTCGCGACATTTTAAAGCTTCGAGCAGGAATTTTTCTTACGCCCTTAGGCCTTACGAACACCCTGCACCCGCACGCGTGGACTTTTGCCAATGCCCCTCTTTTCTACGGTCGCTTCTTAGGTTCTGAAGGTTTGCGCAATCCTGGTGCCCAAGTTTCGTGGGAAGCTGAGCCAGGTAAATCGCTTTGGACTCTCGCTCTGCAGCGTGCTACTGGGGATACCGCCTTCTCCTTCCGTTCTGCACATGAGGCGGGTCATGATCATGGTGACCATGAGCACCACGAAGGCTATCTCGGTCGCCCGCATGATCCTTCTCTTGGTTCGGGCCCCTTGGTTACGCTCCGTAATGAGCGCGCCTATAAACTTAGCGAAGGTACTTCGCTTGCCTCCGCAATCTCGGTTGCAGCTGCCGATAATAGCACCGGTGGCGCAACTTGGATTGGCGCATGGGATGTGGAATGGCGGCGTGAGATGAGTAACCAACGCTGGCTCTCCTTCGACATGGAATTGCTTTATCGGGATTATGAAGCCAACGCCGCTAATTTTTTGGATGATCTAGGCGACCCCGTCTCGGTTGCTGCCGATCGCTTACAAGATCTTGCGGTGGCTTTTTCAGTCACCACGGGCTTGAGTGAAGGCTGGATTACTGGGGTGCGAGCTGAGCGTGCGGTCCCGCTTGATCGCGGGGACTATGAGTCGGCTGAGCGCGATGAGGCTCGCGAAGCCCGTACGCGCATCTCCCCCTTACTGAGTTGGCAACCTGCTGAAGGGCTTTTGCTTCGACTGCAATATGACCACGACCGCTCGCCTCTGTTTGGTACCGAGGACTCAGTCTGGCTCACGGTGCAGTGGACGTTAGGTAAGCACTAAGTCTCATCCACCTAAGTTGAGTGCCGCTACGCTTTCCTCGAGACCGCCGGGCCGTGCACGGCTAAGCCAGGTAGCACGATAGCGTGCTTCTAAATGGCGCGCGTCAGTGGCCACGGTAGGTTTTCCGAGTAACCGTAATAAACCTGCCCGCGCGAGTGCCGCCCCAGTATTAAGTTCCTCGCGTACTTGCTTATCTTTTATGGCTGCCAGCAAAGGTTCTGCCTGATCAAGCCAGCTGCAGGCTAAGTTAATTTCCGCTGGGGATGTTGCCGCCCTTAAAGTTTCGAGTGTTCCCGCTGGGGCGGTTAAGCCTTCCCAAGAAAGACTCTTATTTCGAATCGCATAGGTCACTTTACTGTCGAGTGCGCCTAGGTGCTCGAGTGCGGCCAATATGGCAGGAGCATCCGCTGGATTATCTAAGAAGGCAGCAAGGCCACTTACATGATTAGGTGAAGCGTCAGGTGCGTTATTCCAAGCACGTGCTGCTAGCGTTGCTAAGGGTAGCCAAAAACTCGACCAAGGTTGATGATTTCCGTTGTCGCCCCACGACGTCATCAGCACGCCTTGGGCACGGAATTGTTGGGCGGCATTTACCGCTTCGTAAACATTCTGTAGCGCTAAGGGAAGTCGCCCAGTAAAGCTCTGCCAATTACTCGCCCCAGGGGCCACGAGGTAATCACGACCTAAGTCTGCGAGCCGTACACATTGGGCGGTAAAGGGATGTCCCGGATCGTAACCCCACACCACAGGTAAAGCCTCTTGGGGGGCTTCACCTGCGAGCGCCAAATCTTCGAGTAAGATATCGCCCCAAAATTGCATACGCTTACCTCGCGTCTGCACTAGCCCATGAATCTGATTGAGAAATTCTAAGTAGACCCGGTGTTTCCCGCGTTCAGCAACCGCGGTGCGACTTCGACCTTGTCCGAGCTCCCATGGCTCATCGCCGCCAATATTAACTTGGCTGCTCGTGAAGTGCGGCAGGTAGGCGTCGAGCAGTGAGGCGACAAATTTGAGCGAAGCCTCAGAGGGAAAGAGCGTGGAGGGATTAGGTTTGAATTGGTTGGTCAGAGGGTGGGTCCATCCGTCTGGACATTCCGCAAGCTGCCGATAGGGTTCATGTCGAAGCCAACGTTCGAGATGGCCGAAGGTATTGAGATTCGGTACCCACTCGATGCCTAGCTCATGACAACGGGCGCCTAAGACTTGGAGATCCTCAACCGTTAAGGGTGAGGCCTGACTCCACACCGTTTCGTGACCCGGAAACGCAAAGGTGTGTTCAACATAAAGTTGGAACTGATTAAGTCTTAAATGAAAGGCCGCCGTGATTAACTTTAAAAGCTCTTCTCGGGTGGGCACTTTGCAGCGCGATATATCAAGCATGAAGCCTCGCACCGCCAAGTCAGGTGCGTCTTCAATTTCTAAACACGCCATACCCGCCGCATCGGCTTGGCGTTGGAGTTGCCGCAGAGTGTCGCAACCGTAGAGTAGTCCGCGAGCATCGGCTGCAAGCAACAGCAGTCCCTTCGGTTGTAGGCTTAAGCGATAGCCCTCCGCTGGTAGGTTGGGTTCTCGAATAATCCGCCATTCGCCTGGCTCACTTGCGCTAAGGCGTGAGGTGGCCTGGGCGATGGTCTGCGGAAGTTGGTTGATCCAGTTAGTGAAAGCTGTGGGGTCGTAGCCGAGTCGACCCTCGGTTATTTTAAAGCGGCGAGGTCGCGGAAAAATCACGGGCAGCGAGGCACGCATGGAGTTTAAGGCTGGAGTGGGAAGAAAGGGCGAGCAAGCCGGGAGCCCCGTAAATTTGCTGACTTAAGAGAGAGTTTAACCCTCTTTCGGGCTTTAAGTGGGGTCTTGCCGAGCAAAGCGTTAGGCTAAATTAATTAATCATCATCCAATCTTGATAAATTGATGAATCATGTTACCTCACTGGGGTATCTATGGCACGCCACGCCCCTTATAGTTTCTCTTCGGAATCCGTCGGTGAGGGTCACCCCGACAAGGTCGCCGACAGTATTTCGGACAGCGTTCTTGACGCCTGTCTGGCTAGCGACCGCCATTCTCGCGTCGCTTGCGAAACTTTAGTTAAAAGTAACCACGTGGTGGTGGCGGGTGAAATCACCACCAAGGCTCGTCTAAATATTGAGACCATTGTGCGCGATGCGGTGCGCGAAATTGGTTATACCCATGACGACGATGTTTTCCATGCCGATAAAGTTTTTGTTACCAATCTCCTAACCAAACAATCGCCCGATATTGCCCAAGGGGTTGATGAGCGAAAAGCGGCGGGTAAGAAGCACGCTAAGATGGGGGCAGGGGACCAAGGTATTATGTTTGGCTACGCCTCCAATGAGACCCCTGAGCTCATGCCTGCGCCCATCATGTTTGCCCACCGTCTTAATTGTCGCCTCGCCGATCTAAGAAAATCTGGGGCTAAGGGCACCGAATGGCTACGCCCTGACTGTAAGTCGCAAGTTGCGGTACGTTATGAAGACGGGCGTTTAGTGGCGATTGAGAACGTGGTTATTTCCACCCAACATGCGGCCGATGCTAAGCATGCTGCCATCGAGCGTTTTTGCATTGAGCAGGTCATTCGCAAGTCCCTCCCCGCCGATCTTTTAAAGCACACCGAGTTTCTGATTAATCCGACCGGACGTTTCGTCGTTGGTGGACCTCAGGGTGATAGTGGTCTCACGGGCCGGAAAATTATTGTCGATACCTACGGAGGCATGGGTCGCCACGGAGGTGGGGCTTTCTCGGGCAAGGATCCTACCAAGGTTGACCGCTCGGCCGCCTATATGGGCCGCTGGGTCGCTAAACACCTCGTCGCTGCAGGTGTGGCTTCCAAGGTTGAGTTACAATTCGCCTATGCGATTGGTCACCCTGAGCCGACCAGCATGAACGTCGATACCTTCGGCACGGGTAAATTGAGCGAAGCGCAGATCTTAAAGGCGGTTAAAAAGGTCTTCCGCTTCCAGCCTGCAGAAATTATTGCACAACTCGATTTGCGTCGTCCGATTTATCGCGCCAGTACCCATTATGGCCACTTCGGCAAAAAGGGTCTGCCCTGGGAAGAACTCACGCGTCTTGCCGCCCTTAAGAAGGCTCTGAAAGTTTAATCCTCGAACCTCTAATACTTATGCCAACCAAAACCTCCCTCAAATCACCTGCTAAACGCGTGCTCGCGAGCGACGACTTCAAGGTCGCCGATCTCTCCTTGGCAGAGTGGGGCCGTAAAGAAATCCAAGTCGCGGAGCATGAGATGCCCGGCTTGATGGCGCTCCGCGCCAAGCACGCCAAGCGCCAACCCCTAAAAGGCGTACGCATTACCGGCTCGCTCCACATGACGATTCAGACTGCGGTGCTGATTGAGACCCTCGTGGCTCTCGGTGCCGATGTGCGCTGGGCTTCGTGCAATATTTTCTCCACCCAAGACCATGCCGCCGCCGCGATTGCGAAGGCAGGCGTGCCCGTGTTCGCCTGGAAGGGTGAAAATCTCCAAGAATACTGGGAGTGCACTTGGCGTGCCTTGACTTGGCCTAATGGTAAAGGTCCGCAACTCATCGTCGATGACGGTGGCGATGCGACCCTGCTCATTCACAAGGGTTACGAGTTAGAAAACGGCTCGAAGTGGATTAATACCAAATCCGAATCGGAAGAAGAGCAGGTGATTAAAGATCTCCTCCGCCGTACGCATAAAGAACACCCCGGTCATTGGCATAAAGTCGTGAAAGATTGGAAGGGGGTCTCAGAGGAGACCACCACGGGCGTTAAGCGTCTCTACACCATGCTCGAAGAGGGCAGCTTGCTTGTGCCTGCGGTTAATGTGAATGATACCGCAACGAAGTCGAAGTTCGATAACCTCTACGGCTGCCGCGAGTCCTTGGTGGATGGCATCAAGCGCGCGACCGATGTGATGATTGCTGGTAAGGTCGCGCTAGTTTGTGGTTACGGCGATGTCGGTAAGGGCTCTGCCCAATCTCTCCGCGGTCTAGGTTGTACCGTGATGATCAGCGAAGTTGACCCTATTTGCGCGCTGCAAGCGGCGATGGAAGGCTACCGCGTTGTCACCGTGGAAGACGCTCTCCCGGTGGCTGATATCTATGTTACCGCCACAGGCAATCGCGACATCCTCACGCTCGATCACTTATTGGGCATGAAGGACCAAGCGATTGTTTGTAATATCGGTCACTTCGATAACGAAATTCAAGTCGTCCGACTCGATCGTGCTAAGGGTGTAAAGAAAGATACCATTAAGCCACAAGTGGATCGCTACACCTTGCCCGATGGTCGCCAGCTTTACATGCTCGCGGAAGGACGCCTCGTAAATCTTGGCTGTGCCACCGGTCATCCAAGTTATGTGATGTCGACTTCCTTCTCTAATCAGACCTTGGCCCAGCTTCACCTCTGGGAAACCCGCGCCACGGCTAAGCCTGGTGTCGTAGTTTTACCGAAGAACTTAGACGAAGAGGTTGCCCGACTGCACCTCGAGAAGATTGGCGTTCGCCTCACCAAGCTGACCAAGAGCCAAGCCGACTATATTGGCGTTAAGGTTGAAGGCCCCTTCAAGCCCGACAGCTACCGCTACTAAGTTCAGCTTAGAGGATGGATTTTAAGGCGACCTTCGGGTCGCCTTTTTTTGGTTAACGCTCTTCAGCTAAGGCCTCAAGTGCCGCGCGTTCGCCTTGAGTTGCAAGTCGCTCGCGGTAGTCAGCCCATTGCGCGGGGGTAAGAGTTTCACGGCGAGTGGGCGTGAGCGTACGCGCGGCCTGCCTTAATTGCACCCACTCCTGATCGAGCATTTGTAGACGGTCACCGGCGCGTGTTCCCTGCCAATCAATCACGGTTTCAGGATCGAGGGCGCTTAAGAGCTGCGACTCAATCACGAGACCGGCAAAATTGTCAGCCAGTAGGGGTTCGGATTGCAATCGGCCGCTGAGGTTGAGGGTTTGTTCGAGCAAGAAATCCGCCTCATCCCATTCACCGAGTCCAATTAAAACTCTTTGGAGTTCGCCCATGCCTTTACCTACTTGCTCTAAATCGTTGAGCGTTGAGGGGGCTAAGGGTTGGCTAGCTTGCGCCATAGCTTCTGCGTCGCTAAGGCCGCTGTCGCGTAGAGTTTTATCGGTGGCGAGGAGGAGGGCTAACTCATGCCGGTTAAAATCCGGCGCCAAGGCGGCATCGGTTAAAGCACGTGCTAAAGCCGTGGGATCGCCTTGGCGTGCGGCAATGCCAGCCTCGAGAAAAGGGCCGAGCGCATTACCGGGTTCGACCTCACGAAAATTCGTAAGCAGTGCTGCGCGACTGGCATCATCGGGTGCTTGCTCATACTGGGCGAGGAGCAGGCTCGGATTGTTTGGATACAAGCTCACTACTTTTTCCAGCCACTGAGGATCTTGGCTTAAACGTGCGGTAATAATTTGGGCTAAGACGTCTTCCGCAGTCCCTGAATTAGACCTTACCGCTTCAGCTCGCCTTGATTCGATCGCTGGTGAAATTTCTAGACCGACCGGACCCCGGGGTGCTGTCGGTAAAGGTTTACGAACGGAAAAATAGCTAACTAACCCGGCCGTGAAGACAACAAGGCTTAGGCCGATCCAGGTAAGCAGGCGCCACCGCATGCAGGGGAATTACCCATAGGTGGGGGAGAGTGCAACTCCTCGCCTCAAGCATGTGCCTTACCAAAAAACAAGGAACAGGCACAGCCATGGCGTGTCTTGATATGCAGCTTGTATGCCTGCTTTAGCCGTCCGCCTCACCTCATTCGTTGCCCTACTGGCGACGTTGCTGGGTTGTGCCGCATCCAGCCAAGAAAAACTCTTAGTAAATGGTAAAGAAAACCCGCTAGCGTCGGCGCCTGCTAGCGAACCGCAGCGCATCCTTTTATTTACCCGCACCACAGGCTTTAGGCATGACTCGATTCCCGAAGCGGTGCGGGCGGTGCGCGAACTGGCTCAAGCGCGTGGACTAGAAGTTGAGCATACCGAAGACCCCACGCAATTCACGACACCGAACCTCAAGCGCTTTCGGGTTATTGCTTTTCTTAATACCAGTGGCGACGTCTTGCCTGAGCGCAGCCAAGAGCAGGCGTTCGAACATTGGCTTGAGTCGGGCGGACGGTTTCTCGGCGTTCACGCTGCTACCGACACCGAGTTTAACTGGCCTTGGTATGGTCGGATGATTGGAGCCTACTTTGCGGGCCATCCTCGGATTCAACCTGCTGTCCAAGTCGTCGTCGATCCGACCCACCCCGCCACTGCTCACTTACCCGCACGATGGTTAAGAACCGATGAGTGGTATAACTTCCGGAGTTTTGAACCCGATATAAAAGTTATTCTTCGTTTAGATACCTCAACCTATCAAGGCAGTCGCCACGGCGAGACGCATGCCTCGGCTTGGTGTAAGCCAGTGGGCAAGGGCAAGATGTTCTATACTGCGGGTGGCCACACTAAGGAAACTTATGCGGAGCCTGATTTCCGCCGCCATCTTGATGGAGCCTTGGCCTGGTTACTCGGTCAACCGGTGGTGCCAGTTGGAAAATAACCTACAGGTTGATTCCCTATCGGTTGCGGGTGACAGCTTAAGGCGTTTTTGGGCCTGCGAGTTGGTTTTAAGGTGTAAGCCATTGTCTAGCGGGTTCCCGCTTCCCTTTAACCGTAAGTCGTTTATCTCCTAACTATGAGCGAGACGCTTCTCTCCCTACGTGAATCTAAAGCTGCTGGCTTGGGCGCCCGCTTTCTTGCCATTTGTTCGGTCACAGACTTGGCCAACAAGCCGACCCGCAATGGCGGTAGCTACACCGAGCTTACACTGGCTGATGCTTCGGGTGAGGTGAAATTCAAGGTCTGGGCGGATTCCCCTTTGCGTTCTACGGTCGAATCCCTTCGCCCTGGTATGCCCGTGCGCGTCGGCGGCCTCGTAGGCGATTATAACGGTAAGCCTGATTTAAAAGCCGATAGCCTCGCGCTCCTTACTGAAGACGAGCGCCGCGACCCAGCGTTGATGGGGCGGCTTACACCCGTCTCCTTGCAAGATCCTGTGGTCATGGCCCGCGCGCTCGATGAAGTCATCGCCGCGATTCCTCATGCTGGCCTGCGCGCCACGGTAGAGTCTGCCTTAACTGAATACGGCGAGCGTTTTCGCGAGGCCGTGGCCGCTCTGGGCGTTCACCATGCCTACCGTCACGGTTTACTTGAGCATACCTTGCGCATGGCACGCGCCGCTCGCGCCTTACTCCCGCTCTATCCAAGCGTAGATCCCTCGCTGACGCTCGCGGGCATTATTTTCCATGATATGGGTAAGGTGCAGGAATACACCAAACTCGAGCCCGGGATGTCGAAGGCTTCGTTCACCCGTGCGGGCAATCTCCACGGCCATCTCGTTTTAGGGGCTTTCATCATTCGTGAGCATGCCACCAAAGTTGGGCTCGAGGTTTCGCTGCGTGAACGTCTCGAGCACATTGTACTCTCGCACCACACCCTGCGTGAGTTTGGTGCCTGTGTTACGCCGAGCACGCCCGAGGCGGTCTTGGTGGCCCGCATTGATGACCTCGACGCTAAACTCTCTGCGGTTGAAGAGGAGTTGCGCAAAGCTCCGCAAGGCCAGGAGTTCGTACCTGTTCGCGGAATTGATGGTCATCTTTTAACCACGCCTCCGCGCACCACAGGATAAAGGCATGGACGCCTCGGCGCTTGATTTTACGCTCCCGCCCGAGCGCATTGCTGCGGTGCCTACGGAGCGTCGTGACGCCTCCCGCTTACTGGTCGTCCGCCGGGCCACGCGTCAACTCGAACACCTCACGATGGCGGATCTGCCCTCGGTATTGCCGCCCGCAACTACGTTGATTCGTAATCGCGTCAGTGTGTTGCATGCGCGGCTACGGGGCTTTCGACCCTCGGGAGGTAAGGTCGAGTGTCTGCTTTTACGTCCGAGCGAACGCCCTAATGAATGGTGGTGTCTGCTCCGTCCTGGCCGTCGCGCCTCGGAGCCTCGGGGCTTTGGTGATGCGGCTGCGGGTTGGTGGGCCTACGCCATTAATCGCGGCGGGGCAGAATACTTAGTTCGTTTTGAAATCACCGGGGGTCGGAGCGTAGAAGCTTTGGCTCAAGCTTCGGGTGAGGTTCCGCTCCCGCCCTATATCTTACAAGCGCGGGCCGCCGCAGGTATTGTCTCGTTTGATGATGCTTCACGCTATCAGACCGTTTACGCCGACAGCTCGGAACGTCGTGCCGCCGCCGCCCCTACCGCCGGACTGCATTTTACGCCCGAGTTACTCGCGCGCACGGAAGCGGCTGGCCATCGCTTTGCGGATTTAATTCTCGAAGTGGGTCTCGGTACATTTCAGCCCATTGATGAAGGCTCGATTGAGGCGCACAAGATGCACCGTGAAACCTATCGTATTCCAGCGGCGACGCTTGCTGCCCTTCGTGATCAGCGGCCTCGCCTTTGTGTCGGCACCACTTCGCTTCGGGCTGCCGAAGCCGCCCGTCGTGCCCTCAAGGGTGACTACGCTCACGCGCCCGAGGGAGATTATCGCGGCGAGGCGGATTTGTTTATTAAGCCGGGCGATACCATTGGTTGCTGTGAGCACTTGCTCACCAATTTCCATTTACCGCGGTCGACCCTGCTTTGCCTTGTCTCAGCCTTTCTAACTCCTGGATCGGATGAAGGTTTACCTTGGCTTAAAGAGATTTACGCCGAAGCCATCGCAAAGAATTACCGCTTCTTTAGTTACGGCGACGCGATGGTGGTGATTTGAGATAAGAGATGAGAGATATGAGATTAGAGATTAGGGATAAGAGATGAGGGATTAGGGATTAGAGATAAGAGAATTAGTCCACTGCGTGATGGATAGCTAACCCTGTCCCACATCCCCTATCCCTAATCTCTTATCTCGCCTGCTCAAATCTCCCAATCGCCGCCTTCGCTGGCGCGCATGAGATGGGCGATGGTGAGTTTAGAAAGTTCGCCTTCTAGTCGTCGTGAAAGTTCGCGCCAAAGCCCAGCAACTTGCGGTCCGGAGGCCCCTTTCACCGTCACGCGGGTCTTACCGAGTGAGGGCTCCACTACGGCAAGTACTTGTTGCAGGGTAATGTCGGCTGGGTTGCGGGCTAATCGATAGCCTCCAGCTTTTCCGCGCTTCGAAACCACCAGCTCGCCCTCACGAAGTTCGTTGAGGAGTTGCACGAGGTAGTTGGCAGGAATTGCCTCAGCCTTGGCTAAGTCTTCGATGCGCACGACTGAGCCAGGCTTTTGTCGTCGCGCGAGTTGGGCTAAGACGCGCAGCGAGTACTCAACTTTTAGAGAGGCAATCATGGTAGAGGGGGAGTAGATTTTTCGCTCTCGGGCTTCAATGTGGCGAATCGCTCGGTGCCGATGAGTAGGTAAGTTTGGCCGAGAGCTTCATCAGGTAAGATGGGTGCTCGAGGTCGCCCGAAAACCGAAGGGCTAAGAAAACAGATACCGGTGTTATGCACGACTTGGATAGCGCGGTCGTCCCAGAGTTCGAGCATGCCAAAATCTTTACGGTCGGTGACTTCGAGAGCGCCTAAACCATTTTGTAAGAGCCAAGCTTGGGTAGCGGCTAGCCCGACAGGGTCGCCCGCGCGTGCGGTGACAATTTTAACTTTCAGGCCTTGGGCGGTCCAAGCCTGCACCCGCCGTAACATGCCCGGGACAGGTGCACCAATGTGATCCATACCTTTCCAACTTGTTGCGACTGCTAGGGTGCCATCGAGATCGACCCCGATCCACGACTCCATGCCAGGAGGTCGGGTTGAAGCCATGCGCTCGCTAGGCAAGGGCTCTTCTGCCGGTGCACTTGCGGGAGGGGCCTCTCCGGTTAGGGCCCTGCGGAGCCAGGCGAACATGTGCACCACTTTGAACGAGGGTTAGCGTCTGTCGAGTTCGGAGGGTGCTCAGGGCGGGAGTCGAACCCGCATGCCTTTCGGCGTCCGCACCTAAAGCGGATGTGTCTGCCATTCCACCACCTGAGCGACTTTTGAATCTTTAGGGTTTACCCTAGATCAGGCAAGCCTCGCCATTGGTGTGCCAAAGCGGGCGAGTAATTCGACGCCTTCGGCGGTAGCGGCCGTTAAGTCCTCACAAAGTACGACTTTCCCGGGCTCAAAAAGGGTCGCAACCCAGGAACCCCCGAAACGGAAGTAACCCCGCTCGGCCCCCTTGGTTAGGAGCTGTCCGGCCTTATAAGTTTCAACAATGCCGCCCACATTGGTCGCCCCAACTGCAACTAAAGTAACCTTACCAAAAGGACCTGCGTCCAAGGTCACGCGCTGACGTTTATTTTCCCAAAGCCACCCAAGATGGCGACGCAAAGCGATGGGATTTACTGAGCCTAGCCAACCGTTGATTAGGACGGGTTCACTCGCTGTGCCGGCGACAGGGAAGTGAAAGCGATGATAGTCCACTGGGCAAAGACGCGAACACACCACCGTGCCTTCGGCGTAGAGTCGGCCCAGTGCGGCATCGCCTACTAAGCGCGCGACATCGAAGCGCTGGCCTTTCGCATAAATACCCGGCGCAGTAGAAATATTCTGAAACCCTAAGTGGCGCGCATCAGCCGGGAATACCGCTAGGGCAGGGTCGGTCTCAATCGGGCGTGCTCCCGGCGCTAAGGTGCGGTAGAAGAAATCATTAAAGGTAGCAAAGCCACCCGGCGGGGTGATGAAATCCTCCATCGCGATGCCGTAGTCGCGAATAAAAGGAGCTACTTTGGCGGCACTCGCTGGTTTATCTTGCTGGCGACCATACCAGGCTGAAAACCCTGCCCGCTTCACTAGGGCATGGAGAGACAGGATGCCCAGGGGGTTGCCCTCATATAACCAGCGTAGCCAGCTCTCGCCATAGATTTGCTCCACCTCCAACGCCCCGGTCAGGCGGTTGCGGTAATGGACAGGTAAAGCGGCCATAAAGTGTTTTTTATGAAAAAAGGGTTCGAGGGAACCTCAATCCTCGCCATAGGTCATTCTTTCATGGTTCACCCCTTAATCTCACTGTTGGCGTTCGCCGTGCTTTTTGCGACGGCGTCTGCGTCGGCGCCTGACCCTAAGGTGGTGGCAGAGACTGAGCTGATTAAGGCGCGGGCTGAAGTAACCTTATTAAATCAGCGTCTGAAAGATCGGGCCCAGACCGATGAGTTCCGTCGGCTCGAAGCGGAAGCAGCGCGCCGAGCGGCTCTCCAAGATTTATCGGGTGCTGAGGGTGAGGCTGAACGTCTCGCCCTTATGCGTACGGCTGCGCTGGAGGCCGCACGCGTCGCGGCTAAAGATGCTGCCCAAGCCGCTACTCGCGCAGAGCTCGAAGTCACCGCCCGTCTCGCTCAAGCCGAAGCAAATCTTGGTTTAATTAAAGCAGATGCTGGCTTAGCTAAACTCGCGGCGCAACGTCGGGTGGAAGGCGTTATCCCAGGTGCGCAAATGGAGTACCCTGTTGAGCCCTTACAAAACGGCACCTTGCGCATTAGCGATCGTCGCATCCCTTGTAATGGAGTGGTCAGTGATGCCTTAGCATCCTTTGTTTGCGAACGGATTGCTTTTTATAATGCGCGGAATACGACCGCGCCCATTTTTCTCGTGATTGATAATTCACCGGGCGGCTCGGTGATGGCGGGCTACCAAATCTTGCGCGCCATGGAAACCTCGCGCGCCCCGGTTTATGTAGTGGTCAAGGGGTCAGCCGCCTCGATGGCAGCCGTCATTACAACGTTAGCTTCGCGCTCGTTTGTCTACCCCGGTGCGTGGTTGATGCATCACCAACCTTCGTTTGG